>JAKSIL010000015.1 GCA_024398815.1 Fibrobacter sp.
AATTTGGTATCTTATGTCTCGGTTAAGTCTCATCGCTTGTCCTTTTCTTGGTCGAAAAATGTACAAGGCGAGTGTAGCGCAAATGCTTGTATTTGCATTACCGAGCCGAAGCATTGACGCCATTGGCGTCAAAACACAAGTTAGAAACCTAACCATCCCTAGGATTCATTTCCTAGGGATTTTTTTTGTTTTCAGCCATGATTGGATTTACTTGACGATGAGAATTCGCGTTTAAAAAAGTGCACTTATTTTTTTAGACGTCACAAAACGAGAGCCTTTTTTGCATTTTTCCATTCATTTCATAACAGCAATCGCTAAATAATCATCCCTCAAAATTGCGAAAAAGCCCGTTCCTATAGTTTTTCGCTCCCAATTTCATTCCCCGTCCACATGATACGTTTTTTGCGGCTTAAAAAATTCATCCAGTTCACTAGCCTCGCCAAGGCAAATGTACGGGAGCATTTCTTCCTCGCGTATGCAAAAATTAAGGCTATAGTCTTTTCTCGGCGTATCCACCATTCCCACTGTATCTACAGGGAGAGGAGTGTAACCATCGCTGCACCAGTAGGTCACTTGTGCATTGTCCGGAATTCGCGAAAGGATGTCCTTTAGTTCTTTGACTGTCATTTTTACCTCCTAATATACCAAATGTTAATTTGTTTGTAGTTTGCAAGTTGCTTTTAGATTTTCTTCAATATGTACTTCCCTTTGCCTTTGCCGGTGACCGGCTCGATAAGGTTCAGGGATTTTATTTTACTCAAAAGGTTGATTGCTGATGTCTTGCTGCAATCCAAAAGTTTAGCAACATACTGTGCGCTAAGAACTTGATTCGGTTCTATATCCGAAATAATTTGCTTTAGGTGATTCTTTGCTGTTGAATTGTATTTGGATTGAGATATGATTTTTTCAAAGTCAACTTTTTGTCCGTCAAAGACAACTTTTTGGGACCCAAAGTCAACTTTTTGGGGCTCAAAGTCAACTTTTTCTCCCTCAATCCCAAGGTTTTTTCCTTCAAAGTCAACTTTTTGTTGTTCAAATCCCGTATTTTTCACAATGGCCTTCAGTATGAACGCGACTTGCCTGAATTCGGGTTTCGGGAGTCCGGAGGCTTCCATTTCGCGGCACATGCGGTCCACTCCTTCGCCAAAGTCCTTGACGTACTTGTAGCTTTTCAGGTATTCGGCGATGTGCGAAATCCTGGCGAAGTGCGATTCGCGGATTTTGTCGATTTTCACCATCTTGGGGAGGTTGCCCGGCGATTCCACGACAAGGTGGTCGTCGAACATTTTGATTTGGATTTCTGTGCCGCGGATGGTGTAGTCCCTGTGTGTCACTGCGTTCACCACGAGTTCCGTCCGCACGAATTCGGGGTATTCTAGTTCCGTCGTGAAGATTCCCCCTGACGTGAGGTAGGTGCGTTCCTTGATTTGAGTTTGTATGTAGTCGACGGTATTCTGGATTTGCTGAAGGATTCGCCCTTCGAATGTCACGTCCTTGACGACGTTCATCTGCGCACCGAACTTTTCCTCGTTGCCTTCGTAGCGTATAAATCGCACGCGCGCCCGTGGGAAAAATTGTTGCGGGTTCTTGCCGAACAGGAGGATGGCGGCGACGCTTGGCTTGAGCACACCATCGCGAAGTGTTGCGAAGTTCTTGTTGTGCAGTAGATATTCTCGTGGCGGTTTTGAACACCCGATTAATTGAAGGTATTCCTTCAGGTATGTTTCGTCGATGTCTTCATAGTTCGCCTCCGGCACCGGGAAGTCTTCAAAAATGCGCAAGCCTTTGTCGAAAGTGAGCGTCATGCGGTCCTCGAACGAAAGCTGCTTGGACTTGTCGCCTACGCGCATGTATGCATCGTGCGCCTGGTTTTCGTGTATGAGCGGGCTTGCATCGATGTGCAAGAGTAGAACGTGGTTCCTTCGGCCTTTGCTGTCGATGCATTCTACGAACTCGTGTACGAAAGGGACTGTCGGAGTGCAAAAATCCATGGGCACGCGGAGGAGTTCATTCACTTCTTTTTGATGGTCGTCAACGCCTTCGATGCGTTTCGACTTATCGGAAATTCCTATGGCGATGATGCCGCCATCTGCATTCGCAAAAGCGCTAACGTGGTTGGACAAATCCCTGGGCGCTATGTTTATGGACTTTCTGTCAAAAGTCTGCGATTCGTCTAAAGAAAGGATTTCTTCTATCGTCATTTTGCATTTTTCCATAGAATTCCCTTTTTGCGTCAAAAACGCAATGCAAAATTTACCGCGCAGGTTGCCGCGCGATTTCCATCGTTCGTTGTTTGCGGGATTTGTATTGCGACGCTGCAGGTGGTTTTACCCCCTCGGCCTGCGCTCTCCGCAAGAATGATCCGCCTCCCCGTTCTGCGACATCCGCTTTCGCGGACTGACTCCGGCTTCCCTAGCCGAAATCTGCAACGCCGTCGGGAGGATTATTTGCTACGGTGAAAATATACATAAGCGTGCCGAAAAATGCAATACGACGAAAACGGGCGCTTTTGGATCCCGTCGCTCCTGCGGAGCTCCAGGATGACGCGAGAAGGGACGCACACAATGCGCGAAAACGGGCGCTTTTGGATCCCGTCGCTCCTGCGGAGCTCCAGGATGACGCGAGAGGGGGCGGCAAACACGCTAATTCCGCGGCAGACCTTCGCATTCCGGCGGCAGACGCAAAAATTTCTGCTGCGCAGAAGATAATTATTGACAATTCCGTCGCATAGAGCGATATATATACGGAACTACATTAGGTATATTAGAACTATGCTGCATCTGAAATTCGCCCTTAACTTGGAAAGCCTCGCCAACGAAATGATCGAGGCTATTTCAAGTGTTTGGAAAAGTCCATTCATAGCACCCATCATCGTTTTCCCCGACCCAAAACTGGAGCAGTGGTTCAGGCTGCACTGGGTAAGGACCCGCGGCACGCTCGCGAATTTCAATTCCATGATGATCGACCGGTTCCTCATGGAAATTTTGGTGGGCGACAGCATCGAAAAGCAGAAACTGAACAGCGACATGCTGCAAAGCGTCATCCTCGCCTATCTTTACGGATGCGACGAAAAGGGCACGCCGAATTACAAGGGCTTAGGCAGCGAAGTCGTGCGCTACCTGGAAGTCGACGGGAAAATCGACCACAATCACGCCTTCGACTTGGCGCTGCGAATGGCGACACTGTTCCAGGAATACGAAGCGAGCCGCCCGGGCAAATTCATGCACACGGGCGAAGGCAAAATCGACGAACAGGGGAACTCCCTTGGAATTCTGGATTGCTGGAAGCAGGGCGCATTGAAGGATTTCTTCGACGGCGGCCCGCGCGAAGAATGGCAGCGTAAACTTTACTCGAAAATTTTCCACATGGACGGTAACGAGCCTTCGCTCCTTACGAAAGTCTTTGCCGCCACGAACGCGCGCAAGAACAAAGACAAGGAAGGCCCGGTAAACGTCACCTACTTGACCATTCCTTTTTTGTACAGCGATTGCCTGCGCGAAAACGGGCAGTTCCACTGCGAGAAATTTACCGACGGCGGCAATATTTTGCCGGTGTTCGTTTTCGGCTTGGGCGGCATGGGACAATTCTACCGCGTGATTTTGCAGAACTTCGCCGAGCAAAACGACATCTACGCCTACATTCAAAACCCGTGCAAGGATTTTTGGGAAGACATCGATTTTAAAAACGAAAATTCCCTGCTCGCGAACTGGGGAAAATCGGGTCGCGACAATATCAAGCTTTGGTGCGAGGCGGCAAACTACAACCACGATTTTGACGACACGCCCATCGAATTCGCCAAGGGCAAAGACACGCTTTTGCACCAGGTGCAGATGATGGTGGCGGAACGCGCCAAGACGCAGCCGGAACTGCTTGCAAATTTCGAGCGCACGGGATTCAAGGAAGATTCCAGTTTTTCGCTGACGGCGGCACCCACGCGCGAGCGCGAAATGCAGATTTTGCATTCGCGAATTTGCAAACTTTTGGCAGAACGCGACGCGAACGGGAACGCCGTGAACCGCATCAGCGACATCATGGTCTTTTCGCCGGACTTGGACAATTATCGCACGGCCATTTACCAGGCCTTCGACCAGAATTCGAGTGACGGATTGCATGTTCCATTTTCCATTGTGGATTCGCCGGCCAGGGCTTCGCTCACGTTCGACGCGATAAACGTTTTATGCGGACTTTTGACGCCCGACATACAGACCATCAACAGGCCTTCGTTCTTTGCGCTCATGCGGAATCCCGTGGTGCAGCACACTCGCAAGATTACCGACGACGATGTAGCCGCCTGGGAAACATGGATTGAAAACATCCACATGTACCGAAACCGTAAAGGCAAGGAAGACGACTGGATGGCGGGAGTTCGCAGGCTTTTGCTTTCGAGATTCACCGAAGACGATTTTGACGACATCCGCCCGTATTCCGATATCGCAAGCGCCAACAGTCGCAGTCTTTGCAAATTCGCAGACGCCATCGACGCTTTGGAAGAATGGATTGGCTTTGTCAAGAAGAACGATGCCGTGACCCCGGAACTTTTGGATACACTTGCCGAGAAACTGGCCGAATGGGTTGCCATGCCCTATGCGCCCGACGGATTCAGTGGCGAATCGATTGTCTACCAGCACGTGACTGCGGGTTTCGACATTCTCCGCTACCAATTTGATGCCGGACGAAAAAGCATCCCTTGGGAATGCGTTTTGCAGACGCTCGTCTGCGCAGCCGAAAGCACGGAATACAGTTGCGGCAATTTATTCGTAAACGGAATCACATTTGCAAAATTTATCCCGAACCGCATCATTCCCGTAAAGCATGTGTTCTTTATCGGTGCGGGTTCCACAAGTTTCCCCGGGAACATCCGCAAGGATTCCCTGGACTTGCGCAACACTCAAAAAATGTGGCCTGGCGATGACACGCCTGTCGCCAAGAACCGCTATGCCTTCCTGTGCCAACTCATGAGCGCAAGCGAAAGTTTCCACATCAGTTACATGAACACGAACCTCGCCAAAGATGAAGAGCTCTACCCCACTTCGATTGTAAGCGACATTCGCATGTTCCTGAAAAATGCCATCAAGGATTCGGCCAAGGAAAAATTCGGCTGCGAAAGCTGCTCCGTGGGCGAAAGCATCAAGAACATCTGGCCCGAAATAGAAATTCCACTTGACGAAAAGCGCCCGTACACAGAACTTTTCACGCCCAAGGAATGGCGCAACAGGGCCACTTACGACGGCATGGTAAACCCCGTAGAAAACAGGGACGAAGACCGCAAACGCACCAGTTCCCCCGGGGAAGAGGAAAAACAAGATGAACCGGATTATTCAAGTACTGCAAAATTCCCAGAGCGTGCGAGTTTCAGGGAATTGCAAAAGTATCTGCAAGATCCGTTCCAGTTCCGCATTGACTACACTTTGGATACAAACGAACGCGAAGACGACGTGGACCCTGAAACAGAATTTTTCGAGCCCATCGATTTCAACAACCTGGGGAACAGCATCCTCGTAAATTCCATGCTCGAAGCTGAAGTTTTCAAGAACAGCGAAAATCACGACGAGCTCATAAAAGACTTGAAACTCACCGGTGAATTGCCCGACGGCATGTACGGAGAAAAACTGATTCGCAGTTGCAAAAGCAAATGCGGTCTAGTCGTGTCCCAAATGAACGAAGGCGAAGAAGATTCCCCAATCAAAAGTCCAGCACAATGGGCGAACCACGAAAAGATTGAATTGCCGATAAAACAAATCGCCAACGGAAAAGAAATACGGTGGACGCTTTACGGCACGCTTCCGTGGTGTAACGCAAACCGCAACCATCTTATTTCGGTGACTTCGTCAAAGCCTGGTTCAAAATCAAAACCGGGTTTCAAAACAAGTAAATACTTGAGCACCTACATTGCAGCGCTCGCCCTCATCGCACAGAAAAATTCCACACAAAAAGAGACCGTAAGCATTTCCATCTACAGTTCCGACATCAATGCAGAAAAACCGTCAGCGGCCAGCGTGTGCATGAACAGCGAAGAGGCGCTGCAAAAACTGCAGAGCATATACGATGCCGCTTACATCGAAAAATACGCAAAGGCCGTGCCCGCCGACATGCTCAACGAAGAATACAAGAATTTCGTCGATTACACCGATGCCTTGACCGACGCCTGGAAATTCTTCGGCAAGCGCAACATGTTCGACAAGCGCAAAGACGTGGGATTCGAAGTCACGCCGAAGTTCGCCAACGATTGGAAACAAGCCGCTGAAAAACAGAAATCTCTCATTGAAATGGAAATCGAAGGAAGGTAACCGCAACATGAATTTCGACAGCAAAAAAATCGGTTCCAACGAATTCTTCGACCCTTCCAAGAGCCTCTGCATCGAGGCTTCTGCAGGCACAGGCAAAACCTACACCATCCAGCAGATTGTGGCAAGGCTTTTGAACGACGGAACGCCTCTTGAAAAAATCCTGATTGTCACCTACACCGAAAAGGCCGCAGGCGAACTGAAGGATCGCATCCGCAAAAAAATCGAAGAAGTCATCGACAGCGGCAAACTGAACAAGGACAACACAGAAGACGTCGAATACAACCGCGTAAAGGATGTTCAAAAATTCATAGACGCGCTGCGCGAAGTGGACAACGCCCCCATTTTCACCATCCATTCCTTCTGCCAAAAAACGCTGCGAGAAAACGCATACGATGCCGGTCGACCTTTCGACATGGCGATGATTGACGAAAACTTCGTCGAAGGAATCGTCGCCGAATGGTCTCGCGAAAAATGGCTGGAAGATAGCGCGTTCTCTATTCTTTTGGACAACTGCGGAAAGGCACAGAACTTTTTAAAGGATCTCAGCACAAAACTCTGCAACGCCATAAACACCTACAAGGGATTGTCGAGCGAAGGGTCCGAAATCATTACCATCAATCATGTAGATACATACGGTTTCGATGTCCCGCCCACAAATTTTGAAGAGCTTTCACGAAGCGAAGGCGTCAAAGAAAATCTCAACGTGATGAGAGAACATAAAGACTGTTGTTTCACACAGAAAAAGGATTCCAAAACCCTTGGAGATTTCGTCGAAGCCATTGAAAAATGGGATAGCGGAACTTTGTACGACGGCTCATCTTTCAAAGACGGGAACACGCCCAAAAAATGGCCCGCAGATGCCTACAATGCATTCAAATATTTTTACGAACTAAAAGGTTTTCTCGGCAGAGCCTTCGACGCTTTTACAAACAAATTCATTAATTCGCAAATCCCGGAACTGTTCGAAAAATGGCAGGCCTACAAACTCGCCCACAAATGCCAATCGTACAACGACATGATTCTTTCGGTGCACAAAGCCGTCATGGCGAAGGGCGACAACGGAGCCGATTCCGAACTTTGCAAAAAATTGCGACAGCAGTACAATTTCGCCATCATCGACGAATTCCAGGACACGAACCAACTGCAGTGGGATATTTTCAGCAAGTTGTTCAACCCCATTTTCGTGGTGGGCGACCCCAAGCAATCCATTTACAGTTTCCAGGGCGCCGATGTCACCGTTTACCAAAAGGCGACGGACGCCATAAAGAATCGCGGCAAGCAAAGTTCCCTGGTCAACAACTTCCGCTCGACAAAAAGCATCATCGAGGGCTGCAATCACTTGTTCGAAAAAATCGAGAGCGAAGACTTTTTTGCCCCGAACGACAAAGAAGCCAAGGCCACGATTACATTCTCCAATTCCAATTTCCCGAAAGGCACCGAAAAGATGGAGCCCACGTTCAACGGGAAACCGCAAAAGGCGTTCATTGTTTCGACTCCGGACTGTGATGAAACCGCATTTGCACAAGCTGCCGTAAAAAAGATTGTAGAATTCTGCTCGTTCACGGAATCAGTGGATGACGCAGGCAAAAAGCAAATGAAAACGGCTTTGCAGGTTTTCGACAAGGAGCATCCCAACGCGCTGAAAAACGTGACCTTCAGGGATTTCGCCATTCTCGCACGCACTCGCTCCGAAATGGAAATCATCGAAGACGCCATGCGAAGCGCCGGCGTTCCGTTCACGCGATACAAAGATACGAACTTGTTCAACGGGCGCGAATGCAGTGAATGGATTGCGCTTTTCAAGGCCATCGACGCCACCGACTTTTCGGCACGCAATCGTCGCATTTTGAACGAAGCCTTGATTACCGACTTTTTCCGTGTCAACTTGAAAGATGTCGAAAAGGACTTATTCGACAACCCTTCGAATCCGGCGCGCATACGCATTATGGAATGGAAGCAGTTGGCTCAAAAGAGGCGCTTTGCCGAAATGCAGGAACGCATTTACGAGAACACCCAGATTGAAAAGCGATTGATGGATCTTTCCATGTTGCAGAATCTGGCCAAACTCAGGCAGATAGGCAATTACTGCATCAGTTTCTTGTACCAGAACAACGCTTGCCTGGGAGACTTGATTCGCCATTTGGAAAATCTCCGCAACGACGACGCCGACACCGACGATGAAGACGGCAACTTGGTGGCCAAAGGCACCGACTTCGACGCCGTGCAAGTCATGACCATCCACGCTTCGAAGGGTCTGGAATTCCCCGTGGTCATTTCTGTGGCAGGTTTCAAGCAGTTCAACACTCATACCAGCGGCCCGTACATTTACCATGAAGGCGAAAGCATACAGATGGGCTTTGAACCGCACGATAAAGATGTGCGCAAAGCCGAAGAAATGGAAGAATGGAAGCGCTTGTTCTATGTGAATTTCACTCGAGCCTCTTCCATATTGATTTTGCCGCGTTACAAAAAATGGAACGACACGAAAACGGGCGCTTGCAAAAAAGAATACGTATTCCTGAAACGCGCCATGGACAACTTCTGCGACAAGCACAGCGAATACATTGAAACGCTTTTGAACGAGCCCTGGGACGAAGCAAACGCAAAAAATATCCGCAACGAAGTCAAACAAAAGATTTTGAAGCCGCTGAACGAAGCCACGGATAACGATGCCGAGGCGGCCTCCATAAGTTCTGCCGCAAGAATCGCTACTGAATATGCCGCAGGAATCGCCACGCGCGAAACGCAGGAGCAAGCGGCCGCAGATTTGCAAAAGAAAATGGCAGGGCTCAGCATTCTGCAATTCTCGTATTCTACGCTGGCCGGCAAAGCCGACGACAACGTGAGCGAAAGCGGTTTCGACCGCGCCGACAAGGAAGGTTCCGAAGCGGAATCATCCGCCGTTCAGGATTCCGCACAAGAAGCGAGCCGAATCAAGTACCCCAAGGGCAATAAATTGGGTAACGCACTCCACTCCATTTTTGAAGAACTCAAGTTCTTTGAATTCGGGCAAGTCGTCAAATCGCTTGAATCAGCCAAGAACCATGCACAGTTGGTCAACAAGATTGAAGAGCATTTCAAAAAACAGGGTCTGCCTCTTTGGAAGCACAAAAAGGAATGGAGCGACTACACCGCCGAAATCGTATGGAATACGCTGCACGCCAAGTTCCCGGCCATAAGCGCCGCCAACCGCACCGGAGAAACTTTTGAACTGGTGGACATCCCGACGAACTGCAAAAAAGCGGAATGTCAATTCAACATGAACGCGACCCTCGCCGAATGCGGCGCCGGCAGTGAAGTTCTGCAGCGCATGTTCAAAGGGTTCATCGACCTATTGTTCGTGCGCACCGAAAATGACGGCGGCAAGCGCTACTGCATTCTGGACTGGAAATCGGACTTGCTCGAAAACGACATCTACAGTGCCGAAGCCGTCAAGAACAAAGTGGACGAGGACTACTCCATACAAAGGGTTCTTTACAGTTACTGCCTTGTCAAATGGCTGGAACAGTTCTATCCCGACGCAAGCGACGACGAAATTTTCGAAAAACATTTCGGCGGAATCTATTACGTATTCTTGCGCGGAACACGCGAAGGGAGCGACAGCGGCATTTACAGCCACACCTGGGAAAATTTCGAAAGCCTCGAAAAAGCATTCGCCAAACTCAAGTCGCTGATGGCTAAAAAGAAAATCTCAAGCGAAGACGCAGAAAACGGGGAGGACGCCTAAGATGACCCACGAACAGATTTTAAGCGAAGACTTGTCCGTATTTTTCGAAGCCCTCCGCGAAGCACGCGCCACGCAGCCCATCAACGCGCACTTGCACAAACTTTTGCGCGAAAAGGATTCTGCGATTTCTGCAAACGCGCAGAAGTTCTTTTACATGCTGCTTTCGATGCAAGACGATGGCAACACGCAATTTTCGCTCAACGCAAGCGAATTCTTTGCAAAATGGAAAGCCAAGTGGGAAGGACTCATGCAAGATTGCGACGAGCCCATCGACGCCGAAGTCTTCGAGCCCATCGTGCAAAACGGAATTGCGGATATTTTGAAGAACCGCTACACGAATATCATTGACTGGAGCGGCGAATCGCGTTTGTTTGTGGTGAAGGACGCAAATTCGAACAATGCAAATTCGGATAAAGCCCGCAAAATCTATGCCACAAAATACTACAAGGCAAAAATAAACATCGAAGGCGCTGCAAAAAAATTGTTCACGGGAGGCGAGAACTTTTCAAAAAGCGACGTGGCAAAATGCATTGCGAAAATCGCACGCCTCCACAAAAAAGAAGAACGTTTTAAAACAGCCGAAAATCTGGATGGAGAATTCCGCATAAACGAAGAACAGGCGCAAGCCATTCTGCGTGGGCAAAACGAAAACCTGATTGTCACAGGCGGCCCAGGCACCGGCAAGACGACCGTGGTGCTGTACATCTTGTGGAACCTGCTGGAATTGAACCGCGAATACCTGGAAAACTGGGACATCCGTTTGGCAGCCCCGAGCGGCAAGGCTGCAGACCGCATGCGCGAAAGCATACAGGACGGTCTGAACGGAATCTGCGACGAATTCAAGGACGGCGAAATTTTCCGAAAGTTGCAAGCCCTTGAAAGCAGTACGCTCCACCGTTTGCTCAAGTACATCCCAAAGACGGGCAAGTTCTACTACAACAGCGAAACACATTTCAACCCGAATACGATTTTCGTGGTCGACGAAGCGAGCATGATTGACATCGGGATGTTCGCCGCATTGCTGCAGGCCATTCCGCAAGGCGCGCGCATTTTCGTACTAGGGGATCCGTTCCAGTTGCCTTCCGTAGAAGCCGGCGCCGTGCTGGGAGAAATCCTGAACCAGAAAAATCCGCAGAGGGATTTCGTGGTAAAACTCCGCAAGTCAAACCGTTTTACTGACGATTCCAACATCGGGAAACTCGCGAAAATGGTTCAATCGTACGCCGAAGGGATTTCCACAGGACCCGTGGATTTCGGCAAGGCATTTGCGCAAGATGGCGGAAAAGATTCCGTAAAATTTGAATCCATCGTGCCGACAGATTCCGCGTCAGCGACAGGTGCCGCGCCGACCCTCTCGAAGAAAGCGATGGAAGCCGCCGTGCAGAACTTCGTAGTAAGCAAACTGGACGCATTTGCAAAATTGCCGGAACTCGCCGAAAAAGTGGAACCGCTCGTTTACTACGATCCGTCCGGCGCCATGAACAACGCACAAAGCGAAGCGTTCGCCGACGCACAGGAACTATGGACGCTCACACTCTCGATGCGCATTCTTGCCGCAGAGCGCCGAGGCCCGCAAGGCGTCGAAACCATCAACGAAATCGCCTGCAAAAAAATTCGCGGACATTGGATTAACTTCTGCAAAAAACTTTCGCCCGATTTCGTTCCGCCGCACAAGAAGTTCTTCCCAGGGCAACTGTTGATTCTAACGCAGAACCAGAGCATGTACAAACTGTACAACGGCGACACGGGCGTGGTCGTTTTCGCAAAGGAGCAGCCCTACCTGATGCTCAAAAAAGCGGAAGGGTTCGTATTCTACCCGCTCGCAGTGTTGCCCGCCGACGCCATCGAGCCTGCATTCGCCATCACGATTCACAAGTCGCAAGGTTCCGAATACAACGACGTAATCATGTTCCTGCCGTGTAAAGTTGGGCATCCGCTGCTCACGAACCAGATTCTGTACACGGGCATCACACGCGCTAAAAAAAGCGTGACCGTCGTGGCCACGCCCGAAGCGTTCGAAACCGCCTGCAACACCGTCACCCAGCGCGACACGGGAATTGCGCTGTAACAGCGTGGATCCCGTTCGCCACTACGTGGCTCCAGGATGACGCAAACATTCATTCTGTCACCCTGGAGTTTATCCCGATTAAGTCGGGGATAAACTCTGCGAACGACGGGCTCCAGGATGTCGCCTACTTGGATTTGTCTAGATGAGCTTTTCGACTTTGGAGCAGAGGGATTCGGCTTCCTCTGCAGTCGGGGCTTCGGCAATCACGCGGATCACGGGTTCGGTGTTGCTTGCGCGCACGTGCACCCACGACTTTTCGCTTCCGAGCCAGAGGCCGTCGCGTTCGTCGCTCTTCCAGCCGGCGAATTCAGCCTTCACCTTCGGGAGAATGTCTGCGACCTTCTTGTCGCCGAGTTCGAACTTTTTCTTGGGCATCACGTAGGCCGGATTTTCGGCGACGAACTTTTCGGGGCCGCCGTCGTGATGAGCCATCCAGCTGAGCACAAGCGCAGCCGCCACGAGGGAATCGCGGCCGTAATGGAGCGCAGGGAGAATCACGCCGCCGTTGCCTTCGCCACCGATGACGCAGCCGTTCTCGATCATTTGCAGGCTCACGTTGATTTCACCGACTTTTGCACGGCTGAAGGGGCAGCCGTACTTGGCGGCGACATCTTCGTTCATGCGGCTGGTGGAAAGGTTCACGCAAACGGGGCCCTTCTTTTGGCTCAGGACTTCTTCCATGGCGATGGCGAGGGTGTATTCTTCGCCGATGCTCTTGCCTTCGCCGCTCACGAGTGCGCAGCGGTCGGCATCCGGGTCGACGGCAAAGCCGACGGCGCAACCGTTCTTCTTCACGGCGTCGCGCAAGTCGCCCAGGTGTTCGGGAATCGGTTCTGCACCGCGCGGGAACGTGCCGTCGGGTTCGCAATGAACGCGCACCACTTCGCAGCCGAGCTGTTCCAAGAGTCGCGGGACGATGAAACTGCCGGCGCCGTTGACGGCATCGACTGCCACCTTGAACTTTTTCGCACGGATTGCCTCGACGTCGACGAACGGAATTTTGAGGGTGCCGTCAACATGGACGCCATCGGCGTCCTTCATGAATTCGTATTTACCCATGTCCTTGTAATCGGGGTATGCGAATTCATTGGCGTCGGCG
The DNA here is from genome assembly GCA_024398815.1 of Fibrobacter sp. GTDB lineage: Bacteria > Fibrobacterota > Fibrobacteria > Fibrobacterales > Fibrobacteraceae > Fibrobacter. The sequence continues at coordinate 13,182 of JAKSIL010000015.1, forward strand.
AGAGCAAAGAGTTTCTTCACGTCGTCCGGACCGAGGAAAAGGCCCTTGTTGTTGAGGAACTTGAGGGCATTCCATTCCAGCGGATTGTGGCTTGCGGTAATGATGATGCCCGCATCGGCCTTGAGTTCCGTGGTCAAGATTTCAACGGACGGAGTCGTAGAAAGTCCGACTTCCACGACATCGACGCCAGAAAGGCGACAAACGCCCGCCACAAACTGGCAGATGGCATCGCCCGTGGGGCGGCTGTCGCGGCCAATCACCACGCGCTTCGCCTTCGTGATTTCGATGAAGGCGCGAACGTGGCTTTGCAAAACCTGGGGAGTGAGGGTATCGCCGACGATTCCGCGAATACCCGAAACAGAACGCATTAACTTGGACATAATCTACTCCGTTACTTTATCCCAATTCCGGAACGCAGGCGCAGAACACGAGCGGTTCGGCGCTTTCGTTAATCAAACTGTGGCTGTGGCCCTTGGGGCAAAAATGGCACTGGCCCGCTTCCACATATTCAACGCTCTCGTCCATGAGCACCTTACCCTTGCCGCTCAAGATGAACATGATTTCGCTGTTGGTTTCGTGCTTGTGGAAACCGATGGAAGCGCCCTGTTCGAGAGTTCCCTGCATAATGCGGGTCGTGCCGTCAAAATACATCTTGGCCTTAAATTCCTTCTCGCCGCCCTTGAAGTTCGGGAGGACCGTGGTCTCCATGCCTTTCAAATCAATAATCATAATTTTTACCTCTTTTCCAAATTATAGAAAAGTTCATTTGCCGCGCGATTTCACCAGCGCCGAATCTATAAACTTGAACATGGTTTCGTAGGCGAAGTCGCGGGCGGGTTTCTTCGAAAGGAATACATCGTGCAGCGCGTCTTGGACTTCGACCATTTTCACATCATTCCCGATATTCGCGGACCCTTCCTTGATGTGTTCCACGTCGAGCACGCCGTCGCAGTGCGTGTAGTTGTCGTTCCATTCCTTTTCTTTTTCGCTGCAGTTGCTGTGCAGCACGAGTACGGGCGCATTTATTCGCAGCCCATTTTGCACGCGCTGGTGCCCTATGAATATGGCACGGACCCAACCCAGATATTGCGTAGGCCGTTCCTTGCTCTTCAATTCCAGATTGTATTCCCATTCACCCTTTTCGCCCTTGATGAGCGAATAGGCGTAATTCGGGTCGCCCGTAGAGCCGACGGAGCCGTCCGGGAAATACATGGCAAATTTCGAAACTACCGGGAATACAATTTTTCGCATAAAATAATTGAAATTGTAGTCGAAGAACGGACTGTTCAAAACAACCGCATCGAACTTGTTTTTCGGATGGTCGTTCACATAAAGCGATGTCAGAAGCCCACCCATGGAGTGCCCCACCATTACAAAAGGAATCGTCATCGCTTTGTCGTGTACTTCTATAAACGATTCCGCAGTCGAATCACGATTGGCCATCGTCTCCTTTTCCACTTTTTCCTTTACAATTTGTCGGCTCAATTCAATAGCGTAATCGAGCTCGCGGTAATATTCCTTCAAGTCCCTCATGTCGGCGCGGGCATCGCCCTCTCTATACGAGCGTCCGGAATAGTGCAGGTCGATGGCGAAAAAGGCAAGCCCTGCAGAGTCGGCCTTCTCGGCCATTTCGCGCTGGAAAAAGTAATCGTTGTAGCCGTGTACATACAACATAATTCCACGAGGGAAAACATCCTGCGCATCGGCCCTCGGGGAACTTCCAAAAGGATACTCCACCAAAGTGGCATGGAATTTCTGGCCCGCATAATCAACATCGATAGGATACACCTTGTAAGGTTCGCCAAGTTCCTTGTCCGTTTCATTTACAAGAAACGATTTCCACAGCGAATCCATATTGACCGGGCGACGCAGCAGCTGGTCCATCTCCCTTTCATGTTTTGTCACATCGGCTAAATTCTGAACATGGGCAAAACTAAGGACAAAGAAAAGAAGCGCAGCAAAATACAACAGCAGAGCTTTTTTCGTACTTATGGATCTACGCTTTTTTATCACGAGCTTCATTTTTTATACCGCCTGGCACACAAGAGCCCAAGTTCAAACAACAAATACGTCGGTATCGCAAGCACCAACTGGCTCACCACATCGGGAGGCGTCAAAGCAGCCGCAAGCACGAGCACGCCCACAAGCACGTAGGGCCGCTTGTTGCAAACAGTCGCGTATTCCACAATGCCGCTTTTCACAAGTCCGTAAGTCACCAGCGGAAACTGGAACATTAAACCGAACGCAATCGAGAGCCACAGCGCCATCGAAACCACCTGCGAAATTCCGATGGTCGCCACAATTCCATCCGTCGCAAATTGCATGCCGAACTGCACCACCATCGGAAAGCAAACCAGCAAGCAAAAGGCGACCCCGCCAATGAACAGCACGCTCGAAAAAAAGACGATACTGCGAATAAACTTGCGTTCGCGTTCGTAAAGCGCAGGCAGCACGAAAAGCCACACTTGCCGCGCCACGTAAGGGAAAGCCACCGCAACCGAAAGCACAAAGGCCATCTTCATCTGCAGCACAAAGACTTCCATCGGATGGAAATAGTGGAACTGTGCCGACGCGGCAGAATCCGTCGCAGCAGAAACCGTCGCGGGCAAAGCCATGCCTGTCAAAAAATCAATGCAGTAGGGAGCCGCAAAAAAAGCGGGGACAAAAAGAATGGCGACAGCCACCAGGCAGTGGATTATTGTAGAACGCAAAGCGTCCAAGTGCGCAACGAGAGTTTCTTCGTTATCGGCGATCACTTGTCCTCGGGCTTCGAAGCCGCAGCGTCAATCGTCTTTTCCAAATCCTTGGCTTCTTTCTCGATGGCGTCCTTGGCCTTCTGGTATTCGTGCTTGGCACGGCCCAGGGAACGCGCGAGTTCGGGAATGCGCTTGCCACCAAAAATCAGCAAGACGACGACCAAAATAAGAATGATTTCTGGAATTCCGATAGACATAGGCGCTCCGTGTTAATACCTGTAAAAAATATATTATTTCTGCAAACCCGCAGACGCGCAAAGCCCTAGCCGAGCAATTTAAGCACGTCTTCGGCGATTTGAGCAGGCTTCAGGCGGTTTCTTTCGCAAAGTTCGTCAAAGGGAACCTTGTCGTAGAATTCCTTCTTGAGCCCGCGAACCAAAACCTTCATGTCCATGGCGCCGCAACAGGCAGCCACCTTTTGGCCAAAGCCGCCCTCGACAACGCCATTTTCGAGAGTCACCAGCACCTGGTGATTTTCAGAAAAGCTCTCGAGTAGTTCTTCATCGACGCCCGTCGCAAAGCGCGGATTCACGATGGTCGCATCGATTCCGGAACGCTTGAGTTCAAGCGCCGCGGCAACCGCCACCTGGTAAAAACTTCCAAGTCCGAGGAGCGCCACGCGGCTACCCTTGTGTTCCACCTTGAACGTATTCAGTTTGGAGTAGTCCTTGTCAAACACGTCGCTCCGGTGCTGCACAGCATTCGGCACGCGAATCGCCACCGGACGTTCCGTCTGGTCAATCGCCCAGTCCATCATGGCCTTCAATTCCTCGACGCACGTGGGGCACAGATAAACTAAATTCGGAATATTGCTCATGAACGGGATATCGAAAATGCACAAGTGGCCCGTATCGTTCATGCCGTCGGCGCCGGCGGCCGTCACAAGAATCGTCGCCGGATTGTTATTGACGCACAAGTCCTGCGAAATCTGATCGTACGTGCGCTGGATAAACGTGCTGTGAGTACTGTAAATGGCCTTCGCACCGCCCTTGGCTAGCCCGGAAGCAAACGCCACCGCATGTTCCTCGGCAATGCCCACATCGATAAACTGTTTGCCAGCCTCTTTGCGCCGCGCCGGATTGAAGCCGATTCCCACAGGGACGGCAGAATGAATCACCACCACCTTCGGGTCGCTCTTGATTTTTTGCAGCAGGTACTGGCCAAGAATTTCGCCGTAACTTTCACCATTGCCCCAGTTGATTTTTCCGGTTTCGGGGTCAAAGGGGGCAGCCCAATGCCAGGCTTCCTTATTTTCTTCGGCCCACTTGAGGCCCTTGCCCTTTTGCGTATGGATATGGACTACAACCGGACGCAGAGAATCCTTTACGGATTTGAAGACTTCAATCAACGAAGCGATATCGTTACCTTGTTCTAAATAGAGGTAGTCAAAGCCAAGGCTCTTGAAATAATTGTTTTCGCTTTTCCCGTTTGTGGCACGCAATTCCTTCAGGGAATCGTAGAGCCCGCCATGATTTTCGGCGATGGACATTTCGTTGTCATTCACCACCACGATGAAATTGGTACCGTATTCGCCAGCATTATCGAGGCCTTCAAACGCTTCACCGCCACTGAGGGAGCCATCGCCGATGATGGCCACCACATTCCCTTTTTCGCCCTTGATGTCGCGGGCTTTCGCGAGGCCCAACGCAAGGCTTACAGAAGTAGAAGTATGGCCAATCATGAAATGGTCGTGTTCGCTTTCTTTGGGTTCCGTGTAGCCGGTCACGTCGCCGTAATGTTCGGAATCGTAAAATGCCTGGGCACGACCCGTGAGCATTTTGTGCGTGTAGCTCTGGTGCGAAACGTCAAAGACGAATTTATCTGTAGGAGATTCGAAAACGTAATGCAGGGCGATGGTCGCCTCTACGAAGCCCATGTTCGGGGCAAAGTGGCCACCTCGAGCGGAAACTTTTTTGATGAGCACCGTGCGAATTTCGGCGGCGAGATTTTCGAGAGTGGCGACGTCCATTTTCTTGACATCGGCCGGAGACTTCACGCTTTCAAGAATCATATTCCCCTACCCCTTGGAACGGCGCGCATCCATAATAACTTCAATTTTCTTTTTATAACTGCTGTGGATAGTCTTGAGTTCATCCATCGTGAAAGTCGTCTTGGCCGAAGGATTCACCATATTGGCAATACCTTCGCGAATTCCCATCACATAAAAATTCACATCAAATTCCTGCTCAAAATTTTTCCAGGTCGAAATGAACATTTCTCCCAACTGCACGCCCATCATGTAGGAATACTTCATGATATCCGGCGAATTTTCATCGATGGTCATCGGCTTCCCCGTGATGGGGCCCGCCAACTTGACATCGGCAGCATTGTCGCCCGCAGCACGACGCCCTTCGATTTTCTTTGCATAGAGCGAATCGACCTCGCGAATCTTTTCCGGAGTCATCTGCAATTTAAACGTCGAGTCCTTATACTTTTTCACATCATCATTGATTCCCTGCACCATGGCGTCCATCTCCAACATTTCGCCAATCTCGTTGGGAACGTTCACATAAATCGGAGGACCATACTGCGTACCGAGCAAATACGAAAACTTTTGGTCGTCAGTCGCCGATACGGCGTTTTCGTTCGCAGTCTGTTGCGACGTCGAAACGGACGGCGGAACCGGTTTGTCAGCAGGTTTATCAGAATCACAAGCGCACACGAGCGTAAGCGAAGCCAGCAAAATCACCCATTTTAATCTCATACAATCTCCTTGTAGGGGAATTCCCTACACAAAACTATACAAAATTATCGGCAAGTCAATTATTCTGCAATGCTTTTTTGTGGTCGTAGTGGGCAAATATACCCGCGAGAACAGTGCCGCTAATGGAATGATAGGCGCAACTGATGGCACAAGGCACTACGCAAAGAACCGCTTCGGGGTGAGCAGCCACGTTCGCGGGGTCTGCAAAGAAGGCCGCCGCAAGCACCGTCGCCATGCCAGCATTCTGCACACCCACTTCGATAGCGATGGTGCGCTTTTTCGCAGTATTGAACTTGAACAGGCGACCGACACCATAGCCGAGCAAATAGCCAAGCCCGTTGTGGAAGAAAACCACCGCCAAAACCAAGAAAATGAGACCGAGACCATTCGCGAAAAGTTGCGGACGGACGGTCACGATGACGCCACCCACAATAAGGCCAAGGCCTATGACGCTCACCGCCGGCATATTGCTTTGGATTTCCTTGAAAGCACTGCGTTTGCCAAAGAAATAGTTGCACAGAAAACCGATGGTAATCGGAGCGACTGTTACATACAAAATATTCAAGAACATTCCAAGGGCATTCACGTTGATGCTCGTATCGGCGAGCCAAAGGACAAGCATCGGAGTCATAATCGGAGCAAGAAGCGTACTCACCATGGTCATGCTCACGGAATAAGTAACGTCGCCCTTCGCCAAAAAACTCATCACGTTGCTTGAAACACCGCCCGGGCAGCAACCCACGAGAATGATGCCCACCGCAAGATACGGATCAAGCCCGAAAATCTTGGTGAGGCCGAACGCCACGAACGGCATGATGGTGTACTGGGCCACAGCGCCAAGCAGGATGTGCCACGGGCACTTCATGAGATTCCGCAAATCCTGCGTCGTAATCGTAAGCCCCATGCTGAGCATGATGACACCCAAAATGATGGAACTGACGTTGCCGTGAACCCAGCCGAAAAGGACCGGGGCAAAGAACGCCACAATGGCGCAGGCGATGACTACGGGAGATGTGTAAGTAGAAAGGAAGCGGCTGACAGCCCTGACAATATTAAGCATGCCTAAAATATAGGCACTTCCATGGACTGTGGCAAACCGGATTACTGATTTTCAAATTCCAAGATGTCAGCTTCGAGGGTCGCGTCATCCGGATAGTATTTTTGCGCCAGTTTTAACAGGCGGAGCGCTTCGTCGTCGCGTTTTTGCTGGTGCGCGTCGTAGGCCATGTTCTTGAAACCGAAAACAGCCTCGGCATTGCCATTCTTTGCAGCCAGTTCGTAGGCAAATTCCGCACGGTCCAAAAACTTGGCGTCGTAGGCCAGGTTCCCGAGGAAAATCGCGGCATCGGTAAATTTCGGATCGATTTGAAGAATGTTGTTCAAAATATCCATGGCCACGAACTGTTTGCCGTCTTCCACAAGCACGTCGGCCAACTTGTAAAGGGTATTCACATCGTCAGAGCGTACGCTCAAGGCCTCGCGATAGGCACCCGCACTCTGCTCGTATTCCTTTTTCAGGCGGTAGACGTCGCCCAGGTACACCAGGAAATCGACTTCTTCGGGATGCGCCGTGTAGCCTTCACGCACTACAGCGACTGCGCGGTCAAAGTCCTCTACGGCAATATTCGCTTCGGAAAGCTGGTAGACGATGCTGATGTCTTGCTTGTCGTAGGAATATGCTTTTTCTATCGCACGGAGAGCGCCGACCCGATCGCCGGTTTTACCGTAGGCTTCGCCTAGGTAAAGCCAACCGGAAACATTTTCCGGTTCCAGTTTCAACGCGCGGTGGTACGCCGCCACGCATTCCGGGTACTGGCGCAAACGGAAATAGACACTCGCCATGTTGAAAAGCGCCGGTGCGAATTTTCCGCTGGAATAATCCACCGCCTTGCGGTAAGTGGCGGCGGCCTCCGGATACTTTTCGATTTGATAGTAACTGTTCGCGATGTTGAAACTGGTGGCGATCGGGTCCGCCCCGCGGGATTCCGCCTTGCGGTAAAGCACAATCGCCTGCTTGAAACGACCTTCGCGATAAAGTGCATTGGCACGGTCCATCAATTCGTACGGCGACTGCGCCGCCTGCGCCAAAATCGCAAAAAGCAGAACAAAAATCATCTTAATCATGGAACTTCACCTCGAACGGTTGTTCCATTCCGCAGAAGGGCACCGCCTTGCCCGCCTTTTCCGCCGGTTCAAAAGTCATTCGCGAAAGGGCATCCTTCCCTGCCTGCGCAAGGCCAGTCCCCACCGGAGATTCTTCCAAAATCTTGATGTCGTAAACGCGCCCGTTCACATCCACGCAAAAACTCAATCGCAAAAGCGCATCCATTTCCTTGTCGCGAATCTGCGCCGGCACCTGGAAACTCGGAAGCGCACGGCTATTCGGTTTCTTGTCGACATCGCCCTTTTCGGTATTCAACGCACCACCGCGGAAATCGGCCACCAGTTCATCGCTAATCGCAGCGCCGCCGCCATGACTCGCCGTACCCAGATTCATAGCCATACGCGGGCCCGCCTTGGGCGAACGCGAAGTCGCCTTTTGACGATTCGGCTTGCGGGCGGGCTTCTTCTTTTCAATTTTCTTTTCCACCTCTTCCACTTTCTTGACGGCCACTTCCGTCTTCACGTATTTCTTTTCGTGGAAGATTTTCCCGGTCAAGAACATGTTCGCAATCGTCACCGAGAACACCAAAAGAAGACTGCTCAACACAGACACGATTAAAATCGAAAAGCGTTTTACAATCTTCGCCAAAAAAATCATCTTATCAATCCGCCTGGGCCGCGATGGAGACCTTTTTCACGCCAGCCAAATTGCACACGTCAATCACCTGCACCAACACACCCGTTTCGGCGCCCTTGTCCGCAATCACAACGGCTTCCCTGTCCGGAGTTTTCGCAAGTGACTGCTTCAAGATATCCTGCAGACTCGCCAAGTCCACCTGGCGTTCGTTCATGTGAATCGTGCCTTCGCGCGTGATAGCGATGAGCAAGTTTTCCTTTTCCAGCTGGCTTGCGGTTTGCGCTTCGGGCTTTGTCACGTCGACACCCGTTTCGCGCGTAAACGAAGAAGTGACCACAAAAAAGATGAGCAAGATGAACACGATGTCCATCAAGGGGCCCATTTCGATGCCCATGTCCTTTTTGTTTCTATGCGGTAAGTTAAATTCCATAAAAAATTCCTAGATCCCCGATCAGGTCGGGGATGACATGTTAGCCATCGTCGGGGATGACGTAACAGAGTTTTCCAAAATAGTGGCACCCAGTTCCAACTGTTGCTTCAAAAGTTCAATACGTTCGTCCAATCGCTGTTTCAAAAGTGTCAACGGGAATGCGACCAAAAGTCCGCTCTGCGTAGAAATCAAGGCTTCCGAAATTCCATCGGCCATAAGCACCGGATTCTGATTTCCATACAAAGTAATAACATCAAACGTCGAAACCATTCCCGTCACTGTTCCCAAAAGTCCTAAAAGCGGAGCCGCCGCGGCCATCACCGCCACAATGTGACTCCCCTGCTCCATATACTGCACCGTCTTTATCATGCGAACCTGCGCATAATCCCGGAGTTCCGAACGGCGTTCCAGCGCCACTTTCAAGGCACGGCGAAGTTCACGCGACAAAAGTCCGCGACGTTTTTCCAACAGCGAAATAGACTTTCGAATACTTTCGTCACTTCCGTTACCGTTCGTCAATTCGCGACGCATAATCTCTACAGACCGGCCCACATCCTTGCGGAAAAAATCGGAACCGATGCGGAACCAACTGGAATACAGATAATAGAACCCCACAACGCCCGCAAGCAAAATGGGGAGCATCACGACGCCGCCCGCCTCGTAGGTGTTACGCACCGATTCTATGAATATGTACCAGTTGTTATTCAATTCGCAAGTCTCACAAAATCGCTAGGCACTCGGGAAAATCTTGTTCAAAAGCGACATGCTCTGCACATAGAATTCGCTGATGACGCGGTCGATCTTTTCGCTCAAAAGACCATGCAAAATCATCACCGGAATGGCAATCACAAGGCCCGCTTCCGTAGTAACCAAGGCTTCGGAAATACCGCCCGCCAAAACGCGCGCATCGTTCGTACCGACTTCGGTAATCACCGTGAAGAGAGTAATGATACCCGTCACGGTACCCAGCAACCCTAAAAGCGGAGCGATGCTTCCGATGGCCGCCAAAAGGCTCATGCGGCGTTCCAATTTCGGCTGCTCGCGGAGCAATGCCTCTTGCAAGGACTTTTCTGCGGCGTCGCGATTTTCATTCGCCTTGTTGAGCACCGCAAAAAGCACCATGGAAAGGCTCGAACACTTTTTGAGGCAGAGATTCGCAGCGTCTTCGTAACGCTTGGCCTCGACAAAAGCGTTCAACTTTTTCATAAAGCGGCGGCCCAAACGACCGCGGTACATGAGCACCAGGAATCGTTCAAGGCAAAGCAAAATCGCAAACACGGCGGCAAGCAAAAGCGGATACATCACAATGCCGCCCTTCTTGAACCAATCCTTCAGTTCCTCTTGCCAAGTAAGTTCCTTGGTATCGGAAATGGCATTTTTAACAGCCTTGTTCTGCAAAATATCCAACGGAATTTCTACAGAGACCGGCGCAGCACTAGTCGCAGCGGCATTCTCCGAAGTCAAATTCGTCGCAGAGACCGTCACCGCAGTCTTGATGCTAGCGGCCATTTCAAGAGGAAGCGCAGAATTCCATTCGAAAATCTTCCCTTGCAACGCACCCGTGCGGAGCAAAGCCTGCACTTCGCCATTGTCGTTCGCTACTTCGCCAAGGAAAATCGTACCCAGACGCAGGCGCTTCACCTTGACATCGGGGCGCTTCCCCACCATGGAAACTTCATCGCCGTACGACTGCGAATACGTCATCTGATGGCGCATCAGCAAATCTTCCAAATAAGTGCGAGTCACGGACAAAGTATTCGGATTCTGCTTGTCGGCTTCCAACTGGGCGCCCTTCAAGCGCACCAGGCGGCCATCCATTCCGACAGGGTAATCGCCCGTCACTTCGCCGAGCGTCTTTTCCAAGGAAAGGCGCACCTGAGTATGCAAGGCGTCATAAGCGCTTTCATCGGACTTCGCCTTTTCTTCGGCATCAGTCGTCACATCCTTGCTCGCCATCACCTCTTCGGTAACGCGGCCCAAGTCTGTCGAAAGCTTGGAATAGCGACCATCGAGTTCGCGAGTTTCATTCTGGTGTTCCTCGGTCAACTGCGATTCGGCATAGCGCTTGGTCCAGTGAGCGGCTTCCTTCTTTTCAAGGGAATCCGCCTTTTGCAAGCGAATGCGGGTGAGCGCATCCACTTCGCGTTGCAGGTTCTTGAGTTCCACGAGTTTCAACGAATCCTGGATTCTCGCCTGTTCAGCCGCAGCCTTTTCTTCTTTGGACGAAGAACCCGGCCAGGCGAAAGCGCATGCGGAACTGAGCAAGACAGCAGCAAATATTTTCATTCTGGAATTCATCATTATTTACCGCCCTCCACCGAAAGGCTCACCGGCAGTTTTACAATCTGCGGAGGCTTCTTGGCCGTTTTCACGTCGATGGCGAACTTTACAGCCTCGCGCTCGTTCAACGTCAAATCTTCTTTCCAATCGTAGTTCGTCTTGCAAACATCACCGGAGCATTCCGACTTGCGCACAAGTATGCCGAAGAGCGTTCCGTTTTCATCGGAGTAGACCATCCACTGGTTTCCAATGCGCAGAATTTGCGCGTTCACCAGTTCGCCGTTCTTGCGAGTCATGGGGGAATTGATGATTGCCACTTCGTCGCCGAACTTGGTTTCTTCGGCGATGAGTGACTTGAGTCTAGAAAAGCCTTCCTCTTCGGTAGCGTTCCCGGATTCCAAATCGCGGGTCAGCGACTTCGCGCGATCCAGACGGGTTTCCTTTTCCCAAGGAAGCGTCTCGGCAATCTGTTCTTCAAGTTTCTTGCTGATGGAAACGAGCGTCGCGTTCAAAGCCTTGCGCTTGCTCTTCACGTTATCCGCACGGTTCTTCGCTTTCGCCTGCTTGTTGCGCTCCTGCTGGAGTTGAGCCGCCACATCGCGAATTTTTGCGTTCAGGCTGTCGATTTCCGCCTTGCGACGTTCCGAATCGGCCTTGTAGCGCTGCTGCAAGGTCTTGTAGCGGGAATCGTCTGCGCGCAGCATGGAATCCGTTGCCGAAATCTGCTTGTTCAATTTCTGGATTTCGCTGTTCAGTTTTTCTTTTTCCAACTTCAAGTCGCGAATGTCGGAATCCGTATCGGCAAAAGTGATTGACGTAAGTAATGCCATCAAAATCACCACCAAGCCGCCGCGGCACCTCGTATTTTGTCGTTTTTTCATCTTCATATTCTTTTTAAAAATCCATTCCATAATTTAACTCTTTCATTAAACACCTTAGACACGCAAAAGCGTCACTTTGCTTTTTGACCTTTACACTGCGGGTCTTTTTCGTTCTCTTTACACCATTTTTTAACAGCATTCTCCAAAATACTGGATTGCTGCTCTTCCAAGTAATAGCGACTGACCAAAGCCGAACCGCACTGTTCATATTTTTCAATATCCCAGTTCCTGTCGGCGCACCATTGCCACAAATACTCCTTGCAGTTGGATTCCTCCAGCGATTCCATGCACTGTTTTTCCATCTCTGCGCAATCCGCAATGCTATTTGACTTGAAATTGCTCGCCACGCAGTAACGCTTGAGCGCATCTCCATAGGCCTCGTCCTTGTCATCCTTGGAAATGCTTTTCGGCAGGAATACGGACCAACTCGTAGTATCGAGCATCATGGCCGCCTTGATGGCCGGCGCATAGCAGTAATCATGTTCGACTTTGTCTTTGTACTTGCCCTCGCGATAATACTCCGGAGCCTTCTCATTGCGCACATACAAATCGCCCGTTTCGCCATCGTAGTCTTCGCCAAGCCCAGAGCAGAACACATCCTGGAACAAACGGCACGATTTGGTATTCCAACTGTCCTCTTGAATCATACTCGTCGCAGCACAAGAAGCAACGGCAATGTGGCTGTAAGCGACACCTTCGCCTTTGATGGTCAAAGGGAGAACCAAGTGCGACATCCCGCCAAAAACACCCATTCCGTTTTCGATGTTGGACTTCGGCTGGACCGTAGGGTCGCTAAACGAATTCAGCACATAGCGATGATAAAGGAAGAACGCACTGTCCGTAGCGTAAAAATGCAGTTTAACCTCGCCAATCGGGAAATTCATATTCGGGAACACTATGGAATCCAGCATATTGATTCCCGCCACCACTCGATTTTCCTGAAAGCCCTTGTTAATAGAAGTTTCCAACGGATCATGAATAGCGACACCGCCAAAGCCCATAGAATCTTCATCCAGCATGCCGCCCAGCATGTGGTTCAAGAAGATATTCTGGTTTTCTCCGCCATCCTTCAAGGAATACTCCATCGTCATAGCCATGCCGCCAATTGACGAATCGTACACCGTCGCAAAATTATAGGCGTCCATATCCCTCGGATATTCCAAAAAATCAAACTCCATGCCATCGTAGTCAATATCGTACCACTTGTAACTTCCGTCCGCCTGGGGTGCGTTCACGCCCGATATTTCAAAGCCTACCGGAATTTTCGTATTGGCGGAGAACTCGGATTCTACCGTAGTACCGGCACTATCCCACTTGAAGTAAGCCTGCAGCGAATACTTTTCGCCACCGATACCTTTGGGCATTGAGCCGAAATCTTCTGAAACGGCAAAGCAACTAGGTTTTAATCGCTCCGGTTCCAAAACCAGCGTAAGCGAATCCGCACCGCCTTCGTCCTGCTCAAAATTTCCTGTCACCGTCACATAGGCACTATCGTAAAATGCGAAATTCTTAGCGGCGGTTTCTTCCAACTGGTACGTCTTCGAGAAACATACATACGGAGACTCTCCTTCTATCACGTAGCCGTATGTGAAAATGCCACCATAGATTTCCGTCTCTTCCGGATAGAAACTCCACGGCCCATTAAAATCGCACGCCGCAAACAGCAACGCCCCCGCAACCGCCAAGAACATCCGCATTTCATTAGAAATAATACTCATAATTAATCATCACAGGCAAAAAGGGGAACTGCGTTACAGAAGTCTTCTCAGGAGGGTTCTTGCTCGTATCGTAGAAGGTGTAGAACATGTTTTCGTGGTCCGTCACGTTGATGAACGTCCAACTGAAATTCCACTTGTTTTCGCGACCAATATCCAAAACCTTGATATCGATTCTAAAGTAATCCGTCTGCCGCGCGGCATTGCGACTTCCGGGAAGCACGATAATTTCATCGTCGTATTCATGCCTGCCGATTTCTTCCGAATAGAAATACCCCGTGTAATCCGAAATCGGCATACCCGCAGAATACTTGAGCACCGCAGAACTCCGCACATACATATCCTTTTGCTTCGGATGTACCGTCATCGATTCCTCGGGGCCGCGCCAGTTGAAGCCCAAGTCCATCTTGAGGGCGTAAGGCTGGTGCCAACTCGGGAAATACGCCTTCGTGCCATCGTCAGATCGAAGCACACTCAAACTCTGGCTCCAGTTGATGCCGCCAAAAATAACGCCCTTGTCGTGACGCAGCGAAAGTTCATAGCCAAAAGAATAGCCCTTCGCCGAGCCAAAATAATCCGCCATCACAAAATCGCTCGATGACGTTTCTTCCGTACTGTCCATTGTCATCTGGAACGTCTTGAGGTCATTCTGCGTCTTGTAATAAACTCCGACAGTAGCATCAAATCCATCGAAAATATTGGCCTGCTTGTAATCCACCGCCAAGAGCCACGAAGAAGAAGGCTTTATGCGAGTCCCCTTGCTTGTAGTTGTCGCCGGGTAGTAAAATTCATTCAAGGATTCCTGGTCGCTGAACATGATGGAATTCAAATACTGCAAATAGTAGCCACCATAAAATTCAAGCGTTTTCGTATCGTCCAGATTTATCGTCAACGAAGAGCGCGGTTCTACGCCAAAATGCTCCGCCGCCGTCTGGTAATTCAAACGCACGCCGTACTGCAAAAGCAAATCCGGATTAAGTTTCCAGGCATCCTGCAAATACCCTACATGATGGAAAGGCTCCTGGATATCCGTCGCCTTCATAGAAGCAATGTATTCCCAGAATCTGTCGTAAACGTATTCCAGTTCATAGCCCGCGGTAAACGTGTGGCTCGTAACGCCCCTGTAATTCAGCCACTGCTTTCCGACAAACGAGTACAAATCCATACCGATGGAAATAAGGTCGCCCACCTCCATGGTCATATAGAAGCGGCTGAACGCAAGCGTCGCATTGTAATCCCAGTCGCCGTTGAATCGATGTGTGATGTTCAGGGGAATCGCCATGTTGCCCCAGTCCATGTACAGCGGGTCAAAATCAAGCACGTCCTTGCCCACGTAGAAACTGAGCTTCATCTTGGTGTCTTCGGTGAAGTCGTACATGAAGGTGCCCTGCACATCCGTGAATTCGTAATCCAGACTCAAGTCAATCACGTCAAGCGCGTTCAAAAGATCCAGCATGTAGCCGATGTAAGTCGTACGGCCCGCCACAACCCAGCGCGCGTCGCCCTTGTGGCCTTCCGTATGCGCCTGGGCCGCGAACGTGCTAATCTTTATGCTCGATTTGCTGAACCATTCCTCGACCGTATCCTGACCGCCGGCGCGCCCATCCATTTTCAAAACGGAACTCAGACGGTTTCCGTATTGCGCCGGGAATCCGCTCTTGTAAAATTGAACGTCGTCGATTCCTTCCACAAGAAACGTACTGAAGAGCCCGAAAAAATGCGTAGGCGAATAGACTACGGCATTATCGTACAAAAACAGATTCTGGTCGGCGGCACCACCGCGCACATAAATTTTCGTGCTGAAGTCAGAACTTGCGACAACGCCCGGAAGCGCCTGGATACTGCGAATCACGTCGGCTTCGGCAAGGCCCGGCATGCGCTTGATGCTTTTCGCCGTCACCACGGATTCGCCGGGTTTGCGTTTGGGGCGACGGCGCAACTGCACCACGACTTTTTTGAGTTCGGTGACTTTCGCGGCACTCGCCGCATTCAGGAGTTCGGAGATGTCTTCGTCTTGCGGGGCGGCGGAATCCGACGCCGCTACCTGATTCTTGGAATCCGCGGAATCCAGAGCCGCAGCAACTCCCGCAGCATTTGCAGAATCCCCAGGTGCAGCCGAGGAATCCCCAGGCGAGGCGTTCGTGCTATCTACGGAACCATCGGCAAACTGCGTCAATGTATCGGCATCGCTACCGAGAGTCATGCTGAAGGCGCTATCGGCCCCGAGATACAAAACCTCGTAGCATTTTTCCTTTTCGGCACCGCTCGTATCGGAATTGGTGACGCACACATTCCACAGAGTATCTTCAGGGAGTTTCACCTGGAACGGCGTACCCACAGTCGTCTGCAGGGCCTCCCCTGTTTCCAGGATTTCCACATTCAGTTTTTCGCCCGGTGCAAAGGAGGCGTCCTGAACGACACCGTTAAACAGAACCACCTTTTCGTGAACGGCACTTGAATCCTGTTCTGCCGACTCTTGAGAGTAGCCACAAACCGGCCACAAGGCAAACATCAGCAGAATTAAAATTTTGAAAGGATTCAACTTTATTTTTCCACAAAAAGACACCAAAGTAAACAATTTAGCAATATACATTGCAGTGTGTTACACTGCATAGTGTTAAACACCCAAAAACAGCAAAAGTGTTACTTCAAATCAAAAGTTAGACTAGGCTAACTTTCGAAAAATTTCACAAGCAGTGACTATTTTTGCTTATATAACACCTGAAAATAGAGAAAGTGTCACCGCAAGTTTACCGAAATCAAAAAGCGGCATCCGCTTCCGGGAACCGCCTAGTTTTGCAATAAAAGAGAATCTTAGTTTTTTTGGGCAAGAAGTGCTTTCAATTTGCGGATTTCTTCAGCCTGAGCAGCGAGTTCGGCGGCAAGTTTCTTGCGTTCTTCACGACCTTCCGCAAGGCCTTCTTCGCGGGCTTCCTCAAGTTCGGCGTCGTAGATGGACTTATAGCCCTTGTTCGCATAAGCTTCTTCGGTATCCATAAACTTCTCCTTATCTTCTGTAGGAATCACTTTTTTCAAATATACAAAAACTTCCTTAATGAAGGCAAGGGCTCCCTGTCGCCCCAACTTCTTGAAGGCCCGGAGCGCTTCGAGGAATTCGGCGAGTCCGTCGTTATGTTTCGCTGCCATGCGGAGAAGTTCGGCGGCGTGCGCAGGCTTCTCGAAAGTCGTCTTGAAGAAGTTGTCGTGTTTTCGTGTAACGTTCATTTTCCATCCGTCAAAATGTGATTTTTATAGGTGCGGCGCGCACCCGGCGACAAGCGCACTCCCAAAACGAACGAATGCCCCTGCATACTATAAAACTGATTTTTGACGGAAATTGTGCCTGCGAAATGCGAAAAAAGATGTTTACAATCAAAAAACGCGGCTCAGGTAGTCCTTCGCGTCCCTGCTGATGACGCATTTTCCGAGCAGACGGCGCAAGCGAATCAAATGCGGGTGGTCCTCGTTTTCAAAGATGACGACGTTCGCGATGCGCTTGCGATGACGCAGCAGGAATTCCAGATTGTTCACGTCCGTTTTCGGGAATCCGTAGCCGAGGAAATTTATTTCTTCCGCATTTTTCAAGTAATAGTCGGCCTTCGCCCAGAGCACATTGAAAAGGCTCCCGCGCAAGAAACTTTCCTTCGCGTGCGCCATCGGGATGTATATGGGAGTATCCTCGCGGTAAATGGGGTAACTGCGGTCGTAAGGTTCCACCTGGCAGATGTTTTTCAAATCCAGTTCGCCGTTTGCGCCCTTGAGCAGGAACCAGTTCAGTGAACCGTGCAGTTTCAAAAGGTCGATAGTTTGTTCGCACTTTTCGCGAATCGCGGAACGGTCCGCCGGGTCAATGCGCACGCCGTAATCCACGGACACGGCCTTCGAAAGTTCGGGGTCTGCGGCAATCGCGCTTTCTATCAAGGTATCGTAATTGAAACTCAGAATCAGTGTTTCGCGCTCGCCCGCCGACGCATGGTTGATGCACGCCTTCAAAAACTTGCGGAGCACCGCCGCGGCATCGTCTGCAAGCGGTTTCTCGGAGCGTATGGAATTCGCGATGAAACGCAAAAGTTCAAAGCGCAAGTTCGCCTGGTAAAGCCGTTCACGTTCGCCCGGGAAAATCTGCGCCGAAAGAATGCACGTCGCAAGTTGCTCGACGCCCAGGTATTCCTTTTCGCCGTTGCACAACGCCAAAAAATTGCGGCAGTATTCCTTCAAGTGCGGGAATTCGTCGGGAATCCCCTCCGGGATAAGCGCGTTCAAGTCCTTGAGCGTCGGGAGGCTCGGCAAGAAAGACTTGCTGAAGCCGGAGCCCAGCACGAAAATGCGACGGTATGTATTCGAGTTCTGCATACCCAAAATCTATATAAAATACGGGCGGAAAAGGTCAGCATCCCTAATGCATTTTTAAAAGAAAACAATTTCTCCATTACTTCAATTTCTTTAATGCATATTGGGCGATTTTCTTTGCTCGTCTAGCGTAAATGCCATCAAATTTTGCTTAGCGCGAGCAGCAGGGGTTTTGAGTTAAGACAATCAGCCCATGCTAGAGTTGGGAGCCAATGGCCCTGTTCTTTGTAAACATCGGGCAAAAAAAATACAGTTTTGGGCATGAAAAACTCCTTTTTAATCTTTTATGCAGCGGACAGGCAATGCTTCAACGGCGGATTTTCGCTCAGATTGGAACATAACGACATCTTTTCTGACTGAACTATAATTAAACTGAGCGCATTGCGCAGAATAATTATCATGATCCGTTGCTGTCCACAAATAACTCTTATTGCCACGGTTGGAAAATGCAGCATTGTGAACAACTCCTGACGGAAGAACAGAAAAGCCATATGAGTCAATTCCTGGCCAATTCTCCCAATCAGAGAAACTCTTTAAAACATCACCAGCATTAGAAACGCCAACAAAGTCTACCAATTTTTCCCATTCTTTTTGATTGGGAAGATGCCAACCATTGGGACACACACCCTTTATTTTAACGGTATCGGATGGGGAACATTTTTTTCCTGCTCCACATTGTATGGAATACTGTGTATATAACGAAATAGAATCTATGGCGGCAGTCCATGTGTAATAACGCCCATATTTTATTACGCAAGAATCAGCACTTCCTTTGTAGCATGTAGACCAAATAGATGTATTGGAAATTATTGAAACTTCATAATTGAGATTTTCCGCCATCCATTCCTGTTCGCCAATTTTTACTGTTTTATAAGTTTTTCCATCACGGTCATCATACAATGTTCCGTACACGCAATTATCTTCCGTTTTTGTTTTGCAAATTCCTGATACAGATGTCTCTGAACTATCCACGATATCGCTAGAAGAACTACTTTCCGATGACGAAGAATCTGCTGGTTTTACGCTTGACGAACTTTCCTTTGTCGAGGATGACGATTCAGCCGGCTTTGCGCTTGACGAACTCTCCTTTGTCGAGGAAGATGACGATTCCCCCGGCTTTACGCTTGACGAACTCTCCTTTGTCGAGGATGACGATTCCCCCGGCTTTACGCTTGACGAACTTTCCTTTGTCGAGGATGACGATTCAGCCGGCTTTGCGCTTGATGAACTCTCCTTTGCCGAGGATGACGATTCGTCTTGCTTAACGCTCGAAGAATTCACTTCCTTCGTCGAGGATGACGTTCCACTCTGTTCCTCGCCGGAAGAACTTTCCTTCATCGAAGATGACGTTCCACTCTGTTCCTCGCCGGAAGAGCTTTCCTTCATCGAGGATGACGTTCCGTCTTGCTTCTTACTCGAAGAGCTTGTTTCGGAATTTGGTTCAACTGGATTTTTAGAATTATCATTTCCACACGCTGCAAAAACAACAAGAATAAAGGAAATAAGAATTTTTTTCATTTTTATTTACTCCTTAAGCGTTTCTAGCTGTATAGCTGATGAAAATAATTACTTCTTCTATTTTTTCTGGTTTGAAATTATTGGGCCCCGTAACAAATAGTTTCATAAAATTAATCCTTTATACAACGAACAGAAAAATAAGAATTCGGATTTTGGACACAAACTTCTTTCCCTATTTGTATATCGGAATTATCTTTTAATTTGTAACGAATCCGCGTATAAACAAAGCAACCTAAAGTGCCAATCTTGTAAGAATCACTCAACCAAAAGATTGAGTTTGTTTTCACCCCCCACCATCCATCTTCATCATAACCTCCTGCCGGCAGTGCTCCAAATCCAAAAGCATCATAACCTACGCCCAATTCAGAAACATTCCAAAGGGTGTCAGCTCGGAAAAGCTGTCCTATATATTTATTCGTACTATTCTTTTTTGCAAAATCCCGTAGATCAAGCCAGTCTTTTTCTGAAGGCAACCGCCATCCTTCCGGGCAATTGTTCAGGGCTCCATTTCGATCATATAATCTCCCATAAATTTGACAGTTGTCAGGATTATTTGAATAACATACGGATTGAGTTGAATCAACGTATCTTAAATTTTCTGCCATCCACCACTGTTCACCAATTTTCACGATCTTATAAGTTTGTCCATCGTGATTATCATACAGGGTGTCGTAAACACAATTGTCTTCTTGGGCTGTTTTGCAAACACCTGTGGCCACTAAACTACTTGAAGAAGTTTCAATTACACTCGATGAACTGTATTCCGACGAGGATGATTCTTTGGGTTTCACACTTGATGAACTCTTGTCTTCGGAAGATGATGATTCTTCCGGCTTAATGCTCGACGAACTCACCTTTGTCGAGGATGATGATTCTTCCGGCTTAATGCTCGACGAACTCTTGACTGACGAAGAAGAAGATTCGTCCTGCTTTACGCTCGAAGAACTCCGTTCTGCCGAAGACGACGATTTCTTTTCGCCAGGACTGGACTGCAAGTCCTCGGACGAACTCAGTACTGCATCATCGCTCGATTCCGGCTCGGCCTCGCTACTCGAACTACGCTTGACCTTGGCGGACGAAAGCGCGTCGCCGGAAGAACTCCTGACCTCAGAGTCAGAGGACAGTTCTTCATTCGCCGAATCATCGTTTACCGGCTGGGTGGAGGAACTGCCCGAAGAGTCGTCCCCACAGGACACCAGCAGGCAAGCAACAAGCATTGAAAGTAAAAAACGGTTCAGCATCGTTCTGTCCTCTTGTCGAGTTATTTTAAGTTACCGAGATCAAGTCAAAAGCTCTACTTTTTCCATATCAAGAAGAATCTGGACAAGGACTTTGTAATCCAGATACTGAATCCCGTTCTTCCCTTCATGGATTTTGTCGGCCAGCCTGCTATGGTAATACGTGTCCATCGCCTGTTCCAGGGACCAGTCTTTTACCTGCGCAAGATAAGCAATAATTCGTTCTTCCAAACGCTCCTGGTAGACCCTTTCTAAAGTTTCCCCGTCCACCATGTCACACCTCTTCGCTAGATACAAACTTCAAAACCGAATCAATCGCTCTCTGCGAAATAAAGGCGACTTGATCATAAGTCGGGTAAACCTTAATTTCATGTAAAGCGCGATTTAAATCCCAAATGCCGGAATGATACATGTCGACTACTCGGAAGACCTTGTCGTTTGCGACCTTGCCCATGATTATGTCATATTTTTTGTAAGCCTCCGAACCATCGCGGCACTCACAGACAAAGTTAATCCATTCCTCCAAATCGTCCGCAAAAGATTTTACCGAGAGGGTTCCAAAACTTGCGCCCATATCGTAAGTGTTCAAGACGGGTTTTGAATTCTCAAAGACTTCAGCCTTCCGATGCGCCCAACGGACAGCCTGTTCGCGAACGGACGTAACATAAAAGCCCTTGCCGAAATCTAAAGGCCTAAACGAATGTTCAATGTCAGGATTTTTAACAACGACAGAAGAACCGTGGTAGACTATCATATTTCCACCTTGCGAATTTTCAGATATTCTTCAATGTCGCTTACCACGAAATCGGTCCCCTGTGTGTGCAAAATATCGTAATGGGGCACGAGGTACTTTTGAATACAGCCGGAATCAGCCAACTTTTGGTATACAAAAGACGGCAAACGATTCCACTTGTTTGCGCAAGCGTGAATCATGTAGACGACGAACTCAAAAGATTCCTGAATCATCGGTTTCAATATACATTTATTTTGCGGAACGTATTTCTAGGCATGCAAAAAAGACCCGCGACGCGCGAGTCTTTTTCAAGTTCCATAAAAACTGTATGGATCCCCTCCCGCGCTACGCTTGGTCGAGGATGACTCTACTTAGATTGGAGTTGCTTAGTGCGCATGGCCACCTTCAGGTGGGGTCCATGACCGCGGTAACAATTTGCGCTAAAAATCCTGGAAGCCAGTGTCCATGCCCGTCACAGGCACAATGCGTTCGCCACGGGGGCCTTCGACAAAGGCTAGCCCCGTCAAAAAGTTCATCCAGTGACTCGGGGTAAAGCGAAAACCGCAAAAGTGCATAAGCGTAGGCACCACCCAGCAATCGTGCGTCGCAAAAATATTGAACCGCGCGGTGCCAAGGGCCAGCATAAATTCACGCAATTCCTGCGCGCGCGAACTCAGCGGGAAAAATGCCGGATGGTTGTCGCTATTGACCCAGTCGCAGATGTTCTGGTAAAAATGCTCGTTCAAAACGCCCAGGTAGGCGTCGTAATCCTTCACGTAAAAATCGCCCAGGCAATCCACAGGCGCCACCGCGGAACCTTCGGTTTTCAATGCGGCAATTTCACTTGCCACGGCCATCAGGCCCGCATCGTCTGTCGGTTTCACCAGCGCGGATCCCGCCGTAAAATCAACGTCGGGCTTTGTCGCGGGAATGCGCCCCGCAAGGAGGCGGCCTTCTTCAATGCACTTGGCCGTATCCAGGCAGCGGCCCACCGGACTCGAAAAATAGACCGTCGAGCCTTCCGGAAAAAGTTTCCCCAGATTGATGGCCAAGGCACGGCCTTCGTCGGTGAGGCCCACATGCGCCCCGTTGTCGCTGTCTTCGGGAGTGATGTGCCTGCGGATGCTATGGCGAATAAGCCAAAACACGCGTTCGTCGTCGGCGAGGCTTTTAAAAAAATCAGGCGCTTTGACAAAATCAGGCATGTTGCACCATTAGAAAATTGCAATCCAGAGCAAGTGTCCAAGCACAAAACTCACCACACCCAGCAAAAAGCCGCAAATAATGTCCGTAAGCCAATGCACGCCAAAATACACGCGCAATAGTCCCCACGTAAGCGGCAAGAGCATCATGATCCAGCCGTACTGCGGTACCGCGAAAAATACGGCGCTCGCCACCGCCAAGTTGTTCATGGTGTGGCCCGAAGGGAAACTGTACTTGTCCAAAGGCGGGACCTCCGCCTTGATGACGGGGTTTGCCGCAAACGGGCGCGGGCGCTTGGTCGAAAGTTTTACGACTTCGTAAATGATCAGGCTCATGGCAAGCGCCATCAGGGCCTGCCACAGAATCGGCAAAAAGTTGTCCCAGCCCACAATCCAAAAGAGGAACAAAGCGAAAAGCGCCCAGATGTAGCCATCGCCCAGGCGCACGTAAAAACGCAGCCACTTGTTCGTCTTTTCGGAGAAGTGCCTGTTGGTCCAGTAAACCGATACACGGTTATCAAATTCAGCAATTTTCTTAAACATTTTCCTTAAAATAAATTTTTTGACCGCTGGCATTGCGCAATTATTCGTTTTCTACGCACGAAAGCCGCGGATTTTTCTTATTTTTTCAATGTCTAAATAAACATAATCAACAATAACAGGTTTAATATGCGCGTACTCGTTCTCAACTGCGGCAGTTCCTCCGTGAAATTCGCCGTCATCGACACCAAGACCCAGGAATCCATCGCAAGCGGCCTCGTGGAAAACATCGGCGTGAATGGCCACACCAAGGCCAAGGGCCCCGAAGGCAAGATCGATTTCAACTTCGACTGCCCCACGCATGTGGAAGCCGTGAACCAGGTGAAGACATTCCTCGACGAACAGAAACTCACCGACACCATCGAAGCCATCGGCCACCGCGTGGTGCATGGCGGCAAGTACATTAAAAGCGAAAAGGTGACGCAGGAAGTCATCGACTACATCAAGAGCATCACACTCTTTGCCCCGCTCCATGAACCCGCCCACGTTGCCGGCATGGAATGTGCCACGAAGTTCTTCCCGGGCCTCCCGCAGGTTGCAGTGTTCGACACCGCCTTCCACCAGACGATGCCCGAAAAGGCATACCTCTACGGTATCCCCTACAAGTTCTATGAAGAAGACCACCTCCGCCGTTACGGCGCCCACGGCACGAGCCACCGTTTCGTGACCGCCGAAGCCTGCAAGATTCTCGGCAAGAAACCCGAAGAAACCTGCCTCATCACGGCCCACCTCGGCAACGGCTCCAGCTGCTCTGCCATCATGAACGGCAAGTGCGTCGACACCACCATGGGTTTCACACCGCTCGAAGGCCTTATCATGGGAACCCGCAGCGGCTCCCTCGACCCGGCCATCCTCTTCTACATTGCCAAGAAGTACGGCAAGGAATACGGCACCATCGACCAGTTGGACCACCTGGTGAACAAGGAATCCGGACTCCTCGGCCTTAGCGGACTCAGCAACGACATGCGTACGCTGACCCAGGCCGCCAGCGAAGGCAACAAGCGCGCCCAAATCGCCCTCGACGTGTTCTGCTACCGCCTGACCCGCGAAATCGGCGGCCTCGCCATGGCCCTCCCGCGCATCGACGCCATCGTGTTTACCGGCGGCATCGGCGAAAACAGCTTCTACGTCCGCAAGCAGGCACTTGACAACCTCAAGCTGCTCGGCTACCAGGTGGATGAAGAACGCAACCTCAAGAGCGGCAAGGAAAGCGACCACGTGATTACCAAGGACGGCACTCCGAAGGCAATCGTTGTTGCAACGAACGAAGAACTCCTCATCGCCCTCGATACCGAAGCAATGACGAAGTAGGCAAGAGGTGCGAGGCTCGAGGTATGAGAGCGCTCGCAAGCTCGCTTTGAGATAAACAATGGCGCCTACGGCGCAAAACAAATAAGGCTCTGGTCACATTTGTGACGGAGCCTTTTTTGTTGTTTGCAAGCTTTTGGCGGCTGCAGAATGCACATAAAGCGCATTCCAAAGCAGCGACTTAAACGTACTTGAAAGTCGCCTTGAAGAACTTCTTGGCTTCGGCAGAGGCGTTACCCCAATGGTCCGAGGAACCGGCAACCACATGCGTTCCCAAGTCGGCGACACCGGCCACCGTACGGGACATTCCGGAAATTCTCCAAATACCACGGAGAATATCATCGCACTCGTCGCGAGTGAGTTCGGCACCATCAATTTTTCCCTTGTACATGTACAGACCGTCATGGATGAAGGGGGCAGCATTGTAAATGTCGTCGCCTTCTTTCACGGCAGGGACGATGAACTTAGCGAATTCAGGAGCGGAGGCGCCATCGGTAGTAAAGCCCTTCTTGAAAAGGCAGGTCATTTCGAATTTCTTGGGCGTTGCGCCCTTCTTGAGAGTGCGCGTACCCTTGATGCGGACGGTGCAGTCCTTCGTAAAGCAGTAGCAACTCTTTTTTTCAAAGCAGAATTGGAAGTTAGGGTCTACTTCGGTCACCGTAATGGAACTACCCACGTCCACAGCTTCCACGACCTTCTTCACTTTATTAATCAGACTACTAAGTCCCATTTTCATTCCTCTTATCACAAGTTAACTTAAGCGTCCATTTTGGAACGTTGTTACAAAGTATACAAATAAAAGAAAAAAGGCTCCGGACTGCGGAACCTTTTTTCATCAAAATAGCCTGTCAATTAGCTTATAAGCAAAAACTTACTTTATTGTCCATGTTTGCTTATTCACTCGCAGCACCTTGCGACCCTGGACCTGGGCGCTAGCATTGCGGACGTCGGCTTCGCTCACCGGGAGCTTGGCCTTCCACATCACGCGACCCTGCATGTCCATGATAGCCACGGAGCCACGAGTCGCCATGATGGCATTCTGCCAGAGGACCTTGGCCATGGCCACAGAAGGAGCAATCGATTCGGCGACGCCCTTGCCCACAATCAAAAGAATCGTAGCCGTGGTCGTGTCGGTCTTATCGAAGGCACGAATCTTGATGCGGTACAGGCCATCCTTGATGACCGTAGAATCGGTCGCCGGGGCAATTATGAACTTGTTGTCCTTCACGACCGTCTTGAAGTTGGTAGCCTTGATGGGTTCATAAGTGAGAGTGTCGCCATCGACATCCCTGAACAGCGAATCCAGGTTCACGGAAACTTCCCAGTCACTGTTCTTCACTTCGAAGGTGTCCCTCTGGGCGACCACAGGAGCGTCATTCATCGGCTTGATGAAAATCTTAATCTGGAATTCAAGAGGTTCGGCAACGCCATCGGAAACAGAGACCGTCACAGAAGTTTCGCCAAAGGCATCCTTATTGGGCATCACCCACCAACCACCGGCAGAGGTCTTGATGGTCACCTTGTCGTCGTCAGCCTTGAAGTCAAATGTCAGCTTAGCCTTTGCATCGGCAACCACCCATGTCTTAACCACTTTATCCGTATAGGTCAAGGCACTGCCATCCTCAGTCATGGTCGTATCCAACGAAGCAATGTCTATAGCAAGCTTCGGAGGTTCGGGCATGTCGGCAACGGTAATCGTCACGGTGGCGACATTCGAAGTATCGCCATCTTCATTCACTGCAACGTAGGTGAAAGCGTCTTCGCCGAAGTAGTCTTCTTCGGGCATGTAGGTAAAGCTTCCATCGTCCTTGAGGGTCACCTTGCCGTGAGTCGCATCTTTAACAAGCGCTGCCGTGAGTTCAACACTTTCGTCATCCGGGTTCACATCGTTCGCGAGGACGCCCTTGGCGGCCGTCACGGAGAGTTTCACGTCTTCCTTGGCGTCGTACGAATCGTCAGAAGCCTTCGGAGGATCAGCCACAGGCTTCACAGCCACATAGAAATACACTTCCTTGTTTTCGTACTGGCCATCCGTACCCACCAACATCACCTTGGCCACGCCGTTCGCATTCTGTATGGACGTCACCTGAATCTGGTAAATCTTGCCCAAGGTCGTGAAATCGACCTTCACAACGCCGTCTGATTTCGCAGTCACGTCAAGACTCGGGCCGTCGGGGTCGGCAAACACGACATTGTTGGAGCGGAATTCCACCCAAAGCGTATCGAAGTCTTCATCGACCTTCAATGTATCGCCAACCATGTTCCCATCGATAATCGCACCCTCGGCAAAGTAGTATTCAAAAGCGTTGAACGGATCTTCAACCGATACCGTAGGAGGAGCGTTGATATGGCTTACCGTAATCGTCACGGTCCCCGGTTCGCTCACGCTTGTGTCGGCGGCTGTTTCGTAGGCCACATAGGTAAACTTGTCCACTCCGTAGAAACCTTCGTCCGGAGTATAAGAGAACGAGCCCCTGTCTTCGTCAAAGCTCAAGCTTCCGTGTTCCGGCAAGCCGACAATTTCCACGGTCACTTCATCGCCATCGGCATCGCTCGCCAAGTTGTACAGACTGAAACGGCCTGTCGAAAGTGTTTCGCCTTCGGCAACTTCAAAAGCAGTGTCACGAACCACCGGCACATTCTGCGTGTCAATCGGCTTGATTCCGAACACGAACTTCGCCGTCTTGTTGGTGGGGTCCGTCGCCGTAAGGGTGACCGTCATGGAATCCGTCGCCTTCGGGTTTGCAGTCGTCACAAACGTGATGACATCGTCGAGGGCGTAGAATTCATCCTGAGCGTCCTTGCGCACCACTCCACTACCAGAAGTAGAAATCACAATCTGGAGATCGTCGCCATCGGCATCCTTGAAAATCTTGTTCAAGGCGATATCGAGACTCTTGCCTTCGTAAAGTTCATAAGAAGTAGGGTTGCCCGCAATCACTTCGGGAGCGCTGGTTTCGCACTCGTCGGCAAGAGCGAGAGCTGTAATGGTAAGAGTATTCGTAGTGCCGAACTTCTTGATGCTTTCACCCTTGTAGGCGAACTGCAAGGCCAGCTGCTGCCTTAAATTGAGGACCATGGTGGTTCCTTTGCTTTCCCATGCCTGGGTCAAAGAACCAAAGTCGACAAACATCGTCTTGTTCTTGCCTTCGGTAGAAGGCAGACTGTAACCGTAGTAGTTGAAGTCTTCGATATTGAACTGCTTGAAACTCATACGGATGGGACCCGTCGACGAATACGACATGCAAACGCCCTTGTGAGCGGAAATATCGTACGTCGTCTCCTTGTAGCTTTTGTTGATTTTCCATACAAAGCCGATGCCTGCCTCGTCCTTGGTGGACTCGACGCTAGCCGAGAAAGTCGCAGAGACCACGTAGGGGACATCGGTGGAGTCCGGTTCCGTAAATTTCACGGACATGTTGGAACCCTTTTCTGGACTGGTGTACGAATACCAGTTCTTGGGAGCCTGGGCGCCGACACCTTCGGCGTTCCACCAAACTTCGGCAGCCGAAGCGACCGAGACAAAAGTTGCCAATGCAAAAAAGGCAGAAGATACAGTATTCCTCATCATAGCCTCCATATTTTTTTATTGTATAAATAATATCAATTTTATGGGGTATCGGCAAAAACCAGCACCTCGGAAAAGGGCCAAAACGGCACTAAAAAAGAGCCGAAAGCGCGGCAATGTAGAAATTCTGCGAAATTTTGGCTTTTTTAAGAAAGCAAATCGAGCTCTTCGTAGCGTTCGTATGCCTTCTCGAGTTCCTGTTCGCGGTCCGAAATCTCTTTTTGCAGTTCCACGATGCGGGCTGCGTTGGTGTAAACCTCGGGCTTCGAAAGCTCCGTCTGGCGTTCGGCAATCTCGGCTTCCAGTTTTTCGATTTTATCAGGAAGGGCCTGGTATTCGCGCTCTTCGTTGTAGCTGCGCTTTTTCTTTTTAGCAGGCGTCGCTGCGGCCGGGGCGGAACCTGAACGGGCAGCTTTCTCGGCTTCCCTTTCGAGAGCTTCGCGGGCAGCATTGGCGGCTTCCTTCTCGCGGATTTTCCTGTTGGCCTCGTAATCGCTGTAGCCGCCTACGGCCTCGAACACGTTCCCATTTTCTTCGATGGCAAAAATTCCCGTCGCCACAGAATCCAAGAAGGCCCTGTCATGGCTCACCGTGAGCACAGTCCCTTTGTACTCGGCCAAAAGTTCAGCCAGCAAGTCCAGCGTTTCCATGTCCAAGTCGTTGGTCGGTTCATCGAGCACGAGCACGTTGCTCGGATGGCTAAAGAGGCACGCCAGCAAAAGACGGTTGCGTTCTCCGCCAGAAAGCGCGCTAATCGGGCCACGGGCGCGTTCCGCCGAAAACAAAAAGTCCTGCAGATAACTTAACACATGGCGCTTGACGCCGTTCAACGTAATGTAGGCCTGTCCATCGCCAATGTTTTCGACCAGGGACTTGTCTTCACGAAGCCTCGTGCGCATCTGGTCAAAGTAGGCAATCTGCAAATTCGTGCCCAGGCGAATATCGCCGGAATCAGGCTGGAGTTCGCCCAGAATCAGGCGCAAAAGTGTCGTTTTGCCGCAGCCGTTCGGGCCCACGATGCCGATACGGTCGCCACGGGAAACTTCCGTCGAAAAATTACTGATTAACGGAGCGCCTTCATAGGCGAAATTCACGCCTGTCAAGCGCGCTACCAGGCGCCCGGATCGGTCCGCCTCGGTTATCTGCATATTCACCGATCCGACGCGCGTGCGCCTTTCCGCTCGTTCCTCGCGCATCTTGATGAGCGCACGCACGCGCCCCTCGTTCCGGGTGCGCCGCGCCTGGATGCCTTTGCGAATCCAGACTTCCTCTTCGGCCAAACGCTTGTCGAAAAGCGCGTTCGCCTTGTCTTCTTCGGCCAGGGCCTGGTCCCTGAACTGCACGAACTTGTCGTAAGGGAAATCCCAGCTGCGAACACGACCGCGATCCAGCTCAAAAATCCTTGAAGCCACGCGACGCACAAACGCCCTGTCGTGACTCACAAACATCACCGCACAATTCAAGCGAGTCACAATCCCTTCGAGCCACTGAATCGCAGGGATGTCCAAATGGTTCGTAGGTTCGTCCAACAGCAGCAAATCCGGGTCTTCGGCCACGGCGCGCGCAAACAGCACCCTGCGTTTTTGACCGCCGCTCAAATCGTCGTAAAGAGCATCGGGCAGAATCCCCGTCTTGCCGAGAATCGCTTCCGCTGCGGAATCGTGATGACTTTCATCCACCGCCCTTGCCGCAGAAATCACAAAGCCGTTAAAAACGACGGGCACCTTCCCCATCACGATATCGCGCACGTTCCCGTCCACATGGGCGGGAATTTCCTGAATCATGCGGCTCACCTTGAGCCCCGACCTTTTCACGATATCGCCCGACTGCACTTCCATTTCGCCCGTCAGCGTGCGCAAAAGCGTAGACTTCCCTTCGCCATTGCGGCCCACGAGGCAAATGCGGTCGCCCGCCTCGATGTCAAAGGAAACATTGTCCAGAAGCGGCGCGTTGGCGCCAATGCGAAGCAAAAGATTTTGTGCAGAAAGAATAGGCATAGGATGATATTAAAATAGAAAATTTTTTAAATTGCATGTTTGTGAAGTATATCGCCCAAAAAATATCGATTCTAGGCACCCTGTGTGCAGCCTGTTTTTCGGCATCCTTTGCTCAGCAAAGCACCGAAGCGACCGTTCCCGCACAAGAAGTCTCCATCGAAGATGAACACTTCCAACGATTCGCCATCGTTCCCGTTCTTGGGTATTCCGAAGAGACCAAATATGAATTCGGACTCATGGGAAACTTCTTTTTCAAGCCAAGCTTCAAAGGCGGCAGAACCAGCGAACTTGACATGATTATCTTCGGGACTTCCGAGAAGCAGTACTCCTACTCCATCGCACCCGGGTTCTATGCGTTCCACGACAGACTCTCCGGAAAGGTCTATTTCTTCTTTGAAAACTGGGAATCCAACTTCTACGGCATCGGTAACGACCCCGACATCGACGACTACAGGCGGCTGACTCGCGAAACATACTTCTCCAAGGGAATCATCGAATCCAGTTTTCTGCTCCCTGAATCGATGTCCGCCTTCAAGTACGGATTCACCTACATCATCAACAAGAGCAAGTTCGACTTCCACGACTACGAAGGCGAAATTGAAGTTCCGACCGACTTCAACGGATGGAGAAACGGTCTCGGCTATCGCCTCACCTACGACACCCGCGACAATACGAACTGGGCACGCCACGGCCACTTCGTCCAATGGGAACAAACTTTCTATCCAGGCGCCATCAGCGACTACGACATGTACTCGCAGTCCTTGGACTTGCGCGGATATAGCGAATTTATATGGAACACCTCCATGGCGGCAGGCTTTTTATGGCAAAGAGTCGCCGGCGACGTTCCGTTCGACATGCTTGTCGGTTCCGACGGCACCAGGCGCTTCCGTGGAGTCAAGTCGAACTACTTCTGCGGGAACCAGGCGCTCTTCCTCCAGAGCGAATTCCGCAAAAAACTCTTCTGGCGCCTGGCCGGCAACATCTTCTTCGAAGGCGGAAAAGTCGGCGACCACTTCAGCGAACTTATGCGCAACAAGTGGCATACGGGACTCGGCTTCGGGGGCCAGTTCGCCATCAATCCCGGCGAAAATCTCTACGCACGCGCCGACTTTTCATGGGTCGACTTCGACCACATCGGCGTGACGTTCTTCCTCCGCGAAGCCTTCTAAAGCGTAAAAAAACACGGACCCCAGGGTGGAGTCCGCGTTCTTTACTTGAGATAGAATACTCTAGAATTAGTCCTTGATGCTGGTCCAGTCGAGCACGCCCTTCTTGTAGAGGTAGATGTACCCGGCTTCGAGAATCAAAAGGAATGCGAGGAGCACGAAAAGCAGGCTCCAACCGCTCGACAGGAACATAATGGTCCACGGATAGAGGAACACCACTTCGAGGTCGAACACCAGGAACAGCATGGCCACCATGTAATATTTCACCGGATAGCGTTCGTTGGCCGTACCGGAAACGTGAGCTAGGCCACACTCGTAGGCGGAGCCCTTGATCAAAACTTGCTTAATTTTGCCCGGGTGCAAGAACCAGTTTGCAAGCAGGAGAATGGCGGGAATGCAGACAGCCATTAGGACCAGGACGGTCATGGCGAAGGTGGTGTCGAAAATTTCAACGTTACTCATAGTGATATTAAAGATAGTAAAAAAGTTTTTTCTGTTCAGCGGCCAAAAGTAAAGTATATTTGGAAGCATGAAACGAATCATTACATCAATGGGCGTTTTGGGTGTGTTTGTTGCTTTTATGGCTTGCTCCAGCGAAGATTCCTCGACGACTCCGCCATCCAACCAAAAGCAAACGGCTGACGAGAGTACTCAGCCGACTTCTAGTGCGTCCGCAGAAAAAAAGGCGAATTCTAGCACTTCCGAAAAGAAATCGGACGATTCCAAGTCCGATGAGAAGAAGGAACCTAGCAAGGCAGCCAACGATACCATCGTCGTGCAGGAATACGTCGATGACGGCGACGGAACATACGAAGACCCCTACTTCAGTAGCGGCATCTTCTGTTGGACCGAAGGCTGCGAATCCACTGTTTCGTCTTCTTCGGCTGAACCCAAATCGAACGGATCCAGCAAGAAAAGTTCCGATTCCAACAGCGGCGCGTCCATCGACCAGCCGTCCCAGGAACCTCCGACCGTAAACGGCACTTCCATGACCGACAACCGCGACCAGCAGACCTACAAGCTGCAGCAAGTCGGCGGAAAGCTCTGGATGGCCCAGGACCTCAACTACAAGTACGGAAGCAGCAAGTGTTTCGACGATAGCGAGAGCAACTGCACCAAGTACGGTAGACTCTACACCTATTCCACCGCCAAGAACGCCTGCCCCGCCGGCTGGAAACTTCCGAGCCGCGAAGAAGCTCAGGCCGTCATCAACGACGAAAGCTATCCGTGGAGCTACAGTGGCCGTTGCAAGACCGGCGAATGCGGCTTCACCGGACAAATGGGCTTCCACTGGACCGCAGCCACCGCACAGGACGGCGACAAGAACTTCGATTCCAACAAGGGCGACAGTTACGCCGTAATCATCGTCGAAAAGGAACCTGATTACGCCGGCGACGAAACCCAGAAGTTCTTCCAGGTCGACGACAAGGAAAAGTACTTCAGCGTTCGCTGCGTGCAGGAATAGTTCTAGGAATTATTCAAGGATAAACGAAAACTTTATCATGAACGCCTCGGCTTCGGCCGAGGCTTTTTTTACCGTTCCGCCACTACTCGTCTGCCTGTCCGGGTTCTTCGGCAGAATAAATATCGCCCACCTGCTCCCGGAGCCGCATTCCGCGCACCTTCCCCAACAAGTCGACAATGTCTTCGACGGGGGCCGCCATGAAGGCTTCGGCACTCTTGTACTTGCTCAAAATTTTCACGCGGGTTTCGTGACCGACGCCCGGCATCTTGAGCCATTCGACTTCCAAGTCCTTTTTGCGCTTGCTGCGCTGGTAGGTGATGGCAAAGCGGTGCGCCTCGTCGCGAGCGTTCTGCAACAACTTAAGCGCGGGACTCGTGCGGTGCAGCACGATGCTTTCGCGGTCGTCGGGGAACACGATTTCTTCGAGGCGTTTCGCAAGGCCAATCAGCGGCAAGTCCTGGTCATGGCCGAGTTCCTTCAGAATCTGCATGGTAGCGTCCACCTGGCCCTTGCCACCGTCGCACACCCACAAGTCGGGCATGGGCGTCCCTTCGTCTTCGAGCCTGCGAATACGGCGAGTCATCACCTCGCGCATGCTGGCGAAGTCGTCGACGCCCTCGACGGTCTTGATGATGAACTTGCGGTAGTTGCTCTTGTCGGGTTTGCCGTTCTTGAAGGCGACAAGGCTTGCCACGGTGTTGGTGCCGCTCAAGTGCGAGATATCGACGCACTCGATGCGGAACGGAGTCTTCTTGAGCCCAAGCACTTTTTGCAGTTCAAAAACGCTTTGGTCGATTTCGCTGTACTTCTGCACCTCGGCGCGCATTTCCACCAGAATCATGTCGGCGTTCGCCACGGCCAGTTTCAAGAATCCAATCTTTTCGCCACGCTGCGGATTCACAAAATTCACCTTGCGGTTCGCCTTGTTCGAAAGCGCCGCCTTCAAGGATTCCGCATCTTCGGGGAGTACCACGTCCGTCGCGATTTCGGCGGGAATCATGGGCACGTCCATGTACCAGGGCAAAATCATCTGCCTAAAAATTTCGGTCTCGTCGTCTTCCAGTTTGCATTCCAGGCGGTAGTGGCGACGGCCCGTCAATACGCCCGCGCGGTATTCCAGAATCACGGCGGCAGCCAGGGTCCCGTTGCGACGGATGGTCAAAATATCGAGCGAAAGGTTCGGGTCGCTCAAGTCGGTCTTCTGGTGGATGCCCGTAGATTGCAGGGCCTGAATGGCGTCGCGCTTTTTGCCGGCGGTTTCGAAGTCCAGGTTTTCACTCGCCTCCTGCATTTCCTTTTCCCAAAGTTCCACAAGGTCATCGCGCTTGCCTTCCAGCAGCAGGCGCGCCTGGGCCACGTTCTTGGCGTAATCCTCTTGCGAAATGAGCCCCGCACACGGAGCGTCGCAGCGGCCAATATGGTAGTTGAGGCAAGGCCTCACGGGTTTTGACTGCGGCAGGCTCATACGGCATTCCCTGATGTGGAAAAGCCTCGCCGAAAGGTCGGTGAGTTGGGCGATAATCCTGGAACTCATGTACGGACCGTAATACTGGCAATCGTCCTTGTGCACGGAGCGCGTCAAGAATAGCCTCGGGAACGGTTCCTTCACGCTGAAGGCGAGGTAAGGGAAATGCTTGTCGTCCTTCAAAAGCACATTGTACTTGGGAGTGTGCTTGCGAATCAGGTTCGCTTCGAGAATCAGCGCCTCTTCTTCGGTTTCGGTGATGATCCACTCGATGTCGCGAATGAAGGGGAGCATCAGGGTGGCGGCCCTGTGGCCGTTGTGCTCGCTGCCGTCAAAGTAGCTGCGCACGCGGTTCTTCAAGACTTTCGCCTTGCCGATGTATATGATTTTCCCCTGGGCGTTCTTCATGATGTAGACACCCGGCAGAGCAGGGAGCTCGGCCAGTCGGCGTTCAATATGTTCGTTCACCTCTATCAATGAAACAGCCTCTTCGGGGACGCAAGTTTAAAGATACATAATCACACCCCCAAAGACATTCTTTTTTTGTTTTGTTTAATACACCACTTTATGTAATTTTTGTATATCTTATTGATAATAAATATGACCATCTCCAAAAATCGTCCCGATAGCGAAAATCCAGACCTTTTTGAACGATGGAAAGAACAAAAAGACGGAGCCTAAATGAATTTAGAAAGCATGAACATTCTTTCGCAAAAGGTTGACAGCGTCCTTTCGAACGTGCGCAATCTTCGCCAAGAAGTCGCCTCGCTAAAACAGGCGCTCTCAAGCGCACAACTCGAAATCAAGGAAAAGAACAGCCAGATTGAAGCGGCAAACGCCAAGATTAACGACTGCAAAGCAGCCTTGAACGCCCGCGCCAACCAAGCCGCCGCACAGGACGAAGCCCTTCACCAGAAGCTGGCTGAAATCAGCGCCCTCAACGAAAAAATCAACGCCATGTCGAATGACGCCAACGCACTCAACGGACAGATCACCGAAAAGGACGGCATCATTGACGCACTCAACGGACAGGTCGCCGAAAAGAACGGCATCATCGACGCTCTCAACGGACAGGTCGCCGAAAAGGACGGCATCATCGACGCTCTCAACGGACAGGTCGCCGAAAAGGCCTCCGCCCTCCAGGAACTCAATGACAAGTTCACCAGCGAATCAGAATCCCTGCAAACCCAGATTGATTCGCTCCACGCAGAACTGACCGGCAAAGACAGCGCCATCGAACGCCTGAATGCGGAACTCAACGACAAGGCCGCCTGCATCGAAAAGATGAGCGAAACCATCCAGAGCCAGAGCGAAGAAATCGCCGAGGCCCAGGAAAAGTTCAAACAGCTCATGGACACCATCGAAGCCGAACTCGGAACAGAATTCTCCATCAGGGAAAATTCCGCGGCAGCAGCCCTCGATACGGCCCTCAACGAAGAAATCGTGACGCCATCCTTCGTGCCCGTCGCAGAACCCGCTCCTGCAGCAGAACCCGCACCGGCAGCTGAGCCGGCAGCCGAAGAAACCATCGAAGAAAAGGCCGAACTCGCCAAGAAGGCCGAGCCCCTCGAAGAACCCATTCTCGACTTCAGCCAAATCTCCGATGACGACGACCTTCCCATTGAGGTCCACGGAGCCAACGAAAAGGACAACGATTTATTCTCTGCGAGCAATGGAGGCTCGCAAACAAATTTTTTCGGATAAGGTGGCTGATGGACGATGATCCATTCGGCGTAGGAATGAAATAATGTCAGAAGCAGAAACCCACAGATCCATAAGCGTGACCGTCGCCAGGGAACGGTTGCAAATCCGCACGGACTTGCCCGAGGCCGAGCTCAAGGAAATCGTCGACTACATCGACGAACGTTTCGAAAGCTACAGCAAATTCAACCTGGAATCCGGCAAACGCATGGCGCTCGTCGCCCTCGAAATGGCCCAGCAGCTGTTCGAGGCCCGTAACCGTCTGCACCAGGCCAAGGTCTACCGCGAACAGGTGGAGCAAAGCCTTAAAGACATTACCAGCCTGCTCGAAGAAGGTCTCGAACATCCCAAGGAATGGCCCTAAAAAAGCAAAAATTCCCAAAAAGCCACCCCAACCTGTGATATTACACAAACTTGACAAACACAGTACATTTTTCACGAAAAATGTACTTGTTTTTTTATGCGGATGTAGATATATTAAAGGCATAGGCATCACACGGATTAACGCCCGATCTAACAAGATTAATTCAGCTCGTTGCTCTCGTGGAACAGTTTAGGCGCGCTTCGACGCGAAAAACTCGGACCGCAGGCACTGCTATCTTTTTAAAATAGTAGCTTCGAGTGTTCCACCGTGTTGAATGCCTTTTTTTTATGCCTTGCGGCGGTACCCGCTCAAAGCAAGCAGAATCAAAGCCGGAGTATAGAAATACCACACAAAGTTGTTCGCGACCGTCGCAACGACTTCTTGCACGCTGTGGTCATCGCCCGTTGCAAGCGAAAGTCCGACGCAAGCGTCA
Source organism: Fibrobacter sp. (assembly GCA_024398815.1). Lineage (GTDB taxonomy): Bacteria > Fibrobacterota > Fibrobacteria > Fibrobacterales > Fibrobacteraceae > Fibrobacter. The sequence continues at coordinate 49,736 of JAKSIL010000015.1, forward strand.
CAGCAAAAGAAGAGAATCATGCCACGCTTGATGTTCTTCGCGTTCTTTTCGGGGAAGTACCCCTTCTTCGGGACCTTACAGGCGACCACCAGAGAACAAATCAAAAAGGCGCCATACGTAGCCACGATAGGCACCGTCGGGCCTTCGAAAATTCTAAACAAATGAAGTGCATTGGCCAAGAACATCACGCCAAACGGAATGCAAAGAATCCAAGGGGAATTCGTCTCGTGGTCATCGGTACGGGTATGGCGGTAAATGAGCAGCGCCTGCACCACCATGAAAAAGCAGATGCCAAGGAGCGTGTAGTCGCTGCGATGGTCTAAAAAATGAGAATAGTTGTGCAGAATTTTCAAGCAGAAATCGGCGCAAAGCGCCATGACGAAAGCCGCCTGGAGAAAACGGCGGTCGCGTGCACAAATTGCGTTACGGCCGATAAAGAACACAATCACCGTGACAATCGCCGTCACCGCGAACTTCGCGATGTTCTGATAGTTACTGGCATCTACCAGGCACTGTTCAACGGCGCCACACTGGTAAAAAACGAGCCAGTCACGCACAAAGAACGTGACCATGAGGATAGTGACAACGATTAAAAAAGCGGTTATGTGAATTTTCTTGATCATAACCGCAATTATAACAAATTATTTTATGTAAATTGCGCAGTCATCGCAAAAAACGGCTGAACAAATTCACTTATTCACAACGACGCGCTGCTGCACTATGCGGCCGCGATTATTGCGAACCTGCAAAATGTAGCGACCACGAGCCAAATTGCGGGTCGGCACTTTCACATCGCCACCATTCATGCGCGCAGAATACACGACAACCCCCTGCATGTCGTACAAAGTCACATCGACCTGCTGCAACGGTAGCTCCAGTGCTACGGCTGCAGAAACCGCAGTTCTGCTCGAATCGGCACATTCTGCCGCAGAACCGTTTCCGTCTTCTGCGCAATCCGCCGGATTTTTCTGAGAATCGCCGGTGTCGCCCTTCGACGTATCCTTCGCGACAGTATCCTTGACAGGTTCCACATACGGGTGCTCGGGGTCATCCACAATGACCTTGAAATCGATGGAACTTTCGCAGCCGACCGCGTTCGTGTAGTTCGCCGTGTAGATGCCGCTCATGGTGCCGTCCATCTTCTTCAAGTTGATTTCGCGGCTCGTCGAAGTAAAGTTCGCAGGGCCCGTCCAGACCCAGCGACCGCCTTCCCACGGATGCGGGCCGATTACAATCGAGGAGCCCTTCTTCACGTTCACTTCGGTCATCTCGTCCCAGCCGGCCTCGTCGATGTTCACGTACGGAATGATGTCGCTCGGCACGCAGACGCCACCTTCAGCACCTTCGATGACCATCGTCGTCACGGTGTTGTTCTTCGCCGTCATGGAAAGCGTCTTGCCCGAAAGCGCGATGTCCTCGACCGGCTTGAGGCTGCCCGGCAGTTCGAAGCGAACAACCTTTGCCGTAGAGCCAATTTTATCGAAGCCGCTCAAGTCAAATTCATATTTCTTATCGCCTTCGCCACTGTTGCGCACGACAATCACAAGCGCCTTGTCCGGACGGATGGCGGCAAGCGTGTTCGGCTTGTCGGTATCTATAATGCGAGACCCCGGGCGGATGTAGCGGCTGAAGGCCGCATGCATGTAGAAACGCGGCATGTACGAGAAAGTCTGCTTTTTGTGGTCGGCGTAAATCGTGCGCCAGTTTTCGGCGGGGTCCGCAATCTGCCAGTCAACCCAGGCTTCCGCGTGCATGTCGTGGATGTCCTGGATAATGCGGTCGGCCATCCAGAGCGCAATGTTTTCGTCGCCGCTCTTGCTCAACGGGCCCGTTTCGGATTGCCAAACGCGCTTGTTCAGGCCGAAGGCGCGATTGTAGAACTGCGAGCGGTAATTGCCGTCGGAATAACTGTGCGTGTTCACCTGGAACATGTACGAAAGCGCCTCGGCCGTGTAGCCGCCCAACTGCTCAAACGCCTGCTTGATGGACGTTTCGTCGGCAGCGCTCACGGACGTTTCCGGGAACAGTCCCTTTTTCTTGAGGGCCTTTCCGAGTTCAACAATCATCGCAGACTGGTTGTTCTTGAAGCCGCAGCCTTCCTGGCCGCCGTTCGATTTCCACCAGCCGGCGCTCGGTTCGTTGAAAGGCTCCACCGTGCGGAAGGTAATTCCCCACTCCGTCTTGAAATGCAAAGCCACTTCAGAGAGGTAGTCGGCAAAATCGTCGAAGTAATCGCTCTTGAGGTTGTCGGAACCGTCACTGGATCCCGAGACGCAGCCGCTCTTCGTCATCCACCACGGAGGGGAATTGCTGAACGCCTCGAAAATCGGCTCCTTCACAAGTTTATTGAGAGTCGTCGCGACCGCGCGCTGGGTGGGGTCCGCCGTCCAGTCGAAATCGCCTTTTTCCGTGGGCTTGTAGCCCGGCACCTTGCCGCCGCCGTCACCCTTCGTAAGGTGGTTATGGCCCGGCTGGTCGCCACCGCCGATGTTGTAGCGGAAAACATTGTAGCCAAGGCCCGTATCCGGGTCGGCAATCGCGCCGAGGAACTTGTTGCGATTCGCCTCGTCCCAGGCGCCCACCAATTCCGCCCACCAGCAAAGGCTAGTCCCCCAGCCTTCGAAAGTCTGGTACTTCTTTGCGGGGTCCACGACGACCTTCGTCTGGGCCTCTGCCGTTGACAAAAAACCGGCCGCAAGAATCGACGACAAAAACGCGCTCTTAACAAAACTCTTCATTTTTCCAACCCTTTTGCGCCTTTAACGATGCACCAACAACAAAAGGCACTCTATAAATATAATCTAACCACCCCAAATCGGTTCTCGGAGTTCCACGAAAATCAGCTTGTTATTCTGCTAAAATGCCCGAAAGCACCCACTAAATTGAATTTTTCATGCATTTAGTGGGTGAAATATTACTTTGTCCGTAGTAAAACAAGCACTTTTGCAAACTTTCTAGAGCGTTCGCACCCACTAAATTGAAAATTTTGCGTATTTAGTAGGTGTTTTTGAGAAAACCGCACCCACTAAATCAATGTTTTCGCTCATTTAGTGGGTGCTTAAGTATATTTTGACAGACTTAGGGAAGTTCAACAAGAGCTTCGAGCAACTCGAAACCGACGACGAAACAAAGGAGGCTCAGGTGGCTTGCAGGATGAGTGTTGAAGAACAAATCGGGCGACTCGCCATGGCCTTCGTCGACGGCAAGGAAGAAGGGCGCAAGGAAGAGCGCGAAAAACTCTCGGCCGAAATCGCAGCCAAAGATGCTGAGATTCGACGACTGAGCTCACTTTTGGCCCAAAAGGCTTGATTTTACTTTTTCTTTAGGGAATCACTCTAAACAAGTTCATCGCAAAAGTCATACCGAAGAAAACCCGGCATCGGAAAACCTTTTTACAGTGCATCATACCGTTATTTTTGCACCGCAAAAAAGTATATTTTTTGCATGAACTTGTTAAAGCGCATCATTTTTGCAATCGTATTGGTTGCGAGCTTGCCTTCAGCCGTATTAGCCGAATTCATAGCCGTACTGGAAACGGCTGAAAATCCAAAGGGACTCATGACCCTCTCGGAACGGCAGTACATCACCAACGTACTTCGCGAAATTGCGCTGCAGCAGCTTCCAGCCGAACAAAACTACACCATCATGACCCGCGAAAACATCAATGCAATGCTTCCGCCGGGCAAGTCGCTCGAAGACTGCGAAGGAAGCTGCGTCGCCGAAACTGGTCGCAACATATCGGCTGATTTCGTCGCGCAGGCTGTCATTGGCAAGTTCGGCGAAGACATCACCATCAACGTGGAACTTTACGAAACCGCAAGCAACAAGCTGGTAGCGAGTGCAAACGGCCGCAGCCAGGATTTGCAGGGGCTGGCCGATTTCATCAACGAGAAGACTCCCGCCCTATTTTCAAAAGCGAAACGCCCTGAACTCGCGGCAGATACGATCGCGGCACCTGCGGCGGATACAATCGCGGCACCTGCGGCGGATACGATCGCGGCACCTGCGGCGGATACTATCGCGGCAGCTCCTGCGACAACTTCCTCAGATTCTGTCAGGGCGCATTCGCTTGCCCCATCAGCGGATACAATAACAGCAACTCCCGCGGCACCGATTTCTGCAGTCCCAACAGCTGCACCTGCACCAACATCCGACACAGTCGCATCCGACGAACCTGACAGTTCCCTCGCATTCGCCGGCTCCGACGACCTCGACACTCCGCGTTTCCGTCACGGCCCATGGATTCACTTCGGACAATACGAAGACTCGGAAGGCCTTATCGGACTTGGGCAAGCCTACGAAGCAGGCTACACCGCATCGCTGCGAATTTCAAAATGGATAGACATCATGGCCGGCGTGAGCTTTGAAATCCTGAATGCCCGCGAATACGAAGAAACATGCTTTTACAGCATTGGCGCCGAAGTCTGCACCGAAGACGTCGAAAACGTTTACTCCGTCGGGCTCACCATCCCGCTTGCATTCAAAATCCGCACGAAAGTTCCAGTAATCTGGTACACCCTTGGCTACAAGTTCCGCTTGCCATCGTTCGTCGACGAATTCTTCAACGGTGTGCACGACGTCACCGGAGGCATCGGCCTCACCGCTTGGAAATTCGACATCCAGCTTCTTGCGCAGGTTCCCATCATTCACAGTTACTTCGAAGAAAACATGACCGGTCCGCAAATGGGCCTCACGCTTACATACTGGATTAGGTAAGGCCTACTTCAGCAGCAGACTATACAACTTTTCGAACTTCATGTAAACAGTGGGGCGACAGCAACCCATGCGCCTGGCCACCTCGGCCTCTTCGCACTTGTCGTAAAGATTAAACGTCTCCACGCAATGCTCCCAAAAACGAGAGAGCTTCGGATTGTCGGCCACTTCACGGCCGATGGATTCCACCATGCGCTTGTGCCTGCTGGATTCCTCGAAATCGGCACTTTCGTCAACCAGGAGATCGGAATCCCAGAACGACGGATCATCCACAACCTTTTCGCGCGAATAGATAGCGGAGTTGCGGCGTTTTTCGCTGGCGATATTCCACACCACCCTTTGCACCAGGTACTTCACGAGCGGAACTCCGCGGGATGCGTCGTAGTTCATGATAGCCGACTGGAAATGAATATAGCAGTCAGCCAACAAGGCGCGGTAACGCTCATCGTTAGAAAGTCCATTCAACTGAAAATCGGACTGCCTTTTGCGAGATTGCGAAACGGCCACACGCATGATCGTAGCACCGTAGCGCGCCCAAAGTAACTTGATGGCAGAATTCGGACCCAGCTGAGCCATACCCACCAAAACGTAATCCAATTTATCCATATCCAACCTATCTCCTGATTTTAAGACGACTCCGTACTACTCACCCGCATTCACGGGAGAATACATCTACAAGGCTCTATGAGGGGAATTAGATGTGAGTCATCTTCATTTGAAGGAAGTGCCGTAGCACCCCCAATTTAAAATTTAACAAAAATTTATGTCATTTTTTGACACTAAACAAAAAGTGCCAAAAAAGATTTTTCAAGAGGCTCCGCTTTAAAATCCCATGGTCCTCCCGGCACGCGCATCCTTGCAATTCACTTCTTTGCGAAGCTCCTGTTCAATGCGTTCAGGCGTGAGAGACGCAGCGGGCAAATAGCGCAAACGATTATTCACGGCGCCAAAATCGCCAGGTGCAAGCATGGGAATGTCAGCTGCCGACGAAATAAATTCCACATTGGGGAAGAACGATTCCCAAATGTTCTTGACGCCCTCGGGCTTGAGGTACTTGAAGCCGAGCTTCAAGGCAAAACGCCTGCGACTCGCCTGGTCCAGCACATTCTCGAAGTTGGTGGCCGCCACGAAAATTCCCTTGAAATTTTCCATGCGCGTCAGGATTTCGTTCACCTTCGAAATGTCGTGACTCTGGAAGGCTCCGGAACGATCTTGCAAGAAGCTGTCGGCTTCATCGATGAACAAGATGGACTTGGTGCGTTCCGCCTCTTCGAAGGCGGCGGCAATCTGCGCCTCGGTCTGCCCTACGAAGCAACCCAGCAAGTCGCTCGCGCGCTTCACGATAAGATTGCGGCCCAAAGAGCGTGCCATGTGACGCACAAATTCCGTCTTGCCGGTGCCCGGAGGGCCGTACAGAAGAATGTTCAGCGAATTAGGCGCAGAATCCTCGTCCAGATTTTTCCAGACGCTATCGTAATTACGAACAACTTCCATCACCTCGTTCACGGAACCATCGATGTTCAAGCCGTCCAGCGAATAATGCGGCGCATGGCTTTCCAACTCGTGAAGGTCGCCGTTCACAATTCCAAGCAAGCGCGTGTGAGCCTTGAGGATGCGGCTGGCCGCCATGAAAGCATTCTTGCAAGCGCCCTTCTTCTTGAGGGCACGAACTTCCTTCACGGCAAGCGCGTAGCCGCCAGCCATAGCCGGGAATTCCACCACCAAGCGCATTTTTTCTTCGGGAGTGAACAGCGACTCAGCCTTCTGCGCCTTGAGCACAGAATTCAACACGCTCAAACGTTCATCCTTCGCAAGACTCTTGAAAGACATCGAAAAATCGAAACGGCGGCGGGTACTGCGCTCCACGAATTCCATGGAATTCGAAATCCAAATGACCGGCGTACGCAAGTCCTCGAAGAAGCTGTTCAAAACGCCCTTTTCGCAACCATTCAAAACAAGGTCGGCTTCGTCTACGAGAATAATTCCCGGATTGCTTTCGCAATGCCAATCGGCCAAAGTAATCGCGCGCAGACGATAATTCTGCAGGCATTCGGAGCGGGAATCAAAATGACGACGTAATTCCTCCATGCGTAAATTGTTGCCGATACTCACCTCCCAAAGAGGCACATTCAACTCCTTCGCAACGGCCTTCGCCAATTCAGTTTTCCCGGTCCCTTCGACACCATAAAACAAAATGTTCAGAGGATGCTCGCGACCGTGATTCCTGATCATGTCGAGCACCAGCCGGGCATCCGGATTGCCGCCTTGCAACTGCTCGAAAGGCACCGAGCACGCCGGCGCACGCCTAAAGGCCTTCAGTTCGGCAACATCCGTATTGCCGTCCAAGAACTTGCCGGCCTCCTCCACGACATCGAAATCGCTATCGACGATGTTCAACTTGACAAGCGAACCCTTCGAACTCAAAGCCTTGCTCACCCGTTCTTCCGACAAGCCCGTAATCCTTGCGATATCTTCGATTTCTATCGAGCTGTCGCCAAAATGCGAACGACAGCGACGACGATTCGACATTCCGAATTCGTCGTTCAGCGAAAGCAATTCATTGTTGCGGAGCCACAAATAAAGCAACACCTCCGTCTCGTCGTCGGTGAGGCGAAACGTTTCCTTCAGCTTGAGCATGCGACGGTACGTAGAATCGCTCGCCGGGACACCCTTCTTCACAATCTTCAACGCATAGTTGATGAGACTATTCGCAAGCATTTGCTGCATCTGCATAAAAAGCTGAGGCGCCATGTCGTCATTGTCCACATGCGAAATATCCTTCAAAAAATTGACGACCGCCATGCGACGGCAGGCGGGCCTGCATTCGTCCATATAACGCTTGATGGCGCGAAGCATGGAACTGCAGCACACATCGCAATCGTAGCAGTCATCTTCGAAATCGCCATTGCGACCCTTCCTCTTTTTAATGTAGGGTTTGAAAAGCGCCACCACGGAGTCGACAAAATCACCCATAGTTTCGGGCCCCATGAGCTTCAGGGCAATCTGGACGGAAATAGCATTCGTATTATCCTGCAAGATGCGCACCCAGTACTCCAGCAGTTTGAGGCTCGAAAAATCCTTTTTCGGGGTACTGTGAAGCTTCAGGAAGGCCGTTTTTTCAAGATTTTCGGCAATTTTTGCGAAATAGGTTTTGCTGTTCATTAAATCCTCTTTTGACACTATCTATATCGCTTTGAAAAATGGAATTGTCAAACCTTTTTTCAAAAAATCCCGGTTTTGCGCACTCTCTATATGTATCAAAAGTGATACATATAGAAAACAGGTCCAAAAAACATGCTTTTTCCCTGAAAAAATCCTCCCCAAAAATCTTGCATCAACGCCGTTACTTTTTTAATTTATACACATAACGATAAGCGTTGGGATGTTTCTGAAAAGGAAATAAGGAGAAAAATAAAAGCCCCGGTTGAAAACAACCGGGGTTTTTCGCATTTTCACGCTATCGCGCAGGCGACTACAATCAATTCTTTACACAGCGGACACCCGCATAATTGCTCAAGCTGATTGACGTCCAGGAGAACTGGCCTGAACTATTCCTAGTCAACTGGAATACGAACGAAAAGGAATCTCCCCTGCCGTTGTCCGTCGAGGTCCACAAATAAGCGTTCTCACCCAATTCCGAGTACGAGATGGTTTCTTCAGATACGCGGCCCCTGCCATTCGGAAGCAGGCTGAACTCGTAAATATCCGTGCCGTTTCCGAGAGTTGCGCTCCAGCCAGAAGTTGTCTTCAGCGGTGCGTAAGAAACACCTATGGATACATACAAAGTATCGAATTCCGCCCTGCTCGGCAAATGCCAACCAGAGGGGCAAACCTCGTTTGCGACTTCCCCTAAATAAAGTCTGCCGTAAGTATCGCAGTTGTCGTCGTCTCCGTAGCAGACGCTTCCTTCGGCATTGTAATTCAGATTCTCGGCCATCCATGTAAGCTTGCCTATAGTCGTCGTCTTGTACACACGCTCGTCACGAGCATCCATGAACTCGCCCGTTTCAACCGTAGCGGGGTCGAGGGCGCCAATCGGATAAGCGGAAGCCTCGCCCTTGATGCACCTTACCGGATAAGCCATATACTTTGAATACGGCACCACTACGCCAACGTAATCGTAATCGCCAAAGAAGGTGAAGCCGAACGCCGAAGAAGAATCGCTTTCCACCGTCGAATGGTACATCGTCTGGCTGCCCAACTGGCTATAGGAATTATCGGACTGGTCAAATTCAATGTGCCTGCCCGCGATTCTAAGGCCGAACCCGTAATCGTCCGTACCGCCGTCTTCTTCGGCCTTCAACCTTACGCCGGCCAAGCTGCCATTGTTGTTCGGATCCACAAATTCAACCAAAGCGTTCCATTCGTCGTAATTCGGAATGCGCCAGCCTTCGGGGCACACGCCCTGCACATTGCGCGGCGGCAGGCAAACGCCATCCAGGCCGCAACCCTTCGCATCGTCGCTGAACAGGCCTGCGGAATCCATCGCGGCAGACCACGAATAAAGCCTTCCGTAAATCTCGCAATTCTTTGGATCGTTCTTGTAGCAGAAACTCGTGGAATCCCAAAGCGTCGTCGGCTGCAGATAAGCGTAATTCAGATTCTCCGCCATCCAAACCTGGTCACCGATTTGCACAGTCCTGTACACGTGACCATCACGCGCGTCCACGAGCTTAGTGTCATCAAGTTCAGGGTCCACTGTCGAAGTATCTACAGTTGACGTATCCACCGTCGAAGTATCCACCGTAGATGTGTCAACAGCCGATGTATCTACGAGCGCCGTATCTACCTTTGCCGTATCCGCCGCCGTCGTGTCGACTGTGGAAGTATCCGTCTTCGTCGTATCAATTTTCGTTGTCGTGTCGGCTGCAGTCGTATCCACTCGAGAAGTATCCACCTTCGCCGTATCCGCCGGTTCCTCAGGATCCTCGTCAATCGGCCCCGCAGGCTTGATTTCGCCGTCCCAGTACCCTGCCGACGTATATTCGTCTTCGCCAAGTTCCGTCAACTTCTCGGCTATTTCCTGAAGATACTCTATCGCGATGACTTCGGGTTCGAACTTCTTTGTGCATGTCAAATGAAGGACATCGCAAGTCTCCGCGCCAATCCAGTCCTTGACTTTGCCATTTCCATCTTCACATTCTTCCACGAACTTCGACGAATCCGCGCGGCAAGCGGAAATTCCATGGTCGTTGCGATATTGGAAGTCAATCTGGTCCACTTCGACCGCCTTCTTCGAATCGCGATTCAACATGATCGTGAAATAGCCTACCTTGTCGGCGTTGCTAAGAAACAAACGCACGCCGTTCTCTTTCTTGTACACGTAAACGGAGTATTCGCCATAGTAAGTCTCTTTCTCCGAAGCATACTTCTTGCCGCTCGAAGTAAAGTCAATCTCGTACCAGTAGGCGCTTTCGCCATACTCGCTTTCCCACGTACACTTCGTGGAATCCACTTCGACCGACGGTTCCCAAGTCTTGAGAATCTTCTCGTATTTAACCAGTTCAGCGTTCTGCTCTTCCGTATAGCCGTTGGCCAGTTTCTTGTCGGAATCGCCACAACCCGCATAAAACAGGGATGCCACGCACAGGGCGCCTAAAATACCAAACCGCATCTTCATTTTTTGATTTCCTTGGTTACAGGGAACAATTGCATATTCAATCTAAAAATTCTGTCGCCATCCTCGGCCGCAGACACGATATCCGCCACCCTTTTTCGGCAATCGTCCAGCTCTTTTACAATCTGGGCGTAAGTCGACTTGCCGACCGCAACCGTCAATCCCGAAAAGTTACGGTCCGTCTTCGGGAAATTTTCTATGGCCTTCACCGCAAATTCCGCCATTTTCTTGTGCATGTTGCGGATAGCCTGCGGAATCATCTCCGAAGAACCCTGGATGCCCCTGTCCAACTGGGAATATGTGTGGTGCTTCCCTTTTTTGAGGAATCCCGCGCGCACCAAGAAATCCAAGGACCTCTGGACATCGGCCGCAGAGACCTCGTCGTAGAACATCCCGGCGACAATAATCGGCAGGGCCGAAGAAAGCCTCGGAGCGAGCTCGCGCAAAATCGGGTTCCACCAGCTGCTGTAATAATTGTAGTCGTCGTTTCCGACCACGCGAATCTTGTTTTCCTCGATAATCGATTGCATCTGCCGGTAGGCGGCAACGCGCTTCTTTTCGACAGGCGTATTGCAGTAAACCACCATGGCGCACAAGTAGTCCGTCTGGATTTTATTGAACTCGACCGCCTTCGCGAAACGATCGGCCCCGACCACGCTCAACTTCGTCTTGCCGTCACAGACAAGTTTCAAATACAAACCCGACTTGAAGCCCACAAGCCTGCTGAAGCCACGCCACGAAAGCCCGGACATCTGCCTGCGCTCCTCGTAAAAATCCTTCAGGTAAAGGTGGTAGTCGGTATATTCGAAAATCGAGTTCATGGGAAACTTTTTCTTGCTAACAAAAAGACCACAAGTAAAACTAGATTTTTTCCGCACCCTTGACTCGCATTTTTGAATTATGTATATTACAAACGATTGAGATAATCCGCCCGACAGCAGTTCTAACGGGGCGGCAGTTCAACTCTCTGCTTGACGTCGTCGCCTTAGTTTTTACCTGGCGACAGGAACCCTATGGGGAGATCGGCCCCTGACGATTAACGTAGAGCACTTGACGTTATGTCAAAAATGACATATATTTAATGAGTCCAAATCACAAACCCTTGGTGTGGCTAATCAGCCAACCCAAAACACCGCCGTTGTCTCAAAAGGCTCGAATTGAAACCGGATACTTATTGCGCCTGCTGCAATCTGGCATAGATTTATCGCTACCGCAAAGCCGTCCGATGCCTTCAATAGGAGCTCGCTGTCATGAACTGCGGATAAATGACGAAAATAAAACCTGGAGAATCTTTTACAGAATAGACAGTGATGCAATAATCGTAATACATTGGGTCGACAAGAAAACACAAAAAACTCCTAAAGAAGTTTTGGCACTTTGCAAAGCCCGACTCATGCATTACGACAGCCTGTGAGGGTATATGGAAAAATCAAAAAAAGAGAAACTTGAAAAAAAAGGCTGGAAAGTTGGCGACATCGATGAATTCCTCGGCTTGAACGAAGCCGAAATCGCCATCATTGAAATGCGTGTGGCGCTCGCGAAGGCGCTTGTCGAAAGAAGGAAGAAAATGGGACTTTCCCAAGTCGCCGTCGCGCAGAATTTCGGGACAAGCCAGTCGCGTGTTGGAAAAATGGAAAAAGCCGACGCCCACATATCCTTGGAACTTCTGATAAGGATTCTATTTTCGCTAGGAGCAAATAAAAAAGAATTACTGAAGACGATGGCAGGATGATTTTTTCAAAAATTTTTCCGACAATTCCCCGCTCCCGCGCAATATGTCTACTAGCGCACTGGGCCCCGTCCCCGAATCAATGTTCGGGGCAGGCTCATTGCGCTCCAGGGTGACAGAGTATTAGCGTCATCTTCGTATTCTACGCAGATTTTGCGTAGAATAGCTAAAAAATGGCGATTTTAGGTTAAAAACGGCATTTTATCGTTATTTTCCAAAATAACCTATATTCATTCCCATGGAACATTCGTCGAACGGCAGCAAATTGACCTCCTCGCCATCACGCAAAAAGGAATCCTCGTCGTAGAAAAGAAGACATGGATAGGTCTTATAGTCGGGACCGCGTACGACAAACAATGGCGCGTATTCGTGAACAACGCGACATCGAATGCATAGCCCAGACCATCGAAGACCTGAACACGCAAAAGAAAGAACTAAAGAAAAAGCACCGGGACAAAATTAAGGAGATGAGAAGGGGAAAATAGAGATAGTCTGCCAAATTCATAGTCTTTTCATTTCCACTCATAGGTGTAGTTCTCCAAAAGAAATGACCTACTCTCTATCTTAAAAACTCAGGTCTTATGTGAATCTCAGACCAGGGTGATGCTCCGTTTTGACCTCTACCCTTCATTTTGCAACCTCCTATAAACACGAACGCACATTATAATGTACGCATTGTCAAGACGCAAAGCCGCATTCTAATCTTTACGCGTACTTAAAATTAAGCAGCGCGAAATTTCCTTCCTTTGGTCGGGTTAACAAACTGCGGAACCAGCTTTTGGTTCTTCACTTGATGCAGGAACATGTTGATCAGCCCTTGGTATGGAATACCAACCTTTTCGGCAAGATCCTTGAAGTAATCGATGACATCCTCGTCAAGCTTGATGCAGATTGTCTTTTTCAATTTCTTCGCATACGGATTTTGGACGGCTTTGCTAAAATCGTAGTTCGACTTCATTGCTTTCTCCCTGGCGCCACTTGAATATATATAATGTATATATAAGTTTTTATTTGGTCAAGTTTTTTTACGTTTTCAAACTATATCCTTCCGAATTTCGTGATTGACATTTTTCAGCAATTAGAGTACATTTACAGCGTAGATTATTTACACCGCCTAACTGTGGTGAGGAACCGTTACTTTAGTAACTGTTCCATAGGTCCCGGGGCGGATTATACATAGCTTGCCGTTAGCGGTAAAAAAGCGACTAGGCCGCGCATAAACCTTGCGAAGCCGATGTCGCAGGCGCTTCAGGCGCCCAGCAGGATGAGGGTCAGTGAGTAACGCGGCTGGCCAGAGGAGAGAGCCTCCGCCTGCGAAATTGCAAGCACAACGCCCGAGCGCAAAACGCACCCGGAAAATTCCAAACAAATCATCAAGGCGCAAAGCACCGTTTTGAACCGCGAGTTCAAGGCGATTTGCCGCGCCTATAACCGAGACAATATCTCGTAGTCATAAGGGAATGCCATGTATATTCAAAATCTTACCGAAGCCGTAACCACCATCAAATCCGCCATCCTCAAAAGCCGATACATCGCCGCAAGACTTGCCAACGCCGAAATGTTAAAGCTGTACCTCGCGATTGGCAAGTACATTTCCCAAAACACGCGTATCAACAAATGGGGAACCGGAGCCTTGCAAGCCATCAGCGACCAATTGCAAAAAGAATTACCCGGATTGCGAGGCTTTTCCGAGGGAAATTTGAAGAAAATGCGCATTTTCTATGAGGAATGGAGCCAATATGATCTGTCGCCACAAAATCGTGCGTTACTGACGCACGATTTGAAAACCCTGCCAATCAATGTTGAAACTTTTTTCATGATCGGATTCACTCATCATTATGAAATTATAAAGAAGTGCGAAAAAATAGAAGATCGTATATTTTACATAAATAATTGCGCTAGAAATTTTTGGTCCGTAGAAAACCTGCAAAACCACATCGCCGCACAGGATCACCTACATGTCGGGGCGCTCCCGAACAACTTTGCAGAAACCATTCCAGATGATGCGCAGGCCTCAAGGGCGATTTTTGCCTTTAAAGACGAAATGCTCCTAGATTTTGTCAACATAGAAGATGAAAACGATGAATGCGCTGACGAGCGCGTTCTGGAACGAGGCATAGTAAACAACGTAAAAACGTTTATTCAAAAACTCGGCTCGGATTTCTGTTTTGTCGATAGCCAACACCGTATTGTAGAAAGCGACGAAGAATTTTTTGTCGACCTCCTTTTCTACAACAGGACCTTGCAAAGCCTAGTCGCCATTGAACTGAAAAAAGGGAAGTTCAAGCCCGCCTACTTGGGACAGCTGAACTTCTATCTATCCCTTTTGGACAAATACGAACGCAAGCCAGGCGAAAAACCGAGCATCGGCATCATTCTTTGCAAGGAGGCGAAAAAGAACATAGTGGAACTGGCCATTCGGGATTTTTCAAAACCTATGGGAGTATCCACTTACAGGCTTGCATCCGAAATCCCCGAACATTACGCCGCACTGAAACCCATCGCCGAATCCGCCGACCAGCTGCTGTCATGATAGGCGTTTTAAGAAACAGGAGTTTAGAAGAAATGGTGTCAAGAAAATCCAAAGAACTAGTATCGTTTGCAGAAGTTGCGACAATGATTCAACAGGCTCATCGTCGAGCCATAAGTTTGGCGAATAGCGCCATGGTTGATTTATATTGGCGCGTTGGCGAATACGTTTCAAAGAAAATCTCCTCGTCGGAATGGGGCAAAAGTGTGGTAACCCAGCTAGCCCAATACATTGCCGGAAAGCACCCTGGAATCAAGGGCTTTTCTGACAAGAATATTTGGCGTATGAAACAGTTCTACGAAACATATTCCTTGGACGACGAAAAACTCTCACCACTGGTGAGAGAAATTAATTGGACGAATAATCTGATAATTATGGCCCGTTCCAAAAGTGCGGATGAACGTTTTTTCTACTTAAATATGTGCGTTAGCGAAAGGCTGTCTAAGCGAGAACTTGAACGTCAAATTGATAGTTGCTTATTTGAACGTAGTCAAACCGATTCCATAAAACTCTCACCAGTGTTGAGAGAAATGGTTCCCGAGGCCGAAAAGGTTTTTCGTGACAAGTACGTTATGGAATTTATCGGCATTCAAGAAAGTAAGCCAGAAAATTCCTTGCGCAAAGCTCTTATAGGCCAAATGAAAAATTTTGTACTGGAACTTGGCAAGGACTACATATTCGTGGATGAAGAATTTCGGCTTCAGGTCGGAAACAGCGATTTCTATGTTGATTTACTTTTTTATCATAGGGAATTGCAATGCCTTGTCGCCTTTGAACTAAAAACAGAAAAATTCAAGCCAGAACATTTGGGACAGTTGAATTTTTATTTGGAGGCGCTTGACAGAGATGTCAAAAAAGAAAAGGAGAATCCAAGTATCGGTGTGTTACTCTGCAAAGACAAAGACGATGAAGTCGTGGAGTATGCCCTGAACAGAAGCCTCTCTCCGACGATGGTGGCGGAGTACAAGTTGAACATGCCGGACAAACAATTGCTGCAACGGAAACTACGGGAAATTCTGGAGTGAAAAACCGTTCGCCATCGCCGAATCCGCCGACCAGCTGCTGTCATGATTGGCGTTTTTTTCGCAAAAAACGTCAAAACTGCAACAGGCTGTTGCACTTTTGGCTTTTCTCCATATTCTGGGCGGCCCGGCACAACAGTGCCGTCGCGCTCTATTTCATGGGGCCGCTCCGTGGCTCTGCCCCGCATCGCCCCTCATGAAACGGAGCCTTGCTCACAAGAAACGCAAACAAGAACCGCCCGCAAGTCTCCGCCCCAAGGGTCACGATCACTGCCGCGAAAGCGGAGAAAGCAAAAAAAAGACCCACCTTGGTCCGCTCTTATTGCTAAGGTCGCGTGGTGAGTACTATTGCCCATAACATACAATTCTGTACCAGATTGGTGCAGAATTTGTGCTCCCGTATGTTAAAAAATTCGGAATTTTTTAACATATGAACATTGGTATGTTAAATTTTCGGCGATTTTTTAACATAGTTTGACGTTTTTCAAGATTTTGTAATTTTTTTATTTTTGAATGAAAAACAAATCATCAAAAATGTCACAATTTGACATTCTGCTGGATCTATATTTCCGCCTATGGAAAGTCTGGCAAACAACATCTATTCTTGCTTTAAAAACAAGGGCGGCGACCGGAACTTTGCGACATACGACTGCTTCAAATATTCCCTCGATGACTTCAAAGAAAAAGCGTGCGTCCTGAAGGACGGCTGCTTCCTTGTCGAAATTCTACCCGCCGAAAACGAGAACAATTACGAATACCTCTACCAGATAAAAAAATTCGCGGAACAGTGCGGCCTGCTCTATTATTCTAAAGTCACGTGGAAAAAAGGCGACTTTGTCAGCAACACCGGCAAAATCCACCAGAACGGACTACCGTTGGGTCCGCTATACTCATACCCTCGTATTATAGCTCCTTTATAAATGTTTATATATTCAATAAAATTCTTTGTAATTACGAATTCATCTCATAAGTCCACAAACAAGATATTAACAGAAAAATGCTTGAAATAGCAAAAAAATCAATAATTGTAACATTTTTTATTGATTCTAACATCTTTAAATGTTATATTTATTGTTGATTGTTATAAAGGGACTGTCATGTTCTTCTTTTTTTTCTCTGAATCAACAGAAGGGCTCTCAAAGCGAGTCTTTGATGCGTATGGACTCAGGTGCGAATTCCGCGGGGTATTACAACCCGGTGGACTCCCTTTGTATATGGTTCGGGAGAGGGAAATTGTTGAGGCGAAGATTGGAGATGTACGATTCGCTCTTGTTGGCATCCGGAATAACGATGAATTCGGTGCCGAGGCATTAAAAAATCAGGCTCAAAAGTATGAGCTCGTACTCGGATGCCCTATTGCTTTTGTCTTTGAAAAAGTGACAGACGCTCAAAAAAAATCCCTGATTAACCGAGGGGTACCGTTCTTGGCGGTTCCTGCTTTGGTTTTTCTTCCTTTTTTGGGAATTGCGTTGCAGCAGCAGATTAGGATGAATCAAAAGATTAAGGCCAAACCACGAGAATTCCTGTCTCCACAGGCTCAACAATTATTCTTGCACATGCTTTACCGCGTCAAAGATTCCTATGTCACAAAGGCTCGTGTTGCAAAGGAACTCGGCATAAATCCGATGTCTGTAACTAGGAGTTCAAGGGAACTCGAGTCCCTTGGATTGATAAAAATGCACGAGGAAGGTCGCAGTGTCCAAATGACCTGTGCCATGACTGGCTATGCCCTGGTGAAAAAAGCTTTGTCGAATCTGATAAATCCTGTTCAAAAAAATATCGTAGTTGAGAGAAATCACTTGCCTGTTAATTCTCTATTGGCGGGAGAATCCGCTTTGTCGAAACTTTCTTTATTGGGCGGCCCAACGAGGGACGTGTATGCTTGCGCTCCTAGATTTGTGTTGCCTAAATCCGAAGACTTCACCAATGACGCAAAATGGCTTGATTCGGTCGATCTAGTGAATGTCCAAATTTGGAAATATGATCCGGCGAAGTTTGCCGTGAATGGGACCGTTGATCCGGTGTCATTATATTTGTCGTTAAGGGATTCGTACGACGAAAGAATACAATCTAGCCTTGACGAAATGATGGGGAATGTTAGATGGTAAGTCAGTTGGAAGGTCTTGACGCTTTTCGAAAGCATTTTGGCGCTTTTACGAATGAATACGTTGTTATTGGCGGTGCCGCATGCTCAATTTTAATGAGCGCCGAAAGCCTGGAATTCCGCTCAACCAAAGACATTGACATGATTCTGATTCTTGAGGCCGAGAAGCATGCTGATTTCGGTAAGGCATTTTGGGAATTTATCAAGAGAGGAGGATACGTGTGTGGCGAGAGAAAAAGAGATAAGACTTGTTTTTATCGCTTTACGGAACCTCAAGGCAGTTATCCTGTGCAAATAGAATTGCTCTCTAGAAGTCCAGAGCCATTGACAATCCCTGAGGGAATAAGGCGTGTTCACGTAGATGACGATGTTTCCAGTTTGTCTGCGATTATTCTTGACGAGAAGTATTACGAGTTATTAGAAAATGGCTGTGAAATTAAGGATGGAATTAGAGTCCTTAAAATTGAATATCTGATATTATTCAAGATGTTTGCAAGAATGAATCTTAAGGCCGCAAAAGAGCGCTATAGAGAATCAGGGAATAAGTCAGATTTTGTAAATGATAAGGATTACAAGAAACATAAAAATGATGTGTTTAGGCTTTTGCAAATTGTCCCGCCGGATTTGAGGTTGGACTTGCCCGAGAAGATACGGAATGATGTAAAGCAATTCCTTGATCACGTGAGCGAAGAACCTCCCGATTTGAAGGCTCTTGGTATTAGCATGGAGGTGAATGAGGCCATGGAAATGCTGAGGAACGTGTACCTTAAATAACGAAGATTGTCCCGCCGGATTTTTTTCAAACTCTACCAGGTCTCTTCAGCCCTTTTTCACCTTTAGAGACGGCGTCTTCCCAAATTTCTGTCGGGTCCACATTTATAAATTCGCAATTTTTGTCTATTTCTGTTCGCAAAGCTCGGAATTCCGCATTTTTCTCGTCTACAAAAGTTTGTTCCAAAGCGAGAACTAGCCCATTACTGTTCCCGGAGCGGAACAGTTTCCCTTGCAGCGTTTTGTAATGGGCATTTACAAAATCCTCCTGGGAATCTTGGGGATTGACATACCAGAAGAAATAATGGCTCCGGAGCATTGCCATGAAATTCTTCCTGAACTTTTCGCGGGCGGTGCGCTTGAATTCATCGCGCATGCCGGAGCTTTTCGCCGTGAATGCCTTGAGCACGAAAAGGAAGTTGACGTCGTAAACTTGAAGCAGGAGCGTGTCGCGGTCGAAGAGGCGGTTCTCGAAATGACGGTTGCGCTCGGCCCACATGTCGGCACCGTCCTTTTTGATGGCGTCACCAGTTGCCGGAATTTCGCAGGGGTTCCCCTTGTCCACTTCCCCGCGGATAAAGAAGTTCGGCGTTACGGAATAGCCCTCGGTGAGAGGGTCGCGGTAACGGAGCACGCCCTCGCCATTTTGGCCGTCGCCTTTCAACAAGTCGTTTATGTTGTACTGAATAATGTTCCTGGCGTAAGTGAACTGCTTGTAAACGGACTCGCCGACAATGTCGTTTTTCTCTTTATAGTACTTGCTATCGCCAATGAACCAAATCTTTTGCGACGCGTCTGCAAAAATCAACTGACGATCCTTGTAAAGATGGTCAACTTCCTTGCCGTCCGTTTGCTTTTTGAGGTAATCCATTTTCGGCGGAAGTTCGTCGCCGACCAGCTTGTCGATCATCGCCTCGAAAACGTTGTTGTACTTGCTCGTGAGCAGATACTCGCTCTCGAAACTGCAGGCACTGAACTTGGCGCCCCACTCGAAAAACGCCTTCATGATGTTGTAAAGGCGCAGGAACTTGTCGGCGAAATACTTGTGCTTGATGCGACGCAATTCCACCAAGCCGCGGTGACCAAGCAAGCGACGAAATTCGTTCACGCGCATGGGCGCATAGAATTCCGACTTCGGCATCTTGAAACCGAAAATCTCGCCTATGTAGTTCATCGCCGAGAAGTACAGCACAAGCAGACGGTCGTCCAGATCGAAGACCTTCTTCTTGTTTTCGAGTTCCATGTAAATCGGCGTTGTTCCGCTTCCGCCATTTGTCATTCCGGCCCCCGAGCCGGATTCCCCCTGCAGAATCGGCAACTTGCGCATCGTGCGGCGCCAGTCGATGCGGTTGTTCCCGCTGTGCACATTCTTCGAGACAAACACGAAAAGCGCCTTGTTCTCTTCGTAAAAACGTACCATCGCGTTCATCACGTCGATTAAAGTCGGAGTGGCGCTATCGCTGCAGAAACCGCGAGCATCCGGAGCCTCCATGGTCTTGTCGCCGGGATTCTTTTCGCGATACTGGCCGATGGAAGAACACACCCACATCGAAAGACTCGAAAGGAAATTCTTCGGGGCGTTCTTCAATTCAAAATCCTTATCAACGGGGATGACTTCGCCAAAAGCCCTGGTACCAGATTCGTCCAGGAACACCTTCGGCAACACGAACGTAATCTTGTCCGAGCCATCCTTTTTGCTGCTGGCATTGTACACATACCCGACGCCATCCAGCTTGCCATCGCGCGCCACGAAACCGTTGGGCAAATCCTTGAAACGCCCCTGCTTATCGACGGGCAAGGCACTCTTCAAGTACTCCGTGGAGTAGGCGAACTGTTCAAAAAGGAAAATCACTGTTGAAAATTCTACTTAAGAATCTTAAAATCCTTGAATTCAGAATCATCCTTGCTTTCGTAGGCCTCGTCCAAATTCTTCATCATCTGGTTAATGATTTCAATCGCCTTGGCATCGTCACTAAAGAGACTCTGGAACGTGACCTTGGAGCCACTCTTGTCAGGATTGTCGAAATGGAAAACATTCTTCTTGTCAGGCTCATCCTTGTACACGGAATCCCACAAATAGAACAGGATTTTTGAACGGAACATGTCCAAGCCGATGACGCCGTCTTTCGGCTTCACGAAGAACTCGCCCATCTGCTTATCTTCGCTTTCCGTGACCTTGTAAATATCGGCATTGACCTTTTTGAGAAAATCAATCCAGTTAAATTTCAACTGTTCTTTTTCGCCCTTTAGAACAACCTCAAATTCCCACGGATTTTTCTCATCACCCTCATTAGCCTTCGCATACTTGATAGGCACATATTCCCAGTCAAAGCGACGCTTGAAGGCACTGTCCATGGGGAACAGCGACTGGTCGCTCGTGTTCATCGTCGCGAGAATGTTGAAGTTGGGCGGCAACTTGATTTTCGATTCGCCCAGCCATTCCGCAAAATCGGAATCAACATCTATTTCGTATTGCGACTCGCCAGATTCATTGCGGTCGAGCAGCTGGAAGATATCGCCGAAAATCTGCGCACAGTTACCGCGATTGATTTCTTCAATCACAAGATAAACCGGCTCGCTCGTCTCTTTCGCCCTCTTGTACGCCTTTGCGAAAACTTGCGGGACGAAATCGTAGGTAATGACAGCCCCGTTCTTTTTGGGTTTGTAACTCCCAACAAACTGCGCGTAATCGTAATCAGGATGGAACGTGGTGCGGAAAACCGTCGGCTGCGACACGAAATCAATATACGCACGCAATGCGCTATGCCGCGGATTTTTAACCTTATCGTCGCCATCGCAACTTTCAAGCAGACACTTCAACTCTTCCAAGTTATTGATGGCAAACACATCTTGGTTAAAAGTTTCTTGCTTAGAAAGCACATCCGCATAGTGATTCGCCTTTGCACAGCCACATTGAGAAAATTGACCGAATCTAGCCTCTCTATCATTTGCCACAAGAAAAGACTTAGGTTCACCAACAAGCTCGTTCACCTTGTGGGATTTGCCAGTACCAGGAGCGCCGAAGAATATTTGTTGCATAGTTTTCTTTTCTTTCTTTTGTGATTCGCTTATTATTGTGGAGGCTGTTTCAATTAATCCTGCTTTTATACCCAAAAGAACATATTCATTATTTTGAGATTCTATTTTGAATAAATTTGCATAATACTTGTTGACAAAATATGTTAATGGAATAATGGATGTTGAATTTCGGCGATTGTCTCCATACCATTGATCGCTAAGAAAAAATTGAACATTATCAGTGAGTGTATTTTCAATTTGAAATGGCGTCTCAAACCAACGTTGTCGCGGACTATTCCTTTTTTTCATTAATTCATAAGGTGTAATAAAAAGCCCATTTAGTGAATCTTGAGAATCACTCACAAGTAGAAAAATTGAGCCATCGTCTTGCTGGCTTATTTTAAAATTTGAACGGAAATTTTCAAATTTATCGTAAGCATACAATTCTTTAAAAACTTGTAAGGCAAATTGTTTTAGGATTTTTGATGAAAAAATTTTTTCCATATACTGTCCTTGCAATTGTAATATGAATCTATGCTTTCATAATACTTAAAATATATTCCCTATTCAGCCAATAGCACATTTTTTTGACTTTGTATCCTTGCGGGCCTTCCATCATGTCCGCAGAATTTTGTGCTTTGGGGCGAATGTGGCAAACCGGATTCTCGCTTGATTTTATAAAATGTTCGTAATTTTCGCCAGCGACTTTGTCCCTGGTATCTTCCCACAGGATTTTGCCGAACTCAAGATCCTTGACTGGCATGGTCCAGAACATCACCTTTTCCAAGCGGACTTTTTTATCATCCTTGATTTCCGGCTTTCTGAAAATCACGAACAAAAATCTCTGCGTGAACATTTCATATAGCGCAGAATCTTCCCAGAATAATTCGTTGACAATTTCCTTGTAGTTCACATTGGGGAACGACATGGATTCTTTGAGATTGCCGTTCTCTTCCAGGCGAATTGTTTTAATGGCGATTCCCGCCTTTTCAAACTCCGCGATTTTATTCGCTTTCACTCCAAGAATCGCGCGGCATACATTGTAGGCCATTGATTTACTTTGCCCAAACTGAACATTCAGCTCAGATTCTATTTCAGCGATTGTTTTGCCATAATATTTGCTGAATTTTCGTTCTATCAAATCTTCAAAAGTTTCATTTTCGCGGTATTCTTTTACATCGCGAACAACATTTTCAACATCATTAAGGGATTTTTGAATTTTAGCCTTTTGTTTTGGACTGATATAAACATCACTGCACATTTCTGGATACTTGAGCGAGTCCAGAATAATGGAGTTGATGTATTTGGACTTGATAGAATAGGCTCTTTGTGGCGCTTTTTCACTGGAGTTTGGTTGCTCGCGCATCTCCGCTCCAGCTTTTGAACCTTTTGTGCAGGCACCCAAATAAAGCGTGTCACCTTCTGAAATTTCGTGGGCTTTCCCGGCGAGAATTTTATTATGAATTACGGTCCAATCGTCTTTGATGATTTTCAAATCTGTTTCAGGGAAATTCCACAGGCGAATGATTTTGAAAAGTTCGTCAAAAGGAAGTTTATATTCCTCGTGCAAATAAAACATCAACAAAATCAGTTCGTTCTTTTTCCAAAAACTGCTTTCAAAAAAACTCTTTTTTGATTCTTCAACATAGTCAATCATGTTAAGAACCAAACGTTCCTTTGAAACCATGCTTCCGTCAGGAAGTTTTTTAAGCGGCGTACACTTTAACTCTACTCCGGCTTCGAAAAAATCTGCTTCGGATTTAGAGTTCGGGTCGTATCCGAAATGATACTTTTCAACAGCGTTTCCGAGGCCACCTTTGCCCGTCTGCAGCGCATGCGCTTCCGGGTGTAATTCCCAAAGTGATTTTCCAAGCAATTGCCTTGCGTACTGGAGAATTGACTCCGGTGAAGTTTTATCGTAAGGCATCGCTTGTTCGCTCATATCAAATCCATTGCAAGAGAACTTTCCCGATTCCTTCTACAATGCCTGTTACGAGCGCATTGCCCATCAAGAAGGCGCGTCGCAAATCGCTCGCTCCTTCCGTGTGGTTGTCGGGGAACATGTTTAAACGTTCCAGTTCAATTGGAACAAGACGGCGATAACGGCCAGAGGCGGTCTTGATTACGTGCTTGAAGCGAGAGGCGCCCTTGCCACCTTCGCCCGTAATAATTGTGCGAGAAGGCCTATCCAAATAATCCGGGAAAGCCATCGGGCCTTCGCTGTAATTGTATTCAAAGCCTTCGGCTGTCTTGCGTTTTTCAGATTTGCCGCCCTTCTGATATTCCCATTTAGGCAATTCCGTATCATCAATAAAGAATTCTTCGGGAACATCTTTTTCGTTAACCAACAATTCGCCAAGAGTCAGTTTTTTCCCCGCGTAATCTGCCTCGACATCCATTGTGCAAACTTTGCGCTTGCTCATGAATCCAGCTGAACCAAACGGAGATTCCTTTTCACCCTTGTTGAAGTCCTGAGTGACTTTTACCAAATCACCTTCTATTTCGAATTCTTTCAGCTTGTTCTTTTTTGCCGGTTGGCATTTGAACGCGGAGGCAATCACGCCATCTTCAAGAACCCACTTGACATTATCGCACTTGGCACTAGCCTTTGCCAGTTTTGTACCATCCTTGTAAGCTACGATGTAAGTTCTGCGACGACGCTGCGGCATGCCGTAATCAGCAGCGTTGATAACGCGCCACTCAACGAAATATCCAAGATCAGCAAGCGAGGCAAGAATAATTGCAAAGTCACGTCCACGTTGTTTTACAGGAGACTTCAGCAAGCGATCAACGTTTTCCAAGAAAAGATATTTCGGCGGATTTTTGCTATCGCGAAGAATACGATGAATCTGCCACCAGAGAACACCCTTCTTGCCTTCGATACCGCCGGAACGCTTGAGAGTCGAGGCAACAGAATAGTCCTGGCACGGAAAACCGCCGACAAGCAAATTACCTGGCTTGATTTCCTCTACAGGGACAGTTGCAATGTCAACATTGGAGTGACCTTCAACGCCAAATCTCTTTTGGTAAATGATAGACGCATCCTGCGTCTTGGTTGACGGCTCCCACTGGCTGTTCCAAACAGTCTTAAATCGCTTTGAGGCACGTTCTAGGCCAATCCTAAAACCGCCGACGCCGGCAAAAAGTTCAATAACCTTGATATCGCTATCGGAAACCTGGACCGCATCATTAAAAAGATTGCATTGATCAACACTAGCGCAATACTTTGCGATAGGCTCGCAAAGCATCTGATTGACTATTTTAGCACACTTGGGATATTTAAATTGTCCCATTTTAACGTTCCTTTTTTCTTTGGGAATAAAGATAATCAAATTCGTGGGACAGAAAATGACAAAAAGGGGGGATTTTTTAGGAATATGTGATTCGTTTGCGAAAAAAGATAGATTTCTTGCTTTAAGTTTGTTTTTTCATATTCTTGTAAGTTTTATCAAGTTGTTCTATAATATCCTCTTTGAATTTGCGTAATGGGTATTGCTTATCTTTTGCACCAAGGGGAATGCCTAAAATCATATTTTTCATTCGTCGTGAATAAGTTTTTGCGATTGTTGAAATAGTTTTGTCATTACAATCATCACCTAGTTGCGCTTGCAGCACAAGTTTTGTTATTTCATCAATTTTAGGTTTGCAATAGTTGCGGTAACGATCAAATAAATTGTTCATTTCAATTTTATTGCAGCTGTATAATTCATTTAAATGAAATGCTTCTATGGAATTATCAATTTTATCGTTTAATGGGGAATTTTTCTTTTTTACTTTAACACAAATGGAATCATTAATTGGGGAGTTGTCATCTTTTTGTTTATCATATAAAGCGCGAAACCAAGCGGTCTTATCAATCTTTCCATTTGAATCCTTAGTTTCAAAGGATTCTTCGTAAGGATAAAGAGTGAACGCTCGGTTCTCAGAATCATATTTAAATTCTTTATGATTTTCTTTTTCTTTACTACTTGCGTATTTATTTAAGATATTGCCTTTTTGATGATTGCATTGTGGGCAAGATGGAATGAAATTATATAGTGAGCAGGACAGATATGGAAAATCTGATTGCGGATAGAAATGATCTATTTGTGGACGTCCATCACCATCTTTAATTGTGAATACATATTGTCGGTTGCAATATGGGCAAACATCAATATTCAATCTTCTGGTTAATTCGTATGCATCCCATTTAACTTCTTCTCCATTTTTATTTTTATACGGGAACTGACCTTTTTCAAAGTCATCAAAACCAAAATAGTTTTTTAGGATTTTTCCCAAAGACCAATTTTCTACATTTCTATCACCAATTTTTATAGGGAAATTTTTTGCTTTACATTTATTATATCGTTTATATATCGTTGAAGTTTTATTTCCATAATCTTTAATAATTTGTTCTCTACCGATAATAATTCTTTCTAATACAAGATCTAATCCTTTTTCTTTGTTTTTACAAAGTTCCTGCAAGAAAGCATGAACTTTCTTTTTACCATTGTTAAATGGAATGTCTTTTTTATCAAGATAATTCTTAAACCACTCCCAATGAAGTTTTTCTATTTCTTTTCGTTTTTCTTCTGAAATTTCAATTTTAATCATTTTGCAGCGGCTCCACTTCTTCAATTAAACTTTTGATAACTGGATCTCCGATGCTATCTAAAATGAATTTTGCTTCCTCATCAGACATGTTTGTGGTTTTCCCTTGACGTTTCTTTATCAACTCTTTTAATTTTGATTCAGCAAAATCGCCGATGGTTTTTTCCATAAAGAAGGAATCGTACATCATCTCGCCGATATTTTCTGCGAAAGTGATTCGTTTTTTCGCCTCGTTGTCTGGACGGCCGTCTTTCAAAAAGAGTACGTTGCTTGCAGGAATATCCGATAGTATAAATGGGGAGTGCGTAATGATAAAAATGTTGATTGAATTCCCGATATTCGCTTTCATGTCCTTTAATACCGTAATCAATTTGTTTAAAAATTGACGTTGCATTTCCGGATGGAAGCAAATTTCAACTTCATCAAAAACTAGATTGAAATTTTTATATTTTGGATGGTTGTTGTCATCAGGAACGGAAATCAAATTCATTGTGTGGTAAGTGTGAATTGAAATTGTCTGCAAAAATTGGATTTCACCAGAACTTAATTGGTTGTAGGGAATTTCAAGATTGGGAACTTCTTTGGCGTCAATTTCAATGCCATTTTTTTTGTATTTTCCATTCTCACATTTTTCATAAATATTACCAATTTCGTCTTTATCTACTTTTATTATTTCTTCATTTTCATCGTATTTATTTAGAATAAGTTTCCAATCAAAAATTGGTGGAGGAAGACAATCGTCAATAATCTGTGGAGAAATCCAATTCTTTATGTTAGAAGAATCGAAATCACCATTTTTGTTAAAAAAGACGGATTTATGGTCAAATTTTTTTGTAAAGTCATCTAAATGGAAAATACCTGTATAAAACCACGGGCGTCCTTTGTCATCTTGTTTAAATTCCGGAATAATTCCAAGGTCAAGTTTTAAAAAATTGATTGTCCTACGGATTTTTTTTGTAATATGAGATTTGTCATTAAGGATTTTGGTTAGCAGGTCATCACATTTAGTTTCTTTATTGGTGCAAATTTCAATATATATCTTTTCTGTAAAAATTATTTCTTTCTCGCCAAGACCGCTATTACTACCCGGAATTACTTTGATGTGAAAGACATCTCTGAATTCACTATAATCGCGATATCTCAAAATCATCTTCAATATTTTATATTGAATGTATGCTACGGCTGCTTTGGCACATTTGCGTCTACTTTCTTTAAATTTCGTTACCTCTTGTATGTCAAATTTCTCTAGTATTTTTTTTGCAAAAGGTTCTTCAAAAGAATGGTTAATAAATGCGTCACTACTAAATTCTATATTACGGAAATATTCATATTCTGGTTCAGACATCCAATCACTCAATACGTATTTCATTGAATGAGACAGGCTGACATTTGAATGAGTTTCCAAAAATCCAATATTTAATTTTTCAAATTCATATTTACCAAAAAATTTATTGCCTACAATTTTACTATAAAGGAACAGCGAGCAAACTCGATCTTTGGATAGCTCATATTCATTTTCCAAGTTGACAGTTCCGTCATCCCGATAAGGATTAAGAACTATTGATCGAACATAACCATCATTTTTGTGGAATATAGGAGATATCCAACTATAATTTGATTTCGGATAATCATGATTTGGTAAATATTCTGATGTATATCTTTCTACTTCTTTGCAATCTTCTTCATCCCAATATTGGTATATATCAGTTTTATAATTTTCATCA
Organism: Fibrobacter sp.; assembly: GCA_024398815.1. GTDB lineage: Bacteria > Fibrobacterota > Fibrobacteria > Fibrobacterales > Fibrobacteraceae > Fibrobacter. The sequence continues at coordinate 77,554 of JAKSIL010000015.1, forward strand.
ACAAATGATTGCATTGAATAATTGGAAACAATCGTGTAGAAAAAATCTTTTACTAAAGAGGCAATTTTTTGATCAGTATCATATCTTTTTGTGTATTTCTCCTCATTAGGAGAATCTTTTTCATATAAAGTTAAGTTGGGGCATGATTCAATACCATTTTTATTCTTTAATTGAACGCTTTTTTTGTTGCATTCAAGTGTATATTCTCCATTATCTGTTGAAAAATGTACTTTAACTTGTAAACCAGGAACAAAATACATCTCCTTAGCTCCAGGTCTTTTTCTCTTGTTTCCCCTTTCAAACATATAAGAAAAATTGTTGATTGCCATGTACATCAAATCCATCAATGTACTTTTGCCACTGCCATTTTTCCCAACGATGGCTTGAACATTGATATTTTCTCCCCAAAAATTTGGCACCTTGTTTATTACGGAATCTGTTCCTTCATGTTTATTGTTGAAATAATATGTTCCCGGTTTGATATTTTTCCGTAAGGATTTGTCGCATTCAGAAAGGATTTCTAGGCTATCAATGGTAAACATTTTTACTCCAAATAAAAATAGAATGGTAATAAGTCTATTTAAAAATACATTATTTTATTTGTCATTGTGTCGCGGCGGGTTTCACGGATTACGTCATCTGGAACCGTTTCCGCGCGGAGTGCCTGGATATCGACGGGGAGCTGCCGATGGAGTGCGTCGACAGCGGGATGGTGCTGCTGGATGGTCGCGGGGGTGACGGGGTCTTGAAACGGGTGCTGGAGCAGGCGTACGGGGATGCGGCGACTGTGGCCGTCAAGATTATTTAACGCAAAATCTGTGTAGAATAGAGATTGACCGATAAAGGGGTTCACAAACTGTACTTTCCGTGTCCTAATCCTTCGTTAAAACGGAACAGTTTTGCTACAGTTCACCCTCTTGCTTTGTAATCGCAAATTGTGTATATTAGAGGTGAGTTATATAATCCCCTTACGGGGGGCAAGTTCAACTCTCTGCTTGATATTCGCGGCACGGAATTCGCAAAAAAGAGAAAAGAGATTTCCGCACAAAGCCGCAGGGGTCCTGGGAAAGCGCTTCCTGGATATTCAACGTAGAGCACCAACAACAAATATGAACCAAGAGGTACCAAAGGTCTATTTAGACAATTGCTGTTATAACCGTCCCTACGACGATCAAAGTCAATTAGTCGTTTCCTTGGAAGCGCAGGCAAAACTGCAAATACAGGGAATGATTAGAGACGGGAAAATAAAGCTCACAATATCTTACGTTTTGCAATACGAGAATGGCAACAATCCGTTTGCGAATCGAAAAAATGCGATTGAAAAATTTTTCAGTTACGCTTGCGAGTTTGTAGATGACAGCAAAAAAGACGAAATTATCGCAATGGCCAAGAAAAACATGGAAAAAAGCCTTAAATTCATGGATGCTTGCCATGTGGCCTGTGCGGAAATTTCAAAATGTGATTATTTTTTAACTACAGACAAGAGATTACTGAAACATCAAAGTCAAATAGTAAAAATTCTTAATCCGATAGGATTTTTACAAGCTATTGCAGGAGGTCAAGATGGTTGAAGATGTTACTCTTCCCTCTACAGCAGAAATACTTTACCAAGGCATGAATTGCTTGGTAAAGAACCTGGGTGTTGTTGAAGCCGAATGCTTTGTTTCAGCAGTCAAACGTGAGCACTTTGATTACGTTGAATGGCGGAAAAAAGCGTTCGAAGAGGAAACCTTGGAAAGTTTTTTAGACAAGGCTGCCGAATATTCGAAAAAACACCCAATAAAAATCCAAAATCAAAATAAAGATTAAGCTTAACCGGTCCATTGGGGCCGTTTTTTCATTTATTTTCGCAATTTTTTCTGCTTCCATTGTCACCTTTTGACGCTCACTTTAAATTATTTTTGGTGTATAAAGAAAAGGAAGATTATTTTTGACAACGCCAAGCAAAGAAATGTTGATGAAATTTACGTAACGCTATTTGAAGATCGTGAAGAACTGAAAGCATTGGAATCTTTGTTGCTCGCATGGGGTTTTACCTATCATGGGACAAAACTGACTTCTGGAAAAGAAGAAGTCGTCTTCGTTAAAAAATTAAATTCCTATGACGCCTCTAAATCGGTGGTGAAGAATTTCCCCAACATGAACTACCAATGTCAAAAGTTCATTTTGCCAATTTTTCCGCAGTACCACACTTCGCTTTTGCCAGATTCAAAACTGAATACAGAAAATGAAGTTGACTTTATGGAAAATGTAGCCCACCGATATGCATTGGAAAAGGTGTACATCTCCTGGTCAAAAGAAAGAAATATCAGGCCGGGTGACATGCTTCTATTTTATAGAACAGGAGAAAATGGTTCTAATAAAAGATACACCTCCGTACTGACTTCCTTAGGGATGGTGAAATCAATTCACGCTGGATTTAGAACGAAGGAAGAATATTTAGACTTCTGTAAGAATAGAAGTGTTTTTTCTTCTAAGGAATTGGATGATTTCTGGGAAAAGCACCGTTATAATCTTATGATTTTGAAATTTGTCTTTGTCACGAACCTAACCTCTCGTTTGACGTTGGATTATATGTGGCAAAACAATATAGTCCCTGCACCTAATGGACCAAGGCCATTTACACGAATTTCCAACAATCATTTCAACAAGATTCTGCACGATTCCAAAACAGTTGTTAAATTTTGCAGAGAGTGATATATGTGTACGATTCTTT
>JAKSIL010000016.1 GCA_024398815.1 Fibrobacter sp.
CGATTCGTCATTCTGGAGCAGCGAAGCTGCGAACGGAATCCAGACAAGCGCGAATCCAAATCGATTCGTCATTCTGGAGCAGCGAAGCTGCGAACGGAATCCAAACACCGCGCGAATCGCGCGGAAACCGTTATTTCATTTTCTTGAGAATCGCAGCGGCCTTCACAAACTGCTGCTTGACGGACTTCGGACCCGTGCCGCCTTCGATGTTACGACGGCTGACACTGTATTCGAACGTGAGCGTCTTTTTCATCTTCTGGACGTCCGGCACGCCGGCGCTCGCCCAGGCCTCGTCGCTCAAGTCCGTGAACTCCTTGCCTTGGCGGGCGGCTTCGCCGACCAGGCTACCGACCACATGATGTGCGTCGCGGAACGGGACTCCTGCTTCGACCAGCAAGTCTGCAAGGTCGGTAGCCAGAAGCGCCGGCAGCATCTTTGCCTGCATCTTGTCGAAGTTGAAACGGGCGCTTTCCAATGCTTCCCTCATCACGCGGAGAATCACCTTGATGTTGTGGACGCTGTCGAACACCGGTTCCTTGTCTTCTTGCAAGTCGCGGCTGTAACTGAGCGGGGCGCCCTTGGCAAGAGTGTAGAGTGCGGTGAAGTTCCCGAGCATGCGTCCGGACTTTCCGCGGATGAGTTCCATGGAATCCGGGTTCTTCTTCTGCGGCATCATCGAAGAGCCGCTGCTGAAGGCGTCGTGAAGCGTGAGGTAGCCGAATTCGCTGGTGCTCCAGTTCACGAAGTCTTCGGCGTAGCGGCTCATCGTGTTTGCGATGATGGCCAAGTCCGCGTTGAATTCGAGCATCATGTCGCGATGGCTCACTGCGTCGATGCTGTTCGGGCTCACGTCCTTAAAGCCGAGGGCTTCGGCGACGAGGGCGCGGTGGTAGGGGAATGCGGAACCGGCCATGGCGCCGCTACCGAGCGGCAGTTGGCTATGGAGTTCCAGGAAGTTGTCGAGGCGCTTCACGTCGCGGCTCACGGCAAAGAACATGCTCATCAGGTAATGGCTGAAGTAAATTGGCTGTGCCTGCTGCAGGTGCGTGTAGCCCGGCATCATCTTGCCGAAGTATTTCTTGGCGAGGTCCAAAACCGTTTTCATCAAATCGATTTCGAGTTCGCGGATTTCGGCGGCGCGGTGGCGCATGTAAAGCTTGAAATCGGTGCAAACCTGGTCGTTGCGGCTGCGACCGGTGTGAATCTTTTTGCCGAGAGCGCCGATGCGTTCGGTGAGCACGCGTTCCACGGCCATGTGGATGTCTTCGTCGCTTTCTTGCCACAAATTCTTTCCGGCGCGGTAGTCCTTCAAGATTCCCTGCAGGCCGTCACAAATCTTCTTGTATTCCGCCTTGGTCAAAACTCCCGATTCCACGAGACCCTTGCCGTGGCCGATGCTTCCCTGGATGTCTTCTTCAATGAGTTCCGCATCGAACTGCAAACTGAAACTTAAATCCACCATGCTCTGGGCCATGCCGCTAGCGAAACGGCCGGTCCACATGTTGGTCTGCGTATCTTTTTTCTTAGCCATAAAAATCCTTTTGTTTTACGCGTAGAATATAGTAATTGGCGGGGAACCCGTAACAAGAACTATTCCCAGACGATGTCGCCATTTGAATCCAAATGGGCGTCCTTCCTTTCGTCTGTTTCTTCTTTTTCGTCGTTGTAGCGTATTTTGCCCTTTTGCGTTACAGGGTCGACTTCTACAGACCAGGAACTGCTTGTCTTTATAGGGGCGTTTATGTAAATCATGAAGTCGCCGTCGTAGGCCTGGTAAACAAAAAGCGAAATGCAGTAGCTGAAGGGCATCCATAAAATGGAGGCGAGCGTAATGGAGCGCCTTACGGGGAGCGAACCCACGACGTTGTTGTTTTCGTCTACAGCCTGCAAAAGGGCCTGGTCCGGAGTACCGCGCGTTCTGAGTTTGCAGGGCTCGCCCCTTAAACATACCAGCTGCCGTTCCGTATCGTTGACCTTGTATATGTCGTACGAGGCTCCGTTGGACGTGTAAACGTATGTCGTCCCGGACCAGCATCCGGTAAGGAACAGAGCGACAAGCGACAAGGTGAGAAATCTAGAAACCATAAGCCATGCCAAGGTTGAAGGCTGGACCGTGAATCAAGCTTTTTCTACGGACGATGTCCAGACCGGTCTTGTTGCTTTTTACAATGTCGTAGCTCGCCGTCCTGTATAAATTGCAAATGTACTTGGCGCGCAAAGTCACAACGACATGGCTTTTCCTGTTGAACATGATGCCACCGTCCAGAAAACCGGTAAGGCCCTTGTCTTCGGAGGTGCTGTAGTTGTGCGCGTAGGAATATTCGTCGACGCCGTCGTAGTTGTACCGGTTGACGCTGTACGAGAATCCGAAACCGGCAAAGGGCGTGAAGAGTTTCGCACTAAAGGCGTAGTCCATCGTGATGCCGAAGTCGTAGTACTTCAGATTCGACTCGCTCGACATCCCGTACCAGTTGAAATCAAGCGTGTAAAGAAAGGTCCCTGCGTCGTGAAGCATGTAGATGCTGTAGCCGGCGTCCATTTCGACTATCGGGTTCAAAGGCAAGAATCCGCAAATAGCAACTCCGAAGAACGTGGTGGGCTCCTTTGGAGTCATGGCGTAGTTTTGCGTTTCCGGGACTGAATAGTCTTCTTTTGCTTTTTTCGGAGCGATGTCGTCTGATTTCTTCTGGGTTCCGATGATTTTTGAAACATTTTCGATGATGGCTTCGAAGTCGTCAGGAGTTTCCGCCTTAGGGGAGTCGCTCCAGACCGGGCTTCCGTTTCCGACATTGTAAAGCTTGAACGACAGCATCACGTTTTCGCCAGTACGGCTGAAGCTTGCGACAATGTACTTGGTGCACTTTTTTTCTTTGGCGACCTGCTCGATTCTGGCCTGGTTGTCAGTGCCTACGGAATCTTCGCTCGTGCCGAGAATCAAAACGTAGCGCCCTTCGGCATCCATGTGCGCCTTCATCAGCTTTGCAGAGGCAAGAGCGTAATCCTCGTGAAGCCCGTTCACAGCGATGGGGGCGAGATAAACCTTCTCGTCGGCGAAAACGCTTGCTACGAAACATAGCGAAAGCAAAGCCGCATTTTTAAAAAGCCGAACAAACGAAGTCATTAGTCAGTACCGTTATACGCCCGAAATATAGAAATTTTTATGCTAAATCCAGACGCTTTTCCACTTCGGCGATAATCCTGTCGCGCTCGCCGCACCAGTTGGGCGCTATGAGCATCTCGCTCGGGCTTTCGCCGCTGAACCGTTCTATGGCGGTTTCCGTGCCGATGACCTTGATCATTTCTGCGACGGCGTCGCAGTATTCCTCGAACTCCAGAAGCTTTATTTCGCCGTCGGCGAAATCCTGCGCCATGACGGTCCCCACCACGATGTGCAGCGGATGAATCTTTACTGCGGCGAGGTTCAAGTCTCGGACGACCTTGGCCGTGTGCCTGAAGTCGTCCATGGTTTCGCCTGGGAGCCCGACGATGACGTGAGTCGTCACGGTGAGACCCGCCGCCTGGCAGCGTTTCACCGCGTCTTCGAATTCGGCCAGCGTATGCCTGCGGTTGATGGCGGCGAGCGTCAAATCGTTCGCCGTCTGAAGCCCGATTTCCACGATGATGGGCTTCTTGCGGTTCTTTTCGGCCAGGTATTCGATTTTTTCGTCTTCAAGGCAATCCGGACGCGTCCCTATGGCGAGACCTGCGACTTCCTTGTGGGCGACAATCGGGTCGATGATACCGCGCAAGTGCTCTAGCGGGGCGTGCGTGTTCGTGTATGGCTGCAGGTAGGCGAGGATTCCCGCGTTCGGGTACTTTTCGCGGAGCTTCGGGACGAACTTCTCGAGCTGCTCCTGGATGCTGACCTTCGCCTGGTCAAAGACAGGGCTGAAACTGCGGTTGTTGCAGTAGCTGCACCCCGAAAAACCCTTCGTGCCGTCCAGATTTGGGCAGTTCATTCCGCCGTTCAGGGGCATTTTTCGAACTTTCAGGTAGTTCGGGAACAGTCTCAACAGCAAATCTCTGTATGGAGTATAGTGCATTTTTCCGCCTTTTTTGTATATGGGCAATATAGTTTTTGGTTCGTCGCGCGGTTTGGCGGAGCTTGCTCTTTACCTCCATTTTGGGGTGGATTTTCGTAAGTCGTTGATACTCAACGACTTACATGCACAAGCTCCCAAAATCCCTTTTTTACGCAAAAATCGGCGGTTTGGACTCGACCCCCTAGTCCGTGATAATATTTTCGTAAACTTTCGCAAAGCAAATTACTTATTCTATTTTGTAGGTTGATAAAATTTATTCAATAGGACATATCATGATTAAAAGATTAAGCCTGTTTATCGTGTCCATTCTGGCAATGGCGGTTGGTTCTAGTGCTGCTCTTACTACAACTAACGGATGCTACAATGTTGAGAATAGGGATCAGCTTTTGGAATTCGCCAAGGTCGTGAACGGAACGAACTCCAGTGCTGAACCCCGCGCCTGTGCGAACATCACGGCGGATATTACGTACAACAGCGACGTGTTGTCGAATGGAGAATTGAACACGAAAAGTGTTTTCTTGTCTTGGACTCCGCTAAAGAATTTTGCCGGCACGATACACGGCGGCGGACATGTCATCAAAGGATTGTACATCAACTCAGATGTAGATAATGTTGGCTTTATTTCCAATATTACCGGTGATGTGACGATTGATTCCCTAGGCATCGAAGACTCGTATATTTCTGGTGCTTATTATGCTGGAACTTTTGCTGGTTTTGTTGCTTCAGGAGCATCGTTGAATATAAAAGATTCGCATAATTCAGGAACTGTTTATGCATTATCCTCTGATGCTGGTGGTTTCGTTGGCCGAGTCGATGGTACTCTAAGTGCTGAAAATTGCTTCAATCGCGGAAATGTTTCCGCTGAACGATATTTTGTCGCCGGTTTTGCTGGACATATAGAAAATGGAAACATTACATTAGTCAATTGTTATAATACGGGGTCCATGCAAAGTTATGAAGACGCGGGAGGGCTCCTTGGCTCTTTTTATGGGATGAATGATATTGAAATCGTAAATTGTTTTAATGTGGGATCTGTTAAAGCGGATGGACTTGTAGGGGGCTTGATTGCTGAAATTTATGATGGACCATCTGTAAATATTAACATAAAAAATTCCTTCAACTACGGAACAGTTTCCGCTACAAAAGGAAATAGTTATAAGAGGGAAATTGTCTACGGAACAGCAGCATCCATCGAAGTATCCAATGTCTATTACCTTGCCGATTCCGACATCATCAGTGAAGTGAAAGGAAGTTCGCATGCTACAGCAAATGAATTTGCCAACGGAACCGTTGCCCAAAATTTACAGAATGCCGAGGGTGGCAATTCTTGGGAATGGTATGACGGAGACGATTATCCGAAGCTAAATGGTAATCTTCCTGTGTTTAGCGTAACATTGAATCTCAATGGAGGTTCGCTGTCGTCATCCATTGATTCGTATGAATTTGGTGAAGCAGTTGCTTTGCCGACACCCACGAAAGAGGGCAGAACCTTTGTCGGTTGGTATGAAAAAGAAGATTTCAGTGACCAGGGGTTGACTTCGATTCCTGCAGGAAGCCTTGGCGATAGGGTCTATTACGCCGGGTGGCAGATTGTTCAGAATCCAACAGATGGTTTTTACGAAATTAGAACGGCACAGGACCTTTATGAATTTGCAGAAATTGCCAATGGAACCCATCCAATTATTAAAAATGGCACCCATGCCCCTAATGCAAAGTTAATGAACGATGTCGTTGTCAATCAAAATGTCATTGATGAAAATGGTAGCCTTATTGGTGATTTGTCAAGTTACAGAAAGTGGACGCCCATACAGCATTTCAAAGGAGAATTTAATGGACAGAACTATACCATATCCGGCATTGTCGTTGTTGATAATGGTTCTAAGACATCTTATAATGGTTTGTTTGGAATTTTAGAGGGCGGTGTTCAAATTAAAAATTTTGGATTGGAGGATTCCTATATCTCGGTAACGAATGAAAAATCTTATTCAGGCACGATTGCGGCGTATGCACGTGATTACAACTGGGTCCGAATAGAAAACGTGTATAGTACTTCGACTATCGAATGTTCTTCGAAATGCGGAGGTTTTGTCGGCTTGCTCGATGGAGCTCAAGGTTATGCGAAAAATTCGTATTTTGCCGGTAGAATTATTTCGAATAATGTTAGCTCGGATAAAATTTATCCTTTCATTGGCATTGAATCCGGAAGTTTTTCTGTAGAAAATTCATTTTATCTTGATGATGATGGCAAAGATTGCGAAGAAGGCGATAAAGGTACAATAGTTGAAGGCACTGTCGGCAATAAAGCTTCGACTTGTGCATTTGTTAACGGAATCGTAGCGACTAAACTCAATGAGGGATATGAATATTGGTCGCAGAATGTGGGGGTGGATAAATATCCTGTCTTGAGTGTTGACTTGGTTAAGCCTGCGATTAGGAATATTGAATATAAAGTGACTTTGAATGCGGCTGGCAATCCCGATGAATTTGAAAATGTCGCATCGTATAGAAGTGGAACAGGTGTAACTTTGCCGATTGTGACTTATGACGGCAAACCTGGTATAGGTTGGTTTGACAATCCGGATTATAAAGGCGAACCTGTGACGCAAATTTCAGCAACGGATGTCGGCAATAAGGAATTCTGGACGATTGACGAATTTCCCGTGTACTCGATTACCTATGACTTGAATGTCGGTGAAGGCGAGGAAGTGGACAACAGCTTGAATCCGACTTCCTATGACATCAATTCCGAAAATATCACTCTACAGGATGTGGAACGCGACGGCTATGATTTCCTTGGCTGGTACATTGCCGAAACCGAAGAAGATACTCTCGTGGTTAGCATCAGTCCCCTGTTAAAGAGAAATTTTAAACTTGTCGCCAGGTGGTCTCTGCATAGAGATGCGGATGGATGCTACGAAATTGCGGACGCCGATGACTTGTACCAATTTGCTCAAACGGTGAACACATATTCTGTAGATCAAATGAACTATGATGGTAATTCCGATACAGATATGGGGGGGGAGAAAGACGCTTGTGCAGTCCTTACCGACAATATCGTCGTCAACGAGACTTTGTTCGATGAAAACGGTGATTTGGTCAAAAATACGAGCGACTTGAGAAAGTGGACGCCGCTTACAAGTTTCAAGGGAAGCTTCGATGGTAAGGGCTATACGATTTCCGGACTGTACGTTAATGGTGTTGATTTAGGAGCCTTTATCGGCTCTACCGGACAAAATGGTTCTAATGATACTCGGGCGTCGATTTCAATAAAAAATTTAGGAATCGTTAACTCCTATTTCGGAGCGAATAAGTATGCTGCGGTTTTTGTCGCTGTGGGTAACAATGGGTCCATATATTTTGAAAATGTCTTTACCGACGCAAAGGTTGACGCAACTAACTTCGCTGCTGGTTTTGTGGCGCAAGCGTATACATTAATTGTGTATATTACAAATTCCCATTTTGATGGTTCCGTTAAATCATCTGGTGCTGCGGCTGGCTTTGCTTATCAACTTTCTAATACGCTTTATTTGAAAAATGCGTATTTCGCCGGTGAAATTAATGGTTCCGAGAACTACATATTTGCAGGCGCTGCGGAACGAAGCATCAATGCGATAAATGTCTTTGTCTATGGCGACAATTTGCCACAAAATTATTTTAACGATAAAGTCACTTTGGATTCTAAATCGTATAATTTATTCTGCCTGGACGACAGTGAAGATGGTTCGACCGTCGGTGAACCTTGCGTGACTTTCGACTCCGATGGAATGACTTACGTTTTTGGCGAGAAAACTTCAAGGAGCGATTTTGCCGATGGCACGGTCGCAGTGAAACTTGACCAGTATCGAATAGATGGAGTTCCCAGTCTCTGGTCGCAGAACGTTATTTCGGGAGACCCGGAAAATTTCGACGAACATCCGATGCTCCAATTTGTTGGCACGCCTGATATCAATATCCAATACAAGGTCGCTTTGCATTACGAAGCCGGCGCCGATTTCAATGGCGAAATCCTCACTTCGTACAAGTATGGCGAAACAACTCCCTTGCCGGTTGTAACATACAATGGCGAAAATTCCATCGGTTGGTACGACAACGAATTCTTCGCCGGTGATCCGATGGAAGAGATTTTCGCTGGAAGTACTGGCGATGTGGAATTTTGGACGGCCGCTGCGATTCCGGAATATAAAATCACATACGACTTGAATGGTGGCGAAAATTCCTCGGAAAATCCTGTCGCATTCAATGTCAAAGACGACAACTTCGTGTTGATGCCTGCAACTCGTGAAGGTCGCGAATTTGCGGGCTGGTATACCGATAAGAATTTCAGTCTCAACTCGAAGGTCGAAGTATTTGACGTGTCGAAATACAGGGACGTCACCTTGTATGCTCTTTGGAGCGCGACTACAAATTCCGACGGCTGCTACGAAATTTATACAGCTGCAGACTTGTACTACTTTGCAGAAATTGTAAATGGAAAGGACGGCAATGACCCCGTCCCGACCGCATGTGCGAAATTCGAAGCCGATGTTACGATTAATGAAAGCGTCCTTGATGAGTATGGTTCTTTGAAGAACGATGGTGTCGGACTCTCAGCTTGGACTCCGTTGCGTGACTTTGCTGGTGTAATCGATGGCAACGGCCATACCATTTCTGGCCTGTACTATAATAATAGTCCTGAAAAAGATAATGTTGGCTTGATTGGCTCCGTAGAGGCGGGAACTTCCGGTTCACAAGTCGTTGTGAAAAAACTTGGAATCCTGGATTCGTATTTTGCAGGCGAAACGAATGTTGGTTCGTTTGTCGGCTCCTACAACAACAATCTCGTTCTTGCGAATGTCTACAGCTTGGCGACTGTCGTTGGAAATGATAAAGTTGGCGGCTTGATGGGCGCCCGAAATGCGGATGCTGCAGGCGACAATATGTCTTTTGGAGTCAACAACTACTTTGCCGGATATGTTCTAAAAGATGGTTATCTCGCATTGAATGAAGCCTATGGTGGAAATGTGGAAGATTATGGAACCTTTGTTTTGCAAAATGACGCAATAGCTCCTGTGTTTGGACGAGTGGAGCGTGTCTCTGATGAAGCTTTCAAAAGTGGGGCTGTTGCAGCATTGTTGCGTAAAAGCTTGTTCATTATGATGGAAAATTGTGAAGGTGGTTTTGATGAAAACTTCCTGGATTATGTTGAAAATGGTCTTTGGGGACAAAAAGAGGGTGATGCGTTCCCGTCGTTCACCAAAGAATTCTCTGTGAAAAATACAATTACTTACCATTATCCGGATGGTACGACTCTTGTCGCTCCGGATGGCTCCGAAAATTATGTTGTTCCGGAGACGTACGGTACTGCGGAGACTGTTGTGCTTCCGGTGGTTGATTTTGGCGAAGGCGTAACAGGGCATTTTGTCGGTTGGTTTGATAATGAAGATTACACTGGCGCCCCCATAAAGGAATTCAAGTCCTTTGATATAGACCAACCATTCTCGTGTCTTATAGCTGAAAGGATGTATGGTGATATTATCAGATTCACAAATCGTGAGTTCTGGACGAAGTCGGCCTTCGTGCTTGCGTTCGAAACGAATGGCGGCACGGCAATCGATACGGTGTACTTCGGCATAAACGAAAATGAAGGGACGTTTGACCTTAGCTCTGCTTCTACATCTATTGATGGCGTCAATTTCGCCGGATGGTATTTGACCCCGGACTTTGAGGGGGACGAAGTTCTAAAAATAGATTTTGATGCAGAAGATAACGATGTGACGCTTTACGCCAAGTGGAAACTGCCGACGGTTGCTAATCCAAGTGGCGCCGAAGGCAGTTGCTATGGAATCAGTACAACGGAAGCCCTTTACAAGTTTGCCGAGATTGTGAATAACGCTTCGGAAGATGATGAAATCTTGGATGCCTGCGTTTCGCTCGCTCAAGACATTGCAATCCCCTCGTATTACAAGGATTGGACTCCTATCAACAATTTCAAAGGGACTTTCTATGGCAACTTCTATACGATTGACGGGCTCCATGTAAATGCCCCGAATCAGGATTATGTCGGCTTGTTCGGCTCTGCTTCTGTGAAAATTTACAATCTGGGTTTGACGAACGTCGACATAACCGGTAGGGACTATGTGGGTGCATTTGTCGGTTCGACAGAAGAAACTGATTTGAAAGGTTGCTTCAGTACAGGTTTTGTGAATGGTCGTTCAAGTGTCGGTGGCCTTATGGGAAGTGTTAAGTGGACTACGCTTTCTGATTCTTATAACTGGTCAAGTGTCGTTGGAACAGGGAATAATATCGGTGGCCTGATTGGTTTCCTCGTTTCCTCTTCGACTGAGGGTGTCGAAATTAATCGTGTATATAATATAGGCTCCGTTTCGGGTCATTTGTATGTGGGCCCTTTATTCGGGCGCAATGAATCCTCTATTTCGAATGACGATTTAAGTGCATATTATTTGAAATCAAACATTGCTAGTATTTTGGGAAAACCAAGGACTGTCGAAGACTTTACTAATGGTCAAGTTATGTATGAATTGCTCTCGACAGTCGAAGATGATGGAGTGTATTGGACATCACGCAAAGAAGATCCTCGTTATCCGATATTGGTGCCGGAAAAACCTGCTGAAGATGATTTGCATTTCACATATCGTATATACTTCCATGATGTAGGGTCTTCTGATGAATTTTATGATGATGAAGGCCACTCTGTTTATCCATCGGTCGATTTGGTGGCAGACATGTATTACATTGAGTACAAATATGAGGAAGGAGTTTCCTGTGCGCGATTGCCTATACTTGATCGGCCGGGCGATGAGTTTGTCAGATGGCAAATGATGAATGGTGGTGAGAAAGAATTGTATGGTTGCGATGCTGAAGATCTTGGCGATTGGCATCTCTATCCCGTGTGGAAGAGTGATAATCTAGATTGTAGAAAAATTGCATCTGCTGATGATTTGTTCAATTTTGCCGATGATGTCAATTCTGATGGCTCGATTGATAAGGAAGAGTGCGCTGTATTGACCAATGACATCGTGATTAGTGAAGATGACAATCGTACATGGGATCCCTTGCAGGAATATGCTGGCTATATCGACGGGCAGGGGCATTCCATCAGCGGTTTGCGTGTTGCAGATGTTGAATATGCTGGTTTGATTGGCTCTGTTTATACTTATGCAGATGACACTGTATTCGTTAAGAACTTGACCATCAAGAATTCCAATTTCACGGCTACTGTATATGCCGGCGCCGTTGTCGCTAGCGTTAGTCAAGGCCAGGTTGAAATCGAAAACGTCGCTCTTGTGGATAACGAATTTAAGGCCCCGCAAGTGGGTGGATATATCGGGCAAATTCTTAATGGCGGAGCTTCCATAAGTGAGGGCAGTAATGAATCGAGCTCCATGCTGGCTAATACAGATGCTAATGCGAATAACTTTACTGCAGGAGGATTTGTAGGGGGTGTTACGCCTGAACAGACGCTGACGATTTCCAACAGCTATTTGTGGAATGCTGAATATGTTTATGACAATGCTCCCAATGTAGACGTTGCTGCGTTTGTTAGTGCAAATCATGCGGGGGAAAAGGTAAGCATTGAAAACTCTTATTCTGGAACCGATTGGCCTTTTGTTACTGGACAAGAAGCTCTGATTGAAAATGTCTTTGCCTTGTGCGATAATGCAGATTACTGCCGCACTGCCGAGCAGTTTGAAAACGGATCCTTTGCTGTGGAATTGCATAATACATGTTCGTCTCTCTGGGGGCAGAACAACAAACTTAACGACCATCCGGTGCTGAGCGGCAGGCTTGAGTTGAGTTACTCGCTCACCTTGCATTTGATAAAAGACGACATCGAAACTGTAACGGAGCAGGAATATGTTTACAAGCCTAATGCAAAGACTCCGTTCTCGATAACATTTGATAATTGCGTTGCTTTTGATGGATGGTATGATAATGAGAATAAGGAAGGCAATACGGTTGATTCTATTCCGAGAGCTTCTACGGGCAACCTCGAATATTGGGGCGAAGTAAAGAACATCTGTCTTGAAATCGCAGACAAGTCCGGTTTGCAGGACTTTGCACAAAAGGCGTCTACGGACTATAATGGGTTCATCGTTCACTTGTTAAACGACATCGATTGGGGCAATGAAGACGGAACTCCGAATGACTGGACGCCTATTGACGGATTTACCGGATCGTTCGACGGTAATGGTCATGTGATTTCGGGATTGAAAGTGGAAAATGCCGAAAATGCCGGCTTCTTTGGCGAACTCGGAGGTGATTTGTTCATCACAAATTTGGGTATCGAAAATTCATCGTTTGAAGGTTCCAAGACGACAGGAAGCTTTGTCGGTTTAGGCAGTGGAACCTTGGTAATGATTAATAGCTATAGTCAGGCGACGTTGCATGTGTCGGATGGAGCGTCCGTCGGTGGGTTAATCGGCTCGTTAGATGGTGAAGCTTCTCTTGGTATTATAAGCGCCTATTATGCGGGCGATTTTGAAGCTTCCGACGAAGAACATTCTTGTGGTGGTATTTTGGGGGCTGCTGATGAGACGAATGTCTCCATGAGTCTTGCGTACTACAAGAATCAGGAATCCTGTGTGAATTCTGAACTTGAGTTTGGTGCAGCTCCTGGGGCCGTAGAAGAATTCCAGAACAGTCTTGTATGGAGTTATCTTGTAGATTACAAAAAGGAATCTTTGGGTGAAGAATTTCTTAACATGTTTTCCTTGCGTAATATTGTTGTTAATCCTTCGATATGGGGGCAAAAGGTTGGCTTTGACGACTATCCGACATTCTCGGGCAAACTCGAGTACAAGGTTACGTTTAAGAATACAACTGAAGCTCCAGTCTCCTACGAACCCGGTGTAGAGCTTACATTGCCGGCGAATCCAGAACCTCTCGTCAAGGATGGAATTTTTGCAGGCTGGTACAGAAACGAGACCTTCTCCGGTTCTCCTGTCGTGAGCATCAAGTCGTCGGAAACAGGTGAAAAGACATTCTACGCCAAATGGAATTACCCTTCGCATACCATTACCTACATGAACATGCACGAGGACGATGTGAATTCCAATCCGCAGACGTTTACGAAGGTGGATGAATTCGAATTTGTACCTGCAGAGAGTGCCGGTGGCTGGGAATTCCTCGGCTGGTCGCTTGACAGCCCTCTGGAAGAAGACAATTCGAATATTGTTTCCTCGTTGGATGTCGGAACGGATTCTAACGTGGTGCTCTACGCCAACTGGAGCGCAAAGTCGTTTAAGGTGACGTTTGAAGCTGACTATGAGGATGGTGACACTGAAGAAGGTATCTATGAATTTGACCAGCCCGTTGAATTCCCTGATTTTCCAAAATATGTCGTGGGACACAATATTTTCAACTTGCTCGAGTTTGATTGCTGGAGTCTGAAGGGCGTATGTGTCGACGTTGAAACCGTAAAGGTTTCTGGGGCGCAAACGTTCATTGCCAAGTACAAAAAGGCGGAATCGAAACTGTTTGTCGGTAGGCATGCTTTCAATCCCAATGAAAAAGAAACCATTTCGCTTGGCGAGGGGGCTGGAAGTGCCTCGTTTGACCCGGCTACGAATACGCTCACCTTGACGGATGCCGATATTTCGTCTTGTCTTGAACTTGATCAAAATCAAGCGCCATGCTTTGGAATTTATTCCACTTCGGACGAGTTACTGACCGTTGACATTGAAGGTGTAAACAACGTGTCTTCCGAGGGGAATTATATATTCTTCGCAGGTGATGCCAACTTCAAGGGAACAGGCTCCTTCAATGTGTATTTAGCCATGTTCTTTTCCTCGCTTGGCATGGTTGAAGGGACCTTGACTGCCGATTATTTGGCGGTTCAGGAGACGTTATATGCTCAGGGCGGTTCGCTGAATGTAAGGAATAGTATGCAAGTCGGCGATATTTCGCTCGGCAAAAAGATGTATGCTTCTTTGATGATGTATGATGGACAGGTGCCTTCGAATCCTCAACATACTTCGGAAGAAGTTTGCCTGTCGCAAGACGAAATTAGTTGGCTCGATTTTGGATATGCACCTTCAAGTGGAGGTCTTAAAACTACCGCTGCGGCGTATTTCTCTGAAAAGGGCATTTTCACTTTGGTTGATGAAGACGGCTCTCCGTTGCTTGACGAATACGGCTACCGGTATGAAGAAATCTATTTTGTCCCTGGGACTACGGTCGAATTGCCGACTCCAGAAAACAAGAGAAACGGCATTGTCGAGAGAGAGTTCTATCGCTGGGTGGATGGCAATGGTAACTATGTTGCGATGAGTGGGAAGCGTTATGCGGGCGGAGTTCTCTATGCCCAATTCTATGACAATAGCCCGTATGCCATTGTCGGCGGTGTCGATGTCGTCTATGACAATTCCAGCGATGTATTTGGGGACGGTACGGTTTCGTACACTTCCAGGAGCAATACACTTACTTTGAACAATGCGACCATTTCTGCAGGGTTTACGCTGCCTGGGGCTGGTGCGAATGTTGACGATACCGTGGCTGCCATTATTGCGAAGGATACAATCAACATAGAACTGATTGGTGAAAACGTCATCGAGTCGGCCGATTTGACTCATGGCGTTCTCATGGTTTCGTCGCTTTCTAAAATGCCGAATGTCAGGTTTACGGGTTCCGGAACGCTTACTATCAAGTCTGCTAGCGTCGCCGGTATTGAATCCTATTCTACCACGTTCGACGAAGGTCCTGGCATCGATATAGATGTTCAGGGCGTAGGCGTTTCCGGGACAAAGCTGGAAGCGTTCTCGAACGTCGTTATTGCCGGTTCTCCGGCGATGGATGTGGCGGGCGACACCTTGTCGCTTTCGTCAAAGGGCGAAACATTTGTCTATGCGGGTAGTGATGCCGCAACGGCTGTCGAAAAAACAGGAAGCCTTAAGGGTGATGCCTATGTGAAGGTTGTTCGCTCTTATGAAATTGTGTTTGTCGATGATTTCGAAGAACATAGTGTGATTGTCGCTTTGGGAGAAAAACTTACGCCTCCTGAAGCTCCCGCAGATTACGATGACGATGGTTCCCATCACGCATTCAGGTGCTGGACCGCGGATTGGCATGATTGCGTCGACTTTGAAAATTACGATGTGAATGCCAGCGTTGAATTTTATGCCATGTACGACAGGACCGATTACGACTTGATTGTCGCCAATGTTCCTGTGACTGCTGAAAATGCCGCTGATATTCCTTTGGGAGAAGGTAACGGTACGGCTTCGTTCGATGCGGAGACATCTACGCTTACCTTGACGGATGCCGTAATTGGAGATGCGCATAACTTTGAAAATTTCGGCAAGGCGTTTATCTATTCGAATCTTGAAAAGTTGAACATTGTGCTTGTCGGTGAAAATAGGATTGTTTCTTCGCTGAAGGAACGCAATGTAGGTATTTACGCCATGAACGATGTCTCGTTTGCTGGCGAGGGCTCGCTAGCCATTGTGAATACGAACGTTGCCGTCGATTGCTATGGCTTGGAAATGAATGGCGGCGGATTTGATGCCGAAGGGCGCGATAACGCCTTGAGGGTCGCGTCTGTAAACTTTGCGGATGGGTATTCGCCTTACATTGTGACGGGATATTCGGCACAGATGGCGCTACTTCTGAGCGATTGGACGGATGAATCGCTCTCTAGTGAATTCTACAAGCATTATGTGTCCATCTCCAGAGGCTATACGATTTCGTTTGTCGATGAAGACGGTACGCCGTATGTTGACGACCAGTTTGTGAAGGTGGGCGATATGCCTGTCGTTCCTGTGGCGACGAAGCCTGCTTCGTCTGAATACTCTTATACGTTCATTAACTGGACCTTGGATGGTGTTGCCGGAGTTGTTGCGGCATCGTCCGATGCCAAGTACGTCGCGCAGTTTGAATCGACCGATGTCATGTATGCGGTAGCTGTCAATGCTAACGGCGGTTCTGTCGAGGGCGCAGGATACTATAAGTATGGCGAAGTGGCTGAAATCACTGTCGCGGCATTGGACGGATATGTCTTTGCTGGCTGGTCGGACGATGAAAACGCCGGTGCGACTCGCAAGATAACCGTCACGGAATCTGTCGAACTTACGGCAAACTTCACGGCGCAGACATTTATGCTGACCTATACGCTTGACGGCGAACAGTATGGCGAAATTGAAACGTACGCTACAGGAGCTTCTGTTGCGGCACGCGGAAATCCTGAAAGCCGCGTCGGCTATACCTTTAGCGGATGGACCGGTATTCCTTCGACCATGCCTGGCAAGGATGTCGAAGTGGTGGGTTCCTATGTTCCGAACGACTACTCCATATTCTACATGGTCAACGGAGTTCTTTTTGGAGCCGAAGAATCTCATGCCTATGGCGAATCGATTGCCATGCGTGAAGCTCCTGTAAAGGTTGGTTACAAATTCAGTGGTTGGGATACGACACTTGTGACGATGCCTGCAAATGATGTTTATGTCAGGGGTACGCTCACCAAGAAGTCGTTCACGATTACATACATTGTAGACGGTGATACTGTTGGAATTGATACCTTGGCTTATGGCGATAAAGTCAGTATGATGAAGGAACCTCAAAATCCTGGATATGCCTTCAGTGGCT
Source organism: Fibrobacter sp. (assembly GCA_024398815.1). Classification (GTDB taxonomy): domain Bacteria; phylum Fibrobacterota; class Fibrobacteria; order Fibrobacterales; family Fibrobacteraceae; genus Fibrobacter. The sequence continues at coordinate 16,623 of JAKSIL010000016.1, forward strand.
GGAACAAGACGATTTTGAGAATGCCTGCTGAAGATGTGATTGTCATGGGCACATTCTCTTCCAGCATCTATACGGTGGAGTTCCTTTCTGCCGACACAGTTATGGGTGTTGTTGTTGGAGAATCCGGAGAATATCCCTATGGCAAGGAACTTCAGGTTGCAGCAACGGCAGCCTTGGGATATCATTTCGTAAAATGGTCTGATGAAAATACTGAATCCTCCAGGACGGTTGCCGTTTCTGGCGATACCAAGCTCGTGGCTGTGTTTGCTGCCAATGTGTATGCGGTGAAGTTGAATGCCAATGGTGGCAAGGTTGAAAACGATATTACCGAGCATGTTTACGGAAGTGGTCTAACTCTTCCGGAAGCTGTTCGTACGGACTATAGCTTTGAAGGCTGGTTCGACAACAAGGACTTCAAGGGAGTGAGAGTCAATGCTATCGCTGCAAGGGATACCGGAGCCATGGAATTCTTTGCGAAATGGACTTCTGTGGAATCCAGTTCCAGCATGGATGATGGCAAGTCCAGTAGCAGCGTCGGTGACGATGATACATCCAGCAGTAGCGAAGGCAAGAATGGCAAATCCAGCAGTAGCGTTGCCAAGGATGACAAGTCCAGCTCCAGCAGTGCAAAGGACGGCAAGTCCAGCTCTAGCGAAGGCAAGGACGGCAAGTCCAGCAGTAGCGAAGGCAAGGATGATTCCTCCAGCGGTAGCGAAGGTAAGGACGCCATCTTTGCCGGTATAGGAAATGTCAACTTCAACGTGCGTGTCGATTCCAGAATGTTGCAGATTGAAGGGGCGTATGTCGGCGCTCCGGTCGCCTTGCTTGATATGCAGGGCAAGGTCGTCTACTCCGGCTATGTGCAGAAACCCGCCTTCTCCATCGCAGTGCCTCGCGCAGGGACTTACGTGGTTCGCATAGCGTCGCAGATGCGCACGGTGACAATCCGCTAGAAATAGGGAATGTTCCCGGAATGGTAAACTTGAGACCAAATTATCCAATGCGATAGTTTGGTCTTTTCTATTTTTGCAACAGGTAAATATGAGGTGATTATGGTTTTCTCTAAATTAACTAAACAGTTGACGTTTTCAGCTGCTTTTCTAGTTTCTTTGGCAAGCGCCCAAAATGTGTTGACCAATGGCGACATGTCCTATGGCGATGGAGGTTGGTATCTTTGGAACAATCCCGATGGACCTGCCGTGGTAGAAAACCAGATTGGTGTCATGGGACTCGGAGTCGACAAGTCCGAAGGAGCCAAGGTGGTGGTCAAGGAACTTCCGAAAATCTGGTGGGGCCTGCAGTTGCAGCCTCCCAAGTTCCTTGCGGACTCCGCTTACTACAGGCTTTCGTTCAAGGCCAAGGGTAACATGCCGATCAATGCCGTGGTTCAGGGAGGTCCTCCGGATTATCGCCAAAAGGAAAGTGGAAGTTTCCAGCTGACCAACAAGTGGGAAACGTATTCGATGACCTTCCTTGCCGACCAGAAAGGCTACGGCTTGAACAACGTAACGTTCCATGTCGGCCTGCAAAAGGGCTGGATGCAAATGGACGATGTCGAAATCGAGAAGATTGGCGAAATGGATACCACATGGTATGCCGCCGCCGAATCCCGCATCGACAGCATTCGCAAGGCGGATTTTACGGTGAAGGCGAACCCGGGCGACACCGTGAGCGTAAAGCTTGTGCGCCACGACTTCCCGTTCGGTTCAGCTTTGGCCTTTTACCAGCCCGAAGAGGACAGCGTGGAACGGATGTACGCCGCCGAAGCCAAGAAACTCTTTTGGCATGCGGTGAGCGAAAACCAGTTCAAGTGGCCTGAATATGAACCCAAGAAGGATTCCATCCTTAGACCGCAGATGCAGCGCTATGTGAAGTTTGCCGAAGAGAACGGTTGGAAACTTCGCGGCCACGCCATCATGTGGGGTCACCAAGGTTACGGATTCGACAAACACTACTCCAATCCGGCATCGCCCAAGCAGTGCAAGGATTTTGCCAAGCACCTCAAGAATCGCATCAATCGCGATCTCAAGGAATACAAAGGAAAAATCGTGGAGTACGACGTGTGGAACGAACCTCTCCACGAAGCTTACATCTTCAACACCTGCGGATGGGGACTCTTGGACAGCGCCTTCCGTTGGGCGCACAAGGCTGATCCGCAGGCTGTCCTTTATATAAACGAATACAATGTGGTTTCTGCGGGCGAAACTGACCGCTACTATACTTTGATCAAGGGCATGCTCAAGCGAAAAGTGCCTGTGCAGGGAATAGGCGTCCAGTGCCATTTTGGACTCCGCCCCATTGTGCCCGCCCTTGTCAGGGAACGTCTCGACAAGCTCGCCAGCCTTGGCCTTCCAATCAAGGTGACGGAGTTCGACGTGGGCGACTGGCAACTCGGCATGAATGAATCCGAAGAAGTCCAGGCGGACAAGTTCGAAACGTTCATTCGCACGGCCTTCAGCCATCCTGCCGTGAACGGCATCGTGATATGGGGCTTCATGGACGGTCGCCACTGGGTCAAGAACGGCGGCATTGTTGCTGCTGACGGCCGCGAAAAACCGGCGGCAAAGCGCGTGTACGATTTGTGGCACAAGACTTGGTCGACCGAGGAGAAGGCTGTCGCCGATGCGAACGGTGTCGCGAAGTTCCGCGGTTTCAAGGGCAAGTACCAGGTGACGGTCGGCGACAAGGTCTCTGAAATCGAAGTGAAATAGTTATGAAAAAATCCCTCCCAGGCATACTTCTTTTGGCGGCGATGCCGTGCTCCGTGTTGCTTTTTGTGAAGGTGGAATCCTTGACGGGCTCCGACATGCTTGCCCTGTTTGCCGCCTTGGCTCTGTATGCCGCGGTGATTGCCCTTATTGCGTTGATTTTTGGAAAAAAGAATTCTCCGAGGCCATAGATGTCTATAGAAGAACGTTCCACGATTGTTTTTGCTACCGGAATCGGTCGCATCAAAGAAGAAAAACCCAAGGCCGAACGTCCGCAGGGCGATGGCGTTGTCCGAATCCAGTTGAAGCGCATGGGCGGCGGCAAAATGTTGAGCGTGGTGACTGGAGTGCCGCTGGACGAGGAGCCTTTGAAGGACTTGGCTCGCGCTTTGAAGCAGAAATGCGGTGTCGGCGGCTCGGTAAAGGACTTCAATATCGAAATTCAGGGCGACAAGAGGAATATCCTCAAGGCGGAACTTGAAAAAAGGGGCTTTTCCGTTAAACTCTCGGGCGGCTGATTTTCAATAATGATTATATTTTAGGTCGGAATAGGAATGAGTATGATGAAACAAGTAATCAAGATTAGTCTATCGATTCTTGCGGCTTTTTGCGTATTCGCATCCGCTGAAGGTAGTTCTGAAAGTTATTTCGACTGCTGGATGGAAAACGTCGGCCGTGTAAGCGCATCCGAAATCGAGCGCCTGGGTATCAAGACCTATGGTGAAGCCTGGATTTGTGGCTGCTTCAACATCACCGAAAATGAAGGCGACGAATGGGGCGAGGGTGCCACCAAGATTACCAAGGTCTGGGATTTGCCCGCTGTCGAAATTCTCAAGTGCCATTCGAAATCCTGCCTTGAAAACAGCGAACAGTACAACAAGAACCTCGACTTGTGCGTCGAACACTTGAATAGCACAGGCTTTACGCTCGCCGACTTTGGCGAAGGCAAGAAGGTCCACGATGCCATTGCCCAGAAATTCTCCGACGACGGCAAACTGACTCCTTTTGGAAAGTATGTCGAAGAACGCAAGGATCGCCTTGAAAGCATTCCGTGCTTCTTCCAGTACCATGAACGCCCTGACGCTCCGCGTCTTTTGGACTGGACTCGCAAGGGAGTCTTCAGCATTTCCGGACTTCCCGAAAAGTTGATTCCCGATGCCGTGGGCCGCTTCACGGACTACAGCGACGTTCGCTGCAAGGATGGAAACCTCTGGTCGGGTTTCCTTGTGAACGGCTATCTTGAAAATGAAATGAGTGTCGATACCGAAGGCAAGTTCCACGGACGTGAAACCGCCTACGGAAACGATATGCGCCTGCCGGTACACCAGAGCAAGGAATTCGGCAAGGTGCTGTTTACCGTGGACTACATTCACGGTGTCAAGAACGGTGTCGCCAAGTTCTACCGCTACAGCGCCATCGACAACATGAGGCTTGAAAATCCGAACAGTAAAAAGTACAAGAGCTACCACTTCCTGCATTTGGAAGTCCCTTACAAGAAGGGCGCTGTTCATGGCATGGTCAACATGTTCTCGCAAAAGGGATTCCTGATGGCGGAGATTCCTTTCTGGGATAACACCCTTCATGGCCGCATGACAATCCACTATCCGTTCGTGGATGACGAAAAGGCTAAGAAGAAGGCGAAGAAGCCTGCGAAGAAGAAGGGCAAGAAGGATGTTGAAGAAGAGGCTGAAGAAACCTCGTCGAGCAAACTTAAGGACAAGATAACGGTCGACTTCAAGAAGGGCCTCCTGAACGGCCCGAACGACCTCGGCTATTCCTTCGGCAACTATCGCGATGGAAAACTTGAAGGCAAGTTCATGACGTTCGAAGTCAAGGAACGCTGCTACGAATGGATTCCGCTCAATGGCATTGAAGGGACGGACCCCGAAAAGAGCAACATGGTCTGCATGACCGAGAAAGGCGAAAAGAAGAGCTGGGGAACCTTCCGCAACGGTGAACTCCAAGGCCTCATGGAATGCGCCAACGGCATCAAGGGCAAGGAAAACGTGGATTGCGACCACGCTTACTAATCCGGTTGAAAAACCGCACGTGTTTTCCTATATTTGCGGGCGCGTGCGAAAGCATTTGCATGCTTGGTTAGTTTAACAGGATAAAACGACTCCCTCCTAAGGAGTAGCTTCGCGTTCGAGTCGCGAACCGAGTATTTAAGAGCCTCGACGATTCCGTCGCAGGCTCTTTTTTCTATCTTTTTTGCATGCAAAAAAAGTTTGTCGCACTTGTTGTCGTTTTTGGCGTGCTGCTGTTGCTGCCTTTTTCGATGCAGGCCGTTGTCGACTTGCGTAGCGACAAGCGCTTTTTGAGTTTGGATATTTTCAAGGACGCCGTCTATACGCCTTTCAAGCGCGAAGCTGCCATTGCAGCCGCTGTTGCAACACTTGATTCTTCGTGGCGGGCAGCCCGCGAGTCCATGGCGGCCGGTGGCGATGTCGTGGAATCTACGGAGGGGACCGTCAGTGCACTCTCGGATTTGGAAAGCGTCGTTCTTGCGGTAAACACGTACGCGGAACTGGATTCCTCGGAACCCGATTACAAGGCTCTCATGAATGCGGATACCTTGCTTGCCGCTTTGGAAGACGAACCGGAGAGTTTTCCGGCTGTAGATTCCTGCATCAAGGCTTTGATTGCGGAATTCGGAAGTTTTTCGCTTGCTCGCGCCTTCCTTGGCGTGAAGCATTATGGAATTTGGACCAGCCGCTATTTGCGTGCGTTCGAGCATAAGGTGGAAGATGAAAATGCACTAGTGCTTGCCGTGCGTCCGAGATACCAGTTGGCCGTCTGGAATATTTTCAATGACCCTGGCGAGAAAGTTGTGCTTGGCAAGAATCCCGGACCTCGCACCTCGAACCTTGAAACTCAAACTTCGCCGTGGCTCTACTATCGTCAGGATGTGGAATTTTTGGTTCAGCCTTCGCCTTTGGACGTGCGCAGCGCCAAACTCGACAATCCAATTCAGGGAATAGCGAAATTCCGCGACCAGTTGAAAGCGAAGAATGTTGAACTGCTGGTAGTTGTAGTTCCCGGCAAGCCGAGCATCTATCCGGAACGTTTGACTGGAGGTGAAGCTTCTGCTACGCCTGTCTTTGGGCATGGGAAACGCATCCTGGATAGTTTGACCGCTCTTGGATTCCATACGGTGAATCTTTACGACCCGCTCTGGGCTGCCAAGGCTGACGATGCAAAATTGGGCGCGCTTTACCTGAACGATGACACGCACTGGACTCCGCGTGGCGCGGAACTTGCCGCCGAGGTCATAGCGGGCAAGGTCATGAAGATGCAGGCCGACAGTGCCGTCAGTTTAAGTTTAAAATCAAAGTACGCTAATCCGGCGATTGAATACATGGTTGCGGATTCTGTCGCCGACCGCATGGGTGATATCGGCGAGATGAGCGGTCTCAACAAGTTCAATGTTTTCAAAGTCCAGCAGGTCACGGGCCATGTAGTGTCGCAAAGGAGCATTCTCGAGCGCATTGATATGGCGCAAAGCAGTGCAGATTGCTTCGACAGCGTATGCGCGAAATACAACGTGACAGGTGATTCCTGCAACAGATTCGGATGGAAAATGGGTTGCGAAGAAGATGACACGCTGTTTTACGATACGACTTACAGCGTGTTCAAGGATGATTTCAAAAAATCCGAAATTCTCATTCTCGGCGACAGTTTCAGCCGCATTTACCAGACGGACGCTCCTGTGAACGCCGGTTGGATTGCTCACTTGGCAAAGAATCTTGATCTTCCCGTTTCAAGCATTGTAAGCGATGGTGGCGCAAGTACGCTTGTCCGCGAAAAACTCGCCCGAAAAGCGAATGTCCTCAAAGGCAAAAAACTTTTAATCTGGGAATTTGTAGAACGCGACCTCCGCTTCGGCGCCGAAGGCTGGAAAGACGTAGGTTTTTAATTATGAGTTATGAATTACTAAATACGAGGGATAAGATTCCGCTATGCAAGCCTTGTTTTATCTCATAATTTATAACTAATACTTCATAATTTTTAAGCGAGGTTTATATGGCTAGACATGGAACGCCCACTCCGGGGCAAGCAATTTTGGAAGGCATTGAATGGCTCAAGATGGACAAGGCGGAATTCGCCCGCCGTCTTGGAGTTTCTGCCGAACTTCTTGAAAAACTCATCGATGGAACACAACCTATTACGAGGGAGCTTGCGGAATCGCTTGAATCCGTGACCGGGAGCCCCGCCGCTTACTGGAAAATGCTCGAAAGCAAAGCGCACAAAAACTGATCCCTGAAACCTGACCCCTGAAAACTACCTATGAACATCAAAGACGCTGTAAATTGTATGTGTGACCTCGCAAAGGGCGAGGCAGAACAGTTTGATATTATCGCTTCCAATTCACATTCGGAAGGCTTGTCCGTTTTTCAGGGACAAGTTCAGAATACCGAAATTTCCGATTCCGTCGGGCTCGGAATCCGTGTCATCAAGGATGGCCGTCCGGGTTATGCGCATACGGAGCGCTTGACGAAGGATGCCCTTCGGCAGACCTTGAAAGATGCCGTTTGCCATACGCAGTGGACTGAAAAAATCGATATCGATTTGCCTTCCGCTGCATCGATTCCTGCGGACAGTCCGAACTATAACGCCTCCCTTGAAAATCTCGACTTGGCGCAGATGAAGGATTTCTGCATTGAACTCGAAAGGGCGACTTTTGCAAAGTCCAAGGAAATCGAAAACATCCCGTACCTGGGTGCAGACAAGGATAATGACTATTCCGTCGTGGCGAACAGCAAAGGGTTGTTTTATGAATCCCGTTCCAATTCCGCTTCGGCGGGTGCTGGCGCTGTGGCGTGCCGCGATGGCGTGAAAAAGCTTGGCAATTTTGTGAAGTCCGGCAGGGACTGGAGCGAATTCAGTATCGAAGAAATCGCAAGCCGTGCATCGGAATACGCCACGGAACTTTTTGGCGCAAAGAAAATTGAAGGCGGCAAGATTCCTGTTATTTTATCCGAAAGAATTTCGGCGCAGTTCGTTGGACTTTATTGCCAGCCTTTTGTAGCCGAAGCCATGCAAAAGGGAATGTCGCGCTTGGCCGGAAAAGAAGGCGAAGTGATTGCGAACAAGGCTTTTTCGCTGTGGAACGACCCCACGGGCGAAAGTTTCCAACACAAGTTCTATTTTGATTCAGAAGGTTGCCTTACGAAGCGTGTGAAGGTAGTGGACGAGGGCGTTTTCACTTCGGCTCTCTACAACCTTGAAACGGCGTCGAAAGCTGGCGTGAAGACTACCGGAAATGGTGCACGCAGTTTTGGCAGTAAGATGTCGACTTCCTTCTACAATCTGCTTGTGCCGGCAGGGGATGTTTCGACCCTTGAACTTCTGAAGCTTTTCCCCAAGTGCCTTTTCGTGGTTCGTCTTGAAGGAAGCTCCGGCTGCAATTCCGTGAGCGGAGAACTCAGTATCGGCGCTCATGGTTTCTGGTGCGAAAACGGACAAATCGTCCATCCGGTCGATGGCGTCACGTTGAGCGGAAATTTCTTTGATATCATCAAGAATATCGTTGCCGTGGGTAACGAATATCGTTCAGCGTTTTCCAGCTATAAAGTGCCTGCGCTCGCCATCAGCGAACTCAGCGTCAGCAATTAGTTGGAAACTAGTTATAAATTATGAATTACGAGTTATGAGATTTAGTTACGCGGCAGAGCCGCCAAATGTCCTCTTATAATTTATACTTCATACTTTATAACTAAATCCAGGCCACTAAATCCTAGATCCTTGCTTTCTTCTTTTCCCTGTAAATCAGCACGATAAGCCAGGTTAGGCCTGCAATGAACATGAGGCTGCAGAGCGTCTGGCCGCGGCTCATGCCGAACAGGTCGATGCGTCCGAGATGCGCGTCGGGTCTGCGGAAAAATTCGATGAAGAAGCGGAACAGGCCGTAGCCCATCAGGTACAGGCAGGGCATCTTGTCTTTTAGCAGCGGAATTTTACGCAGGAACCAGAGCGCAAAGAACAATCCGACACCTTCAAAAAGCATTTCGTACAATTGAGAAGGATGGTGCAAAATCGGGTTCGTCACGGGGCTGTCGTGGGCAAGCGGGAACCACATCCCGATGGGGTTCGTCGTCACTTCGCCAAAGAGTTCGCCGTTGATGAAGTTTCCCCAGCGCCCCCAAGTGTAGGCGAGAGGAGCTGCCAAGAAGCAAAGGTTCAGCGTTTTCCACAAGTCCATCTTGTTCTTCTTGATGCCGATGATGGTGAACGCGATGCCGACAATGAGCCCTCCGTGATAGCTCATACCGGCAATTCCTGCAAAGTGGTAGCCGAGGGCGTCGTGCGTGAACGGTAAAATGATTTCGGTTGGGTTCGCGAGATAATATCCCGGCTTGTAAAAGAAAACATAGCCCAGTCGTGCGCCAATCAAAATGCCTGCGATAATCCAGGTGTAGAGACTGTCGAACTGTTCCTTGGTGTAGCCCAGGTTTTCCTTCTTGTTGATTTTATACATGGTGAAGTAGGCTGTCGCAAAGGCGAAAATGTACATCACGCCGTACCAGCGCACAGGAAAATTTCCCAGCTGGATTGCTGTTCCGTCAAAGTAGGTCGGTATAAGGTTCCACCAGGATAAATCCATATTACTTACTCCACAAATTTTGATGTGCCCAATAATTTATAATCATTGCCGCCACTTGACAAGCGGGCTGCGAACGAAGTCCCTGCAAATCGTGAATTTGTACAATGACGAGTACGATGGACTTGCTCGGGTCTTCCTTGGCTTGCGCAAAACCCATGAACCATTCGTATCGTCCGTAGGGGTCGTGGCCGTCCAGGGAGCCTGTCTTTCCGCCGATGTTCAAGGCGTTGAAGTTCTTGCGTGCCATGTTCCTTGTCGAAATGTGCTTTCGCGCGGTTCCGTTCGTGATGGAACGGATCATGGCTTCACGGAGTCCGTAGTAGGTGTTTTCGCTGAACTTGCCCACGTCGAGCGCGATTCTCTTGCTCGGGATGTAGGGCTCCATGTCTTTCGCCCACGGAATTTCCAATGGCTTCTTTTCAAGTATGGATCGGACTTGCGCTGCGGCAAGGAGCGGGCTGAGCGTCGTGGCTTCCGTGAATCCGCAGCTAGCCTCGGCGAGGCCGTAACCGGAGTCGGGCGGATTGTAGGTTGAAAAACCGGGGACTCCGCTTGGGAAGTTCATGTTGTAGCCGAGGTTTTTCGCGGCGTTTTTGAGCTTTTGGGCGCCCACGTTCATGCCGATGATGGCAAGAGGCGGGTTTGCGGATTTCGCATAGGCGTCTTGCAGTTCTATGGTCGGACCCGTGTAGTTTTCCGGGACTCGCAGCTGGTTCTTGTAGAGTGTGTGGTGTGCGCCTTTCATGGGAATCGGCGTGTTGAGGGAGTAGCGGTTGCTTTCCATGGCTGCGGCGATGGTAATGGTCTTTGCCAGCGAAGCCGCGGGGAAGGTGTTTCGCGCAAAAAAGTCGGGGACGTTCTGTACTTTGTAGTCCTTTGTTTCTCCCCATGCGATAATTTCGTTGTTATGCGGGTCGACTACGAGGACGGCGCTGTGCATGGGCTTGAATCGACGGAGCATGTTGTCGATTTTTTCAGCCAGGAAGACATTCTTCTGCTTTTTAATGTGGGTGCTGTCGATGATTTCGACTTCGGGCGGATTTTCAGGGGAGACTGCCGCGGCGATTGTCGCTTGCGTGTTCGAAATGTCCGAAGTATCGGGCTTGGTGGGGGTGACGATTTCCTTTGTCGTGGTTGCTGTCGCTGTCGGGGTTGAATCCTGCACGGCCTTGGTTTCGGGGGCTTGCGGAGCGGCTTGTGCCGTCGCCTGGCTCTCGCTCGCCTGTTCGTCATTTTCGCTGAATATGCAGGAGCCTATCAGTGTACATAGGGCGATAAAGACAAGGGCTGCGATGCAGCGGTTACGCATTCTTTCTTTGTAGGGGCGTCTATTTTCTGGATCGTAATAGTATTTGGACATGGTTCTCTATTTGAAAATCGTTTTGCGGTAGTAGGCGAGTTCGGCGATGCTTTCGCGGATGTCGCTTAGGGCTTCGTGGCACTTGTCCTTCTGGAATTCGGCTAGCTTCGGGTACCAGCGGAAGGTGAGTTCCTTGATGGAACTTACGTCGATGTTCCGGTAGCAGAGCCAGTTTGAAATTTCGGGCATGTATTTGTACAGAAAGCGCCTGTCCTGCGTGATGGAGTTGCCGCAGAGGACGTTCTTTGTTTTTTCGGTAAAGGGCTTGATGAATCGAAGTGTTTCCTGTTCGGCGTCGGCGAGGGAATAGCGTGAATGGCGGCAACGGTCTACGAGTCCGCTTGCGTTGTGGTGCTTTGTATTCCACTCGTCCATGCCTTCGAAGACATTTTCATTTTGATGTATGGCGATGACGGGCCCTTCGGCGAGTACGTTCAGGTCGCCGTCGGTGACTATGGTCGCAATCTCGAGGATTACATCTTTTTCGGGGTCGAGCCCGGACATTTCCAGGTCCATCCACACCAAATTTCTAGAGTGTTTTGCCATACGGCGGAAAGATAGAAAAAGCTGTTGATTTGCAATTGTTTTTTGGGAAATTCGATGAAAAATTCTATATTTTCGGCCCGTGGAAAATGTAGTCGTCACAGGAATGGGCTGCGTTTCGTCTTTAGGGAATTTCCCGGACGAACTTTGGCGGAACTTGCTTTTGGGCAAGTCCGGTGTAGGCCCGATAAAGCGCTTTGACGCCAGTTCCTTTACATCGCAGATTGCGGGCGAGGTTCGTGACTTTCCTCCCAGTGAATTTTGCTCCAAGCGCGACCAGGCGCGTTTTTCTCGCTACGTAAATTACGGCATTTTTGCGGCCCAGCAGGCCGTTCGCAATGCAGGGATTTTCCCTGCGAACGAAGATCCTAGCCGTTGCGGAGTCGTGATAGGCTCCAGTATTGGCGGCATGGGGCATTATTACGATGCTTCCGTGACTCTTTCGACTCGCGGCCCGCACAGAGTTTCTCCGTTTTTCATCCCGATGTCCATCGTGAACATGGCTTCGGGCGAAGTTTGCAATCGACTGGGTTGGATGGGGCCGAGCTACACGGTGGTTTCGGCCTGCGCGAGTTCCAACCATTCCATTGCGAGTGCGTTTGACCAGATTCGCCTGGGTCGCGCCGACGTGATGCTTGCAGGCGGTGCCGACGAGACTGTGAATCCGCTTGGACTTTCTGGCTTCACCAGCATGCATGCAGTGAGCAAGCGGAACGATTCGCCCGAGACGGCGTCGCGCCCCTTCGACGCGGATCGCGACGGTTTCGTCATGGGCGAAGGGGCGGCCGTGCTTGTCCTCGAAAGTGAATCGCACGCACGAGCACGGGGAGCTAAGGTGCTAGCGCGTATTGCAGGAGTCGGCCTTAGCTCCGACGCCTACCACATTTCAGCGCCAAGGCCCGATGGTCAAGGCATCATGCTTGCCATGCAATCCGCCTTGAAGGATTCCGGAATTTCTGCGAAGGACGTCGGCTACATCAACGCCCACGGCACGTCGACTCCGCTTGGCGATCTTGCGGAATGCCGAGCCATTGAAAAAGTCTTTGGCGTTGCAAACGCCGTGCCTTGCGCCTCGAATCTCAAAATCAATTCCACGAAGTCCATGCTGGGTCATTGTCTGGGGGCTGCCGGTGCGCTCGAGGCCATCGCCACGATTTTTTCTTTGCAAAATCAGAAACTCCATGCCACAAGAAACGTCTTTAACCAGGATCCGGAAATCCATTTGGACGTATGCGCCGAAGGCCCTTGCAGCCACAGTTTCGATTATGCCTTGAGTAACAGTTTCGGCTTTGGCGGCCAGAATTGCGTCGTTGTCTTTGCGAGGAGTTAGGTTGTCTGGGGGCAGGTTTCAGGTGTTAGGTAAAATGAAAAAAAATCATAGTTCGTTGCTCATAGTTCGCTGCTTGTTGTTATTGTTGCTTTTGACGGTCAGTTCCTTTGCCGCTCCTTACGACCCGTACACTTGGCGCGATTCCACTTGGGATTACCGCAGCGAAGATTCCACCGACATTGCCGCAAATGTTTCAGTTCCGAAAGTTGCTGGAGTCGCGTCCCTTACCTTGATTGCCTATGGTGCTGCCTACTGGCTCGTTTTTGAAAAGGGCTGGTGGGACGACGACCGCAGTCATTTCCATTTCGAAAACGATTTTGACTACGCTCTCAATTTGGATAAATTCGGCCATTTTGCAGCCGGCGTCATATTGGGTGAAAGTTTCTACGAAGGTTATCGCTGGGCGGGCACGAGCGAATTCCAGGCCTACCTTTTCGCCGGTCTTTCGGCCATGATGACTCATGTGGCCATCGATGTGAAGGACGGCTATTCGCCGGAATGGGGCTTCAGCATTTTTGACGTACTTAGCGGAACTTTGGGCGGGTTTTTGCCCATGGCCGAACGCTATATTCCCGTTTTCAAGTATGTGGACCTCAAATGGAGTTACTGGATTAACACCAAGGCATATTATCGTCAGAGCGAAACGGGAATTTTCACAGACGATTATTGCAATCAGACTTTCTGGGCTTCGTTCAAGCCATACCGGCTGCTTCCGAATGCCGCCCGCCAGTATTATCCGAGTTGGCTTGCCGTTGCCGCAGGCTTAAGCATCGACGAAAAGGTGTTTACCAGGGAACCGCATCCCCGTCGTGAAGTCTACATCGCCCTGGACTACGACTTGGAGGCTTTCCGTCCCCAGAGCCGCATGGCAAGAACCATCATCAAGTATTTGAACTACTTCAAACTCCCGGCGCCTGCCATTCAAGTCTATCCGGAATTCAACTGGTTCCTGCTGTATCCTATTAAATTTTAATTTGTTTGATAAATTGTAAATAAACTGTTTTATGCTTTGAAGCTTGACGAGACCTTTGTTAAAATGAATGAAATTAAAAATTTTCTTTCCGTTGCCGAAAATTTGGCCCGCAAGGCAGGTGACCTTTGCCTTGAACTTCAGAAGAATCTTGGAAGCGTCAAGTACAAGTCCGCAAAGGATGTGGTGACCATCGCCGATGTCTCCAGCGAAAAACTCATCGTGGACGGCTTGCGTGCAGCTTTTCCGACGCATTCCATCCGCACTGAAGAGGCGGGCGTTATCGAAGGCGAAGACCCGCGCTATCGTTGGATCATCGATCCGGTCGACGGTACCGTGAATTTCAGTCGCGGCATTCCGCTTTGGGGAATTTCGATAGCTCTCCATTTTGAGGGCAAGCCTCTTGTGGCGTGCGTGAATCTTCCGAAGTTAGGCGAACTTTACACTGCGGCTCGTGGGCGAGGAACTTTTATGAATGGAAATCCCGTCCATGTGAGTGATGAATCCAATCCGATGCACGCTATCGTGAGTAACGGTGATTTCAACGTGGGCGACGCCACGAAAATCAATGCTTGCAATTCCCGCAATTTCGCTCGCGAGGCTGAAACTTTCGAGCGTGTCAAGTGCCTCGGTTCCGCTGTCATTGAAGGTTGCTTTACCGCTTGCGGTCGCATAGATTGTTTTGTGATGACCATGAGCTATCCGTGGGACATCGCGGCCATCGCACTTCTCGTCGAAGAAGCGGGCGGAAAGTCGACGCATATCGATGGCTCTCCTATGCAGTTCGTGGATGCCGAGCAGGTCATTTTCTCGAACGGCCTTCTGCACGAGACTCTCGTACGTACCGTAGGCATCTAAAAAGAACTTTTTTGACAAAAAATCCACGTTTTCTGCGTAAGTAAACAATCTTTTCGTTAACAAAACGGGCTCAATATTTTATATTGTTCCCTAGCAGGTGGTGGGATAAAACTTTTATTACAGGAGCTATGGTGAACTGCAAACATCTTTTTGCAACTCTTTTAACTTTTGGAATGGCTGCCGAATGCTTTGCCGCGTTGAGTGTCGATGACTATGTCGAAGCGGCCTGGATGACCACCCGTTTCTACGGTGCTCAGCGCTCCGGTCAGGGCCCGAACTGGATTCTCCAGGAAACGAATCACCCGACGAGCTTTACCAAAGACAGCTACAACGGAAAGGATGTTTCCGGTGGCTGGTTTGACTGCGGCGACCACGTGATGTACGGTCAGTCCCAGGGCTATGCCTCGTATGTGCTCGCTTTGGCCTACGCCGAATTTACCGAAGGTTTTTACGACCTCTACACGGGCGACTATTCCGACTACAAGTCCAGCAAGGACTACTCCAGCAAGGGCGGCAAGCCCAACCAGGTCCGTGACTTGCTCGAAGAACTTCGCTATGAGGCCGATTTCTGGGTGAAGGCTGCCATCAGTTCCAGTAATTTCGTTACGGTCAAGGGCGACGGAAACGCCGACCACCAGAAGTGGGTGACTGCCGGCATGATGAGCACGCTTGGCTCCGGCGAAGGTGGCGAACCACGCTACGTTAAAGGCGATGCTGACGACGCTTACACTCCGGGCATGGCTGCCGCTATGCTTGCCGTGATGGCCCGTGTCGATCCCATCCAAGAAAACAAGACGAAGTATTTGAATGCCGCAAAGACTGCGTATTCCTACTCCAAGAACCACAAGGGCGTTACGAACTCCAGCGGCTTCTATGAAAGTAGCTGGTGGCAGGACCGTTGGCAGGATGGCCCGTTCCTTGCCGCCATGGAACTGTACCGCACCACCAAGGAAGAAACCTACAAGTCCGAGGCCTCTACCTGGTTCCAGAAAATCAATTTCGAACAGGGCAATGGAACTCCGTTCGCCTATTCCAACGCCATTCCCCTTTCCGTATTGATGGGCGAATTCGTGCTTGACCTCGAACCCGAGCGCGGTTCCCAGAAAACGACTTCCGCATACTTGAACTACGTGTTCAAGAGAAAGCGCGATGCCGAAGAAAAGTACTTCAGCCTTTCCACCGATCAGAACTTCCCCGTGCGCACACCGTCGGGTGGAGCCTTCCTCTACGGCCTCTATGCGAAGTTCAAGGGCGATTCCGTTTCTTATGCCTTGGCCGATACGCTCGTGGAACAGAACATCAACTTCCTTCTCGGCGACAACAAGAACAAGAAGTCCTACGTGGTCGGCTATACTCGCAATGGAGCCAAGGCTCCCGATAGGCCGCATCATCGCGGTTACTACGGCAACGAAGACCCCGGTCGCGAAATTTCCGGTGCTCCGCAGCCGCCCGAAAGGAACAAGTACCTCGGCGGCATGATTGCCGGTAATTTCAAGAGTGGAAGCCATGACGGAAACCAGTCCAACTGGCAGGTGAACGAAGTCTGCGTCGACATGAACGCTCCTCTGGTGGGTGCCCTTGGCTACATCTTGAGCCGCAAGGCCCCGAAGACCAATTCCGACCTCGGAATCCCCGAAGAGAAAAAGGAAGAGACCAAGGATACCGTTTCTACGGATACTCTTTCCCGTGACTCGCTTGCTGCCGACACTTCCAAGAAGGATTCGTCCGACGCCATCCACGCCATGGCTACGGCCTCTAGCCTCAAGCTTTTCCAGCAGGGCAGTAAAATTACTTTGATGAACGGCTGCTCCGCCTTCAAGGTGCAGGTGTTCGACCTCAAGGGCAACATGGTGCAGCAGTTCTCCAGCGAAAATGGAATGCTCTCCTTTGACTTGAAGGGCAAGGGAGTCATGCAGATTCGCGTGACTTCGAATGGATACCGCAAGGTGTTCAAGGTCAAGTCGCTGTAGAAGTTTCAAAACGCCTCCTTTCTCGATGAAAGGGGGCGTTTTTTTTATGATTTTGTTGTAAATGTTTTTCTTTACAGCGGTATGTTCCCGTGCTTTTTCCAAAGGCGGGCTTTTTTCTTGTTTTTGAGGTACTCGAACGCCGTGGCGAGGCGGTCGCGCACGGTGTCCGGCGCAATGACTTCGTCGATGTAGCCGTTTTCGGCGGCGATGTAAGGGTTCAGGTACTTCTTTTCGTATTCCGCGATAAGTTTGCTGCGTAAAGCGCCAGCCTCTTCTGGGCTTGCCGCCTTGATTTCCTTGCGGTGGAGGATGTCCACGGCACCTTCGGCGCCCATCACGGCGAGCTGCGCAATCGGCAGGGCGAACACGTAGTCGGCGCCCAGGTTCTTGCTGTTCATGGCGATGTATGCGCCACCGTAGGCCTTGCGCAAGATCAATGTCACGCGCGGAACGGTTGCTTCGGCGTAGGCGTACAAAAGCTTTGCGCCGTGGCGGATGATGCCGTTGTGTTCCTGCTTGGTGCCGGGCATGTAGCCGGGCACGTCTTCAAGCGTGAGTATAGGGATGTTGAAGCAGTCGCAGAAACGCACGAAACGGCTCGCCTTGTCGCTTGCGTCCACGTCCAAGGAACCTGCGAGAACCTTCGGCTGGTTTGCGACGATGCCAATTACGCTTCCGTCGAGGCGGATGAAACCGATGACGACATTCTTTGCGAATTCCGGCTGGATTTCAAGGAAGGAATTCTTGTCGGCGAAGCAGTTGATGACGTCGCGGATGTCGTAGGCCTTCTTGAAGTTGTCCGGGACGATTTCCTCGATTTTCTTGGAATCGTCGATAGGCTTTGTGGCGATGTCGCTGGGCTTTTCGACATTGCTCTGGGGCAGGTACTTCAAAAGTTCACGGACGCTTTCAAGGCATTCCTTGTCGTCTTTACGGACAAAGTGTGCAACGCCCGATTTCGTGGAGTGGATTCCCGCACCGCCAAGCTGTTCCGGCGTTACGACTTCTGCGGTAACTGCTTTCACGACGCCCGGGCCCGTGATGAACATCTGGCTTGCCTTTTCGGTCATGAAGATGAAGTCGGTGATGGCGGGGGAGTAGCAGGCTCCGCCGGCGCATGGGCCGAGAATCACGGAAATCTGCGGGATGATGCCCGAAGCGAGCGTGTTGCGGGTGAAAATGCCGCTGTAGCCGTCGAGGGAGCAAACGCCTTCTTCGATTCGGGCTCCGCCGCCGTCGTTGATGCTCACGAAGGGCGCCATGGATTGGAGGGCGAGGTCCATCACCTGGCAAATTTTCTTCGCATGTGCGGAACCGAGCGAACCTCCGCTCACTGTGAAGTCCTGGGAGGCGGCGTAAACGGTCTTGCCGTTCACCTTGCCGTAGCCTGTCACCACGCCGTCGCCGAAGATTCTCTTGGATTCGGGAAGGTCGATGCTCTGGCTTTTGCGGAGAGCTCCGATTTCGCGGAATGTGCCTTTGTCAAAAAGGATTTCAAGGCGTTCGCGGGCTGTGAGCTTTCCTTGGGCGTGCTGTTTTTCTATGCGCGCGGCGCCGCCGCCGACCCTGGCCTTGCTGTTGTATTCGTTCAGTGATTCCAAATAAGTTTTTTCCCACATGGAGCGGCCTCTTTTATCCTATGGATTTTTGAATTCTCTTGATAAGCTTTGTAAGCACGTTTCCCGGTCCGAGTTCCTGGAATTCGTTTGCTCCGTCATGAATCATGTTCTGTACGGTCTGTGTCCAGCGCACGGGCGAGGTCAGCTGCGAAAGCAGGTTCGCCTTGATTTCTGCGGGGTCCGTGTGCGGCTTTGCGTCTACGTTCTGGTAGACGGGGCAAATCGGAGTCTTGAATTCTGTGCTTTCGATGGCCTTTGCAAGTTCTGCGCGCGCGCTTTCCATAAGCGGAGAGTGGAATGCCCCGCCGACGGCTAAGGCTACGACGCCTTTCACTTTGCCTTGAAGGTATTCGCCGACCTTTGTAACACCTTCCGCAGTTCCTGAAATCACCACCTGGCCGGGGCTGTTGTAGTTCGCCGGTACGACAGTCGCCTCTTTCACCGAAGCGCAGGCTTCTTCGACGAGCTCGTCTGCACCACCGATGACGGCGGCCATGGTGCCAGGATTCTGTTCGCAGGCCGTCTGCATGGCAAATGCGCGCTTTGCGACAAGCTTCAGTGCCGCTTCGAATTCAATGCTCCTTGCAGCGGTCAATGCCGAGAATTCGCCGAGGGAGTGCCCTGCGACCATGTCCGGCTTGAATTCGTCGCCCATGGCTTTCGCCATCGCCACCGAAAGCAAAAAGACCGCCGGCTGCGTCACCTTAGTTTGTTTTAAATCCTCTTCGGTACCGTTGAACATGATGTCGCAAATATCGAATCCAAGAACGTCGTTTGCCTTGAGGAACATCTCCTTGACGCTAGTATTGCTTTCAAATAAATCTTTTCCCATTCCGGGGAACTGGGAACCTTGACCGGGGAATACGAATGACTTCATGTTTGACCTTCTCTAATAAACACCACAAATGTAGCAAAATGTCACTTTTTTTATAGTTTTTTTTAAAAAAAAGGACGGATTTCTTTTTGTTAGTTCGTGGATTTGTTTTTGGGTTCATTTTATCGCCCAAAAAGGTTTTTTTGTCGCTTTTATGTGGAAAGAAGGGCAAAAAGATTAAAAAAATTTTCTATTATTGGTTCAAAATTTAACCAATAAGAGGAAACAATGGAAGAAGTAAAAAATAAGCTCAAGGAATTCTTTATGTCCGATCTCGGCGTTGACGGCAGCGTGCTCAATTTTGACACCGCTCTCTTCGGTGATGAAATTGGCCTTGATTCCGTGGACTCCCTCGAAATCATTTCCTTCGTCGACGACACCTTCGGTGTTTCCATGACCGGTGTGGACAAGGAAAACTTCCAGAGCATCGATACCATCGCTGCTTTCATCGAAAAGAACAAGGCTTAATCAAGCTTTTCATAATTTTCTGGATTACTCATGACTCCTAACGATTGCCGCTGTGTGGTTACCGGCCTTGGCGTTATTTGCGCCGTCGGTAACAATGTTGAAGAAACTTGGAAAAACGCCCTGAACTCCGTTTCGGGCATTCACAAGACTACATCCCTGGATACCAAGGACTGCTATGCGGACCTTGCCGCCGAAGTCAATTGCGATACCTTGGACGATATCGATTCTCCGAACGAGAAGGATCGTGCCTCCAAGCTTTGCATCAAGGCCGCCAAGGAAGCTCTTCAAGACGCAAATCTCGGCAATTTCAACGACGACCAGCGCGTAAGCGTGATTATCGGAAGTTGCGTGGGTGGAGTTCTGAGTATCGAGGAATATTACCAGCACGGCAAGAATCCCTCTGAAATCGCCAAGATGCCCATTGCGGCCATTGCGTCCCAGGTGGCTGAAACCTGCGGTGCCGGCGGCATCGTCACGAACGTGGGCAACGCCTGCGCGGCGGGTACCATCTCCATCGCCATCGCGTGCGACCTGATTCGCGCCGGCAAGGCCGACGTGGTCATCGCGGGTGGTGCGGATTCCTTCGCTTCCGTGCCGTATTCCGGATTCCTTTCTCTGCACGCTCTCGACGAGAACGGCTGCTCTCCCTTTAACCGCTGCAGCGGCATCACCCTGGGTGAAGGCGCCGGCATTGTTATCGTGGAATCTTACGAGCACGCCCAGAAGCGCGGTGCCAAGCAGTACTGCGAAGTGCTGGGTGCAGGCGTTACAAGCGACGCCCACCACATTACGGCCCCCCGCGAAGACGGTCTTTGCCTGACCGAGGCCATGAACCGCGCCGTGAAGAACTCCGGCATCAAGAAGAGCGACATTGGCTACTTGAACGCCCATGGCACGGGTACCGGCAAGAACGACAACGCCGAAATCAATGCCTTCAACAACTTCTTCGCCGCCGAAAATCCGACTTTGAGCGTCAGTTCCACGAAGGTCATGACGGGTCACTGCCTGGGTGCCGCCGGTGCCATCGAGGCTGTTTTCAGCATCAAGGCGCTTACGACCAACACTGTTCTCCCGACTCTCGGCTATTCCGCCGAACAGTCTGCCGCCCTCAAGGAAAAGGTGGGCGACATGGACTATGTGCAGAACGCCCCCAAGTCCAAGGAACTCAACTGCGTCATGAGCAACAACGTGGCCTTCGGCGGTACGAACGCGAGCATCGTGTTCAGTAAGCAGCCGGGCGATGTCCAGAGCCAGGTTGCCAAGTCGAAGAAGATTGTCGTGACGGGTATCGGCATCGTGAGCCCTGTCGGCAATAGCAAGGAAGCCTATCTCGAAGCTGTCAAGAACGGCGCAAAGCCCGAAAGTGCCAGCATTCATTCTGCGGTCACGAACGACGACTACAAGGAACTCGGCATCAAGATGGCCTTCTACCGCAAGCTCGACAACCTGGGCCAGCTCCAGACGGTTTCGGGTGTGCGCGCTCTCAAGGATGCAAATTTCACGGTTACCGAAGATAACGCAAACGACATCGGCATTATCGTCGGGACCAGCGAAGGTGGACTAGGCTCCACTTACGATTTCGAGGAACTCATTGCCGAAGCGGGCAATGCCGGCGGAAGCGCCTTCAAGTTCCCCCATACGGTTTACAATGCTGCCGGTGGTTACCTTTCCATTTGCTCCGGTATCAAGGGCTATGGCGTGACCATCACCACTGGTCCAGTTTCGGGCCTCGACAGCATCGGCTACTCCATGAACGTGATTCACGATGGCCAGGAACAGGCCATGATGGCGACCGGTACCGACGAGAACATTCCCGTGATTACCGAGCTTGCCCAGAAGTTGAACGTCGCCGCCGATTCCGTGGTGGAACCCTATGCCGGTTCCAACGGTTTCGTGGTGGGTGACGGCAGTGTTTCCATCATCATGGAAACTGAAGATTACGCCAAGGCTCGCGGTGCGAAAGTCTACTGCGAAATTCTCGGCTACGGCAACGGCCGCAAGAACGTGAAGTTCGGCACTGTGGAAGGTTCCGGAGAGGCTCTCGACAACGCCATCAATGCAGCCCTCAAGGATGCGGGCGTGAGTGCCGCAGAAATCGACGCCGTGTGCGGTTTCGCCAATGGCCAGAAGGTCGTGGACGACATCGAAAAGGCCGCCTACGCTCGCGTGTTTGGCGACAAACTCGCTTCCATGCCGCTGTTCCAGGTCAAGGAACACGTGGGCGAGGGCCGTGCCGCCAGTGCAACGCTCGCCGCCGCCCAGGCCGCCCTCATGCTCGATGGCGAAATGGCCTCCGAGAACGCCTACTTCGTTTCCGCCGATGGTTCCGTTTCCAAGAAGACTGCCGACGCCTCTTCGTTCAAGAAGATTCTCGTGACGGCCTTCTCTGCCGGCGGTTCGTACAGCGCTGTGGTGCTTGGCAAGTAAAAAAAGATTTTAGAATAAGGAGAATGGATATGAAAGTTGCAATTGTAACGGGAGCCTCGAAGGGAATTGGCAAGGCTTGTGCCCTGCGCCTCGCTCGCGATGGTTACACCACTGTAATCAATTACTCCAGTTCCGACGAAGCCGCCCTCCAGACTTTGGACCAGATCAAGGCCGAAGGTGGCGACGGCATGGTCTACAAGGCCAACGTGTCCGTTCTTGCCGAAGTCAAGGCCATGGTCCGCGATGTTTTCAAGGCTTACGGCCGTATCGACGTGCTTGTGAACAATGCCGGCATCGTTCGCGACGAATATCTTTTGATGATGAACCCCGATACCGTGGACAAGTGCTTCAACCTGAACGTGAAGGGTTACCTCTACTGCGCTCAGGCAGTGGCCCTCAAGATGTTCAAGCAGAAGTCTGGCGTCATCGTGAACATGTCCTCCGTATCTTCCAAGTTCGCCCTCCCCGGCCAGACCGTTTACAGTGCAACGAAGGGCGCCGTGAACTCCATGACCCAGACACTCGCCAAGGAACTGGGCGGCTACGGCATCCGCGTGAACGCTGTCGCTCCGGGATTCATCTCGACAGAAATGATTGAAGCCATTCCCGAAGAAACCCGCAAGGGCTACGTGGAACGCGTTCCCCTCAAGCGCTTCGGCACCGCCGACGAAGTGGCGAACCTCGTTTCCGCAATTGTTTCTGACCAGTTCGCCTACGTGACCGGTCAAGTCTTCGTGATGGATGGAGGCCTCTCCCTGTGAGTACCATGAACATTTACGAAATCAGCGAAAGGATTGCGCAGCGCCCGCCTTTCCAGATGATTGAGAAGGTGACTGAACTCGTTCCGAACGAATCCGCTACGGGCATCAAGAACGTCTGTGTGAACGAACCCTACTTCATGGGCCATTTCCCTGGCACTCCGATTATGCCGGGCGTTCTCATTGTCGAAAGCTGCGCTCAACTTTGCTCCCTCGTCATCGAGCACAAGCCCGAAGACCTGGACGATAAACTCTATGTGCTTTTGAAGATAGACGGCTTCAAGTTCGTGAAGCCCGTGATTCCCGGCGACCAGTTGGAAATCACCGTGAACAAGACCAAGGGCGGCGGCGTCATTGTCGGTTTCGACTGCGTTGTCAAGGTCAACGGAAACTTGCACGCCAAGGGTTCCCTCACGTTTACTTCAATCCCCAAAGATTCCCTGGGTAAATGAAACAGATTCTAGACTTGCCGATGATGGCCGTTGTGTACCTCTGCGAGGTGTTGGTGCGTATTTATTTCGCACTGATTATCCGCCCGCAGGTGGTCTATACGGATGCTTCTGTCCAGAAGTTGAGGTTCAGCGAACCCTCCATCGTTATTTTGAACCACACCACCATGCTGGACCCGCTCCTGATCATGGCGCTTGTCCGTAGGCCGAGGAATATCCTTGTCGCCAAGGACCAGTATGAACTTCCTTATTTCCATTGGATTTTGAAGCGCTTCAAGGCGATTCCCATCGACCGTTTTGACCCGTGGGACACGAGTTGGCTCGCTCCTACCAAAAAGGCTTTGGCTAACGGCAGTTCCATCATTATTTTCCCCGAAGGCAAGTGCCGCGAGGACGGCCTCTTGAACGAATTCAAGTCGGGATTTGCCATGCTGGCCCGCAGCACGGGCGCTCCGGTCGTGTCCGTCGCCTTCGACGGCATTTACAAGTTTGGCCACCGCACCCAGGTGCGCGTAGGTGGTGCCGAAAAGATTGAACGCGTCAAGGGCGTTTCCTCGTCCGATTACCTCGCTGAAAAGAGCGAATACTTCAGGCAGAAAATCTGGAGCCTCAAGCAGCAGGCGCTCGGGAAGACTGGCGAAGTCCTTCCGCCTCCTTCCGAGACTCCCGCTGAAATTGTGGCAGGGGAGGAGTCCAAGTGAAGATTGGATTAGCGCTTGAAGGCGGCTCCCGTCAGACGATTTTCACCGCAGGTGTGCTCGATGCCATGATGGACGAGAACCTCGATTTCTCGTACTACGCCGGTGTGAGCGCAGGCTGTCATGCGGCCATGAACTACATCACCCGCCAGCGCGGAAGGTTCCGCTATATCATTCAGCCCACCAAGATTCAGCAAGGGAAGGATCACGCCCACGTCCTTTTGGACGGAGTGCAGAAGGAATGTCATGCGCTTCACTTTGAATCCGCCTATGGCGACATGCCCTTCGACTTCGACACGTTCTTCAACGCCAGGGTCGAGTGCGAATTCGGTGCCACCTGCTGCGAGACGGGCCGTATGGAATTCTTCGAGGAACGCGAAGACAAGAAGCGCCTGTTGAACATCGTGAGCGCCAGTTGCGCGCTTCCGATGGTTTTCCCGGTGGTGCCTATCGACGACAAGCATTATGCCGACGGCTGCGTGGCGGACCCCATTCCGTACAACCGCGCCTTCGAAAAGGGCTGCGACAAGGTTCTCGTGGTTTCGACGCATTTCCCCGGCGAAACCGTCACGGACTTCCGCAAGTACCGCATGATTTTGAATCCGATGTTCAAGAGCAAGTATCCCGACTTTTTCAAGGTGCTCATGGTGCGTTTCAAGCGCTACGAGCGCAAGTTCCGCGAAATGGAACAACTTGAAAGGGATGGCAAACTTCTGATTCTGCGCCCGGAACGCGACTTGTGCGGCCTCTTCGAGACTGAACGCGAAAAGTTGGACGACTCCTACAACATGGGCTTCGAATACGCCCAGCGCCGCATGGACGAAATCAAGGCCTTCATGGAAGTTTAGTGACCGGCTGAGATGACATCTCGCTACTTAAAAGCGATAATAAACTAGCCTTGTTATGTAAATAAAATTTTACAAACAATGTAAAATTAAAAACTTACAAAAATGTAGGTTTTTTGAATCTTGATTTTTGGGCGTTTTGCGCAAATTCAAGAGGTTTATGTGGCATAAACCTTACAAAGTCCATAAACTACAAAAATGTCGTAATCAATGATTTTTTGCCGAAAATTGCACGGAATTGGCTTTTTTTGCTATTTTTAGAGCATAAACAATTAACCTCTCAATGGAGATACAAAAATGGCAATTCAGAACGCCTACCTTCAGAAAGTTTACGACAAAGTTGTCGCAACCAACCCCGGCGAAGACCTGTTCCACCAGGCCGTACGCGAATTCCTCGAATCCATGGACCCGGTCCTTGCCAAGGATCCTTCCTACGAAACCAACGGCATCATCGACCGTCTCGTGGAACCGGAACGCATCATCATCTTCCGCGTGCCTTGGGTTGACGACAAGGGCGTTCTCCAGGTGAACCGCGGCTACCGCGTGCAGTTCAACTCTGCCATCGGCCCGTACAAGGGCGGTATCCGTTTCCGCAACAACGTGAACCTCTCCATGCTCAAGTTCCTCGGTTTCGAACAGACCTTCAAGAACTCCCTCACGACTCTCCCCATGGGTGGCGGCAAGGGCGGTTCCGACTTCGATCCTAAGGGCAAGTCCGACAACGAAGTCATGCACTTCTGCCAGTCCTTCATGACTGAACTTTGCAAGCACATCGGTGCCGATACGGACGTGCCGGCTGGCGACCAGGGCACTGGCGCTCGCGAAATCGGTTACATGTTCGGCCAGTACAAGCGCATCCGCAACGAATTCGTGGGCGTGCTCACTGGTAAGGGCCTCTCTTACGGTGGTTCTCTCGCTCGTACGCAGGCTACCGGTTACGGCCTCTGCTACTTCACTCGCGAAATGCTCAAGGATTTGAAGAACGAAACCTTCGAAGGCAAGACTGTCGTGATTTCCGGTTCCGGTAACGTGGCTACCTACGCTTGCGAAAAGGCTCAGTCCTTCGGCGCCAAGGTTGTCGCTATGTCCGACTCCGACGGCTTCATCTTCGACCCGAACGGCATCAAGCTCGACGTCGTCCAGGAAATCAAGGGTCGCCGCGGCCGTATCAAGGAATACGCCGACAAGGTTGCCGGTTCTACTTACACCGAAGGTTCCTCCAACATCTGGAAGACCAAGTGCGATATCGCTCTTCCGTGCGCAACGCAGAACGAACTCGACCTCGAAGGTGCCAAGGCCCTTATCGCTAACGGCGTGTTCGCCGTTGCCGAAGGTGCCAACATGCCGTCTACTCCGGAAGCTATCGAAGCCTTCCAGAAGGCCGGCGTGCTCTTTGGACCTGCCAAGGCCTCCAACGCCGGTGGCGTGGCTACCTCTGGTCTCGAAATGAGCCAGAACTCCGAACGTCTCTCCTGGACTTTCGAAGAAGTCGACCAGAAGCTCGAAGGCATCATGAAGAACATCTACGCAGCCGCAAGTGGCGCTGCCAAGGAATACGGCCATGCTGGTAACCTCGTCATGGGTGCCAACATCGCTGGCTTCAAGAAGGTTGCCGACGCCATGAAGTGGCAGGGCGCTGTTTAATAACTAGGGAAGGCTCCGCCCTCCCTAACACCCTCCTTTGAAAAAGTCTTGGCGAAAGCCAAGGCTTTTTCGTATATATGGCTTCGCCAAAGGGGACCGGTTTCGCGTTGCTCCCCTCTCGCCATCGACGGCTCGTTAATACGAGCCGCACTCGGCTCACGGACTAGGGAAGGCTCCGCCCTCCCTAACACCCTCCTTTGAAAAAGTCTTGGCGAAAGCCAAGGCTTTTTCGTATATATGGCTTCGCCAAAGGGGACCGGTTTCGCGTTGCTCCCCTCTCGCCATCGACGGCTCGTTAATACGAGCCGCACTCGGCTCACGGGACTAGGGAAGGCTCCGCCCTCCCTAATACTCTCCTAAGAAAAACCTCGGTTATGCCGAGGTTTTTCGTATATATGGCTGACGCCGGTGGAGGCTGGCGTCGCTGCGCTAGCTCCCACCTAAAGGTGGCCATGCCCACGTAAGCGCTGAAGCGCTAAGTGGTCAAAGGTCGCCTTCGACGGCTCGTTCTTACGAGCCTTGCTCGGCTCACGGACTAACAACAACTTTCTACATTCGACTCTGAAAAGGTCTCCGGTTCTTCCGGAGGCTTTTTTTCCCCCTGACCCCCGACACCTGAAACCTGACCCCTGACACCTGATGCTACAACTTGGAATAGTTGATTTTGTAGTAAAGAAATTATTACTTATTTGCGTTTTTGAGTGAAAAATGCCTTTTTTTTTCAATTTTTTAACTATTTTTTTGAATAACTAAGGGGAAATCTCTGAAAAAATCGATGCATTGTAGATGCATGTGCAAGTTTTGGTTTTGGAGAATCCTCAAAAGTGATTGGATAGAAATACATATATGAGACTTTTCGACGAACACGCAGTTCTGCGTTTTGCCATTTTGTTCGCATGCTTGTTGTTTGCGGCGTTTATTCCTGATATACTCAATTTCAATGCGCATGTCTTAAGCTTAGTATCGTACTTTGTGGCGATAGCCTTCTTGGCCTATATTTCGATGTTCTACAAGTTCCCTTCGTCGGGCAGCAGCAAAAAGATTCGAAACGATCTGGAGATTCCCGAAAATGTTTCGAACGATACGGTTCGCGACTACCAGAAGGACCTCCATGAAAAGGATGAACTTTTCAAGATGGTGGTGGACGTTTCCAGCGATGGGTTCTGGACTTTTGACGTGCCGACAGGCAAGGTGTACTGGTCTAGCCGCGTGGCGAAACTCCTTGGCATGGACCCTTCGCAGGTCGGTGATTCTTTCGACCTCATCAAGAATTTGGTCATCGAGTCGGACTGGGGCAAGTTCCGTGCGGCTCTTAATGAATCCCTTAACGAAGACAAGCCTTTTACGGTCACTCTTGGACTCTTGAGCCAGAAGGCTGGTGAAAAGAATATCGTGGTTACCGGTCGCCCGCAGATGAACGACGACGGAAGGCCCATTCGCGTTATCGGTTCTTTGGGGGTGTTCATGGACAAGGCTTCCATTGAACGCCAGAATTACAGCTTTGTTTACCAGGATCCTCTCACGGGTGTGAACAACCGAAAGTTCTTCCTCGAAAAGTTGAAAATCGAGGTGGAACTCGGCGTCAAGCGTCCGGATTACAGTTTTGCCGTTGCGCTTTTGGATATCGACAGCTTTGGCGCCATCAATGCTTCGTATTCCACGAATTTTGGAGACAACGTTCTTCGCATTGTTTCGGACCGCATCAAGGGCAGCTGCCGCGACAACGATTGCGTGGCCCGCATCGGCCCCGACGTGTTCGCCGTCATTTTGCACAATATCCAGGGGGCGAATTCCGAAGACGAACTTTTGCCAATCGTCCGCAGGCTTCACAACAACGTAAAGACTCCTATCCAGCTTGAAGGGAAGGAACTTTACATCAGCGTTTCGATGGCTGTCGTCGTAAACCGCGAGGCGGACTGCGTCGAAGACATCATGGCGAATGCGAATGCCGTCTTGCGCGACCTCAAGAAGAACGGCGAACACGGCAACATCCAGTTCTTTACGGGTGGCATCCGTGAAAAGGCGATGAAGCTCTACAAGCTCGAATACGAAATTCGCAGGGCGATCCAAGCGAAGGAATTCGTATTGATGTACCAGCCCATCGTAGATATCGGCAACGGCGACAAGATTGTCGGCTTCGAAGCGCTCGTCCGCTGGAACAATACGGAGCAGGGCATCATTTCGCCCGCCGAGTTCATCCCGATTGCCGAGGAAACCGGTCTCATCGTGCCCATGGGCGCCTTGATTTTGAAGATGGCCTGCGAGCAGACTAAGAAATGGGTCGACATGGGCTACAAGAATATCAAGGTGGCCGTGAACTTCAGCGCCAAGCAGTTTGCATTGGAAAACATGGTCGACGACGTGAAGAAGGTCTTGGCCGAGACTCACTTGAATCCGCAGAACTTGAAGCTCGAGATTACGGAATACACCGCCATGTGCGAAGTCGAAAAGACTATCGACATCATGCGCGCGCTTTCGAGCATGGGCTTACAGATTTCCATCGACGACTTCGGCACGGGCTACAGCAGTCTTTCGTACCTCAAGCGCTATCCGGTGCATACGCTTAAGATGGACAAGTCCTTCATCGACCATGTGGCCGAAGACGAAGAGGACGCCACCTTTGCGAAGATGGTGATTGGCATTGCGAAGTCCTTGAACCTGGATTTGATTGCCGAGGGCGTCGAGACGGCTGACCAGCTCGAATTCCTGCGCAGGGAAGGCTGCTGTCAGATTCAAGGTTACTATTTCAGCAAGCCTTTGAATCCGGAAGATGCCCTGGGATACTTGCAGGAGCATTACAACGAGGCCGTGACGCCTGTGGCCGCAGAAGTCGTCGCATAGAAGTGCGCATTAGAACTGCGCGGCTTTTGGTGATTAAAACGGCGCGGCTTTTGGCAATTAAAACGGTGCGGCTTTTGGTGATTAGAACTGCGCGCGGCCTAGATGCCGTAGCATGCGCGGGTGTTTTCGCGACAGTGCCTGTAGATTTCGTCTACGGGCACGTTTTTTGTCTGTGCGAGCTGTTGCGCGATGTAGGGGATGTAGCCCGAGTGGCAGGGCTTTCCGCGGTAGGGGACGGGCGCCATGTAAGGGGCGTCGGTCTCCAAAAGCATTTGTGTGACGGGGGTGAGGGCGGCCGCGTCGCGCACGTTTTGCGCATTTTTGAACGTGACGATTCCCGTGAAGCCGATGAAGATGTTCGCATTGAGCGCGAGTAGCTTTTCTGCGAATTCCGGCGAGCCCGTGAAGCAGTGAATGTGGACGTTTACGTTGTGCAGGTTGGCATTGCGGAGTACGGAAAGCGCGTCGTCGTCGGCTTCGCGCAGGTGCAGTACCAAGGGCTTTCCGCTTTGGATTCCGAGTTCCAGGTGGCGCTCGAAGAGCTTCACTTGCTCGGCGCGGTGTTCCAAATCGTAGTGGTAGTCGAGACCGAATTCCCCGCAGGCGACGCACTTGGGGTGCTTCAGAAATTCGAGCATGCGAGCTTCGTCTTCGGCGGTTTCGGTGAGGACGTATTCCGGGTGGATTCCGTAGGCGGCATAGACGAACGGGTGCTTTTCGCTGAGTTCGCGAGCGTATTCGAAGTCGGCGGGGTCGCAGGCCACGTTGATGAATGCTTCGGGGCATGCGATATTCGTGTCGTCGCTGGAACCGCGCAGGCGGGCGAGGAGCGCGTCGAAAGATTCATCGGCGTGCCTTTCGTAAGAATCGATATGACAGTGCGTGTCGACGAACATGCTAGTAGGTGACTTCAACTATTTCGTATGTGACTGTGCCGCGCGGGACGGTCACCTGGATGGTGTCGCCCTTCTTTTTGCCTTTGAGCGCTTCGCCGATGGGTGACTTCATGCTGATGCGGCCCTTGAGCGGGTCGATTTCCTTTTCGCCCACGATGGTGTATTCCTTGGGGCGCTTCGTCTTGGTGTCGACCATCTTGATTTTTGCGCCCAGGCGGATGGAGCCGTCTTCTGGGGCGGTGATTTCTACAATCTTGGCACCGTCCAAAATGCGGTCGAGTTCGCGCAGACGGCGGTCGATTTCACGAACGCGCATGCGGCCGTATGTGTAGGCGGCATTTTCGCTGCGGTCGCCTTCGGCTGCGGCAGCCTGCACCTGGTTTATCATGGCCGGGCGCTCGACGTACTTGAGCTGTTCCCATTCGGCCTTGAATTTTTCAAAGCCTTCCTTCGAAATCAAATGTTGCATGGCGTAAATGTAGAATTTTGACTGTCGCCGAGTTCTGTTTTGCCTAAAAACACCTACTAAATTCGAAATTCCGTACATTTAGTAGGTGGAATTTTAATTTGTATGTAAAAAAATGGTTTCTTTTTAGAATGTTTACGGGTTGTTGCACCCACTAAATAGGCTGTTTTGCTTGTTTAGTAGGTGATTTGAAAAAAAATGCACCTACTTTTTTTTCATTTTTGCGTGTTTAGTAGGTGTTTTTTGCGTTTTATCGCTTTTTTGGTCATTTACCCTTATTTGGGGGCGCGTAAATAACTAAATTTGGGCGCGTATGAAAATTATTGAAAAGATAGAGAGTATCCCAAAGCGCAGGCAGGAATCCAAGTACAAGCGCCTGAGTCGTATCTACTACAACCGCATGTTCCCTCGTCGTCAGGACGCCCTCAAGGTGGCCTGGTCTGTTTTCATTGGCGTGTTCATCGGCATTTGGCCGACCATTGGTTTTGCCATCATTTTGACGGTTGCCGTCTGTGCGTTGTTCCGTTTGCCCAAGGTCCCCGGGGTCATTGCTGACTTTGTGGCGAACCCGGTAACGCAATTCGGCTTCTTTTATCCAGGTGGATACTATATTGGTTGCAAGATCTATCATCCGGCGGCCATTACGTTTGATTTCTTGGGGGAATTCGAAAGAATGTCCATTCGGAATTGCGGTGTAATCATCAAAAATCTATGGGTAAACGCAGCGGATCATCTGATAGCCTTTATGATTGGCATTACCATCATGGCGGCTTTTTGGGCTTTTGTCTTCTTTATCATCGCATATTTCGTGGTAAGTCACCGAAAAAAGAAGTGGATGGCTGCAAAAACTGGCTATATTCATAATCTAGTTGCAGAAGACGAAGTTTTAATCAAAGAATCTCACAAAGGAAAGAAACCTATGATGCACATCTATCCGTTCAAGGCCCTCCGCCCGGTGAATCCGGCCAAAGCCAAGGATATTTCCGCTCTCCCTTACGACGTGATGAATCGCGCCGAAGCCAAGGCCATGGCCGAGGGGCTCCCGCACTCCTACCTGCGCGTGACCCGTGCCGAATTGGAACTCGACGACAGCGTCGACGCCTATGACCCGAAGGTGTACGCCCACGCCCGCGCCAACCTCGACAAGATGATTGAAGACGGCGTGATTGCCTTTGACAAGAAGCCCTGCCTTTACGTTTACCGCCAGACCATGAACGGCCGCGAACAGTACGGCCTCGTGTGCTGCGTTCCTGCCGCCGACTACTTCAACGGCACCATCAAGAAGCACGAACTTACCCGTGCCGACAAGGAAGAAGACCGTCTGCGTCATGTGCTCGACACCAACGCCAACACGGGCCCGGTGTTCCTCACTTACCGTGACCAGGGC
The DNA here is from genome assembly GCA_024398815.1 of Fibrobacter sp. Taxonomy (GTDB): domain Bacteria; phylum Fibrobacterota; class Fibrobacteria; order Fibrobacterales; family Fibrobacteraceae; genus Fibrobacter. Next base: position 48,338 of record JAKSIL010000016.1, read on the forward strand.
CAGTTCGACCTGTTCGGTGCCGTCACGAAGCGCGCCCCCGTCTACGACTTCGTGAGCGACGGCGACGGCTTCGGCCACACCGTCTGGATAATCGACGACGATGCCGAAATCGAAGCCATCCGCAAGAGTTTCGAAGCCATCCCGGTCAGCTACATCGCCGATGGCCACCACCGCAGTGCCGCCGGCGCCCGCGCCGCCAGCTACCGCGCCGAACAGAATCCGAAGAACACCGGCGACGAGGAATACAACCGTTACCTCGCCATCCTGTTCCCGAGCACCCAGCTCAAGATTCTCGACTACAACCGCGTGCTCAAGGACTTGAACGGTCGCTCTCCGGAACAGCTCATGGAAGAAATGAAGCTCGTGTTCGACATCGAGGCTCTCGACGGCATGCAGAGCCCCGCCAAGCAGAACCAGGTGAACTTCTACATGGGCGGCAAGTGGTACGCCTGCACGTTCAAGGACAAGTTCCTCAAGAACCTCGGCCCGGTCGACAGCCTCGACGTGGCGCTCCTCCAGAAGCTCATTTTGAAGCCGCTCTTCGACATCGACGATCCGCGCACATCGAAGCGCATCGACTTCGTCGGTGGCATCCGTGGCCTCGGTGAACTTGTGAAGCGCGTCGACAGCGGTGAATGCGCCTGCGCCTTCGCCATGTACCCGACGACTCTCGACCAGCTCATGAACATCGCCGACGCCGGCGAAATCATGCCGCCGAAGAGCACTTGGTTCGAACCCAAGCTCCGTGACGGCCTCCTGGTCCACACGCTCGACTAAAACGATTTCGTTTTGGAAAATTTAAAAGTCTGCTGGCTGTAACGCTGGCAGACTTTTTTTGCAAAAAAAGCGGAATTTGTGTGAAACTTTATTTGTTCTTTTCCGTGTTTTTTTCTTTTAAAATCGTCTTCGCTTTTGGATGCGGATGTACTTTCGGCGGAGTTGGGGCTAATGATTCTCTTTTGAAAACTTTTGTCTTTTTGAGAAAGTCGAATTTCTTTAGTACGAATTTGGAGGCTTTCGTGATGGTTTCGACAACTTTGTCGGGAATCGTTTCGTGGCGACCGAGAATTCGTTCGTGCGTGAAGAAGCCGTATTCGCGACTGTCGGCACAATGGGTCGGCCTTTCGCAGATAAAGTAATAGCAATCCTTGTTGATGACCACTTGCTCTATCAAGGTGGAATCGGCCTTGTTGTAGAGTTCCCTTTTCAGCTTGATGAGGGCGTTGCCGGGCTCATTTTGGCGAATTTGCATTTCAACGAGACGGCGGTCTTGCCACGGCAACTGGTCGACTTCCTGCAGACTGACTTGGCGGTTGGCGAGCTTGGTCGAACCCACTCGGTCGATGCTTATTTCGCGGTCGCCCTGCCACAGCGTGGTTTTCAAGAAGAAATCCATTCCCTGTTCCTGCATCAACGAAATCAGGTAGTCCTGCTCCACGTCGTTGAGTTCGCTTATGGTCAGGGTGTCGCCTCGCTTGGGCATATATATCTTGCGCTTTTCGATAAAAGCACTTTCGCCGCGCCACTTGAAGTTCATGTGCGGCGTGTAGACTTTTCCGTTGTCCGTAATTTCGATGGTGTCGCCGGGCATGGCGATTAGCTTTCGAACAAGTGTTTCTCCGTTTCGGAGCTTTACCCAGGCGCTTTCACCAAACTTGAGCATGTCTATGCATTGTGGCAGCTTGCACATCCAAAGTGTCTTGTGCTCCTTGTGCTTTGGGTGCATGCTCGAATCGCTTGAACGCACTGGCTCAAGCACGTAGTATCGCACAGTTCCTGCAATCAGGAGGAACATGATGAGCACAAGCACAAGGAAGAACACGTGGGACTTCGAGTTCTTGCGGTGCAGTTTGCTTACGATGTGCTTGAGACTAGCCATTCTTCGCCTTTACTAGTCCCCGTTTCCGCTGCTGTCGTCGCTCAGGCTGAGTACGGCGAGGAACGCCTTCTGCGGCACTTCCACCGAGCCGATGCTCTTCATGCGCTTCTTGCCTTCCTTCTGCTTTTCGAGGAGCTTGCGCTTGCGGGTGATGTCGCCGCCGTAGCACTTGGCTAGCACGTCCTTGCGCACGGCTTTCACGGTGCTGCGGCTGATGATTTTTCCACCGATGGCGCCCTGGATGGCCACGTCGAACTGCTGGCGCGGAATGAGGTCCTTGAGCTTTACGCAGATGGCGTTTGCATAAGTGGTCGCCTTGTCGCGGTGGATGATTACGGAGAATGCGTCCACCGGGTCGCCGTTCAAGAGGATGTCGAGTTTCACGAGGTTGTTCTGCCGGTATTCGCTCGGGGCGTAGTCGAGGCCTGCGTAACCGCGGCTCACGGACTTGAGACGGTCGTAGAAGTCGAACATGATTTCGGCGAGCGGCAGGTTGTACTTGAGGATGACCTTCGTCTCGTCGAGGTATTCCATGGTCTCGAATTCGCCGCGCTTTTCGTCGCAGAGCGTCATGAGGGCGCCCACGAATTCCTTGGGCGTAAAGATTTGCGCCTTCACGTATGGTTCCTCGATGTGGTCGTAGCGGCTGGCGTCGGGGAGTTTACTGGGGCTTTCGATTTTCACCATCGAGCCGTCGCTCATGTACACGTGGTATTCCACGTTTGGCACTGTCGTGATGATATCGACGTTGAATTCGCGGTCCAGGCGCTCCTGCACGATCTCCATGTGCAAGAGTCCGAGGAATCCGGTGCGGAAGCCAAATCCGAGCGCTTCGGATGTTTCCGGTTCCCAGGTGAGCGCGGAATCGTTCAAACGCAATTTTTCAAGGGCTTCGCGCAAGTTGCGGTAGTCTTCCGGGTCGATGGGGTAGATGCCCGAATAAATCATCGGGAGAATATCCTTGTAGCCCGGGAGAGGCTCCGTTGCCGGGTTGGCGGGGTCGGTAAGCGTGTCGCCGATTTTCACGTCGCTAATCGTCTTCACGTTTGCGAGCACGTAGCCCACCATGCCTTCGGAAAGTTCCGGGCGCGGGTCGCGGCGCATGCTGAACGTGCCGACTTCAGTCACCATGTATTCGGCGCCGGTCTTCATCATGCGGATTTTCATGCCCGCCTTGAGGGTGCCTTCCACGATGCGGATGTAGTTGATGACGCCGCGGTACGAATCGTAGACGGAGTCAAAAATCAAAGCCTTCAGCGGCTTGCCGGAATCGCCCTTCGGCGCCGAGATTTCGTCGACAATCTTGTCGAGCACCTGGCTTACGTTGAGGCCGGTTTTTGCAGAAATGCGGGGAATGGAGTCCGGGTCGTAACCGAGCAAATCGCCGACCATCTGTGCGTAGTGGTCGGGCTGTGCGCCCGGCAGGTCCACCTTGTTGAGGACAGGAATAACGGTCAGGTCGTTTTCGATGGCAAGGTACAGGTTCGAAAGCGTCTGGGCTTCGATGCCCTGGCTCGCGTCCACCACGAGAATGGCGCCTTCGCAGGCGGCGAGCGAACGGCTCACTTCGTACGTGAAGTCCACGTGCCCCGGAGTGTCGATCATGTTCAGGATGTACTCCTGGCCGTCGCGTTCGTACACCATGCGGATGGCGTGAGCCTTGATGGTAATGCCTTTTTCCCTCTCCAGGTCCATATCGTCGAGGAGCTGGTTCATCATTTCGTTTTTCGAAACGGTCTTGGTCAGTTCGATCATTCGGTCGGCCAGGGTGGATTTGCCGTGGTCGATGTGGGCGATAATGCTGAAGTTGCGGATATTGTTGTTTTGCGGCATATATGTCTTGATATGTTGTCTATTTTAGGGACAAATATAGAAATGTTGATGAAAAAATATCTATATTCTATTGACGATTTAAAAACAATTAACGATAAAACAATTGGAAGTATGATTGTGCTTAAGAAGATATTGATGGGCGTTGCCATACTTGGGCTTGCGTGTTATTCCTGTGCCGACGAGGCCAGGGTGTTCAACAAGGATTACAAGGGTATCAAGGCCATCGAAGCGATAATTACGACGCACGAAGGCGAAATCAAGTTGGATCTCGATTTCAAGGCCGCTCCCAATACGGTTGCGAATTTCGTGCATTTGGCCGATAGCGGTTTCTACAACGGGCTTTCCTTCCATCGTGTGATTCCCGGATTCATGATTCAGGGAGGTGACCCGGCCGGTAACGGAACTGGTGGCCCGGGTTATCATATCGATGACGAAATCAATAATTTAAAACATGAAACTGGGGTTATCTCCATGGCCAACCGCGGTCCGGGTACAGGCGGATCCCAGTTCTTTATCACCCATACTCCGCAGCCCCACCTGGATGGAAGGCATACCGTTTTTGGGCATGTGCTTGAAGGGCAAGATGTGGTTTGCCGTATTGATGCCGGTGACAAGATTATAAACATTAAAATTGTGGAAAAGAAGTAATCTATGAGTTCTAATAAAGTGTCGTCTAACGCAAAGAAACCTGCAGCTAAGGCTGCTCCTGCAAAGAAGGCCGCCCCCGCAAAGGCTCCCGCAAAGAAGGCAGCACCTGCAAAGGCCGCCCCCGCAAAGGCTCCTGCAAAGAAGGCAGCCCCTGCGAAGGCCGCCCCCGCAAAGGCACCTGCGAAGAAGGCTGCACCTGCGAAGGCCGCCCCTGCCAAGGCTCCTGCGAAGAAGGCTGCACCTGCAAAGGCCGCCCCCGCGAAGGCTCCTGCGAAGAAGGCTGCACCTGCGAAGGCCGCCCCTGCCAAGGCTCCTGCGAAGAAGGCTGCACCTGCAAAGGCCGCCCCCGCGAAGGCTCCTGCGAAGAAGGCTGCCCCAGCAAAGGCCGCCCCTGCGAAGGCTCCCGCCAAGGCACCTGCAAAGTCCGCCCCCGCGAAGGCTCCTGCCAAGGCGCCTGCAAAGTCCGTCCCCGCGAAGGCTCCCGCCAAGGCACCTGCAAAGTCCGTCCCCGCGAAGGCTCCCGCCAAGGCACCTGCAAAGCCCGCCCCTGCAAAAGCTCCCGCCAAGGCACCTGCAAAGCCCGCCCCTGCAAAAGCTCCTGCCAAAACAGAAAAAGATTCCAAGCAGAAAAAGTCCAATGACGTTGATCAGAATGTTGAAACTTCTGAATCTGCAGTAGTTGCTGACGCATCGACAGAGAACGCTGAATCCACCGAAGGTTCTGCCAAGGGCAAATCGAAGGAGTCCAAGAAGCCGGCGATTCCGTTCGCTTTGCTGTTGCAAAACGGAAAGCGTCCGGTCAAGACCATCATGTTCGTCGAAGTCAAGGAAGACGAAGAAAAGTCGAACCTCAAGAAGGTGTCCTCTGAACTCAAGCAGCTCGAGAAGAAGCCGACTGCTTCCATCCGCCGCAAGAGTTCCCTTGCCGAAGAAACCCAGGAAGAACTGACGGAACGCATTCTCAAGGAACTCGAAGAACAGAACTTGGCCTTCACCCGCGAAGCCGCCACGCAGATGTGCACTCGTTGCAATCGTAACCTTGTTTCCCCAGAATTCTGGGTCGACAAACATTTGGGTTATTGCGAAGAATGCGCCGCCATCCTCAAGCTCGGTCAGTCCAAGGAAGCCCGCAAGGTGGAATACTCCATGGGTGCCATGGGCGGAGACTCTCTTGACGAGGCCGATGAGGATAGCGAATTTATCGACGGTCCTGACGCAGCCGATTTGAAGGATGCCGAAGAGGAACTGGCTGAATTCGAAGATTAGTTGACAACTTCGTCGATTTGAACATTGGCGAAGTTTTCAGTGTAAAATTAAAACCCCGGACAGCAGTATAGCTGATCCGGGATTTTTTATGCTCGTTTGTCGCGTGACTATTTATGCGCAGAGGTTTATGCCGCGCTGACTAGTTCACTTTGCGCATCACGCCGATGACACGGCCTGCAATCGAGAAGTCCTTGTTGTTCTTCACGATGATGGGGCGGTACTTGGGGTTTGCCGGCTTGAGTTCAATATGGTCGGCCATGGGCTGGTAGTACTTGACTGTCGCTTCGTTGTCGATTTGCGCTACGACGATTTCACCGCGGTCGGCTGTTTTTTGCTGGCGAGCGAAAATCAGGTCGCCGTCGAAAATGCCTGCGTTGATCATGGAGTCGCCCTTGACGCGCAAGGCGAAGACATCGCTGCGGCAGGCGAGGAAGTCGCGGTCGATGGTGACTGTGCCTTCGAGGTTCTGCACGGCCAGGATGGGAGTACCGGCGGCCACGCGGCCCACGATAGGAATTTCGATGGTGTTGGAGGGAGCCTCTTCGGCGGCGTCGCTTGCGTCGGAGTTCAGAATTTCGATACCGCGGCTCAAGCGCGGGGAGCGGTTGATGTAGCCCTTCTTGATGAGGGCGGCGAGAATGGAACGCACGCCGTTGGTGGAGGAAATTTCGAAATGGTTGCCGATTTCGCGCACGGTGGGCGGCATGCGGTTTTCCTTGGAGTACTTCTTGATGTACTCGTAAATTTCGGCCTGGCGGTCGGTCAGTTCCTTGCGTTTGATGTCTTCCATTTTAAACCTCGCATATAACTTTGGAATTTATACGTATATAAATATAATGCACAATTGGGCAAATGTCAATAGTTTCACTGCACATTTTTTCACTTTTTTGTTTTTCCCCCTTCAAAATTTTACTTTTTTGCTTACTTTCCTCCAAAATTTTCAGTTTTTGTATATTTTCATATAAAAAGGGGCTGAAATGAAAGAAAAACTAAAATTTCCAATTGTTGCGATATGCAGCTTACTCTGCCTGGATATTTTAGGATGCAGCCCAGAAGACATGGACGAGTTTTTGTGTTCCCCAAAAGTTGAAACCCTAGGCGATTTCCAAAAAAATTTCGGGAAATATGACTCGGGTGATACCGTCATGTTTGAACATTCCAACGGATACAGCTTCAACATGGTCGTCGTGGAAGACAGCGTGTTCTATTTCAGTCCTTTTGGAACCTATGCGAGCAAGTTCGATATCCCTTGCAAGGATGCCGACAATGTTCCGACTGCCCACCAGATGCGTGAAGTGCTCCTTGAATCCGATTATCCGATGTACACCATCCAAATTAAAATGGCCCAGAAGGATTATGGTCGCGAAGGAATCGATATCACCTTCGGCCAGTACGAGTTTACCATTTACAAAGAAGATTTGGAAAGAAATCCCCTTGCGGACTCTATCGGTTCTTTGGAAATCAATGGCAAAAAATATGACGATGTCATTGCAACCAAGGGTAAAAAGGTTGTTTACGGGCAGGACGAAGACGACAGCGTCGTTTACAAATCCGTTGATTCGGAATCCAGGGTTTTCTACAACAAGAAAAAGGGAATCCTAAAAATAGAATTGGAAGATGGAAGTTTTATCGCCATCAACGAAATGGGAGGAAAGTAAGATGAAACGAATTTTATTCTTCTTGTCCTGCTTGTTCCTTGTGGCGTGTTCCGATTCAAGTTCAGAACCGAAAAGATCCACTTTTTGTGCGGATGACCTGAATGCTTTTGTGGATGTCGATGGTGCGCTTGATAAGGATTCCGTCGTCTATTTCGCGGATACCATCGGTTTTACCGAGGTCATGCACCAGTTCGCAAAGGAATCCAAAAATCGTGGTGACGATTCGAGTTCCGCGTTGAGCTACAATAGTTTTTCGGAGACGATGTCCATGGATGTCTCCATGCGTATAGAGCCGTCTTTTGATGGCGGCGAAATCACTCTCGAGTGCGACTCCGAGCATGCACGGCCCATCTCGTTTAAATATTCGAAATTTCCGATAAGCAGCGAGGATTCCCTGCATCGTTTTACATTGGATTACGAGGAAAAAATCAAAGTCAATGGAACGACTTACGAAGATATTCTCGTCTTTGATGGCCTGGACGGCGAAATGAGCGGTTGCAACTTGAAGAAGTTCTATTATGCCGCGAATGACGGCGTTGTAAAGGTGGTGAGCAAGAACGGGGTAGAGCTGAATCGCATCAGTGCCGAGGAATTCGAGGCGATTGCCGATTCCGTCGCACAAATGATAGCAGATTCGCTTGCCAAGGCTATCGAGGATTCCATCGCCCAGGCTGTAGAAGATTCAATCGCCCAGGCGCTGGCCGATTCTATTCTTGCAGCAAATCCGCCTGCGGAGTCTGATGGTTCGTCCGATGAAACCGACGAAAAAATCGACAACCTTGTCGACTGCGTCAAGGACGCCTATTCGTCCGATAAGCTTTCGAATTTTGCCAAGTGTATTTCTTGGTAAAAATTTTTGCCGCAGGCGTGTAGAACGTCTGCGTTTTTTTATAATGCGAGAGTAAGGGCGGCAAGCAGTATGCCTGCGTAGATTCCGCCGAGTAAATCGTCTGCCATTACGCCCCATGCGCCGGGGAAACTTTCAAATTTATGGATTCCGAGAGGCTTTAAAATATCGAAAAAGCGGAACAGCCCAAAGCCTACGGCCAATAGCCACGGCTGTGCAAGGAGCGTCGCGGGAGCCACAAACGCGAACGCCATGAAGATTCCGCAGACTTCGTCAATCACGATCCAGCCCGGGTCTTCGGTTTTGGTGTCGTCCATGGCCTTTTTCACGAACGGAATGGCCGCGAAGAATACGATAATGGCGGCGAGCAAAAAGCAGGAGTTGAATGCGAAATTTTCGATTTGGAAAGTTGCGAAATCGGCTTTGCTAAAAAGTATAGCCATGGGGTAGGCGACAATCGCTGCGGCTAGGCTTCCCATGGTGCCGGGAGCCTTCGGGCTCATTCCCGAACCGAAGAACGTGCAAACCATCGTCGAAATAAAATCTGTACCGCGCCATTGGTGAGGGACGCGTTCTTTGCCATATTTTTCTTTGAGTTCTTCTTTGTTCATCGGTCAGTTCCCTTCGATTTCGTAGATTCCTGGTTCTCGCCAGTTTTCGTCGCGGTTGCTGTTGAAACTTTTGTCGTTGACGCTCTCGGCGGGGTGCAGCGGCCACGGCGATTCCACGACTTCCTTGATTTTGGCGGCTTCGTTTTCGCGCTTCTTTTTCCAGCGTTCCAACTGTTCCTTGAAGGCGGCGCGAAGGCGTTCCATGCCGATGTTTTCCTTGGCGCTGATTTGAATCGCTTCCGGGTAGTTCTGCAGAAGTTCCGTGCGGCGGGCTTCGTCTGCGATTTCCACTTTGTTGAACACGCGGAGGCGAGGCGTTTCCTTGTCTATAATGCCTTCGAGCGTCTTGTGCGTGACTTCCAAGTGCTCGCGGTAATCCGGGGCGCTTCCGTCGACGACTTCGAGGATGCAATCTGCGTGGGCGGCGACTCCGAGCGTACTCTTGAACGTTTCAATCAAGTTGTGGGGGAGCTTGCGGATGAACCCGACCGTGTCTGAAAGGATGATGTTTTCGCCGTCCAAAAAGAGTTTGCGCGTAGTGCTGTCAAGTGTTGCAAACAGTTTGTCTTCAACGTAGACACTTGCGCCCGTGAGGCGGTTCGTGAGCGTCGATTTCCCGGCGTTCGTGTAACCTACGATGCCCACCTGGAAAATGTTGTTGCGGTTGTCGGCCTGGCTTTCGCGGGCGTCCTCGATTTTTTCCAGTTTCTTCTTGAGTTCCTGAATGCGTTTGCGAATCATGCGTCGGTCGGTTTCGAGCTGAGTTTCGCCAGGCCCCTTCGTTCCGATACCGCCGTTATGTTGTCTGCACAAGTGCGTCCAGGCACCCGTAAGGCGCGGCATCATGTATTGCAACTGCGCCACTTCCACCATCAGGCGGCTTTCCGCCGTGACGGCGTGCTTTGCGAAAATGTCGAGAATCAGGCCCGTGCGGTCGAGCACTTTGATGCCCGGCATGCGCTGTTCCAGATTGCGCACCTGCGAACCCGAAAGGTCGTCGTCGAAAACGACCATTTTTGCGTTGTCTTCTTCCAGGGCGTGTTTGACTTCGTTCACCTTGCCTTCGCCGATGAGCGTTGCCGGGCTGAAGTTCTGCACCCTTTGCAAAAAACTGCGCGTCACAAGTGCGCCTGCGGTTTCGGCGAGTCGCCCAAGTTCCGCGAGTTGTTCGCTTGCAAGCCAAGGGCGTACCTTTGGGGTGGAAATTCCGACGAGAATGCAACGTTCTTTTTGCGTCTTGTTTTCCTTGAGGCCACGGTCACCGCGTTCACTGTCCTGTCCACGGTTAAATTCCAGGGCGTTTCCTCGATTTCTCTGGTTGTCTTGCCTACGCACTAAAAAATCCTTATTACTTGTCGTTCCCGCTGACCTTCAAAAACCAATAGTCTTCGCTATTGATGGAACTTGCATTCAGAATCGGGTCGTTGGCCAGGTCTTGTGCCGCCTTGTTCTGGGATTCATTCTGGGGTACTTCACCCGTGGATTCTTCTTTGTTTTCTTTTTTGAGCATGCGTTTAATATAAAAATATGGGAAAATAATTTTGAAACTCTTGGTTTAAAAATGCGCTTATGCCGTATGGTATTTTTTTATATTACCGATATAGAGGAATTTATGCAACCTTTAAGTTCTCGTACTTCGACTTTTACAGATTCTGTTATTCGCCGCATGACGCGCATTGCAAACGCATGCGGTGCTATTAATCTTTCGCAGGGTTTCCCTGATTTCGATCCGCCCAAGGCTTTGACCGACCGCCTTTCGCAAGTGGCTCTTTCTGGCCCGCATCAGTATGCGATTACGTTCGGGGCACAGAACTTTCGCGAGGCTTTGAGCGACAAGCAGGCGCATTTTAGCGGCCTCCGCTACGACCCGCAAAAGGAAATGGTCGTGACCTGCGGCAGTACCGAAGCCATGATGGCGGCGATGATGTCTGTCTGCAACCCTGGCGAGAAGGTGGTGCTGTTTTCTCCGTTTTACGAGAACTATTCCGCCGATACGATTCTGTGCGGTGCGACTCCCGTTTATGTGCCGCTTTCGCCTGATGACTTGAGTTTTGATGCGAATGTTCTGGAAGACGCGATGAAGCAGCCGGGCGTGAAGGCGCTTGTGCTTTGCAATCCGGCGAATCCGAGCGGGAAGGTCTTTACCCGCGAAGAACTTTCCGTGATTGCGTCTTTAGCCGTGAAGTACGACTTGTACGTGATTACCGACGAGGTTTACGAGCATATCGTTTTTGCTCCGCATAAGCACACGTACATTGCAACACTTCCGGGAATGTTCGAACGCACTATCGAGTGCAGCAGTTTGAGCAAGACTTATTCCATTACCGGTTGGCGCTTGGGTTATGTGCTCGCTTGCGAATCGATTATGGAACGCGTCAAGAAGGTGCACGACTTTTTGACGGTGGGCGCAGCTGCACCTCTTATGGAAGCTGCAGTGACGGCTCTCCGTTTTGACGATGCGTACTATGCCGAATTGCAGGCGCATTATACGCACATGAAGAATTTGTTTGTAAACGGCCTTCGTGATCTGGGGCTCCGCTTTACGGAACCGCAGGGCGCTTACTTTGTCTTGATTGACATTGGTGATTTCGGCTATGGAAAGCGTTCAGCCGACTGGACGAACGATGCGGACCTTCCGGACGCAAAATTCTGCAAGGACATGGCCGAAAAAGTGGGCGTTGCTGCCGTACCCGGCTCCAGTTTCTTCCGCGAGCCTGTGGATCACCTGATTCGCCTTCACTTCGCGAAAAAGGACGATACTCTGAACGACGCGCTGAACCGCCTTGAAAATTTGAAGAAACTCAAGAAATAGTTTTAGAACAGGCCTTGTCTAAATCGATGAATTTTCTGTTTGAAAACTATTTCTATATTGCCGAAAGATGAAATTTCGCCTTTCTACAGAGACCTTGAACCGCATGAAGCGCTTCCGCAAGAACAAGCGGGCGTTTTGGTCGCTTCTGGTGCTCGTGGTGGCGTATTTGCTCAGCCTTACGAGCCCGTGGACGGTGAACGACGAGCCGCTTTACCTGAGTTACGGCGGCAAGAGTTACTTCCCGGCGTTTGCGCGGTACAGCGAGGCTGACTTTGGCGGCGAGTACCAGACGGAACCCGATTACACATTGCTTTTGGCCGATGCCCGCGAATGTGAACAGGACGCTCTCGACGGCTTCCCGCGTGCGGGCGGTTGCCCGGAGGCCTGGGCGATTATGCCGCCTATTGCGCACGATCCGCTTAAAGCCGATTTGGATAATGATGGCACGCCACCTTTTGCGCCGAGCGCCAAGCATTGGCTCGGTACCGATAGCAATGGTCGCGATGTGCTTTCTCGCTTGATTCACGGGTTCCGCATCTGCATCAGTTTCAGTTTGCTTTTGACGGTTCTCGGGACGTTTCTGGGTATTGTCATCGGCGGCATCCAGGGCTACCTCGGTAAGTTCTGGGATACGGGCATGCAGCGCATGATTGAAATCTGGTCGTCGCTCCCGATGCTTTATGTGGTGATTCTTATCGGCAGCATTTACGGCCGCAGTTTCTGGCTTTTGATTTTGATTATGGCTGCGTTCAACTGGATTTCGCTCAGTTACTACATGCGCGCGGAATTCCTGAAATTGCACGACATGACTTATGTGCAGTCGGCGAAGGTTTTGGGCATGGGGCATCGCCACATCTTTTTCAAGGAAATCTTGCCGAACGCCATGACGCCCGTGGTGACGCTTTTCCCGTTCACGCTTATCGGCGGAATCGGAAGCCTGACTTCGTTGGACTTCCTTGGATTTGGCCTGCAGCCGCCTACGCCCAGTTGGGGTGAACTTATGAGCCAAGGGCTCAATAATTTGTATGCTCCGTGGATTTCCGTGAGCACCGTGGCGGCCTTGTTTGTGACGCTTTTGCTCACGACGTTCGTCGGCGAAGGTGTGCGGGACGCCATGGATCCCAAATCGGGGGATAGATATGTATAAGGTCGCTCGCAGGCTCGCTTTGAGGAATGAGGTCGCTCGCAGGCTCGCTTTGAGGCTTGAGGTTAAATAAGGCGCTTCGCGCAGAGATAAGGGAAATTTGTTGTGGATTGCAAAAGTGAAAATCGAATGAAAAAAGGTCTCGTGCTTGAAGGTGGTGCGATGCGTGGTTTGTTCACCTGCGGTGTTCTCGACGTGTTCATGGAGCAGGGAATTGAATTCGATGGTGCCGTGGGCGTTTCGGCCGGAGCCTGCTTTGGCTGCAACATCAAGTCCCGCCAGCCGGGTCGAGCCCTTCGTTACAACCTTCGCTTTGCAAACGACAAACGCTACTGCAGTGTGCAATCGCTCCTCAAGACGGGCAACATGTACAATGCCGACTTTTGCTACAGGGCTATTCCCGATGAACTGGACTTGTTTGATTACGAGGCGTTGAAAGCGAATCCGATGGAATTCTACATGGCCGCTACTGACATCGTTGCGGGCAAGCCGGTCTATGTGAAACTTACCGACGGAAACCGTAAGGAATTGGAATGGATGCGTGCATCCGCTTCGATGCCGCTGGTTTCGAAACCAGTCGAAATTGATGGCGGTCTGTATCTCGATGGAGGCATGACGGATTCCATTCCGCTTTCGTTCATGGAAAGTGTCGGTTACAAGCGTAATGTGGTCGTTTTGACGCAGCCGCGTTCGTACGAGAAGACTCCGAACAAGTTAATGTGGCTCATGCGCATTTTGCTTCGCAAGTATCCGAAACTTTTGGATGCGATGGCCAATCGCCACAATATGTACAACGACGAAACCCGCTATGTTTTTGAACAGGAAAAGCAGGGGAGTGTCCTTGTACTTTGCCCCGAAGAACCGCTTGGAATCAGCCGTACCGAAAAGAATACTGCCGAACTCCAGCGTGTTTACGATATGGGCCGCAAGTTGGCTCTTGACCGCTTAGAAGAAATCAAGAAATTCCTGGCGGGTAGCAATGAATAGTACCGATAAAAATAATGCGGAATTGCAGGGCGCGAAAATGCCGGTTTTGTCGGTCTGCGATTTGTCGGTGGCGTTTGGTGGAAAATCCTCCACGAGACGGTGCTTCCCAAAATTTTGGAAAAAAGTAGAAGAGAAGACTCCGCTTGTCCAGGTGACGGACCGCGTTTCGTTCGATATTTATCCGGGTGAATTCTTTGCGTTGGTGGGCGAGTCGGGCTGCGGCAAGAGTGTGACCGCCATGAGCATTTTGCGTTTGTTGCCCTGGCCGAGTGCAAAAATCGTGAGCGGTGAAGTGATGTTCGAGGCTCGAGGTACGAGGTTCGAGGAATCTAGTGTTGATCTCACGAAGATTCCGCTAGATGAATTGCAGAAGGTTCGCGGTTCCGAAATTGCCTGTATTTTCCAGGAACCTATGCAGGCCTTGAACCCTGTGGTGACTATAAAAAAACAGTTGCTCGAAGTTTTCAAGTTCGGGGTTTCTGACTGCGAAAACGGCGACACAGAATCGTGCGAAAATTGTGCCAAGGAACCGCTTGCGATTATTCGTGAACAGCTTTTGGCCGCGGGCTTCAAGGACCCGGACCGCGTTTTGGATTCCTACCCGCATGAACTTTCGGGCGGTATGCTCCAGCGCATTTGCATCGTGATGGCGCTTTTGCCGAAACCGAAACTCATCATCGCCGACGAACCGACGACCGCTCTCGACGTGACCGTGCAAGCGCAAGTGCTCAAGGTTCTCAAACAACTTGCCGAAAAGACGGGGACTGCGGTGCTCCTCATTACGCACAACATGGGCATTGTTTCCGAGTACGCGCATCGCGTCGCCGTGATGTATGCCGGGCGCATCGTGGAATGCGGTCCTGTGCGCGAAGTGATTGGCCATCCGATTCATCCGTACACGCAAGGTCTTTTGGCGGCAATCCCGGAAAGCCACAGCGAAATGCGCAACTTGCAGGCAATTCCTGGCTCCGTGCCGCACCCGAAGGATTTCGTGGCGGGTTGCCGCTTTGCCGACCGCTGCTCGCGTTGCACAGCCGAATGCAAAAAAGAAACGCTCCCGCCGAAAGTTGGAAGCGCAGGACATTTCGCAAACTGCTTTAACGTCTTCGATCATACGCTCTGATTCCGGTTTTGAGGCACTAAAAAGTGCAAATAATTAAAAACAGGGGACCAAATAGAAAAAAATATTGATTTGGTCCTACGAATTGCAGATAAATTAATGTTATTTGGGCTTAAAAATTGTCTATGGCATGTTTTTGATGCTTTTTCGTCGGACCAAATCGTATAAAAATCCTTTTTTAGTCCGACTTAAAATGCCTGTTTACTCTTTTTTAAATTTTTTTAACGTAAAATTTATATACAAAGTAACAAAATGTGCGACCAAAATTAAAATAAATGTGAATTTGGTCGCATGTTTTAACCAAAATCGCAATTTTTTATGTGCTCACGTGTTCTAAAGAATTTTCTTGACGCCGGGGATGAGCCTGAACAGGAATACTGCCCCGAGCGAAAGTCCGAAGAACACGACTGCCATGAGCGGTGCCGTAATGAGCGGGTGCGGCTCAAGCAACGAAAGTTTCAATCCGTAGAAAATCTTGATGAACATCGGGTGCAAAAGGTACACGCCCAGCATGCACTTTGAAATGTCCAGAATGCGAGTGTCGCTTGTCCGGCGCTCGCCATAGCGCGTCCTGAAAAAGCAGAATACCGCTGCCGCAATCAGGAACGTCATGGGCCTGAAATTCCCGAAGAAGAACTCGTTGGGGGCGTCTTTGACAAGGCTGAAATAAGTGGAGTAGAAGAACGAAATGAACCACGAAATAAGCGCAGAACTGTAAAGTACGCGCCTTGCGATTCGCCCGAGTCCATATTGCGAAATATAGAATCCGGTCAGGTAAAAGCCAGCGAACGTCGTCGCCCCGCGAATTCCGATGTTCTGGTACATGTGAAAGTGCGCAAGTTTTGCAAGCAGATGGTTTACCGTCGGAATCACTAGCCCGAACATGAAGAAAATGGCGATGACGTAAAGCACCATGTGCTTTGAGGCGTGTTCGGTGAACACGCGCAAGGCTGGCGTAATCACGTAAAGACCTGCGATGGCGTACAAAAACCACAGATGCGTGGGCGGGGCGACGAACAGGTCCAGCGGAGCCGCCAATATATTGATGACGCTTGCGCCAATTCCGAGCCCTTCACGAATACCTTCGCAGATGGCGTTCACGACGCCGTAAACACAGACCCATGCCACTAAAAGAATCAAGATACGGGTGAGGTTCTTTTTCAAAATTTTCTGCGGAGAGTGCGGATACTTGGGCGAAAGCATGAACGCTCCGCTGATCATGATGAATACGCCCACGCCGAATCGCGCAATGCTATTCAAAAAATTCAATGCAAAAAAATCGCCGGTATCTACCGGAACGTCGTACCACACCGAAGTCACCGTATGCTGGAAAACGACTGTGAACGCTGCAACGATGCGCAAGAGCTCGGCGTACAGTTCGCGCGCGGTACTTTTAGCAAAGCTTTGCGTGTAACTTTGCGCGGAACCTGACGCGTTTCCCTGTTCGACGGCGTTCGTTTTTGTCGCGTTGTTTTCCATAGACATAAAGATAGAAATTTACTCGGTACTTCACACCCCGCAGCACAACCAAAAAAAGGAAGCCTTATTCAGACTTCCTTTTTAAAAATTTGGAATTTTAGGGAGTGGAAACAAGGCGTCCGAGGCCCGTAGCGTAGTTATCTACGTGAGGGCCGAGGCAACGAAGTTTACGCCCCTAACTTCAGACGAAGTTTATCAGAGGATGGATGCTAGGCCCTGAGCCCCGTAGCGTAGTCAACCTACGTGAGGGGCGAAGGAACGACGCAGACGCCTCTGAGAAACGAGTCTTACTTTACCTTGATGGCACCGCGTTCCAGCTTAATCGTGAAGTTCGTGATGTCGCAAACTTCGCTCGGACCCCAGTACTGGATCGGACCCGGGTAGGAGTAAGATTCAGTCTTGGCCCATTCTTCGCGGTTCTTGGCAAAGAACTTGAACGGAGCACCGTCGAGTTCCACGAGAGCCTTCTGGATAACCGGCTTGTCGGCACCGTTGCGGCGTTCCATGTTCATCATCATGGTTATAGGAATGCCACCGGCGACCCACTTGTCGATGCCCTTCGTGAGGTCACGGACAGAGCTCATGTAGCCGTTCATCTTGTTGAAGGCGAGCACGGAGGCGGTGTAGCCTAGGCTGTAGCAGTAGTCGGCGTCGAAGTTCGACGGAGCGGCGCAACGGCCTTCGTAACCGAAGAAGTGGTTGAGAGCGGAGAACTTGCCCTTGAAGTTCTTGCGGCTCTTGAGGTCCTTCTTCACCATTTCGATGATGAGCTTTTCGGTTTCGATGAGGGAAACCTGGACGTTGCCATGGCTGTCGCGTTCGAGCATCAACTGTGCCTGAACGAAAGCCGGGAGGGAAACGAGGACTTCGGCAGAAGCCTTGGAAACCCACTTGCAGAGCTTTTCGACCTTGGCTGCGGTGTCGAGGCCTTCGACTTCCTTTTCGTGGTGGGCGAGGGCTTCGGAAAGTTCAGAAATAAGGACGCCGACGTCCGGGATGAATTCGAGGAGGCCTTCCGGAATGAGGGCGACACCGAAGTTCTTGCCTTCAGCGGCACGGGCAGCGACGATGTCTGCAACGTACTTGATGACCTGCTTCAGCTTCATCTTCTTGCCCTTCACTTCTTCAGAAATGAGGCAGACGTTCGGATGAGTCTGGAGGGCGGCTTCAAGAGCGATATGGGAAGCGGAGCGGCCCATGAGCTTGATGAAGTGCCAGTACTTGCGGGCGGAGTTCGCGTCGCGCATGATGTTGCCGATGAGTTCGGAGTAGGTCTTCACGGCGGTGTCGAAACCGAAGGAAGTTTCGATGTATTCGTTCTTGAGGTCGCCGTCGATGGTCTTCGGGCAGCCGCAAACCACGCAGCTTGCACCGTTGGCCTGGAAGTATTCACCGAGAACGGCAGCGTTCGTGTTGGAGTCGTCACCACCGATGATCACGATAGCGTCGAGCTTCTGGGCCTTGGCGACAGCCATGCACTTCTTGAACTGTTCTTCGGTTTCGAGCTTGGTACGGCCGGACTGGATGATGTCGAATCCACCAGTGTTGCGGTAGGAGTCCATGATCTTTTCGTTGATCACGATGAACTTGCCGTTTTCGAGACCGCTGGGGCCACCGAGGAAGCCGAGGAGCTTGCTCTTCGGGTTGATGCTCTTGATACCGTCGAAGATACCGGCGATAACGTTGTGTCCACCAGGAGCCTGACCACCGGAAAGAACCACGCCAACGTTCAGAGCCTTGGCTTCGCCAGCGGCCTTGCCGGCCTTCAGCTGAATGTACGGAGCACCGTAGGTGTTCGGGAACAGAGCCTTGATCTTCTTCTGGTCACGGACAGATTCAGTAGCCTTGCCCTTGTTGAGTGTAACGTTGAGAGCGCCCTTGCGGAGAGCGACGGGGAGTTTCGGCTGGTAGGCCTTGCGAGCCTTGCCGAGTGCGGACAGATTGTCAGCCATTGTTTCTTCCTTATGTAGTAAGCCGGTTTCCCGGCGGGTTAAAAAATACGTGTACAAATATAGAATTTTATTTTCTATATTTTCGCCCAATGATTTAAAAAGTCGCATAGAGTGCTTTTCTGTGTGCAACTAAAGGAGAAAAAATTGAAGAAATATATATTACCTTTGGCAATCCTTCTTGCCTTTGCTGCAATGATTACTGCTTGTGGCGACAGCGGTAGCAATGCCGATGATGCCAGCAATAGTGATGAAAAATCTTCTGAGAAGTCTTCTGAAAAATCAGAGACAAAAAAAGTCTTTGGTCAAATGGGCACTATGGTCGACCCTCGCGACGGAACTGTTTACCAGACTATTCAAATCGGACGACAGTTGTGGATGGCGGAAAATCTCACCTTTTACGACTCTATATGGAATCCCCAAATGGCTTCCTGGGAAAACGAGTCATATTGTTCTCATAGTGCAACCGGCATTGTTCCGATTGTGAGTTCGCAAAGCGACGAGGAGAGCTACAGCTGCAAATACAAGTATACATACAACGAGGCGATGAATTTTGACAGTTATGACGACAGCTTGTATAATGACGGAATATGTCCTCCGGGTTGGCATTTGCCGACTATGGACGAGTTTGATGATTTTAAGTCGGCCATAAATGCAAAATGCGATTCTATCACGTACTGCAATTTGAAAGAACATGGGTGGAGTGAATCGGATGAATATTGGACGAGCGTATCTGCCGACTACGGGGTTCGCATCGAATCGGATTATGGATTCTCTTTTGAGCGCAATTCTAACATGGCTGTCTATTATTCAGTCGATTTAGGCGGCTACAAGTCTTTTGAGGCCGATTTTTCTTTTAAGTCTAATCGATTACATGTTCGTTGTGTTCAGGGCTCCAAAGCCGATTCCATCGACGCTTTGAAGGACTTCCTGGAAACTCGTGAAAAAAATATTGCAGAAAAGCAGGCTGCTGAAGCACAACTGGCTTACGACATAAACGGAGCAAAGAACTACTTCAACGAAAATCTTGAATACAGCTATTTTACAGATGAACGTGACAGCAATGTTTATGGATACATAAAAATCGGCAATTACACTTGGATGGCCGAGAACTTGAGATACTTGTTTGATGGATCCCAAAGACTGTATAATCACAGTGACACCACCAGATTCTACACGATAGGAAATGTATATACCTTTGATCAGGTGGATTCCGCCTGTCCTGCTGGATGGCATGTGTCATCTGCCGCAGAATGGGACGACCTGATTGCTGCTGCTGGAAGTGTAGGAAACCTTATGGCCGCAAATTTTAATTGGGCTCCATCGTCTTTAGTGCCAACGAATTCAACTGGCTTTACCATGATTGCTAGTTCGTGGAATTATAACTGTAACTGCTTTGAAAAATCCGAATTTAATGAAGTTGATTTTATGACAAGTAGCGACTCTGTGCATACGAAAGTGAGAGTTGATACCATTTATACCGATATACCCTTGGACAGCTGCGATACTGATACTCTTGTGGCGGATACCGTTGCCTCTGCAGATACCGTTGCCTCTGCAGATACCGTTGCCGCGGATTCTGCCGTGGTGTCCGATTCGCTAACCAATGTTCCGACGAGAAGTTTTACTCTTGATACGACTTATAAAGAGACGATTTTCCACATCTCCTATGAATACTGCTGGGTTTTTGAAAGTTTTAGCAAAAAACGTGAATCTTTTTACGAAGAATATAGTGTCCGCTGTGTAATGGACTATTAAAACAAAATTAAAACAAAAAAGGCGGCCCTCACGGAGCCGCCTAAATTTTTTTTCAAAACGTTTTATTTGAAGTTCGCCGTAAAGGACGAACCTTCGCTTGGATTGACAATTCTCGGGTTTTCGGTGGATCCGTCGGCCCAGCCTGTAAACACCGCACCAGAACCGGGAACTGCGGTGAGCTGCATGGCGTTGCCGGCAAAGAATTTTCCCTTGTAGTTCGAGCTCGGCAAGGCCATTCCGTCTACTTCGATTGTGCCGGATCCGCTTGCAGAGATGTTCACGGTGATGCTGTTGCTCAAGCCGAAGTACTGCTGGAATTCCTGCCTCGTGGTTTCGGTGCGGTTCTGGCCGAATCTAAGAAGATCGCTGCCACTGGGTGACCAGGTGAAGTTGCTCTGGTTGCGCGGCCAACGCTGTTCGTCGCGCGACTGTTCGCTGCTGGGAATAGTGCTGTTCATGCTCTGGACGGCGGCTTGAACCTTGTCGTATGTGAGGTAGTCGTTCAAGAGAATGCAAGCCTGGTTGATGAACAGACGTTTGAATTCTGGGTTTGCAAGGAGTTTTTTGAGCATGTTTCCGATGGTGGAGCTTGCGCCCATGCCAAAGCCCATGCCCATTCCGCCCATATCAAATCCGCCCATGCCACCCATGCCGCCCATGCCGCCTTGGTTGCCCTGGTTACCCTGGTTGCCGCCATTGTTGTTGTCCATGGTGGCGCTTCCAAGCACCCATTGGAACATGTTCTGGCTTTCGGTGTCGAAACCAGTGATGCCCGGAGTGAATCCGTAGCCGTGGTCCAGGTCGAAAATCATGAATTTGAAAGGCACGCCATTGCTCGGGCTGCCCCAGGCGCGAATGTTGTTGTTCGGCCAGTCGCCGTTGTGGACGTACATTTCTGCAATCATGTACTGGGCGAAACTGTTCATGCTCATTTTCTGCTTGAGTTGAGCATAATTCTGGTTGTTTTCGCCTTCGAAGTTGCCACTGGTAATGGAATTCACCAACTGTGCGAATTCGCTGGCGGAGGCTCCGTTTGTTCCGCTCGGGCACCAACCGCTCTGGTAGCCTTCGTCGCCGTTGTTGCAGTTCTTGACTACGTTGATGCTTTTTCTTTCGATGCCGTAGTTCGTTTCGGCGAAACTGCGGTTCAAGCGTTCGCGCATGTCGTGGATGCCGAAATACTCGCCGTTGTAGAATACCACGACTTGACGGCTGCGCTGGTAGTCTACTTCGGTGCCTTCCATAAGGCTTGTGAGCATAGCATCTTCGATGTAGTCCGTCCAGAAGCGGTTACCGTTGTTGCGGAGGTTGAAACTTCTGAATTTTTTCGCTTCTGGGCGCGTCTTGAACAATGAATACTTCAAACTCTTGTCGCCGTAAGTGTCGTCGTCCATCTTGATGGCAACGCTCTTCTTGGGTTTGTAACGGCTGTAGTTTCCGATAATGGAAATGCCAGCGTCAATTTCCCAGTTCTTGGTTTTGGTGGAGCTTCCGTTTTCGAAAAATTCCACATGAGCCGGGAGTTCCGTGTCTTTCCAGAAGTTGGCCTGCTGGCAGGGTTCGGTGCACTTGGGATTGTTGTTGTCGGTGACGAGGCCGCCCATCATGCCGCCCATGTTGAATCCGCCCATGCCGCCCATACCCGTGTTGTTGGTAAGGTTTCCGGTGGCGTAAAGGCCGTCGGTGGAGTCGAACATGTCGTGGTGATTCACGGTAATTGCGACAACCGGCATGCTCACGTTTTCGTTAATGAAATAGGTTTGCGTTGTCGTGTCGACAGGTTGGCCGTTGACGAATTCCGAGCAGCGCACGACGGTGTTTTCCGTAATCTGCTTGGCAGACGTGATGCCCTGCGAGCCCTGCGTAGGGAAGGAACCGTCGAAGGTGCACTTGATTTCGCCGCCCTTTTGCGGGGTGGGCGGATTGATGGTCAGGTTGGAATAGAAGCCTGCAGCCGGCAAGAAGCTTTCCTTGGCGGCGTGGTTGTCTTCGTATTCCTTGAGATCGCCCGTTGCATCTTGAGCATTGGAAGTGTTGACGTCCTGGTTGTTGTAAGTCTTTTGATTATTCGAATCGCCCTGCGTATTTTGCGGGTCGTTCGGCTTTGCGGGATCTTGCGGGTCGGTAGAGGGATTCGATTGCGGGTCGTTTCCGCTGTTGTCGCCACCATTGTTTCCGCTGTTGTTGTCGGTGGTTGAGCCGTTATTGGTGTCTTCGCTGGTGGAGCCTGCGTTATTTGCGTCTCCGTTATTCTGAGTGTTCCCGGTGCCATCGTCGACAATACCGTTGTTCGCATTGCCTTCGGGGATGGTGTCGTTGGAAATGACGAGAGTTCCATCATCGCCTTCAGCGACGGTAGGTGAGCTGCTATCATCGGAACAGCCGATTACAAAGGAACATGCAAAAGCGGCCGAAAGCAAGAAAACTTTCTTGCTGTGTTTGAATTTTTTATTCAAAATGACTCCTGGTTACGGTTATCAGACCCTAAAACCTCATAACCATTTTTTAAAATAATAAATGTTCTCAGAATAGTCTGTTTTTTTGTTGTTCGCGATTCAATAAGTGTTGTAAAAAAATAAACGAAAATGGCGATTTTCGTTAAAAAACGGAATTTTCGGGACGAAAAATCCCACTTTTGAGGGTTCGTGCAAAAAAGAAGCCCCGGAAGGTTTTCGACCGTCCGGGGAACATCTTTTTAAAGGTGAATTAGAAGCGATTACTTCTTCTTTTCGGCGAGGCACTTGTAGCCGAAACCGCCAATCACGCCACCGAGAATCGGAGCGACCCAGAAGAGCCACAACTGCTTGATGGCAGCGCCGCCGACAAACACTGCCATGGCAGTGGAGCGGGCCGGGTTCACGGAAGTGTTCGTGACCGGGATGGAAATGAGGTGGATGAGGGTGAGGCAGAGGCCGATGGCGATGGGGGCAAAGCCAGCCGGAGCGCGGCCGTCGGTAGCGCCCATGATCACGAACAGGAAGATGGCCGTGAGCACGACTTCGATGAGGAATGCCGGGAGAATGCCGGTAGCCTTGCCGCCGAATGCGTTAAAGCCGTTCACAAGTTCGTCGCTCCAGCCGTTGGTGGCGAAAGCGCCGATGCCTGCGTTAGTGAGGTCGGGCTGTGCAATCACGAAAAGCACTGCAGCGGCAACGATACCGCCAATGCACTGGGCTACGATATATGCAGGGGCTTCCTTTGCCGGGAAACGTCCGCCGGCGACCTGGCCGAGGGTGACTGCCGGGTTCAAGTGGCAGCCCGAAACGTGACCGATGGCATAAGCCATAGTAAGCACAGTGAGACCGAAGGCGAGGGCGACGCCTACGTAGCCGATACCGAAGTTGTTGGCGCCACAGGCGAGGACGGCTGCACCGCAGCCACCGAAAACGAGCCAGAATGTACCGATAGCTTCGGCAATTGCACGAGTAGAAAGTTTCATTGTAACATCTCCATTGTTGAATGTTTGCAAAAAATAGCAATAAAGGGTTGATAAAATAAATTTTTTATTTGACAAGTAAATTAACTGTGAAATATATCACAAAACACGAAACAAGTACCCGACGGAATATAATCTTATATTTTCGCAATTCTCATGATTCTTAACTTGGAAAATGAATATGTTTCGAAAACCGGAAAAAATGTTTGCGTACAAATTAAAAAAGACCGCGATTTCTCGCGGCCATAGCGTCATCCTGGAGGGGCGAAGCCCCGACGGGATCCATAAAAAAAGACCGCGATTTCTCGCGGCCATAGCGTCATCCTGGAGGGGCGAAGCCCCGACGGGATCCATAAAAAAAGACCGCGATTTCTCGCGGCCTTTTTTGCATAAAGCGGAAAGGATAAAGTGTAAAGAGTAAGCTATATCCTTTAACCTTTATCCTACTTGCTGCTCTTGGGCATCTGCACGGCGATGTGGATGTCCTGCAGCTGCTGCAGGTCGACTTCGCTCGGGCTCTGGTCCATCGGGCTAGAGGCGCTCGTGTTCTTCGGGAACGCGATGTAGTCGCGGATGGATTCTTCACCTTCCATGGTAGCGACAACGCGGTCGAGACCGAAGGCGAGGCCACCGTGCGGAGGAGCACCGTACTTGAAGGCGTCGACGAAGAAGCCGAACTTTTCCTTCACCTGTTCTTCGCTTAAGCCGAGGAGGCGGAACACCTTTTCCTGGACTTCCGGGTTGTGGATACGGATGGAACCGCCACCGACTTCGACACCGTTCAAAACGAGGTCGTAGGCTTCGGCGTTGCAATCCTTCAGGTTGCCGTCGAGCATCATCTGGAGATGTTCCGGAAGCGGGTTGGTGAACGGGTGGTGCATGGCCATGTAGCGGCCTTCGGTGTCGCTGTATTCGAACATCGGGAATTCGGTAATCCACACGAATTCGCGCTTCTTCGGGTCGCGGAGGCCCTTGATGCGGGCGACTTCGAGGCGGAGCTGGCCCATGGCGGTTGCTGCAATCTTTTCGGGGCCGGCGATGAAGAACATCATGTCGCCGCACTTGGCGCCGACTGCGTCACGGAGTTCGTTCAACTGTTCGGTCGTAAAGAACTTGCCGACCTGGGTTTCGACGACGTCGTCTTCCTTGACGCGCATCCAAACGAGGCCCTTGGAACCGTACTTGCCAACAAACGTGGTGAGGTCGTCAATCTGCTTGCGGGTGAAGTCCACGCAGCCCTTGGCGGCGATACCGCGGATCTTGCCGCCGGCGGCGACGCAGTTCTTGAACACGCCGAAGTTGCTCTTGGCACCGATTTCGGAAACGTCGTGGATTTCGAGGTCGAAGCGGAGGTCCGGCTTGTCGGAACCATACTTGAGCATGGCTTCTGCCCACTTCATGCGGCGGATGTGACGCGGAGGTTCGAAGTTCCAGACCTTGCCGAGGACTTCGGTCACGAACTTGTCGAACATTTCCATGACTTCGTCCTGGTTCACAAAGGACATTTCGACGTCAATCTGGGTGAATTCCGGCTGGCGGTCGGCGCGGAGGTCTTCGTCGCGGAAGCACTTTGCCACCTGGAAGTAGCGGTCCATGCCGGCAATCATCAAGAGCTGCTTGTACTGCTGCGGGGACTGCGGCAGGGCGTAGAACTTGCCCGGGTTCACGCGGGAGGGAACGAGGTAGTCACGGGCACCTTCCGGAGTGGACTTGCAGAGGCACGGCGTTTCGATGTTTTCGAATCCGTTGTCGTAGAAGAAGTCGTACACGGCGCGGAGGAACTTGCTCTTGAGGAGGAGTTTCTTCTGAATCCACGGACGGCGGAGGTCCAGGTAACGGTACTGGAGGCGGAGGTCGTCGTTTTCCTTGCACTCTTCGTTCGGGTCGTTGATGGCCAGGGGTGAGGTGAGGGCCGCGTTCAGGATTTCGACCTTGTCGATTTTCACTTCGACTTCGCCTGTAGCGAGCTTTTCGTTGGCGTTGCCTTCTTCACGGGCGTAAACCTTACCGGTCACGTAAATGACGTATTCGTTACGGAGCTGTTCTGCAGTCTTGATAACGTCGGCGTTGTAGTCCGGGTTGAAAACAATTTGAGTCTTGCCATACTTGTCGCGGAGGTCAACAAAAATCACGCCACCGTGGTCACGGCGACGGTCAACCCAACCGGCGAGAGTTACAATCTGGCCAACGTCTTCCTTGCGAAGCTGGCCGCAGTTATGAGTACGTTTCATTTTTTTACGTCCTTGAAATAAAATTTCCGCGGTAAATATAGTAAATGGGAGGGGGTGTACCATAGAAAAGTGCAAAATATACCCTGAAAATGGACCCCGTCGCTTCGCTTCAGGGTCACGAAACAAAACCGAGGTCATCTTGGAGCCAACGCCGGCGAAAGAGATCCATAAAATGTATTTCATCGCTGATTTTTGACCTTTTATCCCTCAAAATGTCAATTTTCTTGCAAAATCTTAACTAGGTAAACTTTTTTTTTGAAAAAAAATCCCAAAATATTTGCCTTTTTCAAGAATTTGCTTGTATATTCCTTTCAGTATTAAATCAAAATTGCCTATTTTCGGGCAAATTTTGAGAGTTTTCAACGTGGAGAATGAAATGGCTGAAGATTTGCAAGCCCTTATGGATCGCATCCAAAAAGATGCAGTAAATAAAGCAGAAAACGAAGCAGCGGCAATTATTGCCGCCGCCAAGGAAAAAGCGGCCGAAATCGTGAAGACCGCCGAAGCCGAAGCCGCCGCTAAGCTTGAAAAAGCGGACAAGGACGCCGAAGCATTTACGGAACGCAGCGAACGCACTCTTGCCCAGTCTGCCCGCGACCTTCTCCTTTCCGTAGGCAAGAATCTCGAAACCATGATTCAGAATTTGCTCGCCCTGCAGGTCGAAAAGGCCCTGGACGAATCCACCATCAAGAATATGCTCCTCACCGTAGCCAAGGGCTATACCAGCGATGTCGAAGTGGACTTCAGCGAAGATGACGCCAAGAAGCTTGCAAGCTTTGTGATGGGCGAGTTCGCCAAGCAGGTTTCCGCCGGCGTCAAGGTCGAAAGCGATTCCGGCGTCAAGTTCGGTTTCCGCATCAAGCTCGACGGTGGCAAGGTGAGCCACGAATTTACAAGCGAAGCCATGGCCGAAGCGCTCTCCAGCTTGCTCCGTCCGCAGCTCGCCAAGGTTGTCAACGCCGCCGCCAAGGGCAACTAGTTTAGAGAAGGTACTTCATGAGTAGTCCTTCCTTTTTGATGGCATCGCTCCCGATGCTCGAACTGGGCGACCCGCTGCCCCTTACGCTCGCCGAATTCCGCGGCCGCTGCGAAGGTGTGCTGGAACCCCAGGAACTCGAGGCTCTGGACGTGCTTTTGAGCGGCCAGGTGAACGAGGAGTGCAAAGACGAATTTGTGCTCGCTTACCAGGCCCGCGACATTCAGATGAAGAACGTTTCCGGAAGGCTCCGCGCGCAGGCATGGGGCCCCGAAGTGCGTTTTGCCGAAAAGAGCTTTGCCGGCTACGATGTCACATTCGCTAAAATGATTCAGGACGCCTTCTCCAAGTCGAATCCCATGGAAAAAGAAATGGATATCGACCGCGCCCGTTTTTGGCTTGTGGATTCCTTGGCCGGTGTAGGCGAGGGTACCGTTTACCACGTGTACGCTTACGCCATCAAGCTTCAAATTTGCGAACGGTGGTCGCGCATCAGCGAGAAGGCTGGCGACGAAGCCGTCATAAAAGTTATTAATGCAAACGATCCTGCCTTTGTGCAGGAATGACCGGAGGTCCATTTTCAATGGCTAGTATCGGAAAAATCATCGGCGTCAATGGTAACTTGGTTCGCGTCAAGTTCGAAACCGCCGTGTCCCAGAACGAAGTGGCTTTTGCCAAACTGCTCACCAAGAACAGCGCGGGCAAAACCGAAACTATTCCCCTTAAATCCGAAGTCATCCGTATCCGCGGTGACTACGCCGAACTCCAGGTGTTCGAAGACACCACCGGCCTCAAGGCTGGCGACGAAGTGGAATTCACCGGCGAACTCTTGTCCGTGGAACTTGGACCTGGCCTTTTGACCCAGGTCTTCGACGGCCTCCAGAACCCGCTCCCGAAACTTGCCGAAGAATGCGGCTTCTTTTTGCAGCGCGGTAAGTACCTCAAGGCTTTGCCCCGCGACAAAAAGTGGGCTTTCACTCCGATTGCGAAAGCAGGTGATGTGGTTGTAGCCGGTGACACATTGGGAACTGTTCCCGAAGGCGTGTTCACCCATCGCATCATGGTGCCGTTCAAGGCTCTCGGCAAGTGGACTGTAGAATCTGTAGTTGCTGCCGGCGAACATGTCGTCGAAGATGTCGTTGCCGTCCTTAAGAACGATAAGGGCGAAAAGATGGACGTGAAAATGGTGCAGACATGGCCTGTGAAGATGCCGATCAAGGCATTCGAAGAACGCCTCCGCCCGTCTAAGCCGCTTACCATGCAGCAGCGCATTATCGATACGTTCTTCCCTGTGATGCAGGGTGGTACCTTCTGTACTCCGGGCCCGTTCGGTGCAGGTAAGACTGTGCTTCAGCAGCTCATGAGCCGCTATGCCGACGTGGATATCGTGATTTTGGCCGCTTGCGGTGAACGTGCCGGTGAAGTTGTGGAAACCCTCCGCGAATTCCCCGAACTGATTGACCCGCGTACCGGCAAGTCCCTCATGGAACGTACGCTTATCATTTGTAACACCTCTTCCATGCCGGTGGCTGCTCGTGAAGCTTCTGTTTATACCGGCGTGACACTCGCTGAATACTATCGCCAGATGGGCCTCAACGTGCTCTTGCTCGCTGACTCCACTTCTCGTTGGGCTCAGGCCTTGCGTGAAATGAGCGGCCGTCTGGAAGAAATTCCGGGTGAAGAAGCTTTCCCTGCTTACTTGGAATCCGTGATTGCCGCATTCTACGAACGCGGTGGCGTGGTTCGCTTGAAGGATGGTTCCACCGGCTCCGTGACGATTTGCGGTTCCGTGTCCCCTGCAGGTGGTAACTTCGAAGAACCGGTGACCCAGGCAACCCTGAAGGTGGTGGGCGCATTCTTAGGCCTTAGCCGTGAACGTTCCGACCAGCGCCGCTTCCCGGCCATCCACCCGCTTGATTCTTGGTCCAAGTACGAAGGCATCATCGACGTGAAGAAGGTGGCCGAAGCTCGCAGCATCCTTGCAAATGGTGTTGACGTCAACAACATGATGAAGGTGGTGGGCGAAGAAGGTACATCTATCGATGACTTCGTCATCTACCTGAAGAGTGAATATCTGGATGCAGTTTACCTGCAGCAGGATGCCTATAACGAAATTGATGCTGCCTGCTCTGCCGAACGTCAGAAATACGTATTCGACAAGGTTTACACAATCCTCAAGACTCCGATGAAGTTTACTGAAAAGGATATTGCACGTACGTTCTTCTTGAAGCTTACCCAGGCTACTAAGGACTGGAACCGTGTCAAGTTCGACAGTCAAGAATTCAAGGATCTCGAAGCAAGTATTTTCGCTTCCGTGAAGGAGGTTTCCACTAATGCATAATGTTGCATACCATCGTATTGAACGCATCGCCGGTTCTGTGATTACTCTTAGGGCCGAAGGTGTTGCAAACCAGGAACTGGCTCAGGTTACAAGCTCTTTTGGCACCTCCCTTGCTCGCGTGATTCGTATTGATGGCGACATGGTCGACTTGCAGGTGTTTGCGGGTGCTCGTGGTATTTCTACCGATTCCGAAGTCCGCTTCCTTGGCGAACCAATGAAGGTTCCTTATAGCGAAGCTTTGCTTGGCCGCGTATTTAATGGTGCCGGCAAGCCGCGTGACAACGGCCCGGAAGTGGATGGCGAACGCATTACGATTGGTGGGCCATCCGTGAACCCGGCAAAGCGCATTATCCCGAAGACGATGGTGCGTACCGGTATCCCGATGATTGACGTGTTCAACACGCTCGTTGTTTCCCAGAAGCTCCCGATTTTCTCTATCGCAGGTGAACCGTATAACGAACTCTTGGCCCGCATTGCCTTGCAGGCTGAAGTCGACGTGATTATCCTTGGCGGTATGGGCCTTAAGCACGACGACTACCTGTACTTGAAGGACTTCCTCGAAAAGAACGGTGCTCTTAGCCGTACGGTGATGTTTATGCACACGGCATCTGACCCGATTGTGGAATGCTTGCTTGTGCCGGATGCATCCCTTGCCGTTGCCGAAAAGTTTGCAACTGAAGGCAAGAACGTACTCGTACTCTTGACTGATATGACGAACTTTGCCGACGCCATGAAGGAAATCGCCATTACGATGGAACAGATTCCGTCGAACCGTGGCTATCCTGGCGACCTTTATTCTCAGCTTGCTAGCCGTTACGAAAAGGCTGTGGACTTCAGCGACGCTGGTTCCATCACCATTCTCGCCGTTACCACCATGCCTGGCGACGACGTTACCCACCCGGTTCCGGACAACACCGGTTACATTACCGAAGGTCAGTTCTACCTGCGCAAGGGCCGTATCGAACCGTTCGGTTCCCTTAGCCGCTTGAAACAGCAGGTGAACGGCAAGACCCGTAGCGACCACCGTACCATCATGAACACCATGATTCAGCTTTACGCTTCTTACAAGGAAACGCTCGAAAAGCAGTCCATGG
>JAKSIL010000017.1 GCA_024398815.1 Fibrobacter sp.
TTCTGTTCTTCAGCGGCCTTCTTCTTTGCTTCTTCAGCTTCGGCCTTCTTCTTGGCTTCTTCAGCCTTCTTGGCTTCGGCGGCAGCCTTCTTTTCTTCGGCAGCCTTCTTCTTAGCTTCTGCAGCTTCAGCCTTCTTCTTGGCTTCCTCAGCCTTCTTGGCTTCGGCGGCAGCCTTCTTTTCTTCAGCGGCCTTCTTCTTTGCTTCAGCGGCTTCGGCCTTCTTCTTGGCTTCTTCGGCCTTCTTGGCTTCGAGAGCGGCCTTCTTTTCTTCGGCAGCCTTCTTCTTGGCTTCTTCAGCTTCAGCCTTCAAGCGAGCCTGTTCAGCCTTCTTGGCTTCGAGAGCGGCCTTCTTTTCTTCGGCAGCCTTCTTCTTGGCTTCTTCAGCTTCAGCCTTCAAGCGAGCCTGTTCAGCCTTCTTGGCTTCAAGAGCGGCCTGCTTTTCAGCAGCAGCCTTGGCCTTGGCTTCGGCAAGTTCGTTCTGCTTCACAGCGGCTTCAGCAAGCTTGGCTTCAGCTTCGGCCTTCTTGGCCTCAGCATTGGCAAGCTTGGCGGCAGCAACAGCAATCAAAGCTTCCTTTTCAATCTGCTTCATGTCCTTGGGAGCAGCAGCTTCGGCAGCAGGAGCTTCCTCAACGGCAGCAGGTGCAGCTTCAACAGCAGCCGGAGCGGCAGTTTCAGCAGCAGGAGTTTCAACAGCAGCGGCAGGTGCGGCACTATCAGCAGCAGGAGCAACAGCACTGTCAGCAACCGGAGCTGCAGCAGAATCAACAACAGCGGCAGTATCAACAACGGCGGAATCAACCGGCACAGCAACAGGAGCAGCCTCAGGAGCCGGAGCAGGAGCTTCGACAACCTTTTCAACAGCAGCAGGAGCAGCAATCACTTCAGCCGGATCTTCAAAGAAGTTCACCTTGGAAAGACCGAACATCATAAGCCAGCTGAGCACAAGACCACCAATACCCATCACAATACCCGTAATAGCCATACCGCGCGTATCGGTGTAACCCGTAGCGTGAGCCAAAGCGTTAGGAGGCGTAGAAATCGGGAGGCACATACCAAGAGAGCTAGCAAATGCAACAGCAACCATCAAGGAGGTCACGCCACCGAGAGGAGCAAGGTTGTCCTTACAAGAAACAGCGACGACAATGAAAATAGGAACAAGCAAACTGGCAGTGGAGGTGTGGCTCATGAAGTTCGCCATGAAGAGGCAGATGAAACCGCAACCCACCATGAGAACGAACGGAGACCAGCTGTTGAACGGAATAGCGTTGATGAGGTCCTTGGCAAGACCGGTCTGCTGCAAACCGAGACCGAGAGCAAAGCCACCAGCCACGAGCCAGAGCACGTCCCAGCTCATTGCATTCAAGTCCTTCTTCGTAATAACACCAGTCAAGGCAAACACAGCCATAGGAATCATGGCAATCACGTTATCGTTAAGACCGTGAACCTTGCTACCCGTCACCCAGAGGAGAACGCAGACAGCGAACGTCACATAAACGATGATAGCGCGCGGGCTCTTATCAAAACCATCTGCACCTTCAATGTTCAAGTTCATTTCCTTCATCTTGATCGGATAGAGCTTGAGGAGGAGGAGCCATGCAATGACCATCAAAATAATCACATAAGGAACACCGAATTCCATCCACTGGCCAAAGGAGATATTGAAACCGTTGGCCTGGAGGGCGCCGAGAGCGATGGCGTTAGGAGGCGTACCGATCGGGGTACCCATACCACCGATGTTGGCG
Organism: Fibrobacter sp.; assembly: GCA_024398815.1. GTDB lineage: Bacteria > Fibrobacterota > Fibrobacteria > Fibrobacterales > Fibrobacteraceae > Fibrobacter. Next base: position 1,747 of record JAKSIL010000017.1, read on the forward strand.
CCAAGAGGAATGGCGAGAGCGAAAGCGGCTTTACCGCGGTCACTTTCATCGAACAACTTGAGCACCGGTCCCAAGATGGCGAGCATCATGGCGGCGGTAGCGGTGTTGCTCATGAACATGGAGAACACGGCCGTAATAATCATGAGGCCGAGAAGCACCCACTTCGGGTTCTTGCCGAACGGCTTCAGGAGCACGCGGGCAAGGTTCTTGTCCATGTTGTACTTGCAAGCTGCGGAGGCAAGGAAGAAGCCACCCAGGAAGAGCATGATGACAGGATCCGCGAAGGTTGCCATGATGGCCTTGAACTTGATGGGTTCAACACCTTCGACGCGGAACGGCATGAGGGCAGAGTTCGACAGCGTGAAAATCATCAGCACGATGACGAACATGGAGGTGGACCAAATCGGGAACGGTTGGAGAATCCAGAAAAGAGCGGCCATCACGAAAATGGCGATGACGCGGATTTCAAGAGGGTTCAACGCTGTATCACCGACGAATCCGAGAGCTTCGTACGGGACGAAAAGAGCTGCGATGGCGAGCACCGAAGCAATGATGAGTTTGATGAATTTTGCTTTTGTCATACTGTTCCTTTCATTCTGAACGCGCGCAAATTTAGTAATTATAATCACATTCGGCTATCCCCCAAAAAAATAACGGACCCCACCTTCTTCTCAAAAAAAAATAATCTACGCAAATCATGCGTAGATTACATTTTGATTTATTTTGGCGATTTCGGCCAAACTAGGCTATTTCCAGCCAAATTTGACCATTTTCGCAAGTTTTGCCCGATTTTCGTTACTTGACCACGACCTTTCCGGCACTCATCTGACTACCAGCGCGTACACGGAGCATGTAGAGACCAGTCTTGGGAGCTTCGAAAGCAAGCTTGTTGGTTCCGGCGACGGCCTTCGCATTTACCGTGGCAATCACGTGGCCCTTCATGTCCATAAGGTCGACTCGGGTCTTAGCACCGGCCAGGGCCTTGTCGGCGATGAACGACACATTGAGTTCCCTACCCACCTTTGCAGCACGAAGGTTGCGGACCTCGCCCACGACCACAGTATTGGCGGTAGGTGCAACACGCACGGTAGCATACTTGGCGCGCGTTGTCAAGGAAACATCCAGTTCCTCGTTTTCGCCAACTTCAGAGGTCTTGCCGTCGATAGTCACGAACACCTTGTAGCCGTACTGGCGGATTTCAGAAACGCCCTTGAACGAGAGGAACCCGCGACGGTTGCTTGTAGCACTCAAAGCGACCTTCCATTCATTTTCACTAGCCGGCGCCTTCACGGACTTGGCCAACGCACGGTTGCCGTCCATGATGGAGAGGCTTACGTGGTTACCCAGACTTGCAGGAGGTTCTTCAGCCGTAAACGGCTTATTGGAAACGCCAAGCATATTCCAGGCGTCGGTCCTTCCGGCACCATCCTTGAGCACCATTTGCAGCGACCAGCTGTCGGCACTAGCAGCCTTTGCCAAGGCTCTGGACTTTTCAAGAGCAGAACCACCGAGAGTATCGGTGCCAAGGGAATCCGTTCCGACAGAATCCGTCAAGACAACAGCATCGGCCTTAAAGATGGGCTTGGAAGGCACCGTCCATTCAGTCGGGCCGGAAACCTTCACCCACACAGCCTCGTAAGGACCGATAGTTTCAACTTCCTTGTAGTCGGCAGACAAAGCATCGTACTTCCAGAACGAAATCGGAGCCTCTTCGTTACCGTCAGCCTTATCGGCAGGCTTGTCGCCAAACAAGTCCATAGCCCAGCCGTGGGGGTTCGCAACCAAATTCCAACCGCTATTCAAGCTGTCCAGTTTCCAGACCACGTCGGAATTGTCGTCTTCGTAATCGGTACGAAGCGGCACAGTCCTACCCTGGAGAGAGCTGTACCAGAAGCCGCGATCCTTTACAATTTCGTCACCGCGTTCAAATGCCCTGTACTGCCAGAATTCAGCGGCAACAGTCGATTCATCCCACCAGTAGAACTGGGCATCGTCATCCCAGACAAGGGCGCTTGTATCGATAGCGGCAAGCGAAATCATCTGCCAACCATCAGCCACCACCGCGGCAACCTCCGAAACAACCGTGAAGCTCGTGTCGAACGCAAAGCTTTCACGATCGTCAAAGATGGAGAATTCCACGCTGTACGAACCGACGGCCACGGGGAACAAATCCCACGAGCTCTCGAACGACGACGGGATGGAATCCGCAAACACGGTATCGACAACGACCGTTCCAGCCGAATCGATAACCACTGCAGAGAGCGAAGCTCCGCGAGTCACTTCGAAATCACTCGTAGTAAAGCTAAACCTGACCGCATTTCCGCTCTGCACAAAGTCCGCCTTCACGAATTCCAGAGGCGTGTGGTTGGCCTTGCCAAAGTAAGCCTTGAATTCCGTATTGTAAAGCGTTCTCGGCAAGGAACCGTTTTCGAACGTCACATGGCGGAATTCGTCGTCGCCAATGCGGGTGACCACGAGAGAATCAAGCATGTAACTAGAGTCAGGAACCGAGCGCACAAAGAACTGCAAGCCATTTACAATCTTCGGCAAAAGAATCGAGCCGTCTTCGGCAAACGGATGCACGACAGGTTCAGCATCGGCGGCTCCAGTAATTTCTTCCAAGAGAATAGAACCGTTTTCAGATGCCAACTGGATGCGGTTATACGTTTCGCACTGTTCCGCGTCACCCCAAACGGCATACATCTTGAAATAGCCCTTGGAGCTGCGTTCACCGGATTCCTTGAATGCCGCCGCCAAATCGGAGTTGAACTGCGTAAACACAGGTTCTCCATTTTCAACAGCAGATTTCAAAGCCCAGCCCACAACGCAAGTCGTAGTGGAGTACACAAGCATCGGCAAGTCGAGCACGGTATTCTCGTCACCAAGCACGAACTTCGAAGAGTCCATCCAGTCGCTGCCATAGAACACCGGTTCAGCGGACGTGTTCGTATTGAATACGATACCGTAAATTTCAGCCTCGGTAGGCACAGTAAGTTCAACATCCTTATCCACAAGCAAATCGCCATTGACAAGAGACGGTCCGACAAGTCCGTTTTCGTCCACGACGTACAAGGAATCGGCATCAATAGCGGAATAGCCGCCAATCAGCATGTAAGAAGCCTTGAACTTAAGGCCGCCCTCCACTATCGGAACAGGCAGGCCAGCCTGCGGAACTTCGTACTTCATAATTTCATCATCGGCGACCTGCGAAAGCGTAAGGCTACCGATTTCCGCTTCGGCGAAGGTCACCATGAAGGTTTCCACATTTGCCGTAGTGTCCCAAATAGCATAAAGGGTATTCTCTACCTTGCCTTCCTCGAATTCAGCCACAAGACCCAAGGTCAACTTATCGAACGCTTCCGAGACATCGGCATCCTTTTTCGAAGACCAACCCACAAGCGTGGCATCAGCACGATAAATACCCTTGGGCAACACGACAACATCGTCATCAAGAGTCATTTCCGCAGTACGCTTCCAGCCGTCGCCGAAGTACACATACGAGTCACCACCATTCACGTCGTAAGTGAGCCTAAACTTGTCTGCACTCACCGTCGCACGCAAAGCAGTGTTAGCCGCGATAACCATCGAGGTTCCGTTTTCGGCAGAATCAATCACAGCATCGCCGACTTCCATGAACAGGGATTCGCCCTCCGTCAAAGTATATCCCGGGTTTTCGACGAACTTCACATTAAAGGTAAGTCCACTTGCCGAAACAGGAATCAAGGTTCCCTTGGAATCGACCTTCACTGCAGGCAGGTCAACACCATTGACAGTCTGGGTCAATTCAAAGACGCCGTTTTGACCATTCTTAGAAACCACCGTATAGTTGTCAGAGCAGTAGCCATCCCAAACGGCATACAACGTATTCGAAGGCAAACCAAGAGACTGGATCTGGTTCAAGGCCGCAGCAAATTCACTATCGAACTTCTTGTAGCCCTTGCTACTCGTTGCCGCCAAAGACCATCCCTTGAAGCAAGCGTCCGTACGATACAATTCGCTGGGGAACATCGGATTGGCGCTAGCCGAGAATGAACCGGAGCTCACCCAATCGTTTCCAAAGAACACATGCGCACTCCCCGCATTCGTATTCAAAGCAAACTCGTAGCCATCCGGAACAACCACGGCACCCACAGAGACAGACGACTTCACAGTAAGGCGACTGTTTTCAAGTTCAACATCACCATTGAAGGCATCCCTTGTAAACAACGGATTCAATCCGCTCGTGATATAGCCAGTCTTCGGAGTAAACGAAGCCGTAAAGTTGAGACCGCCATCGACAGCGGGCACCTTCAGACCGGCATCGCTCACCGCGAACCTGGCCGTATCACCACCGACAAACTGCAACAGCGAAAGAGTTCCCGACGTGGGAGTAATATTCGTTACGACATACGGACTCGTCGTATCGGCAGCCCACACAGCGAGCAACGAAACCGTATCGGCATCCGACGCAAAGAGTTCTCTGTGGAACTCGTCGATCAAGGTATCGTTGAACACGCGGTACACACGACCGCCGTCCTGCAATTCCCACCCGGCCAACTTGTAGCCGACACGGTAAATGTTCATTGGAAGTTCACGATCACCGTAATTCATGAGAACGTCAAACTCCGTCAAGCTTTTCCAACCGTTTCCATAGAACACGTCGTACGCATTCTGGTCAAAGTAGACCACATAAGTCTTAGCCTTGACAGGAGCCTTCACAATCGCATCGGAAACGACCTGCATTTCGCCATTCACCAAAGCCTTCAATTTATCGCCCCTGGCATTGACTTCATAGAAGTAGCTATCGTCATCCAAGGCGATGCCATCATTAGGCTTGAATTCTGCGACAAACTTCAAATCGCTCTTATAGGGCACTTTCAGTGTATCTGCAGTAACAGCGTAAGCAAACTTTTCTCCGTCGATCGTTGTTGTCAAGTAGAGTTCGCCATCCGAAAGGCTTGCCGAAGTCACATTGAAAATCGTCTGATTGCAATTTTCAGTATTCCAAACTGCGTAAAGCACTAGGGCGCCATCAACGGAATCAGCAACAGACGTCTTGAGAGAGCCCACAAGGGCGGTATCAAACGTATCTATAGCTTCGTCAACCAAGGCATCCTTCTTCAAGGACCATCCGGCAAGGCACGCGTCAAGACGATATCCCGACATCGGGAAAGCTCTCTGCTGCAGCGGCATGTCAGCATAGTATTCTGCATTGATTTTCCAAGACGAGCCAAAGTAAACAACATCCTGAGTATTCACGTCAAAATGGAACATTGTCGCCACCGGGGAAACCGTTGCTTTCAATGTAACATTCGTCGCAGAGACTTCAAGAACGCCGTCATTCAATGCTACCGGGGAACCGTCGTCGGTATTGACAACACTTACACCGGCGATCTCGTCGTACTCATACAAGCCGGCCTTGGGTACGAATCCCAAAGTAAAGGCAAAGCCGCCATCGACAGGCACCTTGGCGCCTTCGTCCGGCACAAGGTACACATTTCCATTCTGGCTCAACGTAAACGAGCCCTTGCCCGGTTCAGACGAAGCAATCGTCATGCTATTCAGTACGCATCCGTCCTCTTCGCTCTGCCATACGGCATACAGCACCGGAACGCCGTTCACGGAGTCCACAGAGGCAGCATTCACAAAGCCCGCGGCAAATGCGTCATTGAACATTTCAAAGCCTTCGCCATAGGCCGCATCCTTATCCCAGGACCAGCCGGCAAAGCAACCCGCACCGGAAACAGGCGCAGGGAATGTCCTAGCAGCTTCGGCATCGGACATCTTGAATGTCTTTTGATCGGTCCAATCGTTCAGGTGGAACACGCTCGTTCCATTGTCGTTAAAGGCGAACGTAAATGTTGACACATCGGCAGAGGCCGTCAGCACGACATTTTCAGAAATTTCAAGATATCCATTCACTGTAAGCGGCACAAAATCCGTACTGCCTTCGGAGGCATAGTAAATCTTGCTATCGGTTTCGTTCAAAACGTACCCAGGATTAGCCTTAAGGCGAACACCCGTGAATATGACAGCGGAATCCGGTTCAACCCTTCCCGGCACGGGGATTAGCAAATCCTGGTTGCTCAAACGAGCCGTCACGGAATCCACGCCATCCACATTCTGGAGGAATTCAATAGTAACCTTGCCCTTGAGAGTGTCGGGGAGGCTAACGACATACGAATCGCCAGATACAAACAACGGGCAGTTTCCGTCAGACCACACGGCATAAAGCGTGTCAGCCTCAAGATTCGATGCCTTACGAGATTCATAGTCGAGAATGAACTGCGGCGTCACATATTTGTACACAGGCGTATTTGCATCGACAGTCTTTTCGAAGGACCACTCACGATCACTGCAATACCCGAACTTGATAAGGAATCCTGCATCCAAGGCGCTGTAGCCGTAATCCTCGGACACCGCATTCGAAATCACGCCGTATTCGCCCGCTTTTCCATTGACCTTCCATGCTGGAGCGTAGAGCGCATTTTCGGCATTGGCGTTAAATACGAACTTGTAATCCTTTTTCTTGGATTGCACATAAGGCTTACGAAGCTCAACCTTTTCCAATCCGTTGAAATCTACAACCGTATTGGCGTCAACGTTTGTGAGAGAGTATTGTCCCACAACCTGCACCGTGTCATTTCCTGCGACTTCGGGATCGAATTCAAAATATTCATCGAAATCGGTTCCCGGAGCGAACTTCACATAGGCTTTAATCACCTCAGGGATGTCAATCGGAGCGTCGCCGGACACCGTGAAAATTTTCGTCTCTTCGCCATTGACCCGCTGAATCAATTCAAACGTACCGAAGTTTTCTGGGTAACCGGTTTGCACACTAATCATGTCCTCAAACTCAGGGCAAGGTGCAATCGGATTTTCATCCCATATAGCATAGAGTTTCCTGTAATCAACTCCGTCCTGAGTTTCAATCATGGCGTTCTTGAGTTCAGCAATCAAAGCCTCGTTGTCAGAAAGATTTCCTGTGTAGCCAACAACTCCATAAGGAGAAATGCTCCACCCGACAAAGCAAGCGCCGTCCATACGGACTAGGCTGCCCAAGTCATCTTCTTCACCATAGGCGAAGCTACGGAAGGATTCCCAGTCAGACTCGCTGCGAATAACCGGTTTATCCGTATTATCGACAAAGGCGAAGTTGTACTTGTTTTGAGAACTGCTCCAGGTGACGCCATACGTGAACTCAGCCTCTTCATGTCCAAGCTTATAGGAGCCGTCCGTTTCGGCACTTACGATATTAGAGCTCTCCTTGACGACGGGTTCCGTCGTAGAATACCCAGTCTTGCTCCGGGGAAGCAGGAAGATGTTATACTTCTTGACACCGAGTTTGATATGCACTCCGTCAACCGAAATGGTATCGTGCCACAAGGTATCGGAGCCCAGCACCTGATAGGCGGAAAGCCAGGAATTTTCATCCTGTGTCAAAGCCTTCAACGTAAATGTATATTGCGGTTCAACACAACCGGCGCCGCGTTCTCTCCATTCAGCGACAAGACCGGTAGGATAGTTGGGGTCAAGGCTCAGGTTAGCCAAGTCTTCATACGTGACAGACGTGAACACTCCCTCGTTGCCATCCTTGTCAATCATGCGCCAGCCCATAAAGCACTTGTCGGTATGGTAGGGACTCCACAAATTACCATTGAAATCCTCACGAGCAAAGGTCTGCTCTGCGACCGCGGTTTCCGGAATAAAGACTTTACCGCTGTCACCTTCGAGAAGTCCAAGATCATACTTCACGTAGTAAGGGCCATCTAGCCTAAATTTCGCATGAAGGACCTTATTGTCGTCAACAATCACGGTATCGCCTTCGAACATGACCGTAGTACGGACACCGTTCATCACAGGCTCTTCGTACCAAACCTTGTCTAGGCGATAGCCATCTTCAGGAGCAGCCTCTACAACAAATACAAACGGGATTTCCACCTTCGGCACATTAAGAACATACGGATATTGAGAATTTTCTCCGCCGCTAATATCCTCAAAACTATGTTCTATGCGTTCGGCGAAAGCATCATCCGTCGTGTCTATGGAGCCTAGGTATTGAACAAGCTTGATGGTTCCATGCCCGGCGCCATTATCCAAGTAAACATGCATAAAAACATCTATCGGGAAACAATCCCGATCATTGAAAACGGGATACAGCGTATTTACGTCATCCTCGTCTCCCGTATAATCTTTCAAGAAAATGTAATCCCAGCCTTTGGACTTTGCACTATCAATTAACTCATCAAGATCATGTACGCCAACAAAGTCACCAACCGGCAAATCGGATTCACTGTTCAAGTTCCCTTGGGGAGTCCAGGTGGCGCACCCTCGGCTAGAATAAACCTTGGGGAAATTTCTTTCGGTGTCATCCGCGGAAACGACAAACTGTTTTTCCCACGGTATTTCTCCCCATTCCGGAGTTGTATTGGCATCATACGCAATAAACACATCGTTTGTTTTTGTGAGTGACAAAGCCTTTTGCAGCGAAGCGAACTTGAATGCAAAATTTTTAGGCGTATACCTTGGCACAAGGTAAATGCTGTCACCCATGCACAGCGGGTTCAAGCGAAGAACGTCTCTTTTATTGCCGTCCTTGTCTACAACATCCCTTAGCAGGCCCCATTCTGAGTCCGGACCCTGGACACGGCTTCCGCAGACAATGGTGGCAAAATCACCATTAACTTGGGTTTCAAAATTTTCCCTTGCATACGAATTCCCTTTATATGTAAACAACGCACTTCCATTCGTCAAATCCGGAGCAAATTCAAGCAATTCCATATCGTAACCGAAATCAGGCTTCAGTTCAATGTCAAATGTCAAGGTATCGTTTGTCCTGGGCAACGGCATAAAGAACGAACGCGAGTCACTACTATAGTAAGGACTTACCTTATCAACCCTCTCTTCAAGATAGTTGACAGAAAGAGTGTCTCCAGTCGTTTTGTCGCGCTGGGTCAGCTGAACCGCACCATGATAGTTGTTTGCGTAATCCGGATTAACATTACTACCATCATAACTTGATATCGCACACATGTCATCAATCGATTCTGCGAACGCACACTCAGGAATCAATCGCAAATGAACTGTAGGGCGAGAAGCATCGTTTTCTCGATTCCATTCAACTGCCGCAGGCAGCGCCTCGTTCTCCTCAAGTCCATGTTCCGAGATAATCTCTGCGGTCACGCTATTGACGCTTTTACCGTCCCATATCCAAGCGCCACCATTCATTTCTGTTGGAACTTCATTGCTGACAAAGTGGAAGACTTTAGCCACATCGTTTGCACTCACTGTTGAATCCGCCTTGTACAAGCCGTACACGTACGGCAGGCCCTCGTCAACATGAATCTGCATATCGGCGTCGTGACCATACACAAGCATATAAGCCGACTCGTTTTTCCCCATTTCGTCGTCATCGTTCTGGTAAATATGTTTTGGATATCCATTACTTTCAATCTTAGACTGAAGTTCATCGAGTTTCAAATCGTAATCCAGATAGTAGTTCAGCTTCCTTCCGTCCGGAGTAACGAAAACATACTGAGTGTAATCGGCATTATTCCACGCTCCAGCTTTCACTAAAGCCTTGTATAGGGAGTCAATGTACACGGTATCGGCGGAAGATTCTTCTACCAGGGGAATTTCTATAACCTTGCCATTACCGGGATTACGGAGGATGTTTTTCAGGGCTACCGCCAAAGCATCCGCATTTTCATATTCACTTACAGGTGAAAGATTGATGTTGTCTGTACCAGAAGGATTTCCACATATTAAATAATAGCTCACGAAATACGAATTCATGACATATCCAGGCATTGTCGAAACAACATAGCGAGCAGTTGCAAACACATCCTTTGGCGACACACTTCCCACGCTAATCAAGTCAGGATACTTACTACGATCCAACACCTCTAATTCATAATTACCAGGCAACACAGTAGCTTTGCCATTGGCGTCGTCATAAACAGGCTTCATAACAACAGTCATCGGCAATTTACCATCCTTGATTTCGCTATACATATTCAAATATTCTGAGGCCAGGCTAGTAAAATAATTACCCAAGCCATTCTTATAGTCTATGTATCTCAAGACAACCGTACCCGAAGTTTCCTGGCTCGAAAGCCACCTGTCAAAATTGATCTTCGGCGTAGTCGACCGAGACAAAGTGTCATATATTTCCTCTCCACTAAAGGGTTCGTTACATACAACTTCGCCACTTGTCGTCCCAAAACAACGACTATGATACACAAGTCTTCTATATCCAGGCTCTTCCGCGGCATTATACGCATAAACAACATTGAAAAGAGAATCATCGGCACTAAAATTTTCATAAGAAGTTTTCACACGCCACGGGAACAAAAGCTTCGGCGCAGACAAAGTCTTGGCATTTGAAAAGCCTCCAAAGAAATCAACAGAATACGGAAAAATAGACCTTTGTTGGTAAACTTGATATTCATACTCGACATCGTAATCGCGCACCACGTAAGCCGTATATCTTTGATAACCAGTCAGGCTTACAGCGCCATCCACTTCAGAGCCAAACAGGCTTCTGTCAACAAATCCACCATACGGTTCCTGATTATTGCGAGCAGCCCTGTCCATGTATATATTCTTTACGTCAAGCTCGCTTTTCAAGCCTACAATGCTATCAAGAGCGGTGTTCGACACGACTCCATTTTCGTCAGAAGCGAATACGGCAAAGCCCATGCGGCCATCCTTCGAAACGCAATAATTGTTGCGGAAGGCCACCCCCGGATAATCAACCATATTGTACACTTCCGGAACCATGGTAAAGTCAACCGTAAACAAGATGTTTCCGCGTCCTCCATCCTCTGCAAAAGCGGGCAAATTTTCGTTAACACCCGACTTGAACACCCACGGCGACGAAAATCCCAACGAATCGCTCGCATAGTTCAAATACGCAGCAAACATCTTCGACTTCATGAAATCGCCACTTATATAGCCATTCTGACTGAAAGTTCCCGCACCATCAGAGACGGCGCCTTTCGACAAATCGAACGAACCCTGACTGCCGGATGCCGTCACATTGAAGAAATTGAACAAGAACACATCTTCATCGTCAAATTCGGCACCTACAATTGAACCGACCTCGGATGTCGGACGTCCACTCAATTCATCTACGGTCTTTTCATCGGGATCATAGAAATAGTTTGCAGCAACGAGAACGTCTCCGTAATTGGCAATTGTAGCCGCCAGGTACCCAGATACGTTATTGCCTGAGCCCGCAATGGAGACATTCCCGTAGCCATAGTTACTATTTATAGTTAAACTAGCTATATAAACAGAGCCAAGCATTCCTCCAACTTTTACAGATTTATTCCCGCAATCCGGAACAGAGATACTTCCATAAAAAGACGATTTTTCCAAAGTAAAGCCATCAATGCATTCATTACCAACAAGCCCGGCAAAACCACCTATGGTCGCACCAAGCACAGGACATTCATCACCATCTACAGCGTTGATTGCAATTGCATCAGAAGATTCTAGGCTTCCAACCGAAATATTTCTCATTGTCAGCTGAGATTCTTGATTACAGACTCCTTCAAGACTTTCGCTTCCAGAGACAATACCCATCACAGCACCCATTCTATAACCATTCAATATTTTGTTGTTTTTCGCAACAACTCCATCAAGAACTGTAGCCGGACCCGCCACAAAGTTGCCAACAACACCACCCAACGAAACATCTGCCGGCAAGTCGCCAGGTTCTTCACTATCTTCATCTATGAATTTGAATATTTTATTTTCAACCAAGTTGTTCTGCGAGACTATGCCGCCTATCGTAAAATTGGGAACACCACTATAATCCAATATTCCAGCAAAGCTGCCCAGGCTCCCTCTCATTGTGCGCTCGCTATCTGCGCCGCCCGACAGCATTTCTTCTAAACACAAAGCGTCGTTTTCCGTAAACCGCACCGTATCATTCGAAACAGTATCGTTTACAAAAATCGCATTCACGGCACTCCCAACAAAAGCTCCAGCAAAGGCTCCGCTCACCACGGAATTTTCTACGACTACATTGGTAAACGTAGATGATTCACTGTACCCCACAACTACACCCACTTGAGTTCTGAAATTCTGAAGCTGATTTTTTATTGAACCAGCAACATAGGCGTTCTCAAATTTCAAATTGGAAACGGACACATCACTAAGTTCAGCAAAGAACCCCATATTTATGTGACGGTCAGATGCGACAATGGATCGTCCGCTACCACTAGGAACGGAATATGGCGTAGGCATCCAAACATAATATCCATCATTTTCCGTAAGCCGTTCAGCATAGCACAAGCCAGTCACCTTATGGTTATTGCCATTCACAGTCGTAATAGAACTTGCGCGACCAAGCGCACCGAAATAGATTGGACTGAACACCATGTTGCAGGCACCATTCTCCGCTCGGCCACCCAAATCGAGATTCGAACCTAATTCAAATACCGTAGCGGCCGAAGATACCACAGTAGACACGACAAGCTGCACAACATTATCACATTCGGACGCGCCTCCGGGACACTCGTCATCCGGACTCCAAATCGGAGCTTGGCTCATACCACCTGCACAAGATTCGTTTTCAGCAACCTGCGACAAGGTCACCGTATTACCGCTTAGGCCTACGCAGAAATCCGCGAACGAGAACTGGACCGACACCAGCAGTGCGAGTACGAACGAAAACAATGAGATCTTTTTCATAAGATTCCTCAATACTAGACTTTACCCAAGAAAAGATAGTTATTTGGGGAATTCTTATAAGATGCTTACAAAAAAGGACTCTTCATTGCAACGCAACAATTATTCATTACAACACGGCGCTAATTAACGCAAAATTTGCGTTAATTAGCAGAACGCGGAGGACGCCCGCAGGCGTACCGCACACAACCCGTTGAACATCAACGAGTTACGATTTTCGCGAACGATGTCGCATTGCCCACACGAACGCGGACCATGTAGAGTCCGGGCTTCGGGAGGCTCATTGACAGGCGGTTGGTTCCCGCCACGGTCTTGAACGATGCACTCGAAACGACCTCGCCGCGAATGGAGACCAGGTCCACCTGAGCCATCGCCCCATTCGTCAACTCAAATGCGTCGAAATTGACGACAAGGGTGCCGCCCGCCTGCATGGCGCGGACATTCGCAATGTTCGGCAAAGCGATAGCCTTGGGAGCTTCGCCCACATAGAGCCCGACTTTCTTAGAAACCTGCGAAAGCGGAATCGTCAGCGACTCACCCTCGTGCATTTCTACCGTTTTGCCATCGACCGTCGCATAAACGGCAAGGCCCATGCTATTCAGCTGCTTTACGCCAGCAAAGCTTAAGTAGCCAAGACGATTGCTGGTCGCACTCGCCTCCAGCGTCCATTCGTACGAACCGGAGCGTTCCGCCTTTCGATAGCACTTGGTCAAAGCGCGATTGTTTTCGGCAATGGAAAGCATCACTCGGCTACCCATACCGGCAGGAGGTTCCTCCACGTTTTTATCGTTGTCCGCGACGCCCACAAAGTTCCAGCTATCCATTTTGCCATTCTTATCCGTCAAAACGGCCTGCAGAGTCCAGCCAAATTCGTTCGCTGATTTCTTCAGGGCATCACCGGAAGCGGAGGGGGCCACGAACTGCTTTTTACCCACGGAATCCAGCTTATACGCAAAAGTCGGCGTCTTGGGCAAGCGCCATTCCGTTTCCTTGGACACATGAGCCCAAACAGATTCGTTAGCGCCTATGACAGAAGTTTCCTCGTATTGTCCCGTCTTTGAATTCCAGCGGTAGAAGACAACGTCGCGATTGTCATTTTCACCGTACAAGTCCACATCCCAGCTATACGGATTCGACACCATGTTCCAGCCGGAATAGACGCTATCCATCGTCCATACCACGGGCTCGACATTCTGGTTGTCGATTTGCGCTCCCGATTCGCCCCGTTCACGAAGCACCAGCGGACGACCTTCGATGGAACTGTACCAGTAACCGCGTCCGTTTTCGACAGCACTATTCTTGTAAAAGCGATGGTACTGCCAGAACCAGCCGTAATTCACGGACTCGTTCCACCAATATATCTGTGCATCGTCATCGTCAAAATCCAATTTTTCGAAATCGACATTGTCGAGCGCAACCATGTGCCAGCAATCTTCACAGTCAGCGGCAATCTCGTTCGACACCGCAAACTTCTGTTCAAACACCGACTTTCTTTCGCCATCGACGAAAGCCAATGCATTCAAGCGGTAATTGCCGGCAGGCAACGGTCCAAAGATTTTTTCATCGTCCCCGCCATCCTGCAAGAATACATACCGTTCAGCAACGACTTCCGAATCGTTCTCGAGAGTCACAAAAACATCCTGGAATTCGTCCTTAATGGAATCCGGGACTGCAAAATCCACAAAGAGCACATTGCCCGACAGCCAGACATCGTGTTTTGCAAGAACAAAGGGCTTGTTGTCGGGGGTTGTTTTGCTATAGACGACAACCTTGTATCTGCCCTCTTCAAAACCTTCCAGCAAGTCTCCTTCTTCAAAGATATAGGTCTGGTTATTCCTATCCGTAAATTCGGCACTGATGAATGCAGAATCCCCATGGAACGAGAACCTGTCTTGAATCCGGGACGGGAAAAGAATGGTCCCATCTTTACCGAAGGGATGGTCAACCGTATCTTTCGTCCCCCCTTCAAGAGGCTTCAGCTCGCGTAAAACTACAGTCGTCGACGCTTCCTTCAATTCTAGCTGGACAAAACCGTAGCGAGCCTCCGTACATTGTTCTGCACTACCCCAAACAGCCTCAAGTTCGTATTTTCCGCTTTGCTGAACAGCTTCATAGATTTCAGCATTTCCTGCCTCGATAAAGAACAAATCGTCATAAGAGGCAAAATTATCCGAGGCGCTCCAGCCCAAAACACATGAATGTGTCGTGTACACAAATTCCGGGAGCCTTAACCTATCCGTAGAATTTTGAGATTCAACAATTTCTATGAAACCTTTCCAGTTTTCACTAAAAAATACAGAATCTTCATCAACATCGCCTAGAGAAAGCTCAACATTTTTTGTCGGCGCAAACTCCGCCGCCACTGTCACACCCGAACTCAAGAATTCGCGATCCAGGCTAATAATGTCCGTGTAAAAACACGACCTACGTACACCTTCACCATTGGTAAAAACAACATCGCCAACATTACCATAGCCATCATCGGGAACCGCCATCATAAGGAATGTATAGGCCGCACTAGCTTCAATCAAACCAATTCCTTGCTCTGTGACCTCATGCGCAATAGTATCGCCATTTACCACTTGCATTAGTAAAATCTTCCCGTGCTCCGTATTTCCAGACACTTTGCTAGAAGGCCAATCCCCTGACGAGACGTCTTCCCATTTCGGCATCAACTTATTTGTATTCAACTTGTTTAACGATTCATACAAATCTAAATCGTACGAACTTCGCGAAAAACTTTCATCGCCTTCAGCATGCCAGTTGCCGGTTATAAACTGTTCAGTGCTATAAACAAAAGGCAAATCATCATACAAAGTCATTTCAGCATTGAAGTCAAACTCAAAGCTTCCATTCTCAGACGCAAAGAAAAGCGAATTCTTATTCTTGGGAGCGCCGGACTCGTCTAATTGCAAATCAAAAACAACTTGGTGGCCCTTCTCGGCAACAAAAGACGAATTTAGTTTCAACACTTCACCCGAAGTGTAAGTCAAGGCATCATACTGATAACGAAAACTCTCATATTCTCCCGTCGCATCATTCAACTTTTCAAATTTATGCACAACATACTCGTTATCAGGAACAACATTCACATTAAAATCAAACTTGACCGCTCCGCCTTTCGCATCCAAAGCGTTGGGCAATTTTACCACATACTCACCTTGTGAATTTTGTTCAAAGTAGTGTTTCTCCGTCGGCAATCCGCCAACGGACTGAGACAACTCCACAGCCCCCGCTCCACTCAAATCCAAAGTCACTTCAACTCCGCCACAATCATCATTCTGAGTCCATTGCGCATAGAGTACATTTTCTTCAGTAGCATCCAAATTCTCTATGAGATTTATGTCAACAGTTGTAGAGGGAGTTCCTTTCTTTTCTGTAGACCAGCCGTCAAAGCAATAACCGTCGGCACGATACAATGTCGGCAATTCATAATCAATTGTAGGAGACAAAGGTGCACTGCCCGTCATATTATCGTAAAATATTTCAGCGGTCGTATTCTTGTCATACGCAACTTGGTAATTTATCTTTTGAAGAGAAGGTTCTATTCTAAGCTGCCAAGATACGCGCGTTGTTTTATTTTGGTCTCCAGGTTCGTATTTATCGCCAAAAACGTCCATGAGCGTCGAAAGATCAAAATACCCGTCATCATCAACATTCACATTAAAATAAACGGCACCTGTACGCGTTTCCCAACCTGCAATCACATCGTTCGGGTCAGTAACCAGTTCCGCATCGTCCCAGTCGAACTTACCGCAGCCAAGGCACACTTGCACGGTCCAGTAAAAAATCTCGTAGCCCGGATGATTAATTTTCACACGCATCTTCTCTGCGATTGGAATTTCTGGAGGATCAGACACATCGATATTAGAAAAGGACATGGACCCCATCAAGACTTCGTCCCGCTCCGAATTTTTTCCATAGGCATCGACAATCAGCTCAACCGCAGATCCACGATTATCAAGAATTGTTTCCGCATTTCCCAATGTACATGTATAGGGGTCTTCACTAATCGGAGCCATCAACACAACAATCGAATTCGTTTGCGCAGTGTCAAGAGAAAGAACATTTGAAAAACGAAGACCCTTAAGCGTTAGGAGGCCTGCAGCATCGCCATCCTGAGTCAAATACATGGGTCCGTTCCCCGTGTTTTTATACACTCGGGAAATATCTTCCCCATAAAAGAACCTATACGCTTCCATAACATTTTCTTCAACGACATCGCCATTTACATCCAGGGTCCTCTCAACCACATAGGGAATTAACGCATCCTTATCCGCCCACGTTGTCGTAGAAACTGGATTCGTGAAGAATACATAGGAATATTTATCACTATCCGTATTTTTTATCAGCTCATAACTGGAATTGCCAGCAGCATCTTTTTGCTCTACAAGGTAAGTGACATGGTATTCGGTATAGTTCAAAAAGACTGAATCAGAGACAAAAGTCTGTGAAAAATCAACAACATCTTTATAACCGTTGTCCTTAACATACCACTTTAAACTTTCACCATAACTTTTTTCTTTATCCAAGTCCTTAAAAAAATTATACAAGTCGCCATCTATCATGCCCTCCGAATTCGTATATACCTCAAGCTCGTAGCTATAATTTTTAACCAAGGCGCCAAACGCCTTCAACGCTTCATCAATACCAAGCCGTTCAGCAATCAATTGTTTCATGCCAACAAAAATCACTTTTACAGGTTCCATCGTAGTACTCGACAAAACGGGATAGCCTCCTTCAGAAAAACTCCATTTTTGGTCAGCATCAAGATTAAAACTTAATTTAAAAGCGAATTCACCCGTTTTCATGTCTTCAACAGGCAAACATCCATTGACATAGCGGCTCTCAGCTACCGAGCATCCGTCAAAAGAAGACCTGTAGTTAGCCAATTTAAATCTCGCAAAATATCCACCTACATCAACACTTCCATAAGCTTCATCATAGCTATCATCCAAAGTTCCATCGACAAACAACTGTCCGACAGCCCTGTCAACTTTATCCTTTCCCACATAATAGTTCGAATACACACTCTCTTCCGCAGAGCTATTCCATTCAAATTGGCCAACAATGTAACCTAGGTAAACAACATCAGGAGTGGTCGTATATGAGTAAATGCTGTCAATGCCGTTCACGCCACAACTATAGATTTTTCCAGAAGACATGCTTCCGACAATTCCACCCAAATATCCAGAAGCCCACGGAGCACCCATAGCTTGTTCTATTTCGCCAATGCTATCAACAACGCTCAAGTTAGAAATAAGCACACGAGAAATTCCACTATAACTAGCCTCGCCAGCAACTCCACCAAGTGCATAATGATCCGCTAAATAAGGATTACTGTACGACAGAACAAGCCTACTGATAATCACTCTGACATCGTTCATGACAATATTACCAATGGTAGACTGGTTCACTTTTCCCGCAAGAGTTCCAGCCCTCACGCCCTGTACCCGCGCCCCGTCAATCTTAACCGACTGCACAGTAGTTCCCATAAGGGAACCCGCCAAGACACCATCATAGACCTGCGAAAAGAGCGAGACGTCATTATCTTGAGCGAGAACCGAAGCATTTTCAAAAACAATGTCGTGAACATTAGAGCTGGTCAAACTATTGAAAAATCCGTAATAACTTTCCGAGCCATCGTCATGGGCATAACAAAAATTTTTTATAACATAGGGATTACCCGTCGTCGGGTTAATTTCCGCAAAAAATTCCAAGGCCACAGCGCTACCGAGAGGAACAAAGTCTTGATCACAAACGGTAAAAGTACTTGAACTTGAAAAACTATTTATTCCGCCAAAATCAATGTCGGAACCGACAACCAATTTCTTTTGCTCTCTGTTACTCAAAGCCGAACTTAATAAACCGGGAACACCTCCATCAGTAGTGTTGTACCAGCCCAAAAAGCACTGCAAATCAGGATCGTCGCTGTCGGCCTGAGTCAATGTATAAGTGTGGATTCCATCAACATCGATAGCGTCATCCACACAATAATACGCACCTTGCGCAAAAGCGAATGTCGCCCCAAACAGGGCTAAAATCAAAAATCTCAATGTGTTTTTCATAAGCACCTTGATTAAAAAATACCTCAAAAACGTGAATTGCACGGCAATTCATTTTCCTCATTTAAAATAACAAAAAAATACGATTTGCGGGTGAAGTATAAAAAAAGAGCCCGCAAAATGCGAGCTCCTTCACACTATTTTACCAGAACCTTGCCGCCAAGGCTTTGACTGCCTATTTTCAGGCGGACAAAGTACACGCCGCGCTTCGGAGCCTTGAGAGAAGTGCTGTTGGCTCCGTATGAGGCCGTGAAGTTGCTGGTTGACACGACCTTTCCGTCAAGAGACACCAGCTGCACAACGGCACGGGCTCCGGAGAGGTTCTTGCCGGCATCGAAGCTCACCTGCAGATTTCCGTTGCCACTTACGGCCTTGAAGCCGCCCAGATTGCTGTTCGAAACGACCAGGGCGCCCTTAGCCACGCGGACATTCACTTCCGTAGGTTCTGCACCGAGCGAGATTTGCACGGATTCACCACCGCTGACATTCTGAGTGCGGCCGTTTACGGTCACATACAGGGAGAGACCTTCTACAGCGAGAGCTTCGGCACCTTCGAACGAGAGCGTCGCTTCGCGGGCACTCGTAGCAGAGGCCATAAGCTTCCAGCTGAATTCATCGGTGCCAGTCTTGAGGCTCTTGGCCAAGTAAGACTTGCCTTCGACAATCGAGAGCGTCACATGGTCACCCATGCCGGCAGGCGGTTCTGCGATATTTTCAGAAGCGTCTCCTGCGCCGAGGAAGTTCCAACTGTCCTTCTTGCCGAATTCATCAGAGAGCACAGCGCGCAGGCTCCAGCCAGATTTAGCACCGGCCTTGGCCAAAGACTTTGCATCGGTGGTCTTGATATCAAATACCGGCTGCGACGAGATTTCCCATGTGGTAGGTTTGCTCACGTGTGCCCACACCGCTTCGTAGGGGCCGAGAGTCGAGGGAATTTCGTATTCGCTGGTTTCTGCGTTCCAACGCCAGAATTTCACATCGCCGCCCTTGCCCTTCGCGAGGTCCACATACCATCCGTGCGGATTTGCGACGAGGTTCCATCCACTGTAAAGACTATCGAGTTTCCAGACAATCTTGGAATCCTTCGTCGGAGACTCAGCCTTGAGCACAAGCGGAGTTCCATTGCTGGTGCCGTACCAGAAGCCGCGGGTGTTTTCGTACTTCGTACGGGAATCGTAGCTGCGGTACTGCCAGTAATCGCCAATGGGGTTCGTTTCGTCCCACCAGTAGTAGGCAGCATCTTCGGTAGCCTTCAAAGATTCACTGTCGAGAGCTGCAATGGAAACCATTCGCCAGGAGCGGGGCTGCACAAGGATTTCGCCAGAAACATCGAACGAAGAAGTTTTCGTAACCGTATCGGAAGTATTAGCTACCGTGAGAACCACATCGTACTTTCCGATGGGAGCCGGAGCCAGCTGCCATTCGCCCTTGACAATCTTCGTCGCCAAAGAATCGTACAGCAAGGTATCCAGGTAAACACCTTCGTCGCCAACGACTTCGATGCGCACGCTAGTCTTCTTGCCGACTTCAGCAACAATGGCTCCGTAACCGAGCTTGATGGCATTGCCAGAGAGTTCGATATCCGCCTTGGAAATCGTCACTTCCGGGCCCTTGCTACTGCTGGAACCAAGAGAAGAACTGCTGGGGATTTCAGAACTGCTGGAGTAATCGGAGCTGCTGGATGTAGGAGTCGAACTACTGGAGTAATCGGAGCTGCTGGATGCAGGAGTCGAACTGCTGGAGTAATCGGAGCTGCTGGACGCAGGAGTCGAACTGCTGGAGTAATCGGAGCTGCTGGACGCAGGAGTCGAACTACTGGATTGCGGAATATCCTGGACAATGGCGAGCACGATAAGATTGGATGTCACATTGTCGAAATCCTTGCTCCAACGCACAAACTTCTGGTTCTTTCCGAGAGGCACCTCGGGAGCCTTGGCCGCATCGCCATAGGCAACAGTCTGCTCGTCCAAAATGTCGCCTTCGCTCGAAAGGAACACCACGGAGAATTTATTCACAATGGAATCAAATACGGCAGTGTAAACCGCAGCACCAGTCACAGATACGACATCGGGATTCCAACCCTGGAACTTGTAGGTGTACTTGGCCGTGGCAGCCTTCGTCGGAATGCTGCCATCGTACTTCGGCATCGTCCCGTAAACAAGGCTCTGCTTTTGGAGTTGTACATCGCCATTTACGAAGGAAACTTCATACTTGTTGAGCGTGGAATCGAATTTGGCTTCGTACAAAGCGTCACCCGTCACAGCAACAACCTTCGGATTCCATTCCTTGAATGTATAGGTGTATGCGGCGGTAGCAGCCTTTTCAGGAGTCTTGCCGTTGTACTTGGGCATGGTTCCGTATTCCACAGAAGATTTCTGCAGTTCTACACCGCCATTTGCGAACGTTACATTGTACTTGTTCACAGTAGAGGTAAACACTGCTTCGTAAACGGCATTGCCCGTTACAGCGACAACTTCCGGATTCCAACGCGAGAAAGAGTAAGTAAATTCAGCCGTAGAGGGCTTTACAGGAGTCTTGCCGCTGTACTTGGGCGTAGTCCCGTAATCGACCTTGGTATTTTGAAGCTCCTCGGCACCGTTCATGAATTTTACAGCGTACTGGTTCACTGTGGTGTCGAATACAGCCTGGTATACGGCAGCGCCTGCAACGGGAACAACCACAGGATCCCATTCTGCAAAGGCGAAGGTGTACTGTGCGGTGGCTTCACGAGTCGGCGTTTTTTCGCAAACCGGAGTTGCGCCAAAGTCAAAGTCCTTTTCCTGAATCGTCTTGTCACCATCGACGAACGAAATCTTGTACTGGTTAATCGTAGAGTCGAATACGGCTTCGTAAACGGCATCGGCAGTTACAGAGACAATCTTCGGTTTCCATTCCTTGAATGTATAGGTATATGCGGCGGTAGCAGCCTTTTCAGGAGTTTTGCCGTTGTACTTGGGCATAGTTCCGTAATCGACCTTGGTATTCTGCAATTCAACATCGCCATTCATGAATACCACATCGAAGCTCTTGACAGAGTAAACGGCATTAACAGTCATGTCTTCAATGACGTTATCGAAATCCGCATCCCAGCCGTCAAACTTATAGCCGGTACGGTCTTCGACATCCGGGGCCTCTGCGGCTTCACCATCAAGAACCTTGCGCTTCGACGTCGTCTTGACGAAATCTTCGGCAACGGAGTCCCACTTATAGTACACGAACGAAACCACGTGCGGACCGATGGCAGGATTGTTCTTGTCGGCAAAGAACGGCAAATCATCGTTTGCACCTTTTTTGAAGGTCCATACAGCAGGGTCCTGCATTATGTTGAGCTTTACGGCAAAGTCCTTGTTCTGCATGTCGGCAGCAAGCAAAGTTCCGTTGCCGATGGTGGAATCGGCGGTCTTCGAAAGATTGCTCACAGAACCGTTTCTGACGTTGTAACCCAAAAGCCAGCGATTGCCGCTATTGAAAGACTGACCCACGGGATTTTTCCAGTTTGCGGTAATGTCAGCCCCGTTGCTCAAAGAACCGAATGCATCGATATATTCCACATCGGCAGCGCTAAAGTGGTAGTTCGAAACGATTTCACGAACCACGTCGCCCTGCAGCAAAGCACGGCCAAACAGATAGCCCGCCTTGACGCCAGCCTTTTCAAGGGATCCTTCCGGCATGATTATGGAGCCTATGGAATAAGTATTGGCAATTTTCACTTCGGCATTGTCGTAAACAGAACCGAAAAGCCCGCCCACAAGCAGGGAGTCGCCCCTAAACGAAGCGTCATCCACATCGATATCGCCCAAGACAGACACGAAAGAGGCGGAGTCCAAAGAAGCACACACGCCGCAAAGGCCGCCCATGTAAGCCTTGCCGCCCGCAGCACTAGAGCCTTCACTCAGCAATTTGAGAAGCGGCGCATCGCCATTTTCAAGAGCAACGGAAGTAAAAGAAACGGAACGGCCTCCATTCTGCGCATTCATAAAGGCACCAATGATACCACCCGCCTTGACGTTGTCGGTACTGTCGGCTACAATGACACTTCCGCCAAAATGAAGATTACTGAACTCAAGTTCCTTTTCGCGATAGATATCGGCAGAGCCCACAAAGCCACCGACAAATACACTGTCAGAACCCACCTTTACAGCGGATTCTACCGTCATGTTCGAAGTTCCACCCGTCAAGCCTTCACCATTTGCAGCAAAACAGGCCGAACCGGCAAAACCGCCAAGCAAAGCCTTGACTGCAAGATCCGGAACTTCTACGGCACTGGCGGCAATGCGCAAGTTACCCGTCACGGTCGAACCCACCATGGAAACAAACGCCGCGTCATTATCGTTGGCAATATTGTCCATAGAACACGGAGAACCCATGCCCAGCATACCGCCGGCATAATAGCGATAGGTTCCGGCCTCGGTCAAGGAGTCCGCAATGTTCACATTCACATTGTTGTCCGTAAACTTGATGCTGAAACCGCGAGCGAGGTTGGAACGCCCCACAAGGCCACCCACAAAAACGCTTTCACCTTTAGCCCCCTTGATTTCCAGGGAATCCACGACGTTTTCGGCGATATTCAGCGTAAAGGCCTTATCTACATCAGTTCTATTTATAACTTCACCGATGAGGCCACCCATGGCCGTACCGCCGGAAATTTTCGTGAAGTACTCCTTGTCACCGGACATGTCCAAAGTATTGCGTCCAATGAAGTAGTTTATCCAAGTCGAATAGGCGTAAACACCGAACAAGCCACCCAAGGCCGAAGGCGTTTCCGCACCGCTTTCGTCAACAATTTGCACCCTTACATTGTTGTCGTAAACGGAATCCTGAATGGCCATACCGGCAATACCCCCCAAGAAAACGGTGTACTGCGAAGGCAGGGTCGGATAGTCATTAGTTCCCGCATCCTTGGTCCATTTAGAACCGGCAAAGTTGCCGTCTGCCGAAGTAATGCTCAAATTGTTACGAATGACGATATCATCTGTAGCCTGGATGCCCTTGATTGAAGTTTCCGTGATGTAACCGGCAACACCGCCAGCCATCGGAGCCACAACTTCGACATCCTGCAAGGTAATGTTGAAAATTGCAGACTGGAAAACAGTACCGGCAAGGACTCCCGCCGGATAGTAATCGGCACCCGCCTTGGACGCGTCTCTCTTAACGCGGCTATCCTTGACAACAATGCGAACGTCCTTAAACGCAAAATCATCCACGCGGCTCTGACGAATGTTCTTGATAAAGCCGACAGGGGAATCCATCGAGACATCGTCGGTAATTTCCTTTTCAATGCAAAGGTTTCTTACTTTGTATCCACTGGTGTCTGCCCCGC
The DNA here is from genome assembly GCA_024398815.1 of Fibrobacter sp. Classification (GTDB taxonomy): domain Bacteria; phylum Fibrobacterota; class Fibrobacteria; order Fibrobacterales; family Fibrobacteraceae; genus Fibrobacter. The sequence goes on from JAKSIL010000017.1 coordinate 25,810, forward strand.
CCAGGAACGCGGTTTCATAAGGCATGTCTAGTGGTTCAAAACTGGCAAGGCAGCCTTCATCATCGGACTTCGGATCAAAGCCCATCAAGTCAATGCTTGAAGCAAGTCTCATGATGTAGCCACGATGTTTACTCTTCCAAGTATTGACGTAGGAGTTAAAGACCTCGGAAACCGTATTACCATCCACAAGTTCACCGGAAGTCATGTAGCAATTATATTTGCCGTAGGTTTCATGGATTTTGGAGGCGCCGACAGTACAGGGAGTGTCGTCCTGGGATACAAACAACGTAGAACCGCCACTTACCGTAGCAGTCTTACCCAAGCCCGTCGGGGCAGTGACCGTACCATCGGTCCACAAATTCAAATAGGTTTCACCGACAGCCAAAGCACTGCCGGCACCCAGAAGGACAGCAACCACACCAACGAAAGAACGCATTTTAGTCATAGCTCCCTCAACTTGTTTCTGTTCAGAGTAAAAATATGTAGATATCGGACATTTTAAAAGTGATTTGGAGCAAATCAGGCCTTATTGTGACAAGACGCACTCAAAAAAACACCTTAAAACTGATTTACGCGCCATTTCTCGGCTTCTTTTTGTAAAGTTTTATTTACACAACTATTGATTTTGAACAAAAATTACAAAAAACGATACTTTTTTTCACATTTTTAAATTTTCGGCTTTCAAAAGGCAGAAAATTATAATTATATTTCAACACAGATATTTTCTTAACTATTATCACTAACAAGGAGTAAATAAATGTTAAAGAAAATCCTCCTCGCAACAGCTCTCGTTGCAACAGCCTCTTTTGCAACATGGGACAAATTCCCCGTCAAGGAAGCCGGCAAGGGCCAGGCCAAGGTCGGTCTCGACTATCAGATGCAGGGCGAAGCTAGCGGCATGGAACTCGCTGCTGGCGCTCGTTTCTCTCCCATCGCCAACTTGGAAATCGGTACCGTTTTCGGCTATGTCCTGTTTACTGATTACGATGGCATCGACGGTCCGGACGGCATCGAAAACCTTCCTATCATGGTGCGTTACCAGTTCATGCCGACCATGAACGCTTTCTTGGACGTAACCCTCCCGATTGGCGAAGAAGAACTCTCCGGTGACGGTCTCGGCCTCCACTTCGGTGTCCAGTACTCTCAGGGCTTCGGCATGGTTACCCTCGGTAGCGAACTCGGTTTAGAGATTACCACCGAAGGCGACGATGAAGTTTCTCCTCCGTACCTTCTCAACGTCGGTGCTGAAGGCGACTTCGCTGTCAACGAAATGATTACCCCGTATGTCGGTGCAGACTTGTACATGATGCTCGGCGAATACACCCATGACGGTGACGAAATTCCGGGTTCCGACGCTAGCGGCACCATCGGTATTCATCCGTACGTCGGTGTTGGCATTGCCTTCAACCCGATGTTCACCCTCGACCTCTTCGCTGGCTTCGGCATCGGCGAAGACTTCTATGGCGAAGACACCCTCATCGATATCGCTGCTACCCTTTTCATCAACTTCTAATGAAAAGGCTTGCGTAATCGCAGGTTAAAATTTGAAGCCCCGGCCTTTGGCCGGGGTTTCTTTTTTTTGGCAAATAAATTTTATTTGCTTATATTTACAAAGTGAATCTGTCCAAGTTCCATAAACCGCTGCTAAATGCATTCATTATAGCAGTCTCCGCCGTTTCAGCGTTCGCAAGTCCACAGCTTGTAGTTTCATCGATGTCGCCAGACGAAATCAACGAACGCATCGAGCAGTTGAAAACATTCCGTCAGAGCAGTGACCTTTCCGAATCGCAAAAAGTTCAAATTGACGAACTTTGGAGACAAGCCTCCGACATCCAGGCCATGAACGACAGGTGCGCCAGCATCGATTTGACAGAAACTCTCGACGAAGACTGCGGATACTTCTACCAGACGACCCTTCCCGTATTCGAGACCCAGTTCTTCAAGGTGACCGGAGAAATTCGGCTCAACCCGAACAAACTTTCATCGACCATGGAAAACAAGCGCATGGCCATCGAGCGTTGCTACGAAGCTCTGCAAATTGAAGCCTTCCACCCGTCGCACACCATGGAACTCGAGGGAACCTACTCTCCGGAGCCCTTGAGTCAAGGCTTCGAGGTCAGCTACGATTTCAGGCTCCAATACAAGCAAGACATCATCAACGACCTTGAAAACAGGCTGAACATTTGGAACGAAATCTGCGGGAAATACATAAAGCACAGCGACGGTAGCGGAAAGCTCGCCCCCCTGTTCGTTGAAAAATTGGAGAACAGCTACAATGAAGCCGACAACGTCCGCGGAGGGCTCTACTTCGCCGCCAACTCCAACGACGAAATTGTCATCAAGACGAAACACGGAATCCACGCCAAGTACTTTTTGAACCGCAAGGAACTATTCGAATACAGTCTAGCTCCTGACGACAACGTCATCAAAATAAGCCTAAGAAACTACAACTACTACAGCAACGGCAACGAAGTCCAGTTAATCATATATTCCGCGACGCGCTGGCACGACACCAAGCGCTTCATGGACGAAGACGAACGGAACGGGCTCGTCGGAAAATTCATTTGGGCAACGCCCAAAAAGAAGAAGAGCATATTCAAGCACAAATTCGTCAAAGGCAGCAAAGCCGGCAACGCCACCTATACAGAAGCAGAAGACGATGACGAAAGCGAGAACACCGCCAAACGAGACGGCGGAGAATTTTTCTTCCAAATCGTGGGTGGTGCCAACATCGGTCTTGGCAGCGGTGGAAGCATAAACAGCAAACTCAAGCACGATTACCCGGAAGCCTGGGAGATAAACCCGGACTGGGCCGATACCAGCGTCACCCTTATTTCGGGCTATGTGGCGGCAATGATTTCGTACGAGTTCATGCGCAACTTCGCCATCGGTTTTGGCGCAGGCATGGCCTGCATGAATGCAGAAATCGCGGAACCCGACGAGTACTACAACTATTACAGCAAAAAACCGGAAAGCATTGACCTGGGGCAATCCTACGCACCCTTGGTACAAGCGGAAATATCCTTCGGTGAAGAATGGAACTTTGGCGTTCGCGAGACCTTCATATTTGATTCAAAATGGAAAACCAACTATCTGGGAGGATTCGTCGAACTAGGAAACCTCCTAGGTCTCGAAATCGGTTGGAACCACAGCGACGGTTTCTGGGACGCCCTTTACTTAGGGCTTTATTTGAAGATTCCGCCGAGGCACTTCAGCGAATTTGTCGAAAAGAAGTTGAAAAAGTAGCGACACTGGAGGATGGATCCCGTTCGCCTTCGGCTCCAGGATGACGCTACTTGTTCTGTCACCCTGGAGGCGAGAAACGCCGAACGGGGTCCAGGATGACTGTAATGTAATGACGCACAAAGTGCGGCTTATTTCACGTCGAATGCGGGTATCGGGAGGCTTTCGCCCGCCTTCATCGCCTTGTCAAGCGCAGCGGACTTTGCAGGATCCACCCACCAATAAACCGGGATGGCGTCTTCGCGGTTGAAGTTGTCCAAAACCTTCTCGGGGAATCCGTAGCGGTTCCAGTAGAGAATGCGGTGATGGTCGCACTGCCACATCAAAACGTACGGCACGATTTCAGAAAGGCGGTTATCCAAGGCCATGAGAATTTCGTTGCGCTTGGCAAGGTCGAATTCCGTCTTCTGCAGGTCGATGAGGCTATCCACCACAGGGTCCTGAAGGCCGCTTAAGTTGTTCGTACCCTTCTGCATGGCGGTCGTAGAATACCAACTCGCTTCGGGGTCGCGAAGGCGCCCTGCACCCCAGTTCACCCAGTAGAGGTCAAAGTCGGCATCGTCGAGGCGCTTGCGGAGCGTGCTCTGGCTCATCTGTTCGATGGCGGCCACAACACCCACCTTTTTCAAGTCTTCCTGGAAAAGCGTCAGGTGGCGCAGGTCTTCCTGGCTAGTGATGAAGTTGATGACGAACGGCTTGCCGTCCTTTTCCAATTGCCCCTGGGCATTCACCGTATAACCGGCTTCAGCAAAAAGCGCACGGGCGCTGTCCGGATTGAATTTGTACAAAGTAGCGGTCGGGTTCTGGTTCCCTTCCCACAAGTCCGGATAGTAACTGTTCAAAAGGAAGTACTGGCCGAACATGTACTTTTCGTTCATGGCTTCGCGATTCAGGAGGAAGTTCAATGCGCGACGCACGCGGACGTCCTGGAACTGCGGCTTGCGCAGGTTGATGGCCATGCCCTGGAAACCGATAGGTTCCTTGTTGAAGATGCGCTGCTTTACGGCCCAGCCCTTTTGAACGGCGTCAAAGTCAGTCTGCTTCATCCAGATGCTGCTCGTATAGATGGCATACGCGTTGAAGTCCTGTTTCTTGAAGGCTTCCAAGGCCTTCGTCTGGTCGTTCATAAAACGGTAACGAATCTTCTGGAAGTTGTACTTGCCGTGGTTCCAGTTCTTCTTGAAGCCCCACCAGTCGCTACGGCGAGCAAGTTCCACGAAGCGGTCTTCGCGGAAGGTCTTGATTTTGTACGGGCCAGACACCACGGGGAATTCGTAGCGAATCTGGTTGAAGTCCTTGCCTTGCCAGGCATGTTTCGGGAATGCGAGCATGCCGGCCGCCTCCCAGAAGTTACCCCAGTGGGATTCCTTCGCAATCATCTTGATGGTAAGGCTATCGACAATTTCCGGGCGGTCAAAGCGGGAAAGCCCCACCTTGAAAATCGGTGTCAGGTTCTTTTCGTCCATGATGACGTCGTAGTAGAACTGAACGTCTTCGGCGGTCACGGGCTTACCGTCGCTCCACTTCGCACGGCTATCCACATGGAACGTGAACGTCTTGCCGTCTTCGGAAACGCTCCAGGAGTCGGCGAGGATGCCAACTTCGCGGTCTTCGGTGCTGTGGAGGCTCACGAGAGGCTCGAACATCATGCCCATGAGTTCGGCAGAGAAACTGTTGTAGTCTTCCCACATGTTGAAGGACTTCGGCATGGCGGAGCCCCACAGTGTAATCGAACCGCAGGCGCGGGCGTCCTTGCCCGCCACCGGGTCAAACTCGCCCGTCGCGGAACTATCCACCGGGATGACCGGGCAGTCGGCTTCGGATACAGCGGTGGCCTTTGCGCTGGCGCCCTTGCCAGAATTTTCGTTGCAACCGACCATCATTGCGCTAATGGCGAACGGGACTAACACACATGTCGCAAGTCTTTTCATGTTCATTTTCACTCTCTCGTCTGTAGGCGCCATGGCGCCTTTTTCAAAACTGTTACGGGCGCCCCAGGTAGCGGGCTGGCTTCTTCGTCTTGTTGCCAGCCGGATTCCCCGCAGCATTATCCGCAGGCTCCTCGGCTTTGAGCATTTCAAGCGTCACGCGGGCAGCATCCTGCTCGGCCTTCTTCTTGTTAGGGCCCTTGCCGCAGCCATAAACTTTGCCGTTCAGATGCACCTGGGCGGTAAACACCTTCTGGTGTTCCGGACCGTCTTCACCCACGATTTCATATTCCGGAGCCGTATGGAGCTTGCCCTGGGCGTACTCCAGAAGGGCGCTCTTGAAGTTCACGAAATCTTCGGCCACGATGATTTCCTTGATTCGCGGGAAGTGGAACCTGTTCAGAATGGCGCGGACTTCTTCCAACCCGCCATCGAGGTACACGGCCCCGAGAACGGCCTCGTAGGCATCGGCCAGGATGCTTTCCTTGCCGCGCCCGCCCATTTTCGCTTCGGACTTGCCAATCTTCACATACTCGCCCAAATCCCATTCCTTGGAGGACTGGGCACAGGCATGGCCCGAAACGATGGCGCTCTTGCGCTTGGAGAGGTCGCCTTCGGAGTCGTCGGGAAACATCTTATAAAGGTACTCGGTAGTGAGCATGTTCAAAACGGAATCGCCCAGGAACTCCAGGCGTTCGTTATTGCTCTCGTAAGGTAAATCCGTGCCCGTCAAAAAAGAGCGGTGAACCAGGGCGTGAGCCAGGAGTTCCGGATCCCTGAACCTATACCCGAGCTTCGCCTCAAGCCCGTCACCGGACTTCTGGCGAAACCAGAGTTTAAGCAGCTTATGCAGCATGTTTTTCTCTTCCAAAAGAACCTCCTATGATTCTATGGCTAGAAGATAACAAAAAACCCGGCAGAAAAAACCGGGTCTAGAAAGCTCGCTTGGCCCAACCAAAGCGCGGGCCAAGAAACATAGCATACAGCAATTAGCCGTTCTTCTTGGCTTCCAGGAAGGCAACCACGTCGGATACCTTGAGGAACTTTTCAGCGTCGGAATCGAGGATTTCAACTTCGAATTCGTCTTCGAGAGCCATCACCAGTTCGACGCGGTCCAGAGAGTCAGCACCGAGGTCGTTGCCGAATTCAGATTCAGGCTTCACATTTTCAGCCTTGACTTCGAGCTTAGCAACGATAACGTCGGTAACCTTCTTGAAAATTTCTTCTTGTGTCATTGTTTACTCCATTTGGAATTGTTTGCGTGCAAATTTAGAAAATATTCCTAGGCATTCAACCCCCCATCCACCCCAATTACTTGCCCTGTTATATACTTGGCATCGTCCGATGCCAAAAAAACGGCCAATTTCGCAATATCTTCGGGTTTTCCCATACAACCTAGAGGGATTTGTGAAGAATATTTTGCATGGACCTCGGCATTCAGTGCGGCCGTCATGTCGGTTTCTATGAAACCGGGAGCGATGGCATTCACGGTAACTCCACGACTTGCGAACTCCATGGCGTTGGACTTGGTGAGCCCGATGACGCCAGCCTTGGCCGCGGCATAGTTGGCTTGCCCTGCTTGGCAACGAATGCCGTTGATGCTTGCGATGTTCACAATTCGACCGTAGCGAGCCGACAGCATGGTCTTCGCGACCGCCCTCGTGCAAAGGAACGCCGACCGGAGGTCCGTCGCGACCACGTCGTCGAAATCTTCGTCCTTCATACGCAGTACGAGCCTGTCACGGGTAATGCCCGCATTGTTCACGAGCACGTCCACCCCGCCAAGGTCTTCGATGGCCTTCGCAAATGTCGCCTGGACCTGGGCCGAGTCGCCCACGTCGCAGGCGTACGCAAACGCTCTCACGCCAAATTCTTTTGCAATGGACTCCGCCTGGGAGTCGCAACCGCCACGCGAAATCAAAGCCACGTCGGAGCCCCGCGCAGCAAGTTCGCGGGCCACCGCAAGGCCAATGCCCCTGCTGGCACCTGTCACAATGGATTTCTTGTTCTTCATGCTTTCAAATATAGACAATGAGCCGCAAAGCGCTCCTGTTAATTTATTCAAAAAAAGCGGCGTCGACAAAAAAAACACCCCGCAGTCATAAACTGCGGGGCGTTTTAAAGCCATACAGGCAGTGGAGGTTCAACCTTTCGAGTTAAGCCTCGGCAGCCGGTTCAGCGGGAGCTTCGTCCTTGATGGCAGCAAGGCGTTCATTCACCTTGGCTGCCACACCGGATTCGGCGTACTTGGCGGCGACCTCGACAGCCTTCTCGATAGCAAGGGCGTCGGAGCGACCATGAGCGATGATGCCCGTGCCGTTGAGGCCAAGGAGCAAGGCGCCACCGGTCATGCGGTAGTCCCACATGGCATCGAACTTGCGACCTGCTTCGGTATCAATGGAACCGAACATCTTGTGGTGCATTTCAAAGAAGCCTTCGAGCATCTTGAGGACCACGTTGCCGGTAAAGCCGGAGGAGACAATCACATCGGCCTTGCCCATGATCAAGTCTTCGCCTTCGATGTTACCGATAAAGTTCACCGGAGCGGACTTGAGAAGCTGGTACGCTTCCTGAAGCACGGCCGGGCCCTTGTGTTCTTCTTCGCCCATGTTGAGAAGTCCAACCTTGGGCTGCGGATAGCCGAAGTAGGTTTCCGCAAAGGCGGAACCAGCAATGGCGAAGTCCACCAAGGTCGAAGCACGTTCATCAACGTTGGCGCCAGCATCCACCAGGATAACCGGATGATCTGCCGTAGGAATCACGCAACCAATAGGCGGACGAGCGAACTTGTCGTTAGACTTGCCGAGGAGGAGCAGGCAACTGGCCATCATGGCACCGGAGTTACCGGCGCTCACGGAAGCGTCTACCATTCCCTTCTTCTGCAAGGCAACGCATGTCACCAGACCCGAATGCTGTTTCTTCTTAACAACCATCACGGGGTGTTCGTCCATGGCCACGGGATCGGGGGCGTCGACAACGGTAATGCCGTTTCCGGTATAACCGAGCTTGGCGAGGCCTTCCTTGACCTGGGCTTCCGGTCCGCACAGGACCACGTGAATATTGGCATTCTTATTGACGGCGTTTACGGCGCCTTCAATAACAACATCGGGGGCAAAATCGCCACCAAGGGCATCCAGTGCAACTTTGATCACGGATTCCTCCTAGAATAAATTAGGCTTCGGCACCCTTCATGTCGACAACTTCCACACCATTGTAGAAGCCGCAAACCGGGCACACGCGGTGCGGACGCTTGGTAGCGCCACAGTGGTCGCAAGTAGCCATAGCCGGCACATCCATCTTCCAGTGGGTACGACGCTTGTCACGACGAGCGGTGGAGGTTTTTCTTTTAGGTACTGCCATTTTTAACTCCTATTTTCCATTTTGCTCTTAAGAGCTTTGAGTTTTTCCCAACGAGGGTCCACTTTATCTTCGGGATTCTCGTCAGAAGGTTTGTTTGTTACAAAGATAAAATCTTCGTCAGGATTTTTCACGGGTGCGAATGGTTCTTGTAGTATAACCAGCTGTCGGATGCACTCGGAAACGTCCACGAAGAGCTGCCCCTGGGGAATTTTATAGGCGAAAACGTCTACGTCGTCTTCGTCCAGTTCCTGATTTGCCACAGAAGTCCGTTCGACCTCCAAAACCATTTCGGTTTCAAAGGGGCGATCGAAGAGTTCCAAGGTACGGGAGCAGGTCAGAGTTTGCACTCCAGAGAGAACACCGGATATAAGCCACTTGCTTTCGCCTTCGGGGCTAACCAGCACCTGGGCTACCAGATCGCCATTTAGGTGCAGTTCGTCGAAGATCTCGGGAGCGTCGGCATGGGACCAGACCACTCGGCGGTCTTCGGATTCAGTAAGTTTCTGTGCTATATCGATTCTCAAAGTGGCACCAAATGTAGTAAAATCAACTTTTCAAGTCAATATTGAGCACTCATGCAAACAAGAAAAGCCCCCGCCTTATAGCGGGAGCTTCACGTTAAAGATTCTTTTTACCCAGGATTACGGTTCAGAACCAGCGGGTGCCTTGTCGCAACCAGTAACCTGATCGCCCAAGCGTACCAGGTTGCTCCATTCGGTATAGGCGACACCGCCTAGCGTTTTTCCTTCCAAAGTTGCAGCTTCCGTCCACTTACCACGCACCTGCACATAGGTGTCTTGGGATGTAAAGCAAGCATCTTCATAACCTTCAAATTTCTTACTCATAACGGCATAACCATGATCCGCATCCGTGTACGGTTTAATGTGAGTTGTACTTTCATCACCAGAACCATCGTCCGTCCGATTCGACACTACAATACGGAACTCGTACTCCACCTTTTCGGTATACGGAAGTGCCGAAATACTCTTGGCAATCTGGTCGTCTGTCACAGCAACGAAGACTTCCGCCCTTTGAACGACATCACCGGCCTTTTCTGTAACACCCTTCACATTGAGCGCCGGAGCCGTGCTGAAGTTCAAGTCTTCGCGATACGGCGTAGATTCCGTAATCTGAATCGTGCCGGAGTAATCCGAGAATTTACAGCCATCGCTCCATTTAGATTCGGCTGTAATGTAAGAACACTTCGTGCCGGCATTTTCGCCATCAAAGGCCGCAACGCGGTAGAAGTTCTCTCGATTTTCCTGGCCGAGCACGTAGTACTGCAATACATTCGGCTCCACTTGAGCGGTTTCACTCCAAGCTCCATCAGCTGTTTCAGAGACTTTGGACTGCTGCAAACGGAAGCCGAGTTCCGGACGCTTGGGTTCAGATGTGTATTCCCACTGCAGCACCCACACGCTCGGAGAAAGACGGAAGGCCGTAAGTCCGGACGGAGCGGGAAGCGACAAGTCAACCGTGTAACCGCTGATGTAAATGGCGTTGGAAACCTTCTTCGAATCGCCGTTCACAGCTTCGACGCGATAGTACATGCCATCGTCCGGAGCGTCGAACACATAGGTCGTCACGCTCGGGTCAAGCGTTGCCACAGCGGCAGAAGACCAATTATTGCCATCGTCGCTTGTACGGATTTCGAAGCTCAAGGCATTGAGGGTGCCCTGTTCATAAGTCCAGGTGATAGCGTACTTGCCGTCGGCACGGCTCATATCGACAACGGTATTCAGCACAGGAGCGTTCAGAATCTTTTCATCTTCGTTCGAAGCGATGTAGATGGCTTCGGAATTCGCATTGTCGTAATCCGTAGCAACGGCAACCACACGGTAATAGAGGGCTTCCGTCGGAGCGGCAAATACAAATGTACGCAAGCTGATATCGAGGCCGGACTGGAACACGTTCTTGTTCGAACCGAACTTGCCATCCGTGCAGGTTTCAATGCTGAAGCTTTCTGCGCTGACGGTGCCCTGTTCGTAGTTCCAAGAAATTTCGAACTTTCCATCATCACGAGCCGCATAAGAAACTCCAGTCGGAGCGGTAAGATTGAAGTCCACATTGTACATGCTGATGTAGATGGCTTCGGAAGCCGCGGAATCTTCATTGGCCGTATTGACAGCCCACAGGCTATAGTAACCAGCCAAAGGCCTGTCGTCGAACACGTAAGACCTCATGTTCATGCCCAGCACGACAGCCTTGCTGGAAGCCGTCTTGAACTGTTCCCAGTTATTTCCGTCCGTGCTCTTCATCAAGACGAACTTGTCTGCCTGGTATTCTTCGTTCTGTGCATAGCCCCAGGAGACGACGTACTTTTCTTCGTCCACGGTGTATGCGAATTCGGTCGGAGCCGCAAGCTTCGATACTGCATTTTCGATACCCGCCACAAGGACTTCGCTCGAGAAGCTCTCGTTGTCATCCTTGTCAACAGCAGAAACACGGAAATAGTAATCCACAGTTTCTGCGCTTGTCACAAAGATTCTAGTCTTCGCATCGGTTTCGGTAACCTTCGTCCAGACGAAATCACCGGCGCTTTCTTCGAACCTATAGACGATGAACTTCACAGCCGGACGGCTGACCTCTTCAGTGTATTCCCACTTGATGGAAACCCTGTTGTTCGAAATGTTTTCGCTAGTCACGTTAGTGGGTGCCGGCAAATCGTAGCGGACCTTTTCGAATGCAACCTTTATGGCATCCGATTCACGTTCCTGGTCACCGTCCATTGCAACGACGCGATAGTACATGTAGCCGTTCTTTTCGAAGGAAGCATCCATTTCCTTGAACTCATAGGTGCGGAAATTCTTGCCGACAACTTCCACATCCGTGAATGCGCCAGAGATGTAATTCTGGATGGCAAATTCCGTTGCAGGGCACTTGTCGTTGGCGACATAGCTCCAAGAAACTTCAACATTGCCATTAGCAAGCATTTTGCCGCTCAATCCCGTCGGGGTAGCCATTTCGCAAGTGATATTCACAACGCCCTCGATGCGGACATCGTTTGAGTACGCTTCGCCATTGGCATCGACAGCCACGATGCGGTAAAAGCGATCCTTTTCACCGGACTTTGCCACAGAAATGCGCCTTGCATCCTTTGCAATGTTGGCAACTTCCGGCATCCAGGTATTGGCATCGGAAAGCTTCTGCAATTCGAAGTGGTCCACCGGACGAGACTTGTTGTCCGTGAAGCTCCAAGTGAGGGTGTAGGTGCTGTCAGAAAGCATCGTGGCAGAAAGGTTCGAAGGTACCGGCAGATCGACAGAGACGTCGGCATAATCAACATAAATAGCCACAGAATAATTCTTCTCACCCTTCGTTCCTTCTGCGGCGACACGGTAGTACAAACCACCCTGAGCCTTTGTCGGACCTACGACAACCGCTGTACGGACTGTTGAATCCAGCTTTGTCGTCGAAGAATTCCAGTCAACGGAGTTTTCGGACCATTCAGGAATGAATTTCGCCACCGGGAGTTTGGAATTGCCGGAATAGCTCCAGTTCAAGCGAACCTTGCCGTTTGCAAGGACGGAGCCGGAAACTCCAGAAGGAGCCGGAAGAATTCCCGCAGCGGGCACAGTGGCTTCGACAAGGAACCCTTCCGTCGCGGCCTCATCCTTCGAATCGACAGCGACAATTCTATAATACAGAGCTTGATCGCTTGCCGAAATGGACTGGTAATGGACATCCACGGGAACCTTAGCCACCTTGGTCGTCCAAGCCTGGTTTACAAAGTCAATCACGTCGATGCGGAAATAATCCGCCGGGCGATTCTTGCTCATCGTGTAATTCCAAGTAAGAACGACACTGCCATTGTCCTGAACCCTGTACGAAGGATTCGTCGGAGCCGGAAGTTCATAGACAATGCCAGCCACCATGAAGTCGACAGAGAATACCGTATCGGAAGCGTCGTAGGCGCCCACTCGCCAATAGCTGACATCTTCGCCAACACCGATGGTAAAGCGGCGGATATCCTTGGAAACGCTGCCTTCCTGAACCCACTTGTTATTCGTCATGTCCAAAGACTGGATTACAAAGCCTTCGGCAATGCGTTCGCCGTTCGCCGTATAGTTCCAAGCCAAGGAACGGGATTCCATAGAAATTTCAGACACGCCCGTCACGACAGGTGCGCTCAACTGGGCGCCAACGCTTGCGGACTTTGCAGCAACGAGAACGTCGTTAGAGAAGCTAGAGTCCTTGGAATCGTAAGCGACCACACGGTAGTAACGGTCATAGTCGACGGCATCTACAGTATAGCGACTGGTATTCAAGCCGACCGTCTTGACCTTGCTCCAAGCACCATCGCTAAAGAGCTGCAAGTCCATGCTCTTTGCCGGGCGTGCCGGAGAATCTTCGTAAGTCCAAGAAAGTGAAATCTTTCCGGACGAGAGAATTGTCGGCTGCGCCATGGAAGGCGTTGCAAGCAACGCTTCGGATGCGTCTCTCGTATTGGCAGGCACGAACAGATAGTCGGAATACAGCGTGTCCGTTGCGTCGTAGGCGCCAACGCGGTAGTAGCGGGCGTCATCGGCAGTTTTCACCTTGAACACCTTCACGGCGCTGGAGACCTTTCCAACATTGTTCCAAGTATCCTTGTCCAAATCAAGAAGTTCAATCACAAATCCCTTGGCCGGACGCTTGTCATTTGCTTCGTAGCTCCAAGTCAAGGAGAGCTCGGTGCCGGACAGTTCCTTGTAGGCAAGGTTCGTCGGGCTCGGCAGCAGAAGCACGCTTGTCGCATTTGCCGGGATGACCATGTCGGCCGAAGCGGACTTGGCCTTAGCATCGTAAGCCACCACGCGAACATAGCGGACGGTCGAAGCGACGTCAATCAAGAACTTGTTCACTTCCGGGCCGACCGTATCTACAGCGGTCCACTTGTTCGTCTTCAAGTTCAATGTTTCGATGATGAAGCCCTTGATGGGACGGTTCACATTATCTTCAAAGGTCCAAGCCAGGGCCATCTTCGTGTCGGAATATTCCGTAGCACCAGTCATGGCAGGGACAGCAAGAGCACTTTCTGCATTGGAAACGGTAATCAGCACGTCTGCCGAATAAGAAGAACGCTCCTTCTTGTCGTCGATGGCTGCCACACGGTAATAACTATATTCGTCCGTCGGAAGGCCAACGCTATAGCGAGTCACGCCCTTGCCAGTCTTGCCGACATCTTCCCACTTGCTATCCTTCAGATTCAGTTTCTGCACAATGAATCCGGCAGCCGGGTGATCCGTAAATTCAGTATAGCTCCATTCGAGCATCCAGACGCTGGAAACCTGGACGGCCTTCACGTCGGTCGGCACGGCAAATCCATTTTCCACGACGGCAACTTCACCGCAGCGGGCATTGATATCACCCTTCAAGCCGTCGGTCGTACCCGTCTTGGTTCCGATAGGAGAAGTCCAGTCGCCATAGTCCTTAGAGCCGTTTTTGTCTTTCCACACGACACGCACCTGTCCAAAGGCATTGCACTGGTCGTCTAGGCTCTTGAACTTCTTGCTTACAGCGCCCTGGTCCATGGAGAACTTGACCGTATCGATGCTGTAGCTGGAACCATAGACAAAGCGGGCTTCGTAGTAAACGTCGCCCTTCTTGGTGCCGGCAGAATCATAGTTGTAAATGGAATGTTCCACCGCCTGGGACGGATAGTTGCCCGTGAGGACGAATTCCAAGAGGCTGTCCCTGTCGATATTTGCGACGACACTCGGTACAACGGGGAATTCCAAATCCGCCTGGTATGCAGTCCCTCTGGAAACGAGGACTTCGTCCGTATAGGCAGAGCGGCTTTCACCATAATAAGAGGCGATTCTATAATAATAGTCGATATTATTAGAGCCATCTATAATAAGGTGCGTTACCGTAGAGGACAGGGCCCCCACATTTTCCCATTCCGTCGAAGACGGAGCAAGGCGCTGCACCACAAAACCCGTCAAGGCGTTCGCAGAGCCTTCTACGCGCCAACTCAGCTGGAACACGCTCGGGGCAAGGCGGGTCATCCCTACATTTGTCGGAGCAGAAAGAGAAATCGATTCCAACAAGTTTTCCTGGTCGACATCCGTCAAGATATCCGAAAGTTCAGGCACAGAAGAACTTTGAGGCTTGGCAGAGCTGCTCGACTTACCGGAAGCACTCAGTTCGATAACGTCGGATTCGTCGTCTTCATCATCCACGGCGGATTTGTCTGAGCAGGCATTAAAGTAGAGCAATGCCGCCAAAGCAGTCGTACCTACGAGGGCTTTTTTCAGGAAAGGGTATTTTTTCATTCTATAATCTCCGAAATCAGCAAGGCGAAATCTACACCCAGCCATGATAAACGTACTCTAAATCTATATCAAATGAAAACTTATGTAAACAAAAAGTGTGTTTTTTTTCATACTTTTTTGAATTTTACCGCTCATTTTCCGTTATTTTTCGTTTTTTTCCTAAAAAAATTTTTTTCATAAGCTACATTTTGCGCCAAATCACCCCGTGTCAATCTGTTTTTGGCGAGGGAAAATGCTCTTCTCGGTAATTACATATATAGCCATAGCCCTGCTGGCTATCTTCTGTATCTTCTACCTATGGCTAGAAGTTCGTTTTTACCGAGCACTCGGAACGGTCCGCGTCGGCGAGTCCGACGTTGAACCAAAACCCAAGGTCAGTATTTTAATTGCCGCCCGAAACGAGTCCGAAGGCATCCGCGCCACCCTGGACTCGGTTTTAGCCCAGGACTACACCGGGGAATGGGAACTATGGGTGGCAGACGACCGGAGTACCGACGACACACCCAAAATTTTAGCGGAATATGCGGTCAACCACCCAGAAAAGCTACATGTACTGACCATAACGGACCTTCCAGAGGGCGTCAGTCCCAAAAAACAGGCCATCAGCAAGATGATTGCCGCATGCAACGGCGAAATTCTATGCCTTACCGACGCCGACTGCATCGTGCAGCCCGCCTGGATTTCGGGCATCGTCCGTGAATTTGAGCCGGGAATCGAGCTCGTAGCCGGGCATTCCTACATCCCGACAGTCCCGGGCAAGTCCAAGGTCATCATCTGCATGCAGGCTATCGAGACTCTTATATATAGAGTCGCAGGTACAGCAGGCCTCGCCATGCACCTTCCGCTCACCAGCACCGGAAACAACCTCGCCTACCGCAAAAGTTTCTTCAACAGCGTGAACGGGTTCGACAACGTCATCAAGATTCAAAGCGGCGACGACGACCTCTTGATGCAAAAATTGGCAAGCGACCGCCCCTGGGCCATGCGCTACTGCATCGAACCCACCACATTCGTCACTACAAACGGAAAGGAAACCCTCAAGGAACTTTGGGAACAGCGCAAACGCTGGGCCTCCAAGACCATCTACTACACGCCAAAAATCGTGGCGGTGCTCAGCATGGTGTTCCTGTTCCTTCTCTGGATTTGCGTAACAGCCATCCTTTCCATTTTCAGTACAGAAGTTTTAATTGCAACAGCCATAGCCTTCGCGCTCAAGTGCGTGGGCGACCTGGTCTTAATTCTCCGCGGGCTCAAAGTATTCAAGCAGGAACACCTTATCAAGTGGTGCATTCCCGTAGAAATAATTCACGCCCCCTTTACCGTGCTAGCCGTACTTTTCGGCTTGTTCGGACGTTTCAAGTGGAAGTAAAATGACAACAGCTAAAGCGACAAAGACAACCAAGACCACTGCAGAAAAAAGCACAGCCGTCAAGAAGACGAAATCAGCCAAGGCTCCCGTCGAAGGCAAGACCCTGATTATCGCGGAAAAGCCGAGCGTTGCCGCTGATTTGGTAAAGGTTCTTGGAGCTAAGACATTCAAAAAAGGCACCGGCGTCTACGAAAGCGACACGACCATCGTGAGCCACGCCATAGGCCACCTGGTGACCATCGCCGATCCCAAAGACATCGACGAACGCTACAAGGCCTGGGACATGAAAACGCTCCCTATGCTCCCCGAAAAGTTTCCTCTGGTCGCAAGCCCCACTACAAAGTCGCAACTTTCCATCTTGAGCAAGCTCATCAAGCGCAAAGACGTGACGACCATCGTGAATGCGTGCGATGCGGGTCGCGAAGGTGAACTGATATTCTTCTACATTCTCGATTACGTACTCAAGGGCAACTTCAAGAACAAAACACTGAAGCGCCTGTGGATGCAGAGCATGACGCCCACTGCCATCAAGGAGGCTTTCGAAAACCTCCGCAGCGCCGAGGACATGGAAAACTTGAAAAATGCCGCCCTCTGCCGCAGCGAAGCCGACTGGCTCGTGGGCATGAACGGCAGCCGAGGCCTTACCGCCTACAATAGCAGTATGGGCGGCTTCCAGATTACACCGTGCGGCCGAGTGCAGACTCCGACGCTTGCCATTATCGTAAAACGCGAAGAAGAACGCATGCGGTTTACGCCACAAAAGTTCTGGAGCATTACCGCCGATTTCGACAACAAGGGCGTCGCCTACCAGGGCAAGTGGTTCACGGGCGACAGCAAGGAACGCCAAAAACAGGTTTTCGACGAAAAGAAAGCCAAGGAAATCCTCGCCAAGTGCAAGGGCAAAACCGGTACGATTGAAGAATCTACCGCCCCGAGCCAGCAGAAATGCGGACAACTTTACGACCTCACCACACTCCAGCGCGAAGCGAACAATCGCTTCGGGTTCAGCGCCAAGACGACGCTTTCCATTGCGCAGAGTTTGTACGAACATTACAAGGCTACGACCTACCCGCGTACCGATAGCCGTTGTCTGCCCGAAGACTACGTGGCAACCGTAAAGGCCACCCTCGGGAAAATTACCGGTCCGCTTTCCAAGTTCGCCCAGGAAGCCCTGGACAAGAACTACGTGAAAAAGACGCCGAAAGTTTTCGACAACACGAAAATTTCGGACCACTTCGCCATTATCCCCACGGGCGTTGCCCCCAAGGGACTTTCGGAAGCCGAAGAAAAGATCTACAACATGATCTGCCAGCGATTCATCGCCGTGTTCTTCCCGCCCGCCCAGTACTTGAACACCACCCGTATCACGACGGTCGAAAACGAGACCTTCATTACCGAAGGCAAGATTCTCGTGGATCCCGGTTTCAAGGCGGTTTACGGCAAGGATAGCGACGACGATTCCAACATCCCGAAGCTCAACGGAAATTCCGCAAAGACCGTTTCCATCGAAGCCGAAGAAGACTTCACCAAGCCTCCTGCCCACTACACCGAAAGCACGCTCCTTTCGATGATGGAAAGCGCCGGTAAGCTGGTGGAAGACGACGAACTCCGCGACGCCATGAAGGAACGCGGCCTCGGAACGCCAGCCACCCGTGCAGCCATTATTGAAAAGCTCGTGAGCGACAAGTACATCGTTCGCGACGGCAAGGAAATGATTCCGACCGCCAAGGCCTTTGACCTCATCAAGGTGCTCAGCGCCATGAACATCGAGGCCCTCACGAGTCCGGAACTCACCGGCGAATGGGAATACAAGATGGACCTCATTTCCAAGGGCCGCGAATCCCGCGAAAACTTTATGCAGGGCATTGTCGAAATGACCCGCAACATGGTGAAAAACATCAAGGGATTCAAGGAAGAAAGCACTACCGGCGAAGCCTCGTTCAGCCCCGTGAACGGCAAGAAGGTTTTTGAAACCGTCAGCCGCTACACCACCGAAGACGGCATTGTCATCCGAAAGATTATCGGCGGCAAGCACTTGAGCGAATCTGAAATCGTGGAACTCTTGACCAAGCGCAAAATCGGCCCGCTCATGGGCTTCCGCAGCAAAAAGGGTGCAGAGTTCTCGGCAGTCGTCATCATCAACGACGAAAACAAAATTGAATTCGTCTTTGAAGAAAAGCCCGAGGAAATCGAAATCGGTGCAAAGATTGGCAAATCCCCGGTTGACGGAACCGACGTATTCGAAACCATGACCGGCTACGTCTCGCAGAGCTTCATCGACAAACAGCCCTCCGGCATCACTCTCCCCAAGATTCTCCTCGGCAAGGAAATTCCGCTGGAAGAAATCAAGAAGATGCTCGCCGGCGAAAAGACCGCCTTGATCAAGGGTTTCCGCAGCAACAAGAGCCATCGCCTTTTCGACGCTTTCCTTAAGCTTGAAAAGGGCAAACTCAAGTTCGAATTTCCTCCGCGCGACTTCAGCAGAGGTCGCAAATTCGTGAAAAAGGGATAATGACAAAAAGCCGTTGTTTAATCACCTTCGTAATTGCGCTCGCCTGCGCGGTTTTCGCAGAACCCGATTCCACTCGGACTGTTGTTCAACCAGCAGCAGTAGCGGTGCAAACTGCAACGGTTCCAGCGGCCGACACCACTGCACATTCAACCGCGCTTACCGCGGCAGACTCTACAGCGCAGCCCGCAACGGACACTGTCGCGAAGCCCAATCCCTACGACCTTCCCGACGAACTCATGCCCCTGTGGAATTCCATGAGCATCAAACAAAAGGCTGCGCAAATGGTGATGGTCTATCTCACCACCGCCGACTTCCTCATCGAAAATGAAATCGGCGCTGTCCTTGTGATGAAAGGACACTTAAAGGATACAGCCTCATTCAAAAGGAAAATATCCGAAGCTAACGAGAAACTCAACATTCCTCTTTTGGTCGCAAGCGACCAGGAAGGCGGAAAAGTCAACCGTCTCGGAGGTATTTCGGAAACCTGGAAGCACGCCCCAAGCGCAAAGGAAATGCGCTTGATGCCGACGGATTCCGTGGAACAAATTGCACAAAGTATCGGCACGGAACTCGCCCAGCTTGGAATCAATCTGAATTTGGCGCCCGTGCTGGACCCGGCCTACGACAGTCGTGGCAAAAAATCATTCATGGAAGAAAGCCACAGGTCATGGGCTTTCGACTCCACCAGTGAAGACAAAGTACGCGCATTCGTGCGAGGCATGAAAAAAGCCGGAATCTCCTGCGTTTCCAAGCATTTCCCCGGTTACGACAGCTGGACCAACAGCGACCATCAAATAGCAGTCAGCTCGACGCCCAAGAAGAAGATGTCCGAAAATTACAAGTTCTTTTTGAACCTCGCGAACGACATTCCCGTCACGATGATGAGCAGTGTGCGATTCGTGCGCGTATCGAGCCGCCCGGCCGTTTTCGAGCCCAAAATCATCCGCATGGCGCGAAAGATGGGAAAGGACATCGTCATCCTCACAGACGACCTCTGGGGAGTTTCCCTCCGCGCCTGGATTAGCGGAAAAGAACGCGTAGAACACAAGAATTATCCGCGCAAGGATTTTCAAAAGCTAGTCGTCACGGCACTCAACGCGGGCAACGACATGTTTATGATTACCTACCCCGCCAAGGCCGTAGAAATGATCAACTATCTGGAGAAGCTTTCCAAGAACAACAAAAAAATTAAAAACCGCATCGAAGAATCCAGCGCTCGCATTCTAAAGATGAAGTTCCGCGAAGGAATTTTGAAGGTCAAAAATCCGCAGCCCTAATTATCGCTTTGCTGCCGTAATTATCGCTTCGAAGTCGTTTTCAAATTTCGGACTTCTTTCATCACACCGGCTTCACCGACCTTGTTCAACGCCATTTTTAGGATTTCTGCAGCAGCCATGGTATCGTCCAAAGCCCTATGGTGATTGAAATCGGGAAGTCCTAAGGATTCCGTCAAATTATGCAGGCTGTAGCTCGGAAGCCCAGGAAACACACGCCTTGCAAGCTTTACCGTACACAGTCTCGGAACATCCAACCTAATGCAGCAACGCTTCAATTCGGCGGCTGTAAACTTATAATCGAACTGCACATTGTGGGCCACAAAAATACGGTCCTTGACAAGTTCATAGACTTCATCGGCAATAGCCGAAAATTGCGGCTGTCCGGAAACCATTTCATCGCTTATGCCGGTCAAACCACGAATAAATGGTGGAATCGGTTGCCCAGGATCGACGAGTTTATGATACGAGTTGACGACCTCCACGCCATCCATCAAGACGATACCCACTTCGATGACTCGATTATTTTCAGCTTTTCCACCTGTAGTTTCCAGGTCGACTATGGCAAAACGCAGCACTGGCAAGCCCTACTTTACCGGAATTTCGAAATCAAGGGTCTGGTTTCCTTTTGCGCTCGTGATGCGTGCTTTGAGCACCTTCGCCTTGGGCTTTGCATAAATAGGCACAACCATCAAGTTGCTGACACCGTGGTCTTCACTCAAAGTGGCTTCGGTATCGGCAGACGTTTTCGAGAATATCGGCTTTTTTCCCTTGTCGTAAATGGAATAGTTCAATTCACGGACAAAGCCTTTTTTGATTTGAGTTGTCGGCACCTGGAAATAAACGATGCCGCCCTTGGGAACTTTCCGCAAGCTGTCCTTGATTTCTTCTTCAGTGGCAAAATCGGCCTCCATGGCCATGCGCACATCTTTTTTCAACTTGTCGCAAGATTCGTAAACTACCGAGATATTGTACTTGGCGTCTTCCGGAATGGCATCAGGACGAATGTCGCGAATTTTCGAATTGTTCTGGTAATACTCCCAGCGACCATTGTCGTGCAAGATGACCGTCGCTCCATTGGACGCCGTAGCAATCAAATCTTCTGCAAAAGAAAGCGTTGCAAGAAAGAGCAAGCAAAGCAAGACAAACTTTGAAACGCCATTAAATTTATACACCATCGGTACTCCTGAAATAATCCCAATAACCTACTTAAATATAAACAAAAAATACGGATTGAAATTACTATATTTTTTTTATGGCGGGAATTATTCGATTTGCACCTAGCCCGACGGGCTACCTTCATGAAGGGCATCTGCTTTCGGCCCTTTACGTGTGGGCCGCCGCAAAAAAGTGGAACTTAAAGATCCACCTGCGAATCGAAGACCATGACCAAGGACGAGCACGCCCAGAATACATCCAGAGCATTTTTGAAGACCTCTCGTGGTTCGGCTTCAAGTGGGATTCCCAAAGCATCCAAAGCGCTCGCAACGACATCTACACTGCAGCCTTGGAAAAACTCAAACGACAAAATTTAGTTTATCCGTGCTATTGCAGCCGCAGACAACTCGAAGAGGAAAATCCCAAAAGCGAAACAGGAGAAATTGTCTACCAAGGGAAATGCCGCACTTTAAACGAAATCGCTTCTGACGTTCCTCACAACTTGAGAGTCGTCGTTCCAGACAAAATCATTCATTGGCACGACCTTCGAATGGGCGATTTCGACGAGAATCCAAAAATACAATGCGGGGATTTCCCTATCAAGGATAGGGACGGCCAATGGACCTACCAGTTCGCCGTATGCGTGGACGATATCGAAGACGGCATCACCCATGTAGTTCGCGGAGAGGACATTAGAAGCTCAACTGCCAGGCAGGTTGCCCTGATGCAGATTTTAGGAAGGCGAGAACCGCCAATATACCTGCACCACGCACTTATCGTCGATGCCTCCGGCAAAAAGCTCTCCAAGCGCGAAAAAGCGCACAGTTTGCGACAGGATATCGATGCAGGGATTTCTCCCGAAGAAATTCTTGGAAAGTTATGCCAAAAGGCCGGTTTACAAGACTCTTTTGTTCAGATTTCTTTACAAAACGCTATAAACCTAGTCGCAGCCAGCATTCCGTAAACAAATGATGCAAAATAAGTTATATTCAGAACATGCAGCACGCATCAGTTTCATCGTCCATTCTTAAGATTTGCCAAGAAGCCGCTCTTTTTGATTCCAAAGACCGTCTTCTCAACTTCCAGACGAAAAGCGAATACCAAACGCCTTTAATGCTGGAACCCGGAGACCAGTTCTACGAAAAGTGGCGACTGAACAACAGTCCCATTTCATTTGACCATTTCTTATCGGATGCAAAGACCTTATCGGCAACTCAAAAAGAAGAAGTGAGGACTCGCTTCTTCAAGGTTATCGAAGAAAAGAACGACGATTTTGGAAAAACTGACCTTTACCTGGTGCTAGGCTTTTTAAAATGGGAAGGGAACGCGCTTGCGCCGATACTTTTTGTACCGCTCGATTTTGACCCCAAGACAAAATCCCTGACGCTTTCAAACCGCACCCCCATCGAAAACATCATCCTTCGTGAAAGACTCAAGGATTCTTACACGCTGCCGACTGTCGAAGAAGCGACAATCAACGGGGAATTCAGCATACTCCTCTATTTTTCGCTTTTTGAAAAAGCCATCGTGCAAGAGCGCAGCTGGAAATTTACAAGGCACGGACTGTGCCTCGCCTTCTTCAACACCGATAGACTGCGACTGAAAAAATCGTTGGAACGAGGAATCGACGAAAAGAAACTGGAGAATTCCTCGTTCTTCAACTCCCTCTTAGGGCCTGACGGATTCCAGATAAGGGAATCGGCATTTGAAGATGCCGACGTCGACCAGGTGTTCAATCCTATTGACCATCATTTTTTGTACACGACTGATTCCCACACTACGAAAGTGACCGTGGACGCTTTGGACGACGAAGTCCATGCCTACGCCGTCCAAGCATTGCCCGGCACTCAAAAGATGAAGCTCACGGCAAACATTGTCGCCGAATCCGTCGCAAACAAGAAAAGTACTTTGGTCGTTGCCAGAAGAGCCGTTTCGAAAAGTTCCTTCTGCAATCACTGGAGCCCGATGTTCCGATCGTTCAACGGCCCCGAACGGGCTGAGCTGGAACCCGAGCTTCGCAGCATGCGAGATTCGCTCAGCAAATACTACCACATGGTCAACTCCAAGGTAAAGCCGGCAAACGTCAGACTGTCGACCATCCTTTCGGAAATGTCCTTGTTTGCATCCACGAAAACAAGATTCCCAGAAAAAATCTTCCGCGAAGCTGCTGAATTCGACTTCAATTCCTATCAAAAAGCAAGCCAGCTAATTAACGAAATTCTTCACATATTCTTTGAAGAACAAGGAGCCGAGGCTCGCCAGATTTTTTCAAAAATCAAAGTAGCCTCATTAGATAAGGAACTGCGCCAGGAAATCGAAAATCATTTGCAGTATGCTGCAAAGACTGTCGAACAAATAAAGCCCCTTATCGATACCTTTTCCAAGGCAGGGCTTTTTCCGACAGGCGTGTATATTTCGGGTCTCGACGAAATCATGGAGCGTATACAGGAGAACTTTGACGAGAACACTCCTACCTACGACCAGTGGGAACTCAAGTCCAACAACTGGCAAGCCTACCGCGACTCCCTAAAGGCTTTGCCCGAAGCCGGGGACAAGTGGGTCCGTTACCGTAGACAGACATCCGACATCTACACCGATGCTGCCGTCGACGAAAACATCATGTCGATTCGCGAGGAATTCGCAGAGAGCCTGAAGGCAACCCTCAAGGGCTTGTCTGACCATTACAGGACCTCGCGTAAGCAATTGCTCAAGTTGTTCAAGAATCCTAAATCCATCAAAACGGATGCAGAACTTCTGGACCTGGTCGACACTCTCATTGAGCTTCAAGAAAACAAGCGCGCCTACAAGGACACGTCGGTCCTCGGAAACCACCTCCTAGGCAGAGACTGGCTTTTCGAAAGGTCCAATTGGGTCGAGTTGAACGCCAAGATAACCTACTTGTTCGACTTCCGCGAAGCCCACAAGCGCGACCCGCAGTTGGACCTCCTTCTGCAAATTCTTGAAAACTGGCACGACATAAGAGAGCTTCAACCGCAATTCAAGGATTTTGTCAAGGCAATCAAGAACCTGTCGGAATCCATCCAGTTCCTGTCCAAGGAACTGTGCATAGAAACGCCGCTTGAAAGTTTAAGCATAGACAAATGGTCCGACGAGCTCCAGCAATGGAACGACAAGTGGAGTTTGTTCGACAAGCACCTCACCATAAACGGCAAATGCAACAAGCTTGCAGAAATGGGATGCATCGAATTAGCGGCAAACCTTAAGGAAACCAACATTGCGAACAACGAACTGGGCAAGGCATTCTCGCACTACTGGTGCGCTTCGCAAATTCAGGTCGTTACAAAAACATGTCCGGACATGTTCGCCATTTCTGCAAAGGACCGCGCCAAGAAAAGCAAGGACTACCGAAACCTCTTGGACCAATTCTGCAACGCGAACTTCCGCGATGTTCATGAACTCGTCAAGAGCGATCCAAGTCTACTTACAGTGAAGTTCGCCAACGAAGTTTACGACTTCAGCAAAGACGAACACTTTGACTTAGCCATCATTCTGGACGCCGACTGCATTACTGTCGCCGAAGCCATCCCGCTAATTTGCACGGCAGATAAAGTCATTTTCATTGGCGACCCGCACATGCCAGCCCTTGAACCTTTGACCAGGGATGCCAATGCCAACGTCATTCCAAGGCACACGACGTTCTACTTGGAAAACATTCTTGCGGCATGCCTACGCACAGGCATCCCCACACGCGAACTGAGGTTTACCGACAATTACAACGACAACAACCTTGTCTATTTCGCCAACAATAAATTCTACAACAATAGTCTAAAGCAGTTCCCTCGTCCAAACAGAGACAAGTCCCACAGCGAATCGCTCAAGATTTCTGCAGACAAGGTTGCCGCTGTAGCCCAAGCCGCGATACACCACGCGGAACGCCGCCCCGGCCAAACACTAGGCATTGTTGTATTCAACGAAGCCTGTATTCCGCAAATTGAATCCTCCATAAGAAGTCTGGTCATCGAAAATCCGAATTTGGGACGTTTCTTTGAACAAAGTAACCCCCTCACGAAATTCTTCATCAAGACGCCCGAAAGGGCTGTCGACAGATTCCGCGATGTCATTTTCGTCTGCGCCGAACCTGAAAGCGGCATAAGCGGAGAACGCAAACTGGCAGTTTGTTCAACGCTCGCCAAGCAAGAACTGCAGGTATTCATTTCGGAAGCCGAAATCAACAAACAAAAGACATCCAAGGCGAACCTGTTCTGGGATTGGCTTTTACACTTGCAAAAGCACGACAACATCAGCACACTCGACTCCCACACTTCGGAAAGTCCTTTGCGCGAACCCATCATGGACGCCTTGCTTGCGCAAAACATCATCTTGGAAACATGCTACGGTCCCAACGGCATTTCCGTTGGTCCTGTAGTCGTCGACGCCAACAACTCGAAACGATTCCTTGCCGTCATTGAAGACGACTGCACTACGGATAAGTTTAGGGAATCCATAGAAGACCGCGAATACATACGCCCCGTACACATGAAACAGCTGGGCTGGAAAATTCTCAATATCTGGACTCCGATTTGGTTTACCGCCAACGAGGATGAAGTAAGCCATCTTCAAACAACTATTTCCATCGAACAGAGCGTCGCTCCTCCGCCACCAGACGAAAGCGAAGAAGAAAAGGAAAACATCTTCGACGAACCTCAGTTCAAGGTTACGCCGTATGTCGTCACCCATCCGAAAATCGAAGGGACATCTCACGACAAGCCCATCATGGAGCTTTCTGCGGCCTCCATCATCGTACAGCTCAAGTTCTACGTCGACAAGGAATCCCCCATCCACGAAGAACTCCTGCTGCAGAGAATTCTGGAACTGCACCATGTAGACAGAGCAGGCCCCATGCTGATGAAAGTCTTGAGCGAAGCTGTAAAGCAAGGTTTCCAAAGCCAAAAATTCATAAAGACAGGCAAGTTCTTCTACTCGACAAAGAATACGCCCGCAGTACTTAGGGACCGCAGCCAAAGGCCTCAAAGCGAACGAAAGCTCATGTATGTTTCGCCCGAAGAACGAGCCCTTATACCGTCTAAAACAGACGAGCACACCATAAGGCAGATTCTCGGACTCCTAGAATAAGCTTCATAAACAAAAAGCCAAACCTTCAAACGAGGTTTGGCTTTTTTTTAAAGATATATACAAACTAGCGAATTTTCACGACAAAAGCGTTAATGTTGTATGCAGAGAGTTCACGAGCCTTGTCGTCGGCAGCCTTCTTGGTAGTCCATCCACCGCCGCGCAACTTGTAGAAGGGAGCGTCGAACACCACCTGTATGGCGAATCCAGTACTTGCCGCAATCTGGGCTCTACGGCGCTGGGCGGCATCGAAGTCAGCCACGGCTTCGAACTGAAGCATATAGTAGCCGTCGGAGGCTTTGCCTTTCGAAGCATTCTTGGCGACAGCCGCGTCATTCACTTTGGAAGTGTCGCGCAAGGAAGAATTGAGTTCAGGCTTATATTCCTTGCCACGGAAAAGGCTGTCGAGATCGGTTGGCTCACCCGCCCAAGTCAGGGCGCACAATAAAGCAGCTATAGTCAAAATCTTTTGCATGTCTAAAATTTAAAAAAAAGAGTTCCCTTTGCGGGAACTCTTTTAAAAGTTTTAAGCGTTAAGTCAATTACTTGATTCGGCCATGGCCACGGCGAACACCCCAGACTTCGGTCAAGGACTTCTTCTTCTGCTTGCCATGCTTGTCTAGCTTGACGTAGGACTCGTACTTGGTGATGTAGGCTCCAGAGGCGACCAAGCGGCCCTTATCAGAAAGGAGGTTCCAAGCCACGTAGAAGTTCTTCGGATTCTTGACGCAGTCTTCGCCGCCAAAGAATTCCTGGCCGAATTCATCCTTGTTGTACTTGTCAACGCAATAGACCTTGCCAGAGACATGGGCGACGCCATTGCCAAGGTTGGTGAAGTAGTCAACCGTGTAATGGAATTCAACCTTGTCCTTGTCTACATAATCCGGAGAGTTCGGGTCGGTGTATTCGACCTGGGAGTTGATAAGAGCACCCATGTCGCATTCCACGAAGTGACCCAAGGTGTACGGATACTTGGTCTTGACATGACCAATATCCCTCGTGGTGGAAACAGGATAAACCTGAACGACCGGAGTATTGGCAGGAATCGGATCGGGGTTGGTTTCGGTGAAGTTGATGGTGTTCACGTCGACCTTAGCTTCACCCACAACCGGCACCCACGGGCTGGGCAGACGATCAGTGGAGCTGTAATCCGTCGGAGAGTTCCAGTTAGGACCAGCACCGACACGGATGGTATCCTTGCCCATGCTGTTGATTTCAGCAGTATCGGACCACACGAGGGCATCGGCACGGAAGCGGACATAGTCACCCACGTGCGGAGTCGGATTGTTCTTGGAAGTATTGTTGTAGCGCAAGCTTATGGTATCCTGCTTGTCCTGCGGCTTACCGGGAGAATTGGAGTTCCTGTAGCGAGCGGCACCTTCCTCGGCAGTCGTTGCAGAGTTCAGATAGTAGCTGAAAGCTTCCTGAGCGACATCGGATGCAAGCACCTTAGCCGGTTCGGAGAGGATGATAGTCACCTTGTCGATGGTACCGTCTTCGTTATCGGCTTCAGAACGAGCGGAGAGGATGATCGGAGCGATACGGTCGGTGATATCACCTTCGAAGCTCTTCGCCACAGACTTGCCCTTATCCACATAGCTGGCCCAGGAGCTAACGATACCGGCACCTACGGTCTTGACTTCCTTGGAAAGGGCAAGTCCGCCAATTCCAAGGTACGGCTGGCAACGAGTTTCACCCTTTTCATCGGTGATGTCGCAAACAGCGGCTTCCCTAATCTGGTCCTTATAAATAGGAATAGAATCGCATTCCTTAAACTTGATTGTACCGTCATCCGTACAAGATTCGGTATCCCACTTCACGAAGACGGAGTCAGGCAACGAGTCCTTATGGAACGGACGGTTGTAGTAGATAGTCAGGGAGTCGCCAATACCGTCAAGATATTCCTGGTTTTCGTTGAAGTACGGAGACGGAATATTGTAAGTTCCGGAGGGCTTAGCACCCCTTACGTCAAAGATATCGGTAAGGACCGGATAAGGTACAGGCGGTTCCTTGAAATGGAGCGGAGTGTAGGTTGCCGAGGTGAGCTTCGGGTTATCGCCCACGACATGGAGGATTGCCGTACTGTCGGCAGAGGTACCCGGAGCATATCGATAAGATCTGATGGAGCGAATCGTCACAGAAGCACGTCCGTTGATGAACTGCGTCACTGTACCTTCCTGCAACTGGATGCCCTGGGAAGTCTGGCTACCGAGGGAGAAGTTGAAGTTGCAGCTATCACACGGAGAGAACGAAGTCCCGTCGGAATTGGGAGACAAGGCCAACAGGTAATAGGTGTAGAAACTACCCACCCAGAGTTCGTTGGTATCGGCATCGCCAGTCACCTGCTTCGTAGAAGTGGAGTCCTCGACAAAGACAATCTGCGGTGCGTAGAAGCGAATCTTCGCCACTCTTGTACGGCCTTCGACGGTCACGTTGTATTCCTGGACAGAATTTTCCATGGCGATGTTCGGGACAGTCACAAAGACCGTATCGACGCCGGATGCAGGAATGGTACGGGAAGTTCCCGGAACAAGCTGTTCATAGACTTCACTGCCCGTAGTCGGGTCAATGGTCTTGGTATACATGGTAAGACCACCGGCATTAAGAATATACGTCTGACCGACAGCGGTAGATGCATCTATATCGCAAGGGGTACCATCGGTAGTTTCTTCACCGATAGCAGAAACGTAGATAGGAACAAGCTGTTCTGCCATAGCTGCGGCAACGAACTTGTATGTACCGCCAGGAATGGCAACACCGTTGGAGTCGACCGCAATACCGTCCTGGGTAAGCACTTCGAGGTTACCGCTCACCTTGAACGAAATCTTCACAGGCTTGCCACCGGCACCTTCAACAGAAGCCACCAAGTTGTAACGTCCAGGTCCAAGGCCAGAGAGTTTGCTCTTGTCAATAACAGGGGTAGACTTATGAGTCAGGTCAATGCCACCATAGTAAACGCTGGTCGGCTGACCAGAAACGAGGTTTTCAGCAATGGTAACACCCTTGGCCGTCTGGATGGTGTAGATAATGTTCTTCGGAATGTCGTCTCCGCACCAGGTCTGCGTTTCGGCACCACCGGCAGCCACTGCTGCGCAGGAACCGTCACCGGATTCCGTGTAGCACAGTTCGTATTCAGTCTTGGCACCCTTCTTTGTCGGAATGGATTCCAAGCCGCTGGTCTGCTGGATGTACATGTTCGTCTTGATACGCACGTTACTCATGTCGGTACGGCGGTCGCAGAAGAAGATGTCGATATCATAGGACTTGCCGGTCACCAAAGCACCGTTTTCACCAGTGAACTTGTCGAGGTTCACGGCAGCAGGTGCGGCAAGGTGGGTACCACCCAAGTCCACGGCCAGCACGTTGTCAATGAACACCCAAATATCGTCGTCACCACGGAAATAGAACATCATGCCCGGACGGAACACGAAGTTGGCGTGGGATTCGAAGCAGTACATCTGATTGTTGTTGCCCTTGATACGGGTGTCCCAAGTAGTATTGTCATAAACGTCGGGATTCGTACCGGAATCGAATTCACCAGCGGATACCGGATAGGAATCGATGTACGGAAGACCTGTGTTCGGGTTCTTGGCGCCCCAGTTGGCCACGTTACCGAGAGCCTGCTTTGCGGCAGTAGAAATAGAAGTCGCGGTACCGGCGCCATAACTCACGTTGCCGAGCCCGGAGCGAAGGGTTGCAGCAGTAGCGCAATCGCCTGTGCAGAGGCCGGCCTTGATAGAGTCGGTAAGGTCGTTAAGCGGAGTAAAGGCGCCAGTGGGTTCATTGAAACTGTCGTATTCCCACAGGCCGTCCTTGGCCAAAGTGAAGGGCACGTCACGGCAATGCTGGAAGTTCACGCCCGGAGTTTCCTTGAACATGGCGTCGAAAGCTTCCTCGCTAGCAAAGCAACCGCTGGCAGCATTGTACATCGGCTTCTTATAATGGGCGTCAGTCTTATCGGCATGCAGAAGAGTTTTCTTCACAATGCCCGGAGTAACACCAATGCAGGGCACGGTGTTCGCCGCACCATTGCCCGGATAGTTGTACTTAGCCGTAGCCACATAGCAACCATTCGAAGCAACCTGAGGATAAGCATCGCAAGTAAAGGCGCCATGGAGAGATGCGTCGGTATCGTAGAGCAAGGCGGCCAAGGAATAAGCACAAAGGCTCGGATCGGCGACACCGGGGTCGTGGTCATAAAAGCCCATGTTCAGTTCACCTTCATCGTCCCAAAGGTCAACATCGGGCACAAAATAAAGTTTGTCGGAACCATAAAGGGAGAACATCGTCGGCATATCGAGAGGCGTAACGTCATCGGCGTTCCAACCGCCGGCACCAATCGCATTTTCAAGATCCGTATCGGTATCCATGAAGACAATCATGTTGCTCGGAGGTTCTTCGTCGAGCCACATGGCGTAGTACCATCCGCACATTTCGGGGTCAACCGTAAGAGCCTTGCCACTGGCAAACGTTCCATCTGGAGAATACATGGGAACGGAAGACTTCCAGGCCTTGTCGTTAGGAATGAGCAAATAGAACTTCTTTGCGTTAGGAGGCTCCTTGCCAACAAGGGGTACGGTCGCCTTGTCCGGATTCGGAGAAATCCAAAGTTCGCCCGTGGCGCGGTTGAAGTCGGCACAGCTGAAGCCGCCCACATCTGTACGCATATTGGCCACGTTCATCTGGGTAGAGCTAATGCACTGGTGACCGTTACTGCAATCGTTCGCCGGCGAATCGCCGATGATGAAATCAAGAGCCTGATTCGTACCGCCAATCATGGCAGTACTGATTTCGTACCAGCCCGCAAATTTCTTGCTAGCCGTAAAGGCCACCTGGTTGCCCCCGGCAACAGCGTATGCACGATTCCAGCCAGTAGGTAGCTTGAGGTAGACAGTACCTTCGCTGAATGCAGAACAAGTCATAGCGGCGAACGCACCCTGCACCCCTGCAAGGAGCATCGCAAAACCAATTACAAACCCAAACAGGTTAGTCTTTCTTTTTTTCATAGTGTCTTTATCCATTTTGGTTCTCCAGCCAATAGCATATCCAAAGGCACCGGCCCCTGGAGACGCCACACCGCCTTGAAATTTAGACTTTTCTTTGGGAAATAGTTCATTTTTTTTTCAAATAAACAAATAAAAAACATTTACAAACGGGGACAACCGGCACCCGAGGTCCGGCAAGATACCGACATCACACATTTTTGCAAAAAAAGCCCGCTCTCAGTAAACGATTATTTACAATTCCCGGTATTGACAACAAAGTACATGTCACATCCTTATAAAAAAAAGTTAGATTTTGAGAGTATCGGAGAGCATGCATGCCGGATTTTGACCAGACCATCGTGACGCCGGGAAAAACGGTCCCGTTCAAAAAAATCGAACTGAAGCCGCACTTGATTGTGCTGTACCCGCAAGCGCAGTTCAAACAAATTGCGCTGGAACAGGGCTGCGCCGTTCTTGGCCGCGGCCAGGACGCCGACATCAAGTTCGACGACGAGCTCGTCAGCCGCAGGCACTGCTCCCTCAACTTTGACGGGAAAAACGTAACCGTCACGGACCTCGGCAGCACTAACGGAACCTACGTCGATGGCCAACCCGTGCAGACATTCGTGCTGGAGCCCGACAACCGCCTGCAAATCGGCAAGATGATTTTGAAAATAGACTTCAAATCGCAAAACGAAGAAGAGTTCGACAGGGAACTTTTTGAAGCGGCCACCATGGACCCGCTCACCAAGATTTCGAACCGTCGCACGTTCTTCGACCGCAGCCTCGGGGAACTCGCCCTCGCCCGCCGCAACGGATACTACGTACACGCCATCATGGTGGACGCGGACCACTTCAAGCGCGTGAACGACACCTGGGGCCACCAGGCTGGCGACATGGTGCTCAAGGAAATCGCCCGACTCTTGAAAGAAGAAAAGCGCGAGTCCGATCTTTTGGCCCGCTACGGCGGCGAAGAGTTCGTCTTGCTTTTGGCGGGCATCGGCCCGGAAGATGCGAAAAAGAGCGCCGAACGTTTGCGCATGGCCGTGGAACGCCACCGCTTTTCGTGGAAGGACGTCGTGGTGCCCGTAACCATTTCGCTCGGACTAGCGAGCAAAATGGGCTCGGACATCCCAACCATCGAAGAAATGGTGGCGGAATGCGACAAACTATTATATATAGCGAAGGAAAGCGGCAGGAACCAAGTGGCCACCGCCTAAAATTCCCATCTTATTAAAATTTAGGGAAAACCAAGCACTCTTGAGTCGGTTTTGAGCGTTTTTCGCGCGTTATCAATTTACGTTCGTCACGTTCTCAAAAATTTTCTCATATTTCTCAAAAAAAATGTTATATTGTAGATGTGAACAACTATATCGACATCTATCAATTCACCCATTTTCGCAAGTACCTGGACGAGTACCAAATTGCGCGCGTGCAAGCGGAGCCTAGTTTTACGCGCACAGAAATTTGCAACCTGCTAGGCCTCGAGAAGACCCGCAGTTACTTTGCCGATGTTCTCAGAGGCAAAAAAGTAAGCCCCCGCATGGTGGCGAAATTCATCGAAATTTTGGGCCTCGACAAAAAAGAAGCGAAGTACTTCGAGACGATGGTCAAGTTGGACCAGGCGAAGAACGACGCACTCCGCAAGGCCTACATGGACGAACTCCTGGCGCAGCACCCGAACCCGCAACACATCCTGAACACGGACGCCTACGAATACTACAACCACTGGTACAACAGTGCGCTTTTCGCCATCCTAGACGCGATGGACGTTGCAGACGACATGGCGCCCGTGCAAAAGCGGATTTTCCCCAAGGTGACTTTGGGCAAACTGAAGGAATCCCTGGACTTGCTGCAGCGCCTCGGACTTGCGCGTAAAAACGAAGACGGATTCTGGAAGCCCACCAAGGAATCCATATCGAGCGGGCCATACAACAACGCGGAACTCGTAAAGCAGTACCAACTGCAGTGCTTTGAACTTTCCAAACAGGCGCTGATTACACCGCCTAAGGCTCCGGCCATCATGAGCACTTTGACCTTTAGCGCTTCTAGCAACGCCTACAAGGAGCTGGAAGCCGCCGTGCAGGAATTCAAGGCAAAGGCAAGGCGCATCATCAGCGAAGATCGGAAAAAAGCCGATGGCGTGTACCAGCTTAATTTGCATCTGTTTCCGAATCTGGAGAAGTAGATTCTAGTTATGAGTTATGAGTTATGAATTATGAGTTGTGAGTTTATGAGTTGTGAGAAGATTGTATAGAATCGAGGGTTCCGCAGTTTAGCGCAGCATCATTTTCCACCACCAACTAACCGAAGAATGAACATGAAACTTTTCAAGAACTTTATCACAAACCTTATCGCAGCGGCGTTTGTCGCAGGGATTGCAGCATGCTCCAACGACACGGGCACGGCTGGCGTTTTAACGGAAACTGAATCCGGGAAGACGGCGAACGCAGATACAAGCGACATTGCGGAATACACCGCCATGGACTTCAGCGATTACGTCACCACGGACCCCGAAAAACTCGTGTACGTCGGCGGAACCGTCAAGGACACCAAGGGAGTTCCACTTGCACTTGCCCGCGTCTTCCTCACGGCCCAGGACTCCAGCCACCACACCGTCGTGCGCGACTCCACCGAGACCGACGACGATGGCCGATTCACCTTCGGCAAAATTGACGACTGCCCCAGTTACAACAAGAGCGACAACTGTCAGCACGTCAACCTGCTGGTCCGCGCGCGATCCGGCTCCGAAATCACGTTGCAGGGCGTCGGGCAAGTCTACAACGGATACAAACGCAAGGATTCGCTCGACATCGAAATCGAGGTCGGAGAGCCCGCGAAGGTCGTGATATACCTCAACTACCTCGAACGCAGCTATGCGAAGGCGGATTCCATCTGCCTGGCCGGCACGTTCAACTGCATCCGCATATCCGAAGAGGACCGTAAAAAAGGATTCATCACCCTCGAGAACCTCCCCATCGGCGAAATCGAAAACTTGTACGTATGGGAGAAAAACGGCGTAAGTAAACAGACATTCATCGGCGAGACAAAGGCTGGCGAGACCTTCTACATGAACTACAAAGTCGGCGGATACCCGCTGGACTCCCTCCAATTCGCGCTCCCCGCAAAAACAGTGAAATTGATGGATTCCCTCAAACTCGATGAACCTCTCGGCAGCCTCCCAGCACCCATCACCGTGCAAGACACCCACGCATACTACAAGTTAGTCGACGAGTACGGCAACTTCATCCCCTACGTCGCCGCCGATAACGAGACCGAGGAGAGCAGATTCTGGGCGCTCTACCAGGAAGTCCGGGAAGATTCCACAAAGGCGCGCTGGCTTGCAAACGGCTGGGTCTCAAGTGACCACATGAACCACTGGACATTTCCCTACCATCTTTACGCCACTGCGGAAGCGGGCCTCGCATTTGACGACTCCCTGTTTGAGACGCGGCACTACACTTCGGTAAACTGCATCAACATCACCTACAGTTCGGATTCGCCCTATCCCAATAGTTACGAATGCGACACCACAGGCACGTACACCGAATCCGACAGCACCATCGGTATCAGTTTCTGGATTGAAGCGGACGGCTCCGTAGTCGACGACTCCGGAAGCGGAACGACGCTCATCTCCGCAGGCAGCGAAGAAGCCGGCTTCAAGATTGCACAGTGCGAAGCGGACCCGCAGTTCATCTGCTCGCAGATTTTCAGCGGCGACGAAACCAAGGACGCGACACTCTACGGCAAGGCGAAAGCCATGGACGGCAAGCGACACCACGTCTCCTTCGTGATTTACGGCAAGCACCTCGCGATTGCAGTCGATGGAGAAACCGTCCACAGCACAGACCTGAAACTCGCATCCAAGTTCTACGAAGGATTCGCGGGCATCACGGTCGGAGAATTCGCGTTAAGCGACCTGTTCATCTACGAGCCCAAAAACCTCGTCACGAAACCCGAAGAAAATGGCTGGAATCGACTTAAGGCCTGGCTGAACGCCTTCTACGAAATGCAGAAGTAAGTGAGACCAGCAATTGCGCATATTTCATTTTTAGGGAAGCCTTAAAAACGCGAAAAAACGCTTTTGACAACTATTTGATGCAACAACTCGATTTTTTGGACCATAAGTTTTTATATTGATTTGCATGAAGAAACTGGTCCACGACAAGTCCAAATGTCTCAAGTGCGCAGGTTGCGTCGGTCTCTGCCCCCAGATGGCCCTCGACATGTACGGCCTCGATTTGCAAATTGATCACGAAAAGTGCACCCGCTGCGGGCTTTGCACCCGAGGCTGCCCCGTGGGCGCCCTCCAGGTTGTGGAGGTGAACGATGCTCAGTAACACTTACGACGTTGTAGTGATTGGCGCAGGCCCCGGCGGCTGCGTGGCGGCAAGGAATCTCGCTCGTGAAGGCCACAAAGTACTGCTTTTGGAAAAGCGCGAACGCGTGGGTTACCCCGTGCGCTGCGGCGAGGCGAGTACGACTCTCGAAGACTTGCAGACCTACGGTCCGATTGACGAAAGTTGCATCGAGAGCATCATCAACGGCTTGTTTATTTACGGCCCCGACGGCGTGAACATCGAAGTTCCAAAACCGGGTACGGGCATCATGCTGAATCGCGAAAAGTTCGACCCGTGGCTCGCCAAGTTGGCAGTGGACGACGGAGCAGAACTCGTGACTGCGGCCCGTGCGGAATTCGTGAGCGACGTGCAGGGGGATTCCCGCATGGTCCGCGTGGTTCTCGGCAGGGGGAACGGCGACGGAAGCGTAACCGAAACCGGGACGCAGGAAATTTTTGCGAAGATGGTGATTGCCGCCGACGGCGTGGAAAGCCGCATCGGGCGCATGGTCGGGCTCAACTGCGTGCAGAAGCCCGGATGCACTTGTACCGGCGTAGATATCCAGGTCGAAGGCATTTTGACGAAGCCGGATTACCTCACGTTCTGGCAGGGGCACGACTTTATCAACGACGGCTACATCTGGAGTTTCCCGAAGCAGAAGTCCAACGTGACGAACTTCGGTGCTGGATTCCTCGTGCCGAAGGCAGGGCTACCGAACATTTACGACGTGACGATGGAATGGTTGAACAAATTGTTCCCGGGCGCAAAAGTCAACAAGGTCGTCGGTGGGCTCGTGCCTGTTTCGAGTACGCTTGAAAACTATACGCTGGACCGCTTTGCCCTGGTGGGCGATGCCGCCCATCACACGAACCCGCTTACCGGCGGCGGCATCGCGGCGGCCATGAGGGCCGGACGGTTTTGTGCCGAAACCGTGCACCAGGGCCTCTGCTGCGGCGACCTGAGCCATAACTTCCTCAAGGCTTACGAGAAGCGTTGCTACAACTACTTCGGCAAGAATCACGATTTCCAACTCAAGTTCCGCAAGTTCCTGCTCGCATTGAGCAAGCCCGAACAAGTGGGTCTGTACCACGTGTTGCAAGCATTCGCCCTGAGCGGATACAAGAAGACCGCCTTCCTGAAGACACCGCTACAGACAGCGAAGTACTTGGTAAAATTCGCCAAGTTCAAAGGCTAAGAGAAAACACAACGGAGCCTTCCTAGAAGTCCGTCAATTTCGTTTGCGCGAGCACTCGATTGTAAACGATGCGTTTGCCCTTGACACCGTCTGTTGCGCAAACGTGGTCTGTTGGCGGCTTCAAGAGTGAAGCGCAAAGATGCGCCGCCACGGTTTCTGCAGGAACAGGTCGCCAATGAGCAGGGACAAGCGCAGAACGGTTTCCAAAAATCTTTTGCATCAATTCTTCGCCAAAGCGTTTATCCTTGTGCTTTCCAAGCAAAAGAGACGGTCTTATAAGAGTCAGGCTTTCGAAATCCATCATTGTGAGGCCTTCTTCAAGCATTCCCTTTAAACGGTTGTAGAAGAACGGCGATTTGGAATTGGCGCCCATGGCACTGACACACAAAAAATGCTTTACGCCCTGTTTTTTGGCGATGGCCGCCAGCGAAAGCGGCAGACGCAAGTCCACTTTTTCTTGGGCTTTTTTGCTCCCCGCCTGTTTCAAGGTCGTGCCCAGACAACAAACTACGGCTTCACAGCCTTCGAAGCCATTACTCCCAGACACGCCCCAATTATTAATTTGTTCAAAATCAACTTTTTTAAATTCAAATTTTGAGGAGCCTTCCAAAATTCCAAGGGACGAAAGGTCCGGTTCGGTTCGAACAGGACAAAAGACCGCTGAAACTTGGTCCAGACGAGCCAAAATTTTCAATACGTTTTTTCCTACCAATCCGGTGGAGCCAAGAACAGCAACTTTCATGCGTAGAAAGGTAAAAAAAAGCGACTTCCATGTAGAAGCCACCTTTAGAAGCGATGTAAATTTTTCTAAATTTACGCCGTAAAATCGGGAAACCGAAATTTTTAAACTCTAACACGCAGGTGTAATTTCATGGCAAAAGCAACCAAGAAAGCTCTTGAAGCCCCGGTACTCGGTACCGATGCTGAAGCATTCCGCAAAGCATTCACCGACCACATCAACCACACTCTCGCACGCAGCAAGGATACCGTCACTGACCACGAAAAGTTCCTCGCCGTCGCATACGCCGTGCGCGACCGTCTGGTGGACCGCTGGATCAAGACACAGAACACTTACTACGAAAAAGACGTAAAGCGCGTCTACTACCTCTCCCTTGAATTTTTGATTGGCCGTACTCTCGGAAACTCTGTTTTGAACCTTGACGTCGAAAGTGCCGTCACAGAAGCCCTCGACGAAATCGGCATGACCCTGGAAGAACTCCGCGAACAGGAAGTCGACGCAGGACTTGGCAACGGCGGTCTCGGTCGCTTGGCAGCCTGCTTCCTCGACTCCATGGCCACCCTCGAACTCCCGGCCACCGGTATGGGCATCCGCTACGAATACGGCATGTTCAGCCAGAAGATTGTGAACGGTGAACAGGAAGAACAGCCGGACAACTGGCTGCGCCTCCCGAACCCCTGGGAAATCGCTCGCCCGGCCAACGCCATCAAGGTTCCGTTCTACGGCTACGTAGTGAGCTGGCAGGATGACAAGGGCAAACTCCGCAACCGCTGGGAAACCAAGGACTATGTGCTCGCCCTCCCCTACGACACTCCGATTCCGGGTTACAAGAACAACACCGTGAACAACCTGCGCCTGTGGAGCGCCAAGTCTACCGACGACTTCGGTCTCAGTTACTTCAACAACGGCGACTACATCGCCGCCGTGCAGGACATGGAACTTTCCGAAACCATCTCCAAGGTTCTGTACCCGAACGATTCCTCCATGAACGGTAAGGAACTGCGCCTCAAGCAGCAGTACTTCCTGTGCTCCGCTTCTTTGCAGGACATCATCAACCGCTTCAAGAAACTCCACAACAACGACTGGAAGTTGTTCCCCGAAAAGGTCGCCATCCAGTTGAACGACACGCACCCGGCCATCTCCATCGCCGAAATGATGCGCATCTTGCTCGACATCGAAGACATGGAATGGGACGAAGCCTGGGACATCGTCACGAAGACCTTCGCCTACACGAACCACACCTTGATGCCCGAAGCTTTGGAAAAGTGGCCGGTCAGCCTGTTCGAAAAGTTGCTGCCGCGTCACCTGCAGATTATTTACGAAATCAACGCTCGCTTCCTCCGTATGGTCTCGATGAAGTGGCCTGGCGACAACGCACGCCTCGCCCGCATGAGCCTTATCGAAGAAGGCGGTTGCAAGATGGTTCGCATGGCTTACCTCTCCATCGTGGGTTCGTTTGCCGTGAACGGCGTGGCCGCTTTGCACAGCGACCTCTTGAAGACCACTCTCTTCAAGGACTTCTACGAACTGTGGCCTGAAAAGTTCAACAACAAGACGAACGGTGTCACACCGCGTCGTTGGGTCCGCAAGGCGAACCCTGCCATGTCTGAACTCATCACCAGTAAGATTGGCGAATCCTGGGTCAAGGATTTGGACGATTTGAAGCAACTCGAAAAGTTCGCGAAGGACGCCGCATTCCAGAAGCAGTTCATGGCTGTGAAGAAGCAGAACAAGGAACGTTTGGCCAAGTACCTGAAGGAAACCCAGGGCGTAGAACTCGACACCAACATGTTCTTCGACGTGCAGGTGAAGCGCATCCACGAATACAAGCGCCAACTCTTGAACATCCTCCACGCCATTCACCTGTACATCCAGTTGAAGGACGGCAAGGAAATCATGCCGCGCACCATCATGATTGGCGGCAAGAGCGCTCCGGGTTACTGGATGGCTAAGCAGATTATCCGCCTCGCCAACGCCGTGGCCGCCATCATCGACGCCGACCCGGTTTGCAAGGGCAAACTCAAGATGGTGTTCCTCGAGAACTACCGCGTGTCCTTCGCCGAAAAGATTATTCCGGCAGCAGACCTTTCCGAACAGATTTCCACCGCAGGCACCGAAGCCTCCGGTACCGGCAACATGAAGTTCGCCTTGAACGGCGCACTCACCATCGGTACGCTTGATGGCGCCAACGTCGAAATGAAGGAAGAAGTCGGCGACGAAAACATCTTCATCTTCGGCCTCACCGTGGAAGAAGTCACCGACCTCCTCGCCAAGGGCTACCGTCCGCGCGACTTCTACGAAAAGGACGACGACCTGCGTCGCGTAATCGACCTCATCGGTTCCGGCTTCTTCAGCCCCGACCGTCCGGACCTGTTCAAGCACATTGCAGACAAGCTTCTCACCCACGATCCGTACATGCTCTGCGCCGACTTCCGCAGCTACGTGGACATGCAGAAGACCGTGGCCGAAGCCTACAAGGACAAGAAGCACTGGGCAGAAATGTCCATCTTGAACGTGGCTCGCATGGGCAAGTTCAG
>JAKSIL010000018.1 GCA_024398815.1 Fibrobacter sp.
TGTTGTAAACGTTGCTGACGATGCCGCCATCATTATACCCGACCACGCCGCCGACATACTGGAAGCCCTTGAAATAGGAATCAACCACGCCCACGTTCTGAACTTTGGCGGATTCATTGATGTATCCGAACAAGCCCACACAAAATGTTTTTTCATCGTTGAAATACAATCCGCGGATGGTATGGCCATTTCCGTCGAACGTTCCCGTGTATTTGGCATCGTCCGTTCCAATCGGGGTCCAAACATTTGCAGGTGCGCTTCCCGTGTATTCGCCAGTCTCGGCATCGACGTTTGCATTGTTCTCGCCGAGCAAGTTCGAATTCAACGTGATACTCGTCGTCAGTTCCGCATTTGCATCCGTGATGCCGAATTCATTCACAAGCCTTGCAAAATTCTTGAGGTCTTCGGCAGTGCTGATTTGAATAACGCCGCTCGCAACGGTAAAAGACAAAATCGTTTCTGCATCGGGGACAACAGGGAAATTCTTGAGGTATGGCAAGGTGGACGTCAATTTTCCTGTCGCCTTATCGTAAGAAATGTCATTTGCCCAGGGGTTTTCCTCTCCCTCATTTTGTGGGAATGCTTCGCTTACATCAAGTGCGGCGAGATCCGCCGTTGATTTGCCCAAGACGTCTTCAGTCAAGCCATATGACATCCCAATACCATTCCCAGCATAGAAATCCGTATTGTAGTAGGCTTTACTGACACTGCCCGAATTCTGACCAGCAACACCGCCTACATTGTCAGAACCACTCACAGTCCCCATATTGAAAGCATTGTTGATTGAAGCCCCATTATCGCCAACAATACCGCCTACTAGATTTGAACCATACACAGCCCCCGTTTTGTAAACGTTTCTAACAGATGCACCGCCATTGTTTTTGCCGATAATACCCCCCACTTCCTCCCCACCGTAAACAACTCCCGCATAGGACACTCCGCTGACGGACCCGTCATTTTCACCAACGATACCGCCACAATACATATTGCAATTAATGTAGGAATCAACGACGCCAACATTTTTCACAACGCCATTTTCGCCAACACGGCCAAAGAATCCGACATCATTGGAGCCATCACTGTTAAACACCCCGCTCACTGTCTTGTTGTTGCCGTTGAACGTTCCTTGATAAGGGTTTTCGCCCGTCCCAATCGGAGACCAGGATTCAGGTTCATTCCAATTATGCGCCGTTCGATACGCTTCCCAATTGAACGTTCCGTCATCCTCGACGTTCTTGTTGCCCTCGCCGAGCAAGTTCGAATTTACAGTGAGGTTCGTCGTCAGTTCCGCATCCGCATCCGTTATGCCGAATTCATTCACAAGCCTTGCGAAATTCTTGAGGTCTTCGGCAGAACTGATTTGGATGACGTTATCTTTGACATTGAATTCCATTTCCACGTCTTGAGGTTTGGGCAGACTCTTGAGGTACGGCAACTCACTATTCGCCAGTTTTCCTGTAGCCTTGTCGTAATAGATGCCTTTTGCCCAGGGACTTTCCATTTCGCCTTCAAGCAGCGGGAAATCGGCATCCGCTTTGGAGCCGATCGTGAGGGTCGCAAGTTCCGCCAGGGCCTTGCCTGTTCCATAGGAATTGCAGTTATTACAAGTTTGATTATCGTAATAGGCTTTATTTATGTCACCGCCATCCATTCCACCGACCACGCCGCCGACATAGCCGTCTGTTCCGTTCACGGAGCCCGTGTTGTACACGTTGCTGACGGTGCCATAGTAATTAAACCCGACCACGCCGCCGACATTTCCGGAACCGCTCACGGAGCCCGTGTTGTAAACATTGCTGACTGTGCCGCCAGAGTAGTTCCCCCCGACCACGCCGCCGACCTCGTAATATCCGCTCACGGAGCCCGTGTTGTACACGTTGCTGACAGAGCCGTCCACGTTATACCCGACCACGCCGCCGACAGAGCCGCCTGTTCCGTTCACGGAGCCCGTGTTGTAAACGTTGCTGACGGTGCCAGATCCGTTAAACCCGACTACGCCGCCGACAGCCCAGAACCCCCTTAAATACGAATCCACCACGCCGACATTTTGAACAACACCATTTTCACCGACATAGCCAAAAAGGCCTACATATCCCGCATTCTCATCATTGAAATACAATCCCCTCACAGTCTTGCCGTTGCCATCGAACTTTCCGACAAACTGTTTTTCTTCCGTCCCAATCGGGGTCCACTGATTAAAAGTACTGGGCGTGAGATTGCCTTCGCCCTTTTCTGCAATTTGTTCCAGCAAGGGTTTATCGACTTCTTCGCACGCGTTCAGGCAGATATCCGCGGTCAGTTTTCCGTCGATGTCGGTCTCGCCGCTGTTCACGATTGAAGCAAAACCCAAAAGCTCATCAGCATTAGAAATTTGATAGACTCCATCGACAACACGGATATACTTCGCCCACAATTCGATATCATTCTTAACCCCGTCCTCAAAATTCCATTCAACAAATTCATCGTCAACTTTTTTATACAAACTGAAGACTCCATAGTCTTCCATCTGTACGCCGGCCAAAGACAGCCTTGAACCAGAAGGAATGGTTACCGTTTTCAACTCCGCATTACCGTTGATATCGTTAATGGTGACACTCACCACTTCAATTTGAGGTTGATTTCCCAAGCCAGTTAAATACGGGAGTTTGCATACTGAACCTTCGATGTCTCCCGCAGTCCAGGGATTTTGAATGTCGGCATCCTGGGGGAAAGCGCTCTCTAC
Source organism: Fibrobacter sp. (assembly GCA_024398815.1). GTDB lineage: Bacteria > Fibrobacterota > Fibrobacteria > Fibrobacterales > Fibrobacteraceae > Fibrobacter. Next base: position 2,723 of record JAKSIL010000018.1, read on the forward strand.
AACAAGCGAGGCAAGTTCCGCAGTCGTCTTGCCACCAACATTCGTTCCTGCTTCACCAAAACCAACAGCCCTTCCATAATAGGTTCCCGTATTATAATAAACGTTGCTGACTATGCCATTGTCATTCATCCCGACCACGCCTCCGACATCGTCGCCAGATCCGCTCACGGAGCCCGTGTTGTACGCGTTGCTGACTGTGCCATTGAAACTAAACCCGACCACGCCACCGACACCTACGCCATTTCCGCTCACGGAGCCCGTGTTGTACACGTTGCTGACTGTGCCATTGAAACTATACCCGACCACGCCACCGACATCGTCGCCAGATCCGCTCACGGAGCCCGTGTTGTACGCGTTGCTGACCGTGCCAAAGTTATTACCGACCACGCCGCCGACCTCGTAATCTCCGCTCACGGAGCCCGTGTTGTAAACGTTTCTGACCGTGCCAAAGTTATTACCGACCACGCCGCCGACCTCGTAATCTCCGCTCACGGAGCCCGTGTTGTACACGTTGCTGACCGTGCCATAGTTATTACCGACCACGCCACCGACATCGTAATCTCCGCTCACGGAGCCCGTGTTGTAAACGTTGCTGACGGTGCCGCCATCATTATACCCGACCACGCCGCCGATATATTCGCTTCCCTTGAAATAGGAATCAACCACGCCCACGTTCTGAACTTTGGCGGATTCATTGATGTATCCGAACAAGCCCACACAAAATGTTTTTTCATCGTTGAAATACAGTCCGCGGATGGTATGGCCATTTCCGTCAAAAGTTCCCATGTAAGGCTTTCCGGACGTTCCAATCGGAGTCCACGTTTCAAGGCCCTCGCCGTTGTTGTACAAATCGCCATTCCCGTCAAGAACCGTCTTGCCTTGGTTCATATCAATGTCCGTCGTAAGGACTGCGTAAGCGCCGGTCTTAACACCGTCGTTCACCAATTTGGCGAACGCTTTAAGGTCATCCGCATCGGATATCTGGTAAGGTTTGCTTGAACTGCCATCGCACGTTCCGCCGCCGAGGTCGCCATCTTTGGCAAAACTCATGCTCGAGAACATTAGCACAAAGAGCAAGGCAAAAGCCATTTTTTTGAATATTGATGTTTTCATCATAGCTCCTTTTATTCATTTGAAATTCAATGACGGGTTGCGCCCGCACGGGTCAGCATCCTCGGCAAAAACCGACGACGGCAGAATCACGGCAACCGCAAAAAGAACGGCCGACAAATTTTTAAGAGACTCTTGCACCAACGTGTTACGTTTCATAGACCGCATTCCTTTGCCGTGCATTACGGCAGAACAAACCAACTTTTTCCTACAAAAATATAGGAATCGGCTTGCAGGCTGTAAACTAAAAAAGCGCATAGGAACGGCCCATGCGCAAAATTTCGTGCAAAAAAAACGCTACACGGACTTCTTCGCGGCGAGTTCCTCCTCGAGTTTCTTGTTGCAGACATCCTGGTGTTCGCAGATGTTCTTGAGGTTCTCGATTTCGACGCTCTGCTTGGCCATTTGGTCCTTGAGCTCTTCACACTTGGCGGCGAACGTCTGCTCGGATTCGATGCGCTTGCTCAGTTCCTTGCTCAGGCTGTCGACCGAACCACGCAGTTTTTCGACGGCGTCCTCGGCATCCTTCACGGCCGGGTTTTCGGCGGAATCGCCACCGCACACAGGGCACTTGCTAAAAAACTTTTTATTGATGGCTACCGCAGCTGCGGCTCCCAATGCGATTCCGGTAAGAAAACTGGCTGTTTTCATAAAAACTCCTTGGCAAGCTGCACAGCCCACCCATTTTGTAAATTACAGTTTTAGTCTACAATAATATCTATTATAATTCGGCAAAAAACAAGTTTTTGTATACAAAAAAACGAAAATCCCCTTAAATCCGTGCAAAAATTCAATATTCCCTTAAAAAAAACTTTTTTTGAAAAGTATTTTTTTCTTACGTTCCGTTGCAATTTTGGTATATTTAGGGCATGGTTAGTTGGGTACAAGTCCTAGTCATTTTTCTCGTTATCGCCACATGCGCGACAATTGCGTTTCTCGTCTACAGAAAAAGCAGAAAATCGGCCACCATGCAAAAGGCCGCGGTCATCGCAGGTCTCGCCTACGACTATGACCTGATTGCATACCTGAACGAACACAAAAACACCGTGACAGACATCCTCGTGAGCGAGAAAATCCGCAAAATCATGGACCATATAAACCCGTCGAAACCTTCGAACAGGCGCCTGGACGACCTGTTCAAGGAAATTATCCACCCCGACGATTTTCAGCAGTTCTTAGCGGACGTAGACAGAAAAAGAACGATGGAGCTCCTTCTGACAGAACCTTCGTACACCGTCAGGTTCCGTGCCATATTCGATGGCGTAATCCAGCAGTACCAAATAAAAATTGCCAGGGACCTCAACAAATCGTACGGGTTCGTCATAGGCATCCGCAACATCGACGCAGAAATCCGCCGGGAAGAAGAAACCAAGAAACTGAAAAAAGAACTCCAGACCACCATGATGCTGGCCAACAGGGACAGCCTCACCGAAGTCGGCAGCGTCAGCGCCTTCCACCAAAAGGTATTCGAATGGGACTCGATGATTCTAAAGCACCGGAACCAGCCTTTCGCCGTCGTGGAATGCGACTTGAACGACCTTAAAAAAGTGAACGACGCCTTAGGCCACGAAGCTGGCAACGAATACCTTAAAGCGAACTGCAGCGTATTCTGCTCCATATACAAGCACAGCCCGGTTTTCAGAGTCGGCGGTGACGAGTTCGTCATTCTGCTTGTCGGTGAAGACTTCAACAACAGGGCGGCACTGATGGAAGAACTGAAAAACAGAATTTCCACCGAAAAGGAAATTTCGAGCAAGAGGATTTCGTTCGCCGTGGGGATGTGCGAATTCGATCACGACATCGATGCAGGCCTCCAGGACACGCTAAAACGCGCCGACCAGCTCATGTACAAGCACAAGCGGAAACTCAAGGAAAACGGATAGTTGCGACAGGTCACACTGAATAAAAACATCCTTTTATAAGTTCGCAAAACATTGACAACCTATAAGGGGAAAAATTATATTGCCTCCTAAGGAAAACCCCTTCAGGAGTGTGTATGCGATATTCATATTTCTATTTAGTCATGGCCATGGGTCTTTCCCTGGCCGCTTGCGGATCCGACGATTCGGTTTCCGGCGCCGACGAAAAAACGGCCGACAACCAAGGAATTACCATTGACACTCCCGACGAAATCGTATCCTCCTCGTCGTTTGCCCCGGTGGCAAAATCAAGCGGATCCAAGACTCCGGCAAGCAACGGCTCCGCGGTTTCCAGCGAATCCAAGACTCCGGCAAGTTCCGCAACACCCGTAAGTGACTCCGACAAATCCTCAAACAGCGATGTTGCAATGTCCGGAGGCTCCGCGAAATCCTCAAACAGCGATGCTGCAACGTCCAGCAGCTCCGCGAAATCCTCAAACAGCGTAGCCCCGGCGAGCAGCGCAATCCCGGCATCCTCCGAAGCAAAAGAAGAACTCCCCACATTCACCGACTCCCGCGACGGCAACACCTACAAGTACGTGACCATCGGAACCCAGGTCTGGATGGCCGAGAACCTTCGCTACAAACCGATGGCGAGCACCGAAGACTATCCCCGCGGAAGTTCCTCCAACGTCAAGAAGTACGGCTATTTCTACACCTTCAAGGAAACCGTCGAGCCTAGCCTCCCCAGCCACCCAGTCCAAGGCGCATGCCCGAGCGGCTGGTACGTTCCGACGGCCATGGACTTCACCATTCTCCAGAATTACATCGGCGGGAAGGAAGCCGGCTACAAGTTGAAAAGCAAGACCGACTGGGATGACGACAGCAATACGGACGAATACAACTTCAACGCCCTCAACACCAGCAGCCTTACGACAAACCCGCATACCGCATTTCTCATGGCATCGTACGCGAGCAATACTTCCGGAAGCCGTTTAGCATGGCTGGAATCCGGCCAAAAGTTCACCTTTTTGCTGTCGTCCACCGACATGCTGGCCTCCATCCGCTGCATCAAGGAATCCGTCGCAGATACCGCCAAATACGAAGTTCTCTCCTCCAGTTCCGCGAAGAGTTCCAGCAGTGCGAAGAGCAGTTCCAGTGCAAAAAGCAGTTCCAGCGTAAAGAGCAGCAGTTCCGTGGCCCTCAACAAGAAATTCGACGTGGGCCCGCTACAATGGCTAGAGGACACCCGCGACGGCAAGCGGTACCAATACGTGTATATCGAGAAAATCAAAAAAAGCTGGATGGTCGAGAACCTGAACTACCTTGACGCCCTCGGACACCTGAAGGACGGCGTCAACACCTGGTGCTATGACAACGATCCGGAAAATTGCGAAAAATACGGCCGCCTGTACACTTGGGGCGCCGCCATGGATTCCGTCCTCTGCGTAGGCAACGCCTACAACGAAGAGAAGGAATGCGGCTACGGCAAGACCTGCTTTTGCTCCGTAAGCAAGCACCATCCGATCGACACGGAAATCGACGAACCCTGGGAAGGCATCTGCCCCAAGGGCTGGTACCTTCCGTCTTACGACGACTGGAAAGAACTGTTCTGGGCCATCTCCGACGACGAACAACAAAGCCTCGTATTCACGAACGTAGCGTACTACCTGAAATCCACGACCGACTGGGAAAGCTATTCCGAGAACGGTGTAGACTACTACAAGTTCAACGTTCTCCCGGCAGGTTATGCAGACGCGAACCCGGATAATTCAAATGTTACATTCAGTAGCATGCACCAGAGCGCTAAATTCTGGACTTCTACAGAAAGTCTTGCATACAATGCATATTTAGCATCGTTCCGGCAAGGAGGCCAACCGGACCTGAATTACACACTGAAGTACTTAGGCCTCAGCGTCCGCTGTATCCGATAGACTCCCAATCAGCAGTGTCCTTCAAGGACTCGAGACTTGCATATAAACGACACACCGGCTAATGCCGGTGTTTTTTAGTTAATACAAAAAAAATCCCTGACGAGAGACTCGCCAGGGACTTTCAGCGGGAAGAGCGAGATTCGAACTCGCGATAGGATTAAGTCCTATACGTCCTTAGCAGGGACGCGCCTTCGGCCAACTCGGCCATCTTCCCATCTTGGGGACCTTAATTTTACTTAATTTCGGGTAAAATTTCAAGGGGCAACTTCGGAAAACCCTCAAAATAGACCAAAAACCCTTATTTTTTTTACACTCTGGTCATGAATTTCCCAAATTTTCTAGATTTATATAATGCGCCTGTTAAAGAAATTGCTCAAAATAGTGGCGGCTTTCGCCCTGGTGGGGCTTATCTGCTGCATACCCCTTTACATCGTCGTTTTCAAGGTCCTTCCTGACCGCGACCCCGACAACCAGTTTAACCGTAGCACCATTTTGCAGGTGCTGAGCGGAGAAACCCGCGTGTACTTTAACGATGGCGAAGCATTGCTAGGCGCATTCTTCGATGCCAACCATCGCGTGTACGTGCCTTACGGCGACATTCCGGTGAACATCGTAAACGCACTTGTCGCAGCCGAAGACGCAAGCTACTGGAGCCACAACGGGTTCAGCATCCACGGTTTCGCGCGCGCCATGGCCTCGAACATCAAGGCGGGCCACATGCGCCAGGGCGGTTCCACCCTCACCCAGCAAGCCGTCAAGAACATCTTCGGACGAGAAGAGAGAAGCGTCAAGGAAAAGTTCAAGGAACTGCTGAACGCACTCCGCATGGAAAAGCACTTCACCAAGGAAGAAATCCTGGAATTCTACCTGAACCAGTTCCACGTCTCGGGAACGGGCAAGGGAGTCGCCATCGCGGCGCAGTACTTCTTCAACAAGGAACTCAAGGACCTCACGCTCGCCGAATGCGCCTTTATCGCAGGCTCGGTAAAGGGGCCGTTCAACTACGACCCGTTCATCCAGCGTACCACCGAACGCCGTGAAAGAGCCATCGCACGCGGCGCCGAACGACTGCAGTACGTTCTCGGACGCATGGTGGAAGAAGGCTACATAGAGCAGGATGACATGAACAAGGCGCTCGAAAAACCGCTGGAATTCAACCACGGCAATTTCCGCTTTACCATGAGCACGACGCTTGAACGCCTCGAAGAAAAACTCGACAGCGACTACTTCCACGAACTCTTCGAAAAGGAAGGCATCGAGGACTGGCGCAAGGCTCAACTCGAAATCGTGACGACACTGAACGCAAAGAGCCAGGACGCCGCAAAGCGCGCCCTGCAGACGAACATCAGCAACCTGCAAATGCAATTGGGCGGTTTCGTGTTGCCGAAAGCGGAATTCGCGAACCGCGCACAGAGCGCGCGCAAGGGCGACTACCTGTACGGCTCAGTCGACAGCGTATTCTTCGACGATGCGGGCAAACTCAAGTCGCTCAAGTTGAACTTCGGGCAATTGAAGGGCGTCGTGAGCGAAAAGCAGGTGAAGGAATTCGGCAAGCAGGCCGGTGGCGACGTGAACAAGATTCTGGCGGCGCAACTCAAGGCCGGAGCCATCCTCCTCGTGAGCATTCTCGGCGACGTCGACTCCACTGGCTACGCCCCGTGCAAAATCGAAACGGAACCTGTTTTGCAGGGCGGCCTCGTCGCCATTCAAAACGGAAAAGTCATCGCGAGCCAGGGCGGATTCCACAATACAGGATTCGACCGCAGTTTCAAGGCGCTCCGGCAACTCGGCTCCAGTTGGAAGCCCCTCCTTTACGCGCTCGCCCTACAGCACCACTGGAACTACCTCGACGAACTCGAAAACGAATACAACGTATTCCAGTACGTGAACCAATTCTACTTCCCGCGCCCCGACCACAAGAACAAGGGCGAAACCGTAAGCATCGCCTGGGCCACCACGCGTTCCGAAAACATCGCGAGCATTTGGCTTTTGGAACATTTGCTCGACAAACTGAGCGCAGCCGAATTCGAGGAAGTCGCGACACAGAACGGATACGCCAGAAACGCCGACGAAGAGAACAAGGCTTTCTTCGAACGCCTGCGCGACAAGTTCGGCCTCACCATGAAAGAGGAAGTCAAGCGCGAAATCGAATTCACCAAGGCTCGCGAAGCCCTTGTTGAAAAGTACAAGAACGAAGGGAAGAACGGAAAGGCTCGCGCCTTGCAGGCGCTCCGTTACGGAACGTTCAACGACGTCGCCGAAAAGCAGGCCAAGAAAGACGCCACCATCATAAAATACATCCGCCACAACTACAAGAACTACTCCGAACTGCTACGCATGCGCGAAGCCCGTGAACTCGACCCGGAAAACGCAGCGACGCTCGTCCCGCTCGACAGCGTAGAACTGTTCCCGGATTTCAGCCTGGCGGATTTCAAGCGGCTGACCACACTGGTCGAACCCACCGACCCCGAAAGCGACTACCTAGACGCGGAACACCTGCGTTACTGGCCCGACTACCGCAGGGCACTCTCGATGGCCGAATACGCACGCTTCGCAAACGAAATCGGCATCCACCAGAAACTGCAAAAAGTTTTCAGCATGCCGCTCGGCGTAAACGAAATCACCCTGGGCGAAATCAGCACCGCCTACCAGACGATTCTCACCGGAAAGATTTTCAAGTGCAAAGACGGCGAATGGACCGATCCGTGCTTCATCAAGGAAATCAAGAACCGCGAAGGACGCGTGATATTCAAGAACGAAATCGAAAGCAAGGTGGTGCTCGACGACACCGTGACAACGCAGATGGGCGCAATGCTTCGTTCCGTGTTCACGAACGGAACCGCTAGGAGCCAGGTCGGCACGCTCACCGTGGCTAGCCCCGACAAAGGCACCACGCTCCGCTACCCCGCTCTCGGCAAGACGGGAACCACGAACGACTACAGGAACGTGGCCTTCATGGGAGCGCTCCCCACTTACGTCAAGGAGAAGAACGGCGTGGCGCTTGACAGCGTCGTGGCTATCGGAAGTTACGTAGGGTTCGACGACAACAAACCGCTCAAATCCGGCCGCACGAGAATCGCAGGCGCCTCCGGCGGACTTCCGCAGTGGGCAGCTTTCGCGAAGGAAGAAATTGAAATTCTCGGACTCCCGGAACAAATCGACTTCCTGGACATTTCCATTTTGGCGACCGGCGAAGTCCCGCTGATTTTAACGAACGAACGCGGCGAACTGACCGTGGACCCGATGACTGGCATGGCATTGGCAGGCGCCACCATCGAGCAAGGCAGACCGCTCCCGTGGCTCGACGTTCCCGGATTCACCCCGCCGCAAGTGCAGGAAAAGGCTGCCGAAGAAAGCGCCGCCATGGGAATCATGACGAGTTTGCCGATGCCGGGCGCAACCGCAGAAACTGGAACAGCAAGCGCAACCGAGAATGCTGCAGGAACTGCCGCAGCGGCCTCTGAAAACGCCTCTGCCGAAGGAATGGTCGGCCCGGATGCCGGCGCTGCCGAAAGTGCAGCAACCGCACCGGCGAACAACGCCGTCACCAATAGCGCCACCATCTCCACAGAATCCGTACCTGTCGAAACTCCGGCCGCAGTCCCCACGGCCCCTGCCAAGGAACAGCCCAAGGCCATGCCGAAGGACGACGACTGGGATTTGCCCGCCGGCATGGACGGTAATGCATTCGTGCCTATCGAAGCCGACATGAATTAAATTGAGGTTCGTCTATGTCTAAAGTTGAAACTTTGAAAAACGCTTTGGCCATACCTGCAATGATTGCCGCGGCGTTCGCACTCGCCGCCTGCGCCGGGGCACCCAGCCCAGCCACCGATCCAGTCGACGAAGCAAAATCCGACGCAAAGGGTCCCATTACAGAAACCGCAGAGAACAGCACCGCGACGGCTGCAGACAAGCCAGCAGCGAACGCCGACAGCGAAAATTCCGCATTATTCGTTTCGAACGCACTGGACAGTTACCGCCTGGCAACACCCGAATCAAAGTTCGCCGACAACGCAAACGACATAGCGAACTCCGAAGCCACGGCAACAGCCACGCAGATTACCGACACAAGCGCAAAAGCAAGTACGGTCGCCGACCCCTATACATCTTTCCCGGCGCTCGCCGAATCCGTTTTCGCATACGCCGATTCGCTGTACAAGGCAGGTCAAACGGATGCTGCCACCGCCTATCTGGAACGCTTCCGTATCATCAAACCGCTGTGGGACACCTGGGAAGCCCGCACCGATTCCATGCTGGCGGAATTCGGCAAGGCTCGCGCCGCACAATCCAAGCAGTTCGAGCCCGTGGTTCTTGAAATCCAGAATATGAACCGTGCCCAGGCCGCCTACAGCATGGTCGTCGAAACCGCCGACAGCCTTATCGCCCTCGCCCCCGGCGATTCGCTCACGAACTGGGCCACCGCACAAAAGCAAATCGCCTACAAGAACACCTTCGCCAAGGCGCAAAAGGAATACGCACAAATTAAATCAAAGGCCGACGACCAGGCAAAATTCGCAGACGCCATTGCACAGGCGGAAAAATTCCAGATGCGCTACCGCGACTTCGAAGACACGCTCCACATACAGGCGCTCATCGACCACATCCGCAGTATGGCCGAATCCGCAGACTCCGCCGCGATTAAATACTGGGAAAAGAACGACCCCGCCAAGGCGCTCGCCAAAGCCGACACGCTCATCAAAACCGAGAAATTCAGCGCCGCCAAGGAACTTCTGAACAAACTAAAGGCGAGCAATCTGCGAGCCCAGGCCATTCAAAAGTACCAGAAACTCGCCGACGCCTACTGCAACAAGCAACGCAAGGAAACATCGCAGATTTTCACAAAGGCGCAGAAGCAAAAGGACGAAGCCAAAAAGCGCACACTCCTGAAGCAAGCCATCGCGCCCTTGGACAAGTGCCTTGCCGAATACCCCGAAAACAGCCAAAAGCAAAAAGTTCTCGAGAACAAGCAGTTCCTCGAAAAGGAACTCGCCAAGTAGCCGCGACGTTTTGCCGCGGCACAAGGAACTCGCTAAATGATAGACGCAGAATGGTGGCAATACGCGCAATACCCGGCATTCTTCTTGCTCGGCGCTGTCGTTAGCCTCATCAACAGCATCGCAGGCGGCGGAAGCACGCTTAGCCTCCCCATCATGATATTCCTCGGAATGCCGGCAACCGTCGCAAACGGCACGAACCGAATCGGGCTCATCATCGGGAACATCAGCAGTGTCGCGAACTTGGCGAAGCACGGCTACCTGAACAAGAAAATCTTCTTCCAGCTTTTGATCCCGACACTTGTCGGCGCCGCCATCGGCATCTGCTTTTTGGTACGCATCGGCGACAGAGCCTTCCAGGCAATCCTCGCCTGCGTCATCTGCCTCGTGGTGGTGATGAGCAACTTGCGCAAGGACATCCTCGGGAAGCCCCCTGCCTCACCGCCCGAAAAACTCACGTGGAAAGGCGCCCTCGGATTCGCATTCGTCGCGATTTACGGCTGCATCGTGCAAGTGGGAGTCGGCTTCGTACAAATTTTCAGCCTCACGCGATACACAGGCCTCGACCCCATTCACGTGAACGCCCTCAAGAATGCACTCACCACGGTATTTCTCGTATTCAGCACCGTAGCCCTTGGCATCGCCGGAAAAATCGACTGGCCCATCGCCATCATCATGGCACTCGGCGCCTGGTGCGGCGGCTACTTCGGAAGTTTTTTGCAGCGCAAAAAAGGCAACACCTTCATCCGCCACTTTATCAGCGTGACAAGCATCGCCATGGCGGCGTACCTGATCGTGGACTTGATTTAAGAACAAACTATAGACGGCAGCCGGAAGGTAGGCCTGGGTCAGGCCGAATGCGCAGACAGAAGGGTTGCGAAAGTTGCAACAAGTATTCCTATTCCTGCGGCAACCACCTATAAACGCTGTCCGGCCAATCATAAGTCTTCCCGCACTTGTATTCCTGGCTATTAAAGAGGATAGTTTCTTCGAAAATATCCTTACGGCAGGGGCCCTTTTCTTCGTCGATGGGGGTGATTATGTGCCAGCCCACGTATTCGCTGGTAATGGGTTCAACGAGTTCGTCGCAGTAGAATAGAGAATCTTTGAAACCGACGGTTACGCCGTATTTATACGTGTATCTATTATCGCAGGCTGTGTACATTCCCCAGAAGGAACTGTTTTTCCAGCCTATTTGACCGAGATCGCAGACATAGTCCAGGCCATTGTATTTTTTCCATGTCATGCCGAAACCATGGCAGAATCCCAGCTGCTTGTCCATTTCGGTTTCTTCGCGCCACTTGAATTCAACTACATTGTAGTAAATTCGATTGTAATCGTAATCTTCGCGATAACAACCGTATTTCTTTCCGTTGTAGGTGACGATATCGGTTTTTCCACCTTCGCAGAGGCCGTGTTCAAGTTCAGGGCCAACCACCTCTATCCAGTTCTTCTTCGGAGAGCAGTAGTACGTGTCTCCGAGATACTCCTCGAAAGTCCCCACCTTGGCCGCGGTGCATTCCTCCAGCTTGAGCGTCGCCTGCGGAGTACGCCAACCGGTAATCCAGCAGACATACTCTTCGTCGCCAAGCTTAAAAATTTCTTGTCCATGTTCTCTTCTGAAATCATCGTTGCATTTTCCAAAGGCGACTTCCGGAGTGTACTTGGTCCAACCGGTGTCCAGGCATTTGTACGATGTTTTTTTGACGGTGGACTTGATTTCGTTTAGTAATTTCTTGGAGCAGAAACCGAGGGAATCGTCGACGGCTTTGAACTTGATCCACTTTAAATTCCTGCAGCCGTAACTTGTGTTGATGAACTTCTTGGTGGAGCCCTCGTTTTCTTCGGTGCATTCCGCCAGGAATTCCGCCTGGGTGGCCGTGCGCCACTTGGAGTCGCAAATGTAGGGCGTGCCGTCGTAGTCCTTTATGATTCCCTGGATGTCCTTGGTACAGAATCCCAGCTTTTTGGTGACGTTGTCGATTTGCGTCCAGGTGGGCGGTTCTACACAGGCGTAGCCGGTTCCCTTATAATCCACGATCGTGTTGATTTTGAGTTCGGTGCACTTGCCGTAGTAATCGCTAACGCCTGCGGTGTGCCATCCACTACTGTCGCAGGCGTAAACGCCTATGTCGATGGTGTCGATGTCGTTGAACTTTTTAGGGGCGCAAACTCCAAGTCTTTCTTCGAGGCTGCTCATTTTGCTCCAGGTGCTGTCGGTGCGGCAAACGTATGTCACGGTGCCGAAGTCGATGGTCTTGTAGAACTTGCTTTCTTCGCATTTGCCGGCGTAGTCCACGAGCGTTGCGGCGCGCCAGCCGGTGGAATCGCAGAAGTACGGGTCGACGCTTTCGCCCTTTCTAACGGTGTCGATGACGCCTAATTTTTTAGGAGTGCAAAGCCCGATGGAATTTTCGAGAGTCGTGAACTTTTCCCAAGTGCTGTCGGTGCGGCAGGTGTACATCCTATCATGGAATTCCATAACGTCATAGTACTTACTTTCGTCGCAATCGCCCACGTAATCAACAATTTTCGCAAAGCGCCAGCCCGTACTGTCGCAGTAGTAATATTCCAGCGAATCATTCGCGGGAATTGTATCGATGGCGCCAATGTTTTTTGCGGTGCAAAGCCCAATGGATTTTTCAACTGCATTGAGTTCACGCCAGGAGGAATCGTTACATATAAACTTTTTGCCATTCAGTTCGCGTACATCGCCGTCGTTTTCATCGGCGCATGCAGCGCCAGCCTCGTTCATTGTGGCGAGCGTCCAGGAGCCGTTGCAGACATACAGCGAATCTCCGTAGTAATGCAGTTCGCCGCGGTCGCCCCAAGAACAATCGGAGTCGTTCCCCTTGACCCATATGCCGCCTTCGCAAAAGTAGTTCTTGCTGGCACTTGCCACGAAAATATCACCCAGGTCGTCTTCCGTCTCGGAATTGCAAATGGGCAACTGTTTTTCGTTTTCTACAAACGACAATTTTCTGACGCAACGCAGCGAGTAGAAACCGTAAAAATCGGATTCCATCATGCGCGCCTTGCCATTCTTGCCAACAACAAACATGCTGTCGTTGTTTGTCAACAGGTAAGTCCTTTTACCCTTGTCGGAGCAGCCTAGCGAATCCATGTCAAAGGTGCCACGCCTGCAGAAACCCGCCATTTGGGGATTGAACCCAAGCCCGGCATCGGTGAGATCGTTCGTGACACGCAGCAGGTACCTGTAATCCGCAGAAGACGGCACCACGAACCCGGTAGGGCACATATCGTTCTTTGTATAATCCCTGAACAAGCGGCCATCGGTCTTGCAGTTGTTACGGTCGTTGTCGTAGCACATATCGTAATTTTCGAACGCGGTGGTAGCATCCAGCAAGTTTTCCGCAATCCACTCGTAAGGTCCGATTCGAACCGTCTTGTACTCGTGATTGTACGTGGAATCGTAGACTGTGCCGTTAACGATGTTCATCATTCCTAAATCGGATTTGTATTCCTCGCCCACCAGCGCGGAATCCTTGTAACTGCTTGCAGAAATATCAGCTTCCTTTTTCTGGAAACTGGAACTGCTTTGGGCTCCGCTGGAATTCTTTCCGGCAGATTTCCCATCGCTATCGGAACTTTCGCTATCGCAAAAATCGTCGTCGCAGATTTCGTCTATATCGGAGGGTTCCTCGTAATCGCTGTCGGAACTGCTGTCACCGCAAGCCGCCATGAAAAAAGGCACGGCAACGCCAAATGCACAAAGGTGCCATTTGAATGAAAAATGTTGAAAGTTCATAACACCTCTCCAAGGTCGTCTCAATTTACCGACACGCGCATTTCATAAATATAACTATTTGAAATTTCAAAAGGTATAGATTCACATCACACCAATTCCACTTCATTCCAGTCAACGTCGGCTAGCGTCACCGAAAACTGCGCTTCGCAAAATCGCAGCAAGGCGATGCCGCCGGGCAGAGCGGGTCCGTCAAGCGCAAACAGGTTCCGACGAAAGTTTTCGCGACTTACACCGTTTTCTTTTGCGTTTTTTCACAGGAACTTCGCCCAGCCCGGCCTTCAGCTTTTCGGCAATCGCCTCGTCGCCCACGGCAAGCAGTTCCTTCTTTGGGCGCGGGAGTTTTTTGATGCGGGCTTCCAGGCGCAAGGCAAATTCCTTGCTTTCGAGTTCAAACGTCTTGAGCACGCACTTGGGCGGAAAAGCCTTCGTGAACTTTGCGCCCTTTCCGCTTTTATGCTGTTCGAAACGCGCAGCCACATCGACTGCGTAGCCCGTGTAAATGCGGTCTCCGGCGCAGCGGAGCATGTAGACAAAATGCGGCATAGCAATCCAATAATAAAAAAACGGTGCCGACAAAAGCACCGTTCAAAAAAATTTTGCGAGCCGTCGCTACTTCTCTTTCTTCGACACGATGGTCATGTAGATGGTGCCGAGGATTGCAGCACTGAAGCTTCCGAGCAAAATGCCGAGCTTTGCGGAATCCTGGCGGGTGCCCACGTCGAAGGCGAGGCCAGCCACGAACAAAGCCATGGTGAAGCCGATACCGGCAAGCATGCCGCCGCCCCAGAGAACCTTCCACGGGTAGCTGGGCTTCTTGGAAATGCCGATTTTCACGGAAAGCAGGCTGAACAGGAAGATGCCAATCGGCTTACCGAAGATGAGGGCCAACGCGACAGCGCCCATCACCGGAACTTCCAATCCGCCGAGCTTGATTTCCACGCCAGCGTTCGAGAGAGCAAAGAGCGGCATGATGGCGAAGTTCACCCACGGAACGAGAGGCTTGTACAAGCGTTCCTGGAGGCTAAGGCTTTCGCGGGCGCCGCGCTTGAGCATGCTGAACACGCGGTACTTTTCTTCGCCGGAAACGCTTGCGTCGCCATCGAGGACGTTACCCACGCTGTTCGCAAAGCGGGCCACCTTGCCGGTCGCAATGACGGGCTTAGCGGGCACAGAGAGGCCGAGCAGCACACCAGCGATTGTCGGGTGCACACCGGACTTCACGAAGAAGGCCCAGATGGCGACACCGATGACACCGTGCAAAAGCAGGTTGCGGACACCGATGCGGAAGAACACGTTGATAAGCACCAAAAGCGCAAGAGCGATTCCGAGAGCAGCAAAGTTGATGCCGTCGCCGCTCGGGTAGCCAATCGCAATAACGAGGATGGCGCCGATATCGTCGGCAATGGCCAAGGTCAAAATCATCACGCGGAGCGCATGCGGGACCTTCTTGCCAAGGATAGCCATGCAGCCTACGACAAAAGCAATATCGGTAGCGGTCGGGATACCCCAACCGCGGGCAGCGCTAAATTCCCCATGCGGGCAAAGCGCCAAGTAAATCAAAGCCGGGAAAAGCATACCGCCGGCAGCGGCGATAATCGGGAGGCTCGCGGCCTTCGGGTCGTGCAGTTCGCCGTAGGTCATTTCGCCCTTGACTTCAAGGCCGATATTGAAGAAGAATATCGTCATGAGGGCGTCGTTGATGAACCAGTGCAGGTCACCCGCGCCAGTCCAACTGCCAATCGTCAAGAGGAAAGGCAAATGCCAAAAATGTTCATAAGATGACGGACTGAGGTTCGCCCAAAGGAGGGCAGCCACAGTCATGATGATAAGAACGATACCGCCTGTCGTCTCCACCTTCATCAGGCGTTCCACAGGGGTAATAATTTTGCGCACCGGGGTGTCCGGGAACAAATCTTCAACTTTATCGCTACTAGTAACTCTTGCCGACATACGCCTTGAAATATATATAAGTTTTGGTAAATCGCTTTAAAAGATTTCTTAAAAAAAGCGTTTTGGCCCCCGTACAACCTAAATCGCGCCCATTTGCGCAAGGCCTTTCACTATGCCATAGACAAATGCACCGAGATAGCTCAGGGAAAAAATGGATACACCTACGATAGTCGCCCATTTTTCACGCTTTTTGTAAAGCGCCGTCTTGTAGTGCGGAAGAGCATGTTTAATGCGCTTCGCCCCCAACCGCCCCATGACGACCACCCACAAAACAAGCCAAGCCAGTGAAAAGGCAAACGAAAGAATACCCAGGTCCACATGCTCCAAAGCCTTCCCAAGCAGACGGTCGGCAAAGCGGAAACATAAATTGTACGCAACCAGGTACCAAAAGAAGCTGTGCTCGGAACGGCGCAATTCCTTGCGATGGAAGACCCACGCTATAATCGGACCACCAAAGGCGGCACTCCACATGTAGTTCCCAGCCGGGTGTGGGACAGGATTCCCGTCGGCATCCAATTCGATTTCGTCCTCTTCAACTTCCTCGATTTCAGGTTCCGGCAGCACTGTAGGCGCATGATCGCACCAAAGGCACTTCGGCATATCGTCAGGGTACTCGCGACCGCATTTCTCGCAAATCATAAAATCTCCTTGGTTTGTAATTTAGCAAAAAAACTTTTGCGAAGTCGCGCATATTGCCGCCTGAATTGCCGCCCATATTGCAGCCCATATTGCCGTGAAACCACCTTCACGACGCTTGAATTATCTATGCAAATAACTATATTTATGCATAAATAATTGCGGCGCATTTTTTCGCGATTTTCAAGCGCAGTCGCCCACAACCTTTAAAGGATTATTATGGAATACAAAATCAAGGACATCAACCTTGCCGTGGAAGGCCGCAAGGAACTCGATCTCGCCGAAACTGAAATGCCGGGCCTCATGGCTTTGCGCAAGGAATACGAAGGCAAGAAGCCGCTCGCAGGCGCCCGCATCATGGGTAGCCTCCACATGACGGTGCAGACCGCCATCCTCATCGAAACGCTCGTGGACCTGGGCGCAGATGTGCGCTGGGTCAGCTGCAACATCTTCAGCACGCAGGACAACGCCGCAGCCGCAGTCGTCGTCGGCAAGAAGGGCACCGTGGAAAACCCGCAGGGCGTGCCCGTGTTCGCCTGGAAGGGCGAATCCCTCGAAGACTACTGGGAAAACACCGCGAAGGCCCTCGTGTGGCCGGACGGCAAGACCGCCGACCTTATCGTGGATGACGGTGGCGACGCTACCATGCTCGTGACCTGCGGTGCAGAATTCGAAGACGCCGGCAAGGTGCCTGAATTCAACCCGGAAAAGGACAGCGAAGAATGGGGCGTATTCCTCGAAACCTGCCGCAAGATTTTCGCCCGCGACCCCAAGCAGTGGACCCGCGCCCGCGAAACCTTGAAGGGCGTTTCCGAAGAGACCACCACCGGCGTGCATCGTTTGTACCAGATGGCGAAGGATGGCCGCCTCAAGTTCCCGGCCATCAACGTGAACGATTCCGTGACCAAGTCCAAGTTCGACAACCTCTACGGCTGCCGCCACTCCCTCATCGACGGCATCAACCGCGCGACCGACGTGATGATGGCAGGGAAGATTGCAGTCGTCTGCGGTTACGGCGACGTGGGTAAGGGCTGCGCTCAAAGCCTCCGCGGTCAGGGCGCCCGCGTGATCATCACCGAAATCGACCCGATTTGTGCACTCCAGGCCGTGATGGAAGGCTACGAAGTCAAGACCCTCGACGAAGTCGTTTCGATGGCCGACATCTTCGTGACGACCACCGGCAACACGATGATCATCAGCGCCGCCCAGATGGCAAAGATGAAGCACCGCGCCATCGTGGGTAACATCGGCCACTTCGACAACGAAATCGACATGGCTGGCCTCAAGAAGATTCCGGGCATCGTCCGCAACGAAATCAAGCCGCAGTACGACGAATGGATTTTCCCGGATGGCCACAGCATCCTTGTGCTGGCCGAAGGCCGCCTCTTGAACCTCGGCTGCGCCACTGGCCACCCGAGCTTCGTGATGAGTGCAAGCTTCACGAACCAGACCATCGCCCAGGTGGACTTGTGGCTCAGCGCAAACGGCAAGAAGACCGTTTCCGGCCTCAAGTACGAAACCGGCGTTGTCTACACGCTCCCGAAAATCCTCGACGAAAAGGTCGCCCGCCTCCACCTCGAAAAGCTGGGCGTTCACCTCACCAAGCTCACCCAGGCCCAGGCCGACTACATCGGCGTGCCCGTGGAAGGCCCGTACAAGGTGGAGTTCTACAGATATTAGACGAGAGAGGTCGCTACGCTTTGAGGTATAAAAACGGGACCCTTTGCGGGGTCCTGTTTTTTATCGGTATAGTAGCTGCGAGCTGTTTCGCATTTTTGCAATATTTTCATTTTTGCGAAATAGGAATTTGTGCCAGCCAGTCTGCGATATCCACAATTTGGATTCCTTCGTAATCACTTTTTTCATGCCTTGTCCGTGCCAAGAGCATTTTGGGATACGCATCCTTAATATTGAGCAGTGGCGCAATTTCCCGGGAGAACGTACTTTCATTGCTGATATCGTCGGAAACCTGGATGTAGACTTTTTCATCCTTCTTAATAGCCACAAAATCTATTTCCTTTTTGTATAGCACGCCGACATACACCTCGTAACCGCGACGTAAAAGCTCGATAGCAACGACGTTCTCCAGCACATGTCCATAGTCCATGTTCTTTGTACCGAGCCTTGCATATTTAAAGGCATGATCGGAAAGGTAGTATTTGTCTTCTGATGCCAGATAGCGTTTCCCTTTTATGTCATAACGGCGAATTTTATAAAAGGCAAATGCCTTGCACAAATAATCAATGTAGGAACCAATGGTCTTGTCGTTCACCTTCGCCTTGTTGGAGGCTAGCACTTCCGAAATCTTCCTCACGGAGGTAATGTTCCCGACATTGTCCATGAGAAAATCCACAAGTTTTTCTAGCAACGCCTTGTTTCTAATCTTATGCTTTGCAACAATATCGCGAACAATCAAAGCGTTGAATACCTGCTCATTGATATACCGGTATTTTTCACCGACGCTGCCATAAAGATACGAACCGGACATCCCCCCTTCCTTCAGGAATTCGTCAAGCGCCGAATACGATTCCTTCTTCTTGAAAAAAGCGGAATATTCCTTAAAAGAAAACGGGAACACCTCAATTTCAAAAGTACGCCCCGTGAAAAGCGTAACCAAATCACTGCTCATCAAGAACGCGTTTGAACCCGTCAGGTAGACGTCGAACTTTTCAGAGGCGTGAAGACTGTTGACCGCCTTCTCAAAATTGTCGCACATTTGTACTTCATCTATCAGGACATAGTTCTTTGAGCCAGGAACGTACCTTGACTCAATGTAGTCATTAAGTGCATGGTACTCTAAATATTTTTCAAACTTCAGAAGATTGAAATTGATATGGATAACATTGGACTTTTTCTCGGTCTTTCGGATATGGGCTAAAAAAGCCTCCATTAGTTTTGACTTTCCAGAACGACGGACTCCCGTGATAATTTTGACATCAGGAGTCCCCTTGACCGAAAGAAGCTGTCTTAAATAGAATTCGCGCTTTATAAGTCTCATACTTTAAATATACATCCTATTTCGCATTTTTGCAATATTTTCATTTTTGCGAAATAGCATATTATTCGTTTGTATTGAGCGACACAAACATGGACCGTTGCGGAGTTTGATAAGAGGATAACGAAGAAATGCGTCTTCAAACCGTAAAACTGGTCCTGAAAGGCGACAAGTCAGCCGCGAAAATCGCCAAGGATCTCGGAATCAACCAGAATACGCGACTTACGAGGAAGAACGCAGGATTCGCAATGCTGCCATGGAAAGTTTTTTCGCCAGCCTGAATTATCTTGAGCAACATTTTTCGTCAAGGGCGAAGAACCGACAAAATGTCATTTTATCGCCCTAACCTCATGTATACTAGCATGTCGTCATCAGCGTGAAAATCAAAAGCCCGTACAAGGTGGAGTTCTATAGGTATTAGACAAGAGAGGTCGCTGCGCGCTTAATTGTCACCCCCCCGAAGGCGGGGGTCCAGACAAAAGCAGGATTCCCGACCAAGTCGGGAATGACACCCATTCAAAACAGGGCCCTTTGCGGGGTCCTGTTTTTTTTATCGGTAAAGTGGCTGCGAGCGAATTGCCAAAAAAAACGCCCTAAAAAAGCAAATTTATCTGTAAAATGATAATTTCCGGAAATTCAAATTCCGAAATTCAACATTAATTTCAGGAATTACCACATCCGGCACATTGATTTCCGGCATATTTAATTCACGACAATTTTCGGGTCGCCTTTCTGGGCCTTCAGGCGCACGGTGAAGCAATTTTCGAGTTGCAAATCCTTCAGGAAATTCTGCAATACTTTGTACTCATCGCCGGCGGCAAACTGCGACATGGCCTTGTCGAAATCTTCGAACATCTGGGCAGCAACGGCAATTTGCGCTTCGGAATCGCCGAACAAATCTACCATGTTCACGGCGTAAAGTTTCTTGAAAAGGAAGGCGGGGAGAATCATCATCACGCGAAACCAGTTCGTGACGGTTTCGGACTTTTGCGGCTTCGCGTTCTGTTCGGCAATCACTTTTATGCTGGTACGCACTTCACGCCCCATGGCGTTTATCTGTAACGGGCGGAATTCCTTCATCTCGTAAATCTTCGCATCGGCGACCATGTCGAACGCCATGCACACGAAGAACTTCGTGAAATCGGAGTAGAGGGAATAGGCCATGGAATCGAGGACTTCCTTCTGCGAGTCGGGCACGATTTTTTCGAGCTCGCCGCGGAACTTCAAAACAGCCATCGCGAAGTTCGATTCGGTGCAGCAGACTTCGTGTTCCTTGCCGGCGAGGAGTGCGTCGCGCGACATTTCAAAACGCACGAGTTCGCGGAGCTTTTTGTACGGGTCGGTTTCGCCCGTAGATTCCATCTTGAGGCCGTACTTCTTTTCGGCCGCCTCGATTTTCTGGTTGACGAGCGCATCGAAATCCGTTTCGCCGCAAATCTTCATCGAGGCGGAGACCATCGCGCGGAAAAGCCCGTTGTACTTTTCAGCGGATTCGGGGCCCGTATATTCAAAATTCAGCAAGCCCTGCAAGGCGTTTTCAAATTCGTTTTCCATTTTTCCACATTTGAGTTGTTTAACATCGCAAATATAGAAAGTTTGCGTGCGACACCAGCCAAATTCCACTTTTTTCCTTTTTAGCCTGTGATTTTTTACTTTATTCGCAATAAATTTCTGATTTTTTTCATTTAAACACCAGCCAAATCACATATTTTTGTCATTTTAGCTGGTGCCTTGACTCAACAAAAAATAAAAAAAAGAGTTTTTTTCTTTATTTACACCAGCCAAAATTCACTTTTTTGCATTTTAGCTGGTGTCCTCCCCCGATAAGCACCTGTTTTCAATACTAATCAACGCAAATTTTCGCGATTTCGGGCAATTCGCCAAAGCCTCATGGAACAATAAAATTATCTTTTAGAAAAAAAGGACAACTATAATGAGGATCAACAAATTTTTCTCTGGCATCGCAGCGCTCGCATTCGCCTTCGTCGCCGTCACGGGCGCATTCACCCAGGCAAACGCAGCCGATGAAGATATCCGTATCGTAAAAATCAATGACGACAACTTCGAAAAGGAAATTCTGAACTCCAAGACGCCAGTGATTCTTGAAGTATCTTCCACAAGTTGCCCGCCGTGCCTCATCATGATTCCGACGCTCATCAGCATCGCCAAGAATTACAAGGACATCAAGGTGGCATCCATCGGCATCGATGAGCCGAACCTCGACAAAATCAAGAGTACTCTCCCGATTCACGCCTTCCCCACTTTCTTCTTCATTAAGAACGGCCAAATCATCAACAACTTTTCTGGAGCCGCCAGCGAAGAAGAACTGCTGAAGGCCTTGGAATACACGCCTTCGAAAACTTCCAAGCCCGCAAAGAAGGCTGTGAAGAACACCAAGAAGAACCTCGTCTGCACCGTGAACGGCCAATTCAACGGCCTCAAGAACCATGTGACCATCTCGTTCAAGTTCGGCGACACGCTCATCGAAGACGCAAGCATCATTACAGACGTGTTTGTTCCGCCTGAGATGGAAAGCCAGCGCGAAGCCATGATTGAAAGGGCAAAGTCCAGCGGAAAGGGCGAAGTCACGCCGACCATGACGGGATTCCAAATTCACATTTCGAACGACAGCCGTTTCATGAAGGCTATGGACATGAAGCGTACCTCGACTTACGGCGAAATGCGTGCCGGTCTTGAGCTGCAAGGCTTCACCTGTAAGTAACTTAAAAGGAGCCGACTGTGGCTCCTTTTTTCTATCTTTGCGGCAAAATTAAAACACCGCAAAAAAACGGAAAGCGCAAAAAATTATGCCGCAAGATTTCACAAAATGGGTTGCCTGCTGGGGGAACGCCACCAGCATCAACAATCGTCAAGAAGCCACCTACGCCAAGGATTTGACGCTCCGATACCCCATCCGCATGCGCTTTAGCGGGAACAAACTGCGCTTCCATTTTTCGAACTTGACAGGCACAGAGGCGGTGACCATCAGCGAAGCTTGCGTAGCCATCAAAAGCGGCGCTACAGAAAGCGGCATTGCAGAAAACCACGCTGCCGAAAACCTCGCCGCCGAAAACCTCGCGAAATCAGACTACCGACCGGTCTCTATCACCTTCGGCGGAAATGCCCAAGGCACAATCCCCGCCGGCGAAGAAATTTTGAGCGACGAAATCCCGTTCAATGTTACCGCAGGCGACACAATCGAAATAAGCCTCTACTTCGCAAATTTCACGCAAATGAACGCAGGCACGCTTATCACGGGTCCGCTCAGCGGCGGAAAATTCGCCTACGGCAATTTCGCTCGCAGCAGCGAACTTCCTGTCAACCTGAGCCGCGCCACCAACTGGTTCTACTTTTTGAATACTATTGACGTCTTTACCGAAAGCGGCAACTTTGCGCTCGTCTGCTACGGTGATTCCATCACGGCACAGGACTGGCCCGATTACCTCACGCTCCGCTGCGAGCGCGATGGCTTCAAGAATGTCGCCATCATCCGCCGCGCCGTCTGCGGCACACGCATTTTACGCGAATACAGTTGCATCACCTATGCGGCGTACGGTTTAAAAGGCGCCACGCGCTTCCCCATCGAATTGAGCGTCGCAGGCGCAAAAGCCGTCATCATCCAGCACGGCATCAACGACATCATCCACCCTGTGGGCGTGGAAGTCAACAAGTTCAGGCCCTGGAGCGACATGCCCACCGTCGAAGAAATGGAAGAAGGCGTCCGCGAACTGTACGTAAAACACGCCAGAACGCTCGGCCTCAAAGTTTACAGCGGCACACTCCTTCCGATTTTCGGGTGGCGTACCTACAACGAAAACCGCGACGTTATCCGTAACGCCTTCAACGATTGGCTACGCGCCGCCCCTGAATTCGACGGCTGCGTCGATTTCGACAAGGCGCTCCGCAGTGCAAGCGAACCGCTCAAGTTCGCCGAAGGCTTCGATAGCGGCGACCATTTGCACCCAAGCGCCAAGGCCTACGAAGCCATGGCCGAATGCGTGCCCGAAGAATTGCTGAAGTAATCGAAAAGTAAACGGCCTTAGTAATTCAAGGCGATGTAAAGGCTGCCGGCGCCAAAACGGCGATCAAAGTCATCGAAGCCGTCCCACATCACATGGTACGTAGCACCAATTTCCAACTGGCGCTCCGAATTTCTGAAACAGATGATGCCTGTTTCAAGCCCGGTCGCAAGCCCGATTCCATACTTGTCGCCACCGTCAAGATGCCAGTCGAACTGCAAGCCAAGCCCAAAGCCGCCGCCCACATAGGGCGTAACAGCCCCTTGACTAAACATATAGCGACCGCCAATCAGCAAAACGTCTTGTAATTCAAAATCGCTGAACGAAATATTGAAATTGTTGTTCAGCGTCATGGCACCGTACGGCGTAGCCTCGTAAATACGCCCCACATGCAGCGCCACGGCCAATTCCCAGTCCCTGTTCGGATTGTCATCTTTGTCTTTCCAGTTGTGCCAAAAAGCGGCACCGATGCCGTAGCTCTTGTAATTGCGGGTCGGGCGCTTGTGTCCAAAGTTGTCGTTGGCATCGCCATCTGCAGTAGAAATGACTACGTCAACTTCTTGCGCTTCATTTTGGGCGTTGGCGGCAGCCTGTGCCGCAGGCGAATCTTCTTGCACCAGGTTCGCAAGGGCGGCGATGACAGCCTTATTTATCGCTACATCAAGATTGTCGATAGCAAGAGCCTTTTCGTTGCCGGAGCCTACCACTTTTCCGTTGTTAATTTGTTCGCAAGCCACCACGATGGAATTGCCCATGGTCATGAGCGTTGTGCGAATCTGGATTTCTGCATTGTCGGTAACAGCGGTATTTCCGGTCTGGGTGACCGCTACGCGAACGAGGGAGCTCACCATGTTCGGAGCATCGGGCGCAAACTCGGCTCCCGTCGGGTCGAGAACCTGAACATCGACAGCAAACGCCGATACAACGAAAAAAAGAAAAGCTACAACAATCTTTTTCATACTTAAAGTATAAAAAATATACTATTTTATTGTCATGGGGAACATGGCCAAAATACGTGAATTTCTAGCAAAAAACCGCATGACGCAAGACGAGCTCTGTAAGCGCCTTGGTTTGTCGCGCGATACCCTTGTAGATGGCGATGACAAAAAAATTGGACTTGCTATAAAAACGGCCTTTGGGAAAGGAGCCCCGATTGTAGACGATTCCATGGAAGCCTTGGCTCCGTGGGCACGAAAGTTTCCCGTACGCAGTTTGCAAAGGCAAGGACTTATCCCTCAAAATATCCAGGGTGCGGAACTCGTAAGCGCCATTTTCAGGTTCATGGGCGTCGCAAGCACTGATGGCTTCAACAGCTATTACTCCGCAGTGCAAAACACCGTGAATCCGCAAACCTATGCCGCCTGGATTCGCCTAGGAGAACTCCGCGCCACACGCAGCGACAAGGAATTTTCCATAAACAAGAAAATGATTGTAGACAACTTATTGTCTCTGCGCAGAAATACGATTTTCAAATCCCAGGAAAAAGGTTATTTTCGCACCAGCGTCAAAGAAATTTTGAACAACAGCGGAATTGAATTTTTTGAAGTGGAACCCTTCATAACGGCTCCGCTCCCCATCTGCGCCTGTTTCTGGGTCGGAAACCAGCCCGTGATACAAGTGCCCACCAACACCATGAACGACTCCCAGTTCCTGGAAGCCGTATTCCATGCCGTCGGCCATATTTTACTGCACCCAAAACGAACGATGTGCTTAATCGCGCCGCAAGCGGCACAAGGCGAAAACAAGCCCGCAAACCACAAACACAGTCTGCCAGCCGCATCCAATATCGAAAAATGCGATGAGGCCATGCGATTCGCCCAAGACCTGCTTTTGACCGAAGCCGAAGAATGTGAACTTATATGCAACGGGCATTTCATGGAACGCCGCTGCATCACTCATTTCGCGGGACAGTTCCACGTGCGCCCAGGAATCCTCGTAGAGCGTTTGCAACAGCAAGGCATGATATCGCTCCGTTCGCCCCTCAACGACTTCAAACAGGCGGTTTAAGGGTTCAGGAATCGCAGGCATTTACTATTTTTAAGCCATGAACAAAGCCGCCATCATCGTCGCCGTCAGTCTTCTCCTCAGCCGTGTGCTGGGAATTTTCCGTGAAATGCTTTTGGCCCACGCCGCGGGCGTGTCGCTCGAAAAGAACGCTCTCGACTTGGCGTTCATGATTCCGGATATTTTGAATCACGTGGTGAGCACAGGTTTCCTCTCCATCATCTTTATCCCGATTTTCACGGGTTACAAGGTGGCGGGCGATGAAAAGGGCGGCTGGAAATTCTTCAGCAACGTGCTCAACACTTTCGGGCTCGTGCTTTTGATTCTTGTGGTGCCGGCGTTCATCTGGATGAAGGAACTCATCGCGCTCCTCACGGTCGATGGTGTGACGCCCGAACTCTTGGAACGCGCGACTTACTACGGCCGCATCATTTTGCCGGGCCAGATTTTCATCTTTGTCGGGAGCATCCTGGTTGCGGTGCAGCACACGCGCAAGCAGTTCCTGATTCCTTCTCTCACGGGTCTCATCTACAACATTGCGATTGTCGTTGGCGGTATTGCAGGAATTGAAATCGGGAAGCACACCGGCACGAACCTCGGCCTGGAAGGTTTCGCCTGGGGCGTCCCCGTCGGAAGTTTCATCGGCTTTTTCGCCTTGCAGATTTTTGGCGCAAAGCGCGGCGGCGTCCATTACGAAGTCATCTGCGAGCCCACGCACCCGGACATTGTTCGCTACTTCAAGATGATGCTCCCGATGTCGCTTGGTGTAGGCTCCATGTTCGGCCTTGAATTCATCATCCGTAGTTTCGGAGCGAACTTCGGCACTTCGGGCATCAGTAGCCTCAACTACGCCTACCGCGTGATGTACACGCTTGTGGCCGTCTTTGGATTCTCCGTCTCCGTCACGAGTTACCCCGACATGGCGCGCCTCGTCAAAGAAGGCCAGATTGCCCAGCTGAACGAAAAAATCTGGAAGAGCCTTTCGCGCATGTTCTGCATCTTGATTCCGGCGGTTGTCGCCGTGTGGGCTTTGAGTTTCCCTGCCGTGCGAATCCTCTTTGAACGCGGCGCATTCCAGCGCGAAACGACCGAAGCGATTTCTGAAATTCTTCGCTGGTACTTGCCCGTTTCCCTCGGCCTCTGCTTGCAAGCGGTTCTTGTGCGCAGTTTCTACGCAAGCGAACGCATGTGGCTCCCCACGCTTTTGAACACCGGCATTTTCGCGGCGACCATCCCGGCCTACATCTGGCTTGCAGAGCCTCTCGGCATCAAGAGTGTGCCAATCATCGGTGCTACAGGCGCCATTCTGCAGGTCGTCTCCATGATTTACATGTGGGCCAAGAAGAACGGCACCGACGGCATGAAGACAGCGCTTTTGAACATGGGTCGCGCGCTCGTGGCACTCGGCATCATGATTGCAGCAGCCATCGGCCTCGACCACGTCTCTGGAGAATTTGTCCGCAGCACGAACTTTGTAGTCCTCGTGATTTACGCCTGCGCCGCGGGCTGCGTTTTGCTTTTCATGACGCTCTTCATCCAGAAAATTTTAGGCAGCAAGGACGCCGGTGATATCTTGAACGAACTCGTCGGCAAAGTATTGCGCAAGCTGCATTTGAAAAAATAAGGGATTCCAAATCCTAAAAAAATCCTTCTTCAAAAATTGACTTGCCAAAAATTTCTGAATATATTTAGGCTATGGTAAAATCGATTTTCAAAGCCGCGTTCGCCATTTCCATTGCAATTTTGTTTTCGGCATGCGCCGGAACGAAGATGGACTACGCCACCATGGTGAACACCGATACAAAACCGGGACCGAACATCCATGGTGCAAGCAAATGCCTGCCCAAGAATTCCGTAGGCTCGCGACTGAGCGGCGGAATCGTGCTGAGCAAGGAAAAGCGCATAAAGCTTGACGTCGAAAACGAATCTCCCTGGGATTCCGTCAAATTGGACGCACGCTACCACACCTCGTACCTGCCTGTCTACGGAGCCATCGACAAGTTCCGCAAAGGCGAACTCTTCACCATGCAGGTGGGATTCGGCATCGCCGATGGAATCTATGCGCAAAGCGGATTCGGCATCAACACCAAGTACATGGAACTTGGAATTTTCTCGTTCCAGAGATTTACGTACCAGAACTTCAAATACGTCGGTTACGAAGTCGACGGCAAAGAAACGAACGACATGATCGAAAATGCCGACAAGCTGGTCGCACAACTGGGCGCAGGCGCCTTCGGAAGCATTTTCATCGGCCCCATCACACTCGGCTACAACGGAAACATTTACAGGCCGCAGGCATCATTCTGGTTAAAAGAAAAGAGACCTGATTTCGGACTCGGCATGCCTTACCTGTTTACGAACAACTTCAGCGTTTCGTTCTGGGCCACCGACGATGTAGAAGTCTATGTCAACACGACAAACCTGCTTGTAGACTTCAATGGCGGCAACTGGTCGTTTGCCGCCGGCGTGTCAATTTGGTCGTTCTAATTTTACGCAATAATTTCGCTGCCTAGAGCAGCAATTTCTTTTTGCGCTGCAGCGCTGTCGGATGTTCACGGTACAGCGCCGCAAACAGCTTAGTATAGGGAATCTCGCATTCGGCCAGTTCGCGGAATGCCGCCTTTGATTTCGTCTTGCCAAGTTCCTTGTAAGCGTACTTGTCCGCTTCGTACTCCTGATTCCAGCAATACAAATTGAAAATCACGCGGAATGGTATCGCCACCAGATGCAGCCACAATATGGCCACCCAAAGCGGAAGACCGTTGCGAATAAGCTGCGTCGCCAGAAACCAGATGGCCACCATGGCAAGGATAATCTTGAAAAGATTCCGCAAAATGGAATGATGATAATTTTGATGACCGCGCTCGTGCAGCTTCGAGAAATCGTTTTCCTTAGGGTCACGGCGATTTTCGGGCAAAGGAACGATGTCGTTCACCAGGGGAATCACCCGCAGCACGGCAAAGAGCCCGCCACGCACCTGTGTTGCGCGGCGTTCGCGAATTTCAATGACCACGCGGGCCACGAATTCAATACAAAGTAATGTATAAAGGATTACGCCCATTTAGATATTCTTGAGAACATTGTTCAAGCGCTTCACCGATTCCTCGAATCTGGCTTTTTCCCATTCCACGAAGTTCTTGTCGACCGGGTGAGCGTCATCGTAATCATCAAAGATTTCACGACCGCGTTCATTGTCGCGGTCAAGGCCATGGCTCACGCTTTCAAACCAGCTCTTGCTCAACAGCCTATAGCGTTTCACCAGTTCATCGAGCGTATCGGCCATAGGAACCACGCGGGCAATTTCCTTGTTCAAATCGCCCGTGATGAGTCTGCGGATTTCCTTGGGAGGCTGCGTCGCAAGCAGAGCGTCATTTTCGACAAATCCTATAACCATGTCGAGTAGGTAGCGTTCCAGGTATTCGCCATAAATGCGCAGCGCCTCTTGACGCACGCGTTCGCGCATGAAGTTTTCGCCAAGGCCGTCAATATGTTCCTTGGTGTACACGTCGCGAATTTCGGAGACTTGCAGACGGTTGTACGCATCGAACACCTGGCGCACGGTTTCGGGATTGTATAAACTGTAGAATGCAGAAGGCACCACGCCCTTGCCGCGCACGGAATACTTGAAGACGTTGCGGTCGAGAGCGTAGGCGTTGCGGGCATAGTTCCAGCCCGGGACAATTTCGTTCAAGCGCGCAGGGACTCCCATCAACTGCGGATCGCCAGGGCGAATTAGCGAGAACGGGAACTTGAGCCTCTGCGGAAGCGTGGTGACGCCGCTCGCTATGATGGTGAACGGTGATTCGCGGTAATTGGCGGGGAACTTGACATTCACGCCAAGGCCGAAGAACATTCCCTGTCCTGGCATCACCTCCTGATCGGGCATGCGGCCAGTGTGGTTGCTCCCCACGTTCGCGCCATACCCCAGATTACCGCAGCCTTCCGGCCACAGAGCGGCAATCAATAGCGAATGATGGTGCATCTGGGTAAGCGGTCCCATATAGGAACTGTTGACTTCGCCCTCTTCGATGTGGCAGCACGGGGCGATGACCGACGACTTGACGATGGCCTTGCTTGCGATTTTCACACGGCTCATCAGAACGGAACCCTGCACTTCGGCGCCCGTATGCACCTTGACGCCGGCCTGCACATTCGAATTTTCAAGAATCACGGAATCGTAGATATGCGTAGATTCTTCAAGAGAGCTGAGGATTACCGAATTGCGAATCTTGGAAGCGCCTTCAATTCGTGCGTGGGCGCCTATCCAGCTGTTGCGGACAATGTTCGTATTGCTCACGACGGCTCCCTTCCCGACTACGCCAAACGGCACGGCGGAATCTTCGCGGAACTGCTTGAGCTGTTCAGCAAAGGCAGCCTCCACATCAGGTTCAGCCTTGTGGAACAGCTGCAAGTCGACAAGGTCGGCGGTAATGTCGGGGAAAACCAAAATGGACCTGCCGCCCATTTCGTTGCCTACATTCATCGTGGAGCCTATCATGTATCCGATTTTTCCGCTACTGACAAGGGAACCCACATTGTTGACCACGGCACTGCTGCGCACAAGCACGTTGCTCAACATGGCCACCTTGTTCACAAGGGCGTTCTCGATAATGCTATTGTGCACAAGACTGTCGTAAATGCCCGTCGGGAAAGAAACATCACCGGGCAAAAGAAGCGTCCCGTAAAAAGCAGGCAAACGCACATCGCCCGAAAAAACAGAGTTGTAGATACGATTCGGGGCAAACGCCGACTCGACCAGCACGCGGCTCCAGTCTTCGCAGCGGTTCCCGTTTTTTTCCAGTGCGACAATTTCGTCGGCGGTAAGCGGACGGAATTTATTACCCGAAGCCTTTGCCGCCCTGAAACCTTCCGCCAAAGACAGCAAAACACTATTTTTTAGCACTTTTTTTAACTTCAACAATCTCTGCATAGCCTAAAAATAGACTAAATTAAGGCGATGATGAAGGATGTTCTCTTCAACTTGATTAAAAAACAGCACCTAAATATTTCCATCTACACCGAGGAAATATTTGAAAGGCGTTGCCAAGAAGAAATTATCCGCAGCGACGAGGAGCAAAGCTCCTTTGTTTACCTTGAATTCAGCTTTGAAGGAATAAAGGCAGAACTGCCGGACGAAGAAGAACATCTTCAGTTTTGGGAACTGTTCATGGCAGCCCTCTCGAAAAACCGAGGCAGCGACATCATGGGCTTCCTGGAACACCAGAGCGGCATCGGCATATTGCTCCTGGATTCTAAGCTGAACGGATGGACCCGCGTAAAAGGCCGTCTGGAACAACTGGCTTCGGAACACGGCATGCAAAAGATGAAATCGTTGCTCGAAAAAACCGTGAACCCCATCGTGTACCCGACTTGCATACAGGACACCGAAGAGACTAAATGAAAGTCCTTGTAATTGGATCCGTCTATCCACGCTTTGAAAAGGACGCCGAAGTCCCGTGGTTGCGGGCGTCCATAGCGCACCTCAAAAAGGCGGGAGCCGAAATCCAGGTGCTCGCCCCCGCGTACAAAGGGCTCAAGAGCCACACCATCGACGGCACCCCCGTCAACCGTTTTAGGTACGCCCCCGCAAAATGGGAAATGCTCACCCACGAAGAAGGCGCACCAAGCAAAATGGCCTCGAAGCCATGGTTGCAGCTCCTCGCCATTCCGTACATCATCAGTGGCTTTTTCAAGTGCATCGGACTTTGCCGCAAGTGGAAGCCCGACGTCATCCACGCCCACTGGCCATTCCCGCACGCCTACATAGCACTCGGCGCCGCAAAGCTTTTCCGCATACCCCTGGTGCTCAATTTCCACGGGGCGGAGCTTTTGCTCATCCGTAAGAAAAAGTGGGTTCGTCCTCTTCTGAAATTCGCCATCGGGCAGGCACAGGCCGTCTTTGCAAACTCGAGCTTCACGGCAGCAAAAATCAAGGCCATCCGCGACGTAAACGTGGAGTGGAGTCCCTATGGAACAACGCTTGGCAGCGACGGAGACGCGGGAATCGTGCCACAACTTCACCCGGTCAACGGCAAGTTCAAGATTCTGTTCGTTGGGCGCCATATCGAGCGCAAAGGCATTTGCTACTTGATCGAAGCGGCAAAATTCCTGGATCCGCAAAAATTTGAAATCCGCATCGTGGGCGAAGGCGACCTGACCGAACAGCTCAAAGCGCAGGCCGCAGCACTCGAACAAGACGGGATCGTTCATGCCCCAATCACTTTTACAGGCAAATTAATCCCGCCCGTCCTTGAAAGCGAATACAGGGATGCCAACGTGTTCGTGCTCCCCGCCATCGTAGACCACAAGGGCGATACAGAAGGCCTCGGAGTCGTGCTTATCGAAGCCATGGAACTCGGACTTCCGATTGTAGCAAGCAAGGTCGGAGGAATTCCCGATGTCGTGGTCGATCAAGAATCGGGAATACTCGTGCCCGAAAAGAATCCCGAAGCGCTGGCCGACGCCTTCAAGCGCCTCGCAGACGACACCGAATTTACCCAGAGACTCCTCGCCGGAAGTAAAAAACGAATCCGGGACTGCTTCACCTGGGATGGAATCATCGAACGCCAGATTGCCGTTTACAACAAATTAATCAAAAAATAGCTGAAAACGGCACAAGCGACTGTTAAAAGATTTTAAATAATAAGAGGAAAACAAGAGATGAAAAAAACATTCAGACTTGGCGCAGCACTGCTCGCCACCACTTTAGCCTTCACCGCCTGCGGCGATGACAGCAGCACTAGCGCCGACGACGAAAAACAGAGCGGCGAAAACCAAAGCGAAGAAAGCGCCTCCACAACCGTAACCGAAACCACTACAGGCTCGCTTGAAATCGACGAAAAAGCCCAGACCCTGCAAATCAGGATGGTTGAGGCACAAAGCGCATGCATCAGCAAAGACTACGGCAAGACATACAAAATGAAGCCGCTCTCCCCCGACACGGCCTACATCGCCATGACATACGAGTTCTACGGCGACACTCTTGCACTCTACACCTGCAATAGCGACACGGTGCACATCAAAAAAATTGACACCGACGAATGTTCCAACTACCCCTCTCTCTATGTTGGCGGTTCCGAAGGCAAAATTATCGGCAGCTGGACTTATACAGGCTGCGCAAAAGAGTACGGATACACCGAATGCGACGAAGATTATGGCGATACCATGACCGTCGAGTTCAGCGAGGACTCGTACAAGACGACCGAAACCATTTCTTATGAAGTCGACCTGGGCAACAGCTATTTCGCCGAAAAATTAATTCACAACGTTGCCGGTGAAAACTACAACAGCCTCTATGCTTCAAACATTGAAACCGAAGGCGACATCAAAGAAGCCGCCGATGAATACAAAATAAAAATCAAGACACGCTCCGCAAGCACTTTCGCCTTCACTTACGACGGAACCACCTATACGGCGGAACTCGTAAACAGAAGCAGAAACAATATCAGCAACTACGAAATCACAGTCTCCAATGGCCAAGAAACCTGCAAGTTCAATAGCAAGATTTACTACGACGATGCAATTACCAGCGACATCTGCAACGCCAAGAACAGCAAAAATTTCAACTATTCCACCAGTTACGATGACAAAGATAACGTAATCTACACCGTGAATTATTTCAAAAAGGACAATGAAAACGAATTCAATAATTGCATGGATATCCTCACCAGCCATAAAACAGACGACTGCGATGACGACGACGATTGTGATGACGATGATTACAGCAATGCCAAATCCAGTTCCAGCTCTTACCGCAGCAGTTCCAGCAACGAAAGAATCGTGTTGGAAACAAAGTTTGACGAAACTGCCCAAACCATGGTATTCCTCTCCACATCGACCATTCCATATTGCGTAACCGACGAAAGCCACTCAACGTTCAAGATGACGAGCGTCACGGATAGTTCATCGGAATACCAAGCCGCAAAGTATGAATTCTCTAACGATTCACTGTTCATTTACGAATGCGATTATTATGAATATTACGGCTTTAGCGATTGCGATTACTACGCAGATATTTTCGTCGGCGGAAAGGCAGGATCCATTTTTGGAACTTGGAAATACACCGGTTGTGAAAAAAGCGGATCATACATAGACTGTTATGAAAACGAAATCGGAACCATCAATATCACCAAGGACGGCATCACGGCCACCGTTGAATTAACCAACGATGAAGAACTTATAGAATTGGACACGACAAAGTTTATGGATTATCTCATTTACTATATCACTGGTTACAATGGTTACGATGGTTACGTACCCTACGCTAATTTCCTATTCAGTTCAGGAAATTTGAGTATCGCCGCATTGGTACACAAGGTTGAAGTTCAAAGCAGAGCCGATTCTGAAATTACTCTGGCATACAATAATCACGAAATTACGACAAAACTGAACAAGAGTCAAAAATATCCAACTGATGTTTCCATCACCGTTTCATCGGGCGATATCAAATGCGAATTGCGCGAAATAGATTATGACTACGTTACTATGAACGAAGAGACTTGCAAAGCCAGCAACAAGGAATACTTCGATTATGACTACAGCTACGACAGTGACAATAAAGCATTCTACTATGTCTATGAATACTCGTACAGCAATCGTACCGAATTTGAAACTTGCATGAAGGATTTGTTCAACACCATTCATGACATTGCCGAAACCCCTGTCGACACAGGCGATACCGACACCGGCGATACAGACGTAGATACCGGCGACAAGGATACCGATGTCGATACGGGTGATACCGACACCGGCGATACAGACATTGATACGGGCAATTCCGACACGGGCGACACGGACGTAGATACCGGCGACAAGGAAGTCGACATTGGCGGTGAAGCAGTCGTTGACGTCGTCCCCGATGCAGAAATGGTAGCTCCCGCTCCCAGTGCCTTCAAAAAGGCTTACAAGCAGGCCGAACGCAAAAAAACAAGCAAGTTCATGCGCGCACTGATGCGCGCCAACAAGCGTTAAGCTTCAACTGAGGCATTTTTGCAAAAGACGAGACTCCCGCGAGCCTCGTCTTTTTTTGCTTTGACAAATTTTGGCATAGGAGCGATATTATATTTGCAACAGAAAGGAAATTGTTATGAAATTCATTCACACCGCCGACTGGCACCTCGGAAATTCGATGCACGACATCGACAGGCAAACGGAATCTGCCCAATTCCTCGCATGGCTCAAATCGCAGATTACAGAAACCGGTGCGCAGGCCCTGGTGGTTTCGGGCGATATTTTTGACACGACCACACCTTCGAACGAGGCAAAATCGCAATATTACCGTTTTTTGGCCTCCCTTTTGGAGACTGATTGCAAAAATGTGGTCATCGTAGGCGGGAACCATGATTCCGCAAGCCTTCTCGACGCCCCGTGCGACATCCTGGACGCCCTGAACATCCAGGTAGTGGGTTCCATCGCTAACCGCACCCCGCAAGACCTGGTGCGCGAATTCAAGGACGCAGCCGGCAACGCCATCGCCATTTGTGCCGCCGTGCCCTACACCCGCGAAAACGAAATTCGCAAGTACGTGACCGACACAAACGCCGTCTTCGCCGACAACGCGAACAAGGGACTCTACAAGTCCGTTTTTGACGCCGCCGAAGCACTCCGCGAAGGCCGCGACATTCCGCTTATCGCCACAGGCCACCTCTACGCCGCAGGCCTCGAAGGCCGCCCCGAAAACGACAACGGCGAAGGCATGAAAAACAGCGGTGTACGTGACATCGTGGGTAATCTGGGGACCGTTCCCGTCACGGTATTCCCCGAAGGTTTCGACTACATCGCCCTCGGGCACATCCACTACACCACAACGGTCGCCAAGAACCCGAAAGTCCGCTATTCCGGTTCACCATTCATTCTTGGATTCGACGAAGCCAAAATCAAGCACCATGTTCTCTTGGTCGAAGTCAATGCCGGCGAAATCCCGTCGGTCGAAAAAATCGAGACGCCGGAATATTTCGAATTCATGCGCGTCCAGGGCACAAACGACGAAATCCGCAACACGCTCCGCGAACTGCGCAAGAATCCTGGCACAAAACCACTGAAACTGGAAATCGTCTACGAGTACACTCCAGGCGTAAACATCCGCGAATTCCTCGCAAGCGAACTGGAGCAGTCTCCATTCGAAGTGGTCAATTGGAAGACCTCGCGAAGCGATTCCCTGAGCGCCGCGGATTTTAGCGACGATTCCTTGGACGACGTTTCCGTGCTTGGCGACGAGGACATTTTCAAGCGCCTCATCATGATGAAAAACGGCGTCACCGAAATGGACGAAAATTTGCAAAAGACGTTCGATGAATTCTATCCGCTATTTAAGCAGTTGGCCGAAGAAGTGGAAAACGAAAACAGGGAGTAAGCGAATATGAAAATCTTGAAAATCGAACTTGAAAACATCAATTCGCTGTTCGGAAAGTGGTGCATCGACTTTACGGACCCCTCGTTCGTGAACAATAGTCTGTTTTCCATTTCCGGCCCCACAGGCAGCGGCAAGAGCAGCATTCTCGACGCTATCACGCTCGCCCTTTACGGCCGCACTCCGCGCCAGGAAACCATCCACAAAGGCGGCAACGGCAACGAAGTCATGACTCGCGATGCAGGCTACTGCATGGCCCGCGTCACTTACCACTGCAGCAAGGGCGATTTTGTTTCGGAATGGAGCCAGCGCCGCGCCCGCGACAAGGCGAGCGGCAACCTCCAAGATGCGCAAGGAATCGTGTACCGCGTGGGCGAAAAGACGAACCCCATTTTCAACGGTAAAACCTCATCAAAGGGCGAACTCGCCGAGGTCAACACCGAAAATACGCAGTTGGACTTTTCGCAGTTCTGCCGTTCCATCATGCTTGCGCAGGGCGAATTCAGTAAATTCCTCACATGCGAAGAAGATGAACGCGCCGAGATTCTCGAAAAACTGAACGGCTCCGAAAAGTACCGCTTGATTGGTGAAAAAGTGGGCGACCATTGGTCTGCCGCCAAAACCGCCAAAGACGCCATCGAAGCGCAACTGAAGGAAAACGAAAATGTCGTGTTGAGCGAAGAAGAAAAGCAGGAACTTCAATCCACGATGGCTACCCTTGAAGCAGAAGGCCTGGCGCTCAAAGACGCGAAAAAAGAAACCGACGAAATTATCGCCTGGTACAAAAAACTCAACGAGAAAATCGCCGCTTTAAACAGCGCCAAAGGCACACGCGAACGTGCCGAACAAGCCTGCAGCGAATTTAAAAACGACGATGCGCGCCTGCAAAAGGCCATGGCCGCAAGCGAATGTTCCGCACTGTTTGCAACACTTGAAGGTTTAAGGACATCAAAGGCCCATTTCGAAAGAGATATCGCCCAAAACAAAGAATCGCTCCCCGAGTTGGAATCTGCCTTGACCTGCGCAAACAATCAAAAGCACGACGCTGAAAATGCGCAAAAGCAAGCCAACGACTTCATTCAAGGCAACGAAGCGCTTTGGAACGAAATCCGCTCCTTGGATACGCAAATCAAATCTGCGAACGACAACTTGACGCAGGCGGAAATGCGAAAAAGAGAAGCCAACGAAAAGTTAGCCAAGGCTAACTCTAGTTTGGAACAGGCGAAAAAGGACATTGAAGAACTCCAAAAAACTTTCAACGACGCCGACGCATTCCTCAAAGAGCACGCCGCCGACCAGGACCTGCCGCAAGTCATCTCCAAGAGCGAGCCCATCGTCAATCAACTCAAAAACAACATCAGGGAGTTGAAGAGTCAAGGAATCGCGTTGACCGCTGCCCAGAAGGACGTTGAAAAAGCTGTCGAGAACTTGGAATCCGCTAACAGCCAAAAACAGGAACTTCTGCAAGAGCAGAACAAACTGTTCCAAAACGAAGTCCTCGTGCTCGCCGACGTGATTCAAAAGCACTTGCAGCCGAACGCACCGTGCCCCGTCTGCGGCTCCACCGAACATCCGGCATGCAACGGCGAACATTCTGGCGAGCATTCCGCAAAGGTCGCGGACTCCGTGCATACAAACCCCGCGGGCTCCGCAAACGACGCGACCACTGCCGCCGACACTGCCGCCAAAATTCGCGATTTGAACGAGCGCCTCCAAGCAGCCGACAGCAAAATCGCAACGTTCGAAACTGCCAAAATCCGCGCCGAATCCGCAGCCACAGCCGCCAACGAAGCCATCAGAAACACAACAGATCATCGCGACGAAGCCATCGACGCACTCACCGCCGCATGGAAACCCTGGGTCACCTTCGACATCGAAAAAATCGATGAAACTCTGGAACTCTTGCGCTCACGCTCCAGCGCCTACCAAGGCAACAAGCAAACGTTCGACAGCGTTTCTAGCCAACTCAATGCGACCAAGGCCAAAAAGGACGCCATCGAATCCAGCGTGAAAACCGCCACCGAAACGGCAAAAACCGAAACGGGCGCATACGACAGCGCCCTTGACGCCAAAAATCAACTCGTCGAAAATCGAAAGCAGAAATTCGGCGACCAGAATGTAGACGACGTCGCCGCCCGCGCTAAAACCGCCCTGGATACCGCCAACGCGAACCTGCAAAATTGCACCGACGCAGCCATCCAAGCCCAAGGCAAACTCGACAACTGCAAAACACAAATCACAACGCTCCAAGGCCAACTGGAAAACGCACAAAACAACCTCGCCCAGGCGCAAAACGACTTTGCCGCAGCCCTGCAAAAGAACAACTTCGAAAGCGAAGAAGCCTTCGCAAAGGCGCGCCTGACGCAAAACGAGTTGCACCAACTGCAAAACCGCAAACAGGAAATCGAAAACGCCCTCGTCGCCGCCAAGCAAACCGAAAGCGACGCCGCCAATGCCCTTGAAAGCACCCAGAAAGAACGCACCGAATCAAGGTCGCTCGAAGAACTGCAATTGCTCGCCCAACAGCAAGAAAACACCTTGACGGAAAAGCGCGACCGCTATTCCGCAATCAGGGCCAAATTGCAGCAAGACCAGGGCAATGCCACACGCCGCCAAAGACTGCAGCGGGAATTCGACGACGCGAACAGGGAATTCATCCGCTGGAGTACCATGCGCGACTGGTTCGGCAAAAAGGACGGCACCGAATTTTCGCAGTTCGTGCAGGGGCTCACATTCAAGTCGCTCTTGAAGCATGCCAACAGGCAACTGCAAATCGTGCGCGAGCGCTACACTCTGGAACCCAAGGGGAACCTGGACTTCAGCCTGCGCGACGCCCACTTCGATTACCCCAGGTCCATCAGCAACCTTTCGGGCGGCGAGAAATTCCTGATTAGCCTTTCGCTCGCCTTGGGCATTGCGGACTTCGCGAGCCGCAACGTGAAAATCGAATCGCTGTTCATCGATGAAGGCTTCGGCACGCTCGATCCCGCTTCGCTGAACGATGTCATGGATTGCCTAAAGGTGCAGCAGAAACGTGGAAAAATGCTGGGATTCATCTCCCATGTCGACAACATGATTCAGGAAATCCCGCAAAAAATCGAACTCGAAATCAAGGCGAACGGCCACAGCGTCATTCACGGTCCTGGCGTTACCCAGAATTAATCGTACAGACTCCCATAGGGGAGCAGCCCCGCATATAAAGAATTTGAGGAAAAATCCTTTGTAAAATCGCATTTTTTTTCTATCTTATGTTTCGTTTTTAGAGCAAAACCAAAAAAATCGTTTTGCCAAGGAGACTACATATGGGCGGCTTTTGTGGCGTTATTTCCAAAGAAGATTGCGTTTGCGACCTCTTTTTCGGAACAGACTACCATTCTCACCTGGGAACCCATCGAGGTGGTCTAGCAGTTTTGAAGGCCGACGGCAACTTCCATCGCTCGATTCACAACATCCAGAATACGCCCTTCCGCAGCAAGTTCGAACACGACCTTGCCGCATTCTCGGGAAACGTCGGTATCGGCGTCATCTCGGACACTGACCCGCAGCCCTTGGTAATGTGCTCGAAGCTTGGAACTTTTGCCATCGTCACGGTCGGCCTCATCGCGAACATCGACGAACTCAAGAACGAACTTTTCCGCGACAACTGCATGCAGTTGCAATTTTCCACCACTAGCGGAATGGTCGGGCCCACCGAAGTAGTCTCGGCGCTTATCGCCACACAGGATTCCATAGTCGATGGCCTCAAGTACGTCCATGAAAAGATTAAGGGCAGCTGCTCCGTGCTCATCATGGACAGCACCGGCAAGTTCTACGCAAGCCGCGACAAGTGGGGCCGCACGCCGATTATACTCGGCAAGAAGAAAGACGCCATGATCGCCGTGCAGGAAAGCTGCGCGCTCCCCAACCTCGGGTACGAATATGTGCGCGATATTGGTCCGGGCGAAGTGGTCGAAATCACTCCCGATGGCGACATCTCTTTGGTAAAGCCCAACAAAAAGATGTCCATCTGCTCGTTCCTGTGGGTGTACTACGGCTACCCGGCCTCCAGCTACGAAGGCCGCAATGTCGAAATGACCCGCTACCGTTGCGGAAGCGCCCTCGCCAAGCGTACACCCACCGCAGCCGACGCCGCCTGCGGAATCCCCGATTCCGGAACTTCGCACGCCCTCGGTTATGCCCACGAAGCCGGCATCAAGTTTGCACGTCCGTTCGTCAAGTACACGCCCACATGGGCCCGTTCCTTCATGCCGCAGGACCAGCGCCAGCGCGAACACGTGGCCTCCATGAAGCTCATCCCGATTCCGGGACTCATCAAGGACCGCCGTCTGGTGTTCTGCGACGACTCCATCGTGCGCGGTACACAGCTCGGCAAGCAGGCCGAAAAGCTCTACTCCATGGGCTGTAAAGAAACCCACATGCGCATTGCCTGCCCGCCGTTAATTTATCCGTGCAAGTTCCTGAACTTCTCGCGTTCCAAGAGCGAATACGACTTGGCCACGCGCCGCTACATTCGCATGGTGGAAGGCGAAAACGCGGACCTCGAAAAGTACACCGACCCGGACAGCGAAGCCTACAAGGGCATGGTGGACCACATCCGCAAAAACCTGAACCTGACGACTCTCGCCTTCCAGCGCATCGACGACTTGATTCATGCAATCGGCCTGCCCGAGGAACAGCTCTGCACCTACTGCTGGAGCGGCAAGGACTACGCCGAAAACGGCGAATGCTATCACTGCCCCTGCGAAGGCGGCGAGTGCCCCTGTCACAACTCCGAAGACAGAATTGAAGAAAAATCGTAATCTGCGAAGATTGCCTTTTGAATACGAACAAAGCCCGGCGTTTGCTGGGCTTTGCTGTAATTTTCAACTTGAATGAATGTGGCAGACGCTAGGCCTTCTGCGCCGATTTCTCAGGGTCCCTTTCTTTACTTAAAACGGATTTTTGCCTAAAATTGTGCCGTAAAAAGTTGTTTACGCAAAAAACGCCTTAAAAAAGCCTATATTAGATGATACAAAGAAGGAGACCTTCATGAAAAAATCTTTTTTAGTTACCACAGCATTCGTTGCAGCACTCGGCCTCTGGGCATGCGGCGACGATTCCTCTGCAAGTGCAGACCCGGCAAATGACGACTCATCAAGCGTTTCGAGCGATTCCAACGACGCCCAGGACGATATCGATAAAAAGTCGGACACTTCCAAAGACGCAAACAACAAAGACGATTCCAAAAATTCGTCCAGCGCCTCGTCCGACGATTCTGACGATCCATCCCTCTGCGACGAGCCCGAATGCGACAAGCTCGAAAGCTCGTCCAGCACGGACTCCGCAAGTTCCGACGACACCGAGAAAAAAGACGACGCTAGCTCCGACGATTCCGACACTAAAGCAGACGACGCACTTTGGACGTTCTACCACGATCCGGACAGCATTTGCGTCATGACCGCAGAGCTCACCGAATTTTCGAACTACGATTTCACCGGTCTCAAGGGCACTACGGTCTGCACCGAGGGCGAAACATACTATGCCGGAGCCATCTACAACGCTTTCGACAAGCCCACCGATATTTCTTCGTGGGGCGGTCTTTGCGTCGTGTACGACTCTCCCGACCGTCTTTTCCGCATCGGAATGGTCCCAAGCGACGCCGATACTTATACCGAAAACAACAACTATGTCACATACTTGAGTAAAACCAATGGCGTTACCACGATTGACATTCCGTGGGAAGAATTTAAACAGATGCTCCCGAACAGCCTCGTAGATAAACAGGAATTCTTGGGAAGAGTTACGGGATTCACCATCCAGATGGAAGAACTGAATACAACCTCCGATTTCACGCTTTACAAAATCGGGAAGATGGGCGAATGCAGCGTATCCGTCGAAAGTTCTTCCAATGAAGAACCCGCCAGCTCCGCAGAAGTCGACACCCTCTGGAATTTTTACCACGATCCGGAAGATGCCTGCGCCATGACCGCAGAACCCACCGCATTCGCGGACTACGATTTTACAGGCCTCAAGGGCACTACGGTTTGTACTGCGGGCGAAACATACTACGCCGGCGCAACAAAAAATATTTTTGACAAGCCTACCGATATTTCCTCGTGGGGCGGTCTCTGTGTCGCCTACGAAAGTTCGGCCACCTATTTCCGCATAGGCATGATTCCGGACGATGCCGAAAACTTCACAAAAAACAGCAACTACGTCACCTACCTGGGCAAAGCCGAAGGCGTTACCGTCGTGGACATCCCGTGGGAAAAGTTCGAGCTGGTGTACCCGACAATCGTTGTTGAACAAGAAGAATTCTTAAAAAGGATTATCGGTTATTCCATCCAGATGGAAGAGCCTAACAGCACCTCCGATTTCACGCTTTACAAAATCGGGAAGATGGGTAGCTGCGGGACTCCCACCGAAGGGGATTTCTTCTATCCGTTTTCGTAGCAATCATTACAAACAAAGGAGCCCAGCATGACAAAGACTGCAAAATCCGCCGCTAAAAAAGTCGTAGCCAAAAAGGCTGCAAAACCCGTAGCAAAGAAGGTTGCCAAGGCCGCCGCGAAACCTGCAAAGAAAGTCGCCAAGCCAGCAAAGAAGGCCGCCGCGAAACCTGCAGCCAAGAAGGCCGCAAAGCCTGCGAAAAAAGCTGCAAAACCCGCCGACAAGAAATCCGTGAAGGGCTTCCTTGCGCAAGTCCGCGAAGCAGCGCTCCAAAGCGAATTCTACAGCGAAGCCTTCAACGCCCTCGATGAACTCCTTGAAAAGGAATCCGTCACAGGCTCCGACATCGGCGCATTCACGCAGAAGGTTTTCCTGCTCGGAGTCGCTGCCGGAACGGAAGCAAGCATCCTCTAAAAATTTGCAAGCGCCGCAAGCCATAGGCAGGCGGCAAGCCTTGAAATAGAGCTTGCACAAAATTCAAAACACGTGGACTTCGGTTCGCGTGTTTTTTTTATCAATATTTTTTGTAACCTTTCGTTCCGCAATTTATCGGCACAATCATTTATTTGAAACTTTTCGTTCCAACGTTGAGTTGTTGTAAACATTAATGTTTTCGCGGACTGCAATTAAAATATTCAACCGCATCGTTCGCATATATATTAAGCCTCGCAGAGCATCCTTAAAAAATTTTTGGTGTATACAATTCATTTTTTTTGAGGTGCCTGACAAGGAGTTATTAATGAAATCCAAATTCTTGGTAAGTGCACTTGCCATTTCGGCATGCTGCTTCTTCATGGCTTGCGACGACTCTTCTTCGAGCCCCGCAGCTGCATCCGACGACGATACCGAAATCACCTCGAGCGATTCCGCCGACGATGAAGACCTCTCCAGTTCTTCTGTCAAAAAAGACGACAAGAAGAGCGGTGACGAAAAGAGCGACGGCAAGGACGATGGCGACGATGACGACGTCAAGAAAACCGACGACGACAGCGACGATAGCGAAGATGTCAAGAAAGCCGACGACGATGATGGCGACGACGGTGAAGATGTCAAGAAAGCCGACGACGAAAAGAAGGACGACGCCAAGAAAGACGACGGTAAAAAAGGCGAGGGAAAGAAGGACGACGGTAAAAAAGACGACGGCAAGACCGAAAAAACCGAAACTGGTTCCGATTCCACCGGCACTTTTGATTGGAGCAGCATGTTCGGTGGCGATTCCACCGGAAGCTTCGACTGGAGCGGCATGATGGGTGACTCCACCGGCAACTTTGACTGGAGCGGCATGTTCGGTGGCGATTCCACCGGCAACTTTGACTGGAGCGGCATGTTCGGTGGCGATTCCACCGGAAGCTTTGATTGGAGCAGCATGTTCGGTGGCGATTCCTCCGGCACAGGCTTCAACTGGGGCGGCATGACCGGCGGCGACTCCACCGGCACAGGCTTCAACTGGGGCGGCATGACCGGCGGCGACTCCACCGGCACAGGCTTCAACTGGGGCGGCATGATGGGCGGTGATTCCACCGGCACGGGTTTCGGCGGATTTGGCGGCAACGGCGCTGGCGGATTCGGTGGAAACGGCGCTGGCGGATTCGGCGGCAATGGTGCTGGCAGCAGTGATGATGGCGACGAAGAATAATACAAACGAATTCTTTTGATGAAAATTCCTATCCCCTGGCTTTGGCCGGGGGATTTTTTCATTT
Source organism: Fibrobacter sp. (assembly GCA_024398815.1). Lineage (GTDB taxonomy): Bacteria > Fibrobacterota > Fibrobacteria > Fibrobacterales > Fibrobacteraceae > Fibrobacter. The sequence continues at coordinate 46,473 of JAKSIL010000018.1, forward strand.
TTTTTGCAGGCTCCCATTTTCTTTTTTTTGAACTTGATATTAAATTTTATTTCTATACAAAGAAAACAACGAAGGGATGCATCCATGAACAGGATTCTTTTTGCATTAATGCTAGTCTTGGCTTTTGCCGGATTTTCAGCGGCGGAAGACCGCACCGACATCATTGACGAGGCTCCAGATGTCGCCGCGGCTGTCAGCAATTTCGCAGCTCCCGCCGATAGTCAAAATACAGCAGCAACCAATGCAGCATCCAAGAGCGATTCTGCAGCCGTAGTTTCGTGTACGCAGCAGGCCCAATCGGAACAGGCCGCAGAATCCGAACAAAAAGGCGGCGTTCCTATAGCACCCATTATCGTCTCTGTGCTTGCCACGGCGGCATTCGTAGTTTTAGCCATACTGTTCTAACGGAGTTGCAACATGAGAATTTCATATAAAGTATTTTTTGCAAGTCTTTTGTTCGCTTCGCTCTCGTTTGCGGGTTCAGAATGTGTAAACCTTTGCAGTTCGTGCCAAGAAAAAAGTGACGACGCCACTTGCAAGAACGTCAATTCCATTTGCCAATGCAAGGCTGTCTTGGATAGCGCCAAGGCAAAAAACGCCATGCTGGAAATCAGCAAGAAAAAATTCATCGAAGATCTTTCAAAGAGTTGCGATAAGACAGCCTGCGCCCGTGAATTCACATTCGAAAACGGCAACTACCAAAAGATGGAGAAGGGGCGCACCAATCTGACGAGAGAGCAACTCACCGCGAACATCCGCACCACGGAACAAAAAAATTCGTTGCTCACGCCCACGGCCATCCAAGAAAAGCAAAAAGAGCTTGACGGTCTCATGATGCAGCGCACGGCGATTGTAGCCGTCAAGATGACTCCGGAATGCACCAGCCAGTGCGACGCTTGCAACGCGCCATCCGATTCCGCAAAGGCGAAAACCGCCACTACGGATTCCGCAGCTGTCTCCGCAACACAAACAGCTGCCGACACCACCAAACCCGCGACCATCCCTGCCGATTCCGCAACTCAGGCAACAGCACAGGCAGCAATTCCTGCCGATTCCGCAGCCGTCCACGCAGACTCTGCCGCAGCACAGGCGCTAGCCACACCTCCTGCCGATTCCGCTGCACAGGCGAACGCTACAGCCGCAATCACCGACTCGACTGCAACACAAACCGCAACCACGGCAACACCGGCCGACACGGCCAAAACCGCAGCCATCCCCGCAGACTCCGCCGCACAGGCGCAAACCACCGCCATTGCCGCTGCCGCCGTCGATTCCATCACTCCTCTTGACTCCGCGGCACTCGCGGCCCGTGCCGATTCCATCGCACGCGCCGACTCGCTCTTCAAAGCCACATGCGCCAGGACCGAAGCCATCTGCCGCTGCACTGAATTCAAGGAAAACGCCCGTCGCCTCGTGGAACTCGACAGTACCATCGCCCTGAGACGACAGGAATCCGATTCCCTCTCCAAAGAAAGACCCGCGCTTATCCGCGCCGACATGGCTACGGCCATCGCCGATACCGTCCATACCCTATGCGACATCAACGGCAAATGCACTTTCTCGGTGACGTTCACCTCGAACGGACTCGCCCTGATTGAACTCCACAAGGTCGAAGAAACTGCAGCCCTCCCGACACAGGCGCCCGCCGCGACAACAACCGCCGCCGATTCCGCCCAGCAGGAAAACTGCGTGCAGACAAGCGCCGATTCCACCGCACAGACGGCACAGAACGGCGAGAAAAAGGATTCGACCTCGTCCAAAGACCGCATTTTCTACAAGGCCATGGAAATCACCTTCGCCCAGCTTACCGAAAGCGAATATTTCCTTAAAAACTACGGCAGGCTCCCGCTCGAAGAAAACAAGGCCATAGAAGGCCGTGTCGCCTACTTCCTGCGCTGGTACTTCTACGATGCAGGCGCCATAAGCGTAGGCATGGGAACCACCTACCGCTACAACAAATTCGAACAGGACGAATCGGCCAAAGGCAAGGACGACGGCTACAAAATCGATTACCACAGCCTCGCTTTCGACGTTCCCATTTCCGTCCGCCTAGGCGTGCCCAAAATCCCCTACGTCCGCCCGTTCGTCAGCGAAACGTTCGCGTTCTCCAAACCCGTCTATGAACTGGCGCTGGTCAGGACCGATGCAAAACTGAACGGCAAGGAAACCAAGAAATTCAACTACTTCGCCAACGCCCCCAAGGACTGGGAATACTACGTATGGCTGGGCTTCGGCCTGGAACTCACCAGGCGCGTCTCGCTGGAATACCAGATGCTGCTCGGCAGCAAGAAGAACGGACACGCCCACATCTACGATACCGACGGCTCCTGGAGAGCCGTAGCCGGATTTGCGTGGTAGAGTTGCCTTGAGCAATATTGAAATTAAGACGATTTGATTCTATATTTTAGTTACCAAATTTTAACCATCAAATCAAGGCTACTAAAATGTCAGATCGTTTTATCGTGACCGGAAACTTCACCGATGACCCGTTCGCCATCGACATGGCCCAGTACATCGGCCTCCGCGAAGACATCTCCGACGTGGTCTCCCTGAAGACCTTCGCCAACTCCGAATTTTGCCCCCGCTATATGCTGGACCCGGAAGACATGGAACATATCGGCCATCGTCTCGAAGGCAAGATCGTCTTGATTTGCTCCGTTTCAAACCACGAACGCAGCCGTAACGACTACGCCATGCGTAACTGCATCCTGGCCCGCGCCGCCAAGGACAACGGTGCCGAACAGGTGGTCCTCGTCGAGCCCGACCTCTTCTACAGCGCCCAGGACCGCGGCCCGCACCGCGTCGGCGACCTTGAAAAGGACCGCAGCGTCACGGACTTGAAGAAGTTCGATGGCCAGGCCTTCACGAGCCTCCTCTACGCCGAACTTTTGAAGAAGTCCGGTGTCGATGCCGTCGTGACTTGCCACAACCACAGCGTCAAGGTCCAGAACCTCTTCAACGACATTTTCGAAGGTCACTTCCACAACCTGATTCCGACCGACGTTTACGCCCACTACATCAAGAACAGCAACTTCGTCCAGACCGGCAAGGACGGCAACAACCTCGTAATCGTCTCCCCGGACAAGGGCGCACGCCCGTTCATGAACGCCGTCTACGATGCCCTCCAGCTCCCGGAATGCAAGCGCGTGGTGATGGACAAGGTCCGTACCGGCGAACGCGAAATCAGCATGACCTTCAACCCGGAACTCAGCGACATCAGCATCGAAGAAATCGAAGGCAAGGACGTGATCGTGTTCGACGACATGGTCCGCACCGGTACCACAATCGTGCAGTGCTGCGAACACATCAAGAAGGGCAACCCGAACCGCGTCTGCTTCGGTGTCACGCACTTCCACACCAGTGCCGAAGCCCGCGAAAAGCTCAACAGCCCGGCCATCGACGAAATCCTCACGACCTCGACTCTCCCGGACATCATGAACCGCGACTGCCAGGGACGCCTCCGCAAGAAGCTCACCGTCCTTAAGCTCGGCAAGTGGATTGCCCGCCATGTGATGCAGATGTACGGCATGGACGATGGCCGCTTCGAACGCGACTTCTACAAGATCGACATGAGCTCCAAGAACCCGCGTTGGCCGCCTGTGTTCTTCTAGTCGATAAGCCTTCGGGCTTAGAGCGCCGCCCCGTGCGGAAAAATGCCTCGGATAAAATCCGGGGCTTTTTTTTTGCGACAGTTTCCGCTTTCTAGAACTTTCTGTTGAACATGCACATGAGCACGTTCATGCGCCACTGCGAGCCGACACGCTTCAGCATGTATTCCTCGCCGGCCTCGTACTTGCTCTTGCTCAGCTTGCGTTCGCGCACGATAGGCGCCATGGCCATCCCGCTCCATTTTTCGTTTATCTTGAACATGAGCATGGGCGTTATGTTGAAAATCTTGAAATCCGGATCGTAATCCTGGAATTCCTCGTCGAAGTCGCCGTCGTGCAGGAACCCGCTCACCTTGCCCGTAAGCATCGCCATGTGGAAATGCTTGAACGGCAGCATGTACATGATGCTAGCCCCCAGTTCGCCACGATAGCCGTTCACGCGTGCGTCCGCGCCGGCGCGCCAAAGTTCGCCGTCGTCAGCACCCGTATAGACGGAATTCTCGAGCGATCCACTGAACTTGAGGATAATCTTCGTCCAATTGCTTTTCGGCAAAAATGCGAGGAGCGGTATGGTGATGCTCGACTTGTAAATGACGCTGAACGAAGCCTCCGTCAAAAAGATGTCCTCGTCGAAATTCCTCTCCTCGGAATCGTACACGCCCATGAACGTACTCGTCTCGCCGTAGTTCCAGGCCGACGAAATCGCCCCGTGCACCCCGAGTTCGAGCAAGTGAATCAGCAAAAGATCGACACCCGCCGTTACGCCCGTGTTCATGAACGTAAGGCTCCCCATGGCATCGCCCTTGACGGTCAAAGTCTTCCCGAAATCCTTTTCGAACTTGTACGTGGTACTCACGGCAGGAGCCGCCACCGCAAAGAACGGCCAGTTATGCAAAGTCTCGGAGTTGCGAAGCGCATGGTGCGTCATGACGACACCCATGACGGTAAAGACGTTGTCGTGGCTGAACCTGAACGAAGAATCCGCGCCAGACGCTTCCGGCACATCCCCGGTACTTTCAGCCGGTACAACGCCCCCAGCAGCATTCCCGGCGGCATTCCCATCAGCGCTCGCCGCCCCCGTCATGCCGACCGCATCGCCCATGGCACCGCTCGAAAACGCGCTTGTGGCGCAAACGAGGGCTATGGCAAAAATTGTGGCGGCGTACCTCATAGTCTTTCAAATATAAAATTTGTATATTCAACTCTGTAAAAAGAGGTATTATGTTCCGTTCGAATCATTCGTTTTCGTCTGTAATTGCCCACTCGATTCTCGCGACGGCTTTGTTTTCGATATCCGCACTGGCATTCGACATCAGCGTAAAGGCAAACGTCGACAACGCCCAGGTCTTCGTAGGCGACATGTTCAACTACGAAATCGCCGTGACCGCCCCCGAAAACGCCATCGTAGATCTCCCCAGTTTCGTCGGAAACCTCGGAAGCTTCGAAGTCAAGGAAATGAAAAACGAAAAGGTAACCGAAGGCATGCCCAAGGGAACCGCCAAGTTCGTATGGCAGGCGACCCTCAACACCTTCGTGAGCGGCGACTTCCCCATCGCCCCGCAAGAAGTTTCCGCCATCGTCGGGAAAGACACCGTGAAAACCCGCACCGACCCCGTCGCCGTAAAAGTCTCGACACGCACCACAGGCGAAGAAACCGACATCCTCGAAATCGAAGACCCGCTCGCCGACCCGCGCCTCCCGCAGTGGCTCTACATCGTCCTCGGCGTCCTCGGAGTCGCCCTCCTCGTGTTCCTCGGCTGGTTCCTCCACAAGAAATTCGCAAAGCCCGGCGAAGCCAAACGCCTCCCGCCCTACGAAGAAGCCGTGCTCGCCCTCAAGGAGCTCCGCACCCGCAACTACCTCGCCGAAGGCAACCAGGGCGACTACTTCATGTCGCTCGGCTTCATCACCCGCCGCTACATCGAGCGCCGCTTCGAAGTCGACATCCTTGATGCGACCGTCGCCGAACTCAAGCAGCGCATGAGCCACATCCCGGGCCTCCCGCAAGCCTACAAGGAATCCGTCGTGACGCTCGCCGTCGAAACCGAACCCGTGAAGTTTGCGAAAATGAAACTCGAAGGCGAACGCTGCCGCTTCTGGGACGAATGGGCCGACCGCCTCCTCGAAGACACAAAACCAACTCCCGAAGAGGAGTTGGCCAAGAAAGACGCCATGAAGGCCGCCGGCAAAAAAGCCTAGCGAATTAACCGTTTACTTTATTCACAAACTCGCGGCAGACCGCTTCCGGATCGGACTTCCCGAAAATGGCGGACCCAACCACGAACACGTTCGCACCCGCTTCCTTGCAGGCGAGAATGTTGTCGAGCTTCACGCCGCCGTCAATCTGGATGTCCATCTCCGGCTTCATCTGGCGGAGTGCGCGAATCTTGTCAAGGCAGTACGGAATGAGGCTCTGGCCGCCAAAACCCGGATTCACCGACATCACGAGGACCATGTCCACGATATCGAGCACATACTTGATGCTTTCGAGAGGCGTCGCCGGATTGATGGCGACAGCAGGCTTTACGCCAAGTTCCGCAATCTGGTGCAGCAGACGATCCAGGTGGTTCGTCGTTTCGGCATGCACGCTGATGATGGAGGCTCCCGCCTTCGCGAAGTCGCCCACGTACTTTTCCGGATTTTCGATCATCAAATGGCAGTCCAGCGGAAGGCTAGTTCCCTTCCCCACGCAGGCGGAAATTCCAGGACCGAAGCTTATGTTCGGAACAAAATGCCCGTCCATGATGTCGAGGTGGACAAGACCGGCACCGCCGTTTTCGATGGCCTTGAGGCCGTTTCCGAGTTCCAGAAAATTTGCGTTTAAAACGCTTGGGGCAATAATTGGCTTAAGCATGCCGATAATTTAGTAAAATATCTAGACATTAAACTTATTTTTTACTACCTTTGTTGCCGACATTGCAATAGAGGAGATTACTATGTCCAAAACTACCGCCACCAAGGCTACCAAGGCCCCCGCAAAGAAGTGCGCAGCAAAGGCTGCCCCCAAGGCCGAAGTCAAAGCCGTGAAGCCCGCTGCAAAGACTGCAGCCAAGAAGGCCGCCCCGAAGGCCGCCGAAAAGGTCGAAGCCAAGCCCGCCGCAAAGAAGGCTGCCCCCAAGGCCGCCGCCAAGATCGCCGTCGAATTCGTCGCCGACTGCCCGCTCGCCACTACCGTTTCCGTGGCTGGCACCTTCAACGACTGGGCCATCGACAAGGACATGCTCAAGAAGGACAAGAAGACTGGTCTCTGGAAAGCCAAGATGAACCTCGCTGCCGGCGATTACGAATACAAGTTCGTTTGCGACGGCAAGAACTGGGACGAAGGCGACAACAAGATCAAGCACGTCTAATTCGTGGATGCCGCAAGGCATTTCCCGTTTGTGAATACAGATGGCTCCGGGTGACCGGAGCTTTTTTTACCTCCCGCTTGCTTTTTTATAAAAATGTAGTTATATTTTGTTCACTAGCACATTTGTGCATTTTTTGTGTTTTTCCCGCTTGTAACGCAAAGGAGTAAAGAATGGAAAATAAAGCTATCGTCAATAACGACGAAAAGAATGAAATCATCGTGTACCAGCCGGAAGGTGGCGAGTTTCACATCGATGTCAAGATGAAAGATGAAACTGTTTGGCTAACTCAGCTGCAAATGGCTGAATTATTCCAAACATCTAGGTCGAATGTTATTGAACATATCCAAAACATTTATAGCGAGTCAGAATTATCAAAAAACGCAACTTGTCGGAATTTCCGACAGGTTCGGATTGAAGGAAACCGCGAGGTCAATCGGTCTGTACCCTATTACAATCTAGATATGATTATAGCCCTTGGATATAGGGTTAAATCCTTGATTGCAACCCGCTTTCGTCAATGGGCCAATCGAGTTCTCAAGGAGCATTTACTCAAAGGTGGCTCCGTCAACCAGCGATTGGTTTCTCATGAGAATAAACTTGAAAATCTTGACTCACGCATGCTTACCCTCGAAAAGCAGGTGGACTTTTTCGTAAAGGCGAATCTTCCACCGAGCGAGGGCTTGTTGAATGCGAAATCCTGGTGGAGCGGATATGAATTCGCAGCGCAGCTGGTGCGTTCCGCAAAAGAGGAAATTGTCATCATCGACCCGTATGCCGACGACATTGCGCTCGCGCTTATCGCAAAGCATTCGCCGAACGTCAATGGCGTCGTCTATTCCGCGCATGTGACGAGTCGTTTGAAAGAGGAAGCGGCAAGGCTCAATCGTCAATTCCCGACAGTCGAACTCAAAAGTATGCAGAATGTCCACGACCGCTTCATCATCGCTGACGAAACCGTTTACCACATCGGCTCCTCGCTCAACGAACTCGGTAAAAAGCTGACCGCATTCTCCGTGCTGAATATCGTAACCAAGCAACAGCTGCTTGAAATGGTGAAGTAAATCCCCTGCCGTTTTAATCCTTTGAAATGACGATGTTCTCTTTATAAGAGGCTTCGCCCAACTGAAGAATCCCG
>JAKSIL010000019.1 GCA_024398815.1 Fibrobacter sp.
GCCTCTATGGCTGAGTCGCACGGATGACACTTTGTGTAAAGCAATTTTTAGAGGAGCCCTATCTTGAATTCGGCAAGCACTTTTATACAGTTTACACCTGCGAGTTTCGCAGGTAGCGATTGCTGATGCAGGGAGCGCTAAATAGGACGGCTTTGCGTTCACCGGATAATGCCCGTGGATTTATCGTCTTCAAATACTGTGTCGTTTTCAACTTGTTCGAGAATCCCGCATTTATGCAAAAAGCCCGCATTGCGCAGGCATGACGAAGAAGCGAATTAAGAAGAATTTTACTTTAGCATTTTACGCGAGCAGAGCTTGCGACATGAGCTTGTCGAAGCAAACCTCAATTCACTATAGGCTTCTGTGAATTCTTCGGCTTGATGCGGACGGTGAAGCAGTTTTCAAGCTGCAAATTTTTCAGGAAATTCTGCAAAACTTTGTACTCGTCGCCGGCGGAGAACTGCGATATTGCGGCATCAAGTTCTTCGAACATCTCGGCCGCGGTGGCGACTTGTTCCTCGGAATTCTCAAACATATTCACCATGTTCACGGCATAAAGTTTTTTAAAGAGGAACGCCGGAAGCATCATCAGAATGCGGAACCAGTTCGTTACAGTCTCGGACTTTTGCGCCTTCGCATTCTGCTGCCGAATCACGTTCACATTCGTCCGCAGTTCCTTGCCGAGCGCATTCAATTGCAGCGGTCGAAATTCTTTCATCGTATAGATTTTTGCATCGGCAATCATGTCGAACGTAGTGCAGACAAAGTATTTTGTAAAGTCGGAGAACAGCGAATAGCCGATGGAATCAACGACTTCCTTCTGCGATTCCGGAACGATTTTTTCCAAGTCGCCGCGGATTTTCGCCATCGCATTGTTGAAATTTGAATCGGTGCAGCAGATTTCGAACTCCTTGCTGCATGCGGCGGCTTCTCGCGACATCTCGAAGCGGATGACTTCGCGGAGTTTCTTGTAGGCATCGGTTTCGTCTGATTCTTCCATCTTGGCGCCGAATTTCTTTTCGGCGGCTTCGATTTTCTGCTGCACCAATGCGCTGTAATCGGTTTCGCCGCAAATTTTCATCGAGGCTGCAATCATGCTGCGGAATAGCTGATTGTACTTTTCCGCAGACTCTGCGTCTGTGTATTCAAAATTCAGGAGGCCCTGCAAGGCGCTTTCAAATTCATTTTCCATTTTTTACCCCGAGGATTCGGCATTCAAATGCGATTTACGGAGGCAAATATAGAAAGTTTGAGCGTCTCACTGGTCAAATTCATATCGTTCTCTATTTTTGCAAGTATGCACACGCGCCACCACCACTGCGCATCTTAAAAAGATTATCTTTTACAAAAAGGAAATCAAAATGAAACGCAACAAGTTATTTTCTAGCATCATCGCATTCGTATTCGCGGCTGTCGCTGTCACAGGCGTCGGCACCTACGCAGATGCCCAGGACGACGACATCCGAATCGTCAAAATCAACGACGACAACTTCGAAAAGGAAGTTCTTCAATCCAAGACGCCCGTCATCCTCGAAGTTTCTTCCACGAGTTGCCCGCCCTGCCTCATCATGATTCCGACGCTCATCAGCATCGCGAAAAACTACAAGGATATCAAGGTCGCCTCCATCGGCATCGACGAGCCGAACCTCGATAAAATCAAGAGCACGCTCCCCATCCAGGCGTTCCCCACATTCTTCTTGGTGAAGGACGGAAAGTTTATTAACAAGCTGGTTGGCGCAGTCAAGGAAGAGGAGCTTTTGACCGCACTTCAGTACACGCCGTCGAAGACCGCCAAGCCTGCGAAAAAAGTGAAGAACAAAAAGAAGAGCCTCACTTGCACCGTGAACGGACAATTCAACGGTCTCAAGAACCATGTGACCATTTCGTTCAAATTTGGAGAAACTGAAATTCAGAATGCGGACATCGTCACGGATGTCTTTGTGCCGCCCGAAATGGAAGGCAAACGTGAACAGATGATTGAAAGAGCTAAGTCCAGCGGCAAAGGCGAAGTCACTCCGACGATGACCGGCTTCCAGATTCACATCAGCAACGAGAGTCGCTTTATGCGCGCCATGGACATGAAACGCACCTCAACCTACGGCGAGATGAAAGCTGGCCTTGAGTTGCAGGGATTTACTTGCGAATAAATTTATTTCTGAAAAGCTTAATGCTAAGGCTGCATTCTAAAAATGCGGCCTTTTTTTGTATATTGAGTGTGTCGCTGGAAAAATATTCTATATGAAAAAAATGCTCATTGCCGTTTTACGTTTTTACATGGTGGCGTAATGGAACAACCGAATAAAATTCCGACTTCAAGAAAAATTGTTGTTGCTGGTTGCATTTTAGAGACTATCGCTCTTTTTCTATTTCCGTTGTACTTTCTTTGGACGGAAAAGTCCTCGTTCTGTTTAGATTATGCGTGTTGGCTGATGCTTGCCTGTTCCATTGTTGGCGTTTATTTTTCGTTATCTTACAAGAAGGCGCTAAGGGGAATACGCAGTTTTTGGAGTGCCTTGAAAATAACTTTATGGCCCGCAGTCCCCGTTGTTGTTGGCTTACCTATATTGCTTGTTTTAAGTTTTTTTGTCAAGAACGTCAATGAAGGTGTTTTCATTTATAATTTTGCATTCTGGGTGTTGGCTGTTCCCACATTTTTAGAAATATCCTTGTTGATTTACTTTGGTTGTAGAGAAAGAAAATTGGAAGAAATACCTTTGAAGGAGGATAATTCACAAATTGAAATTATTCAAAACGAGACGGAATCGTCGTTTAAAGTAAAGAAAATTGGTGTCTTAATCAGCATGTGGGTGACGATGCTTCTTGGAGTGTGGCCTTACTTATGGAATAAAAGTGAAAAGGCTATTAATGAGACTTATGGATACGAAAATCTTGATAGTTTTAACATGGTTGGTGAAATATTTTCGGCATTCTACTTGCCACTTGTGTTTGCGATTCCACTGTCTCTTGTGTACTTATTTTGTTTGAAAGGAGTGAAAAATTGGAGAAATGTAATTCTTATCGGCCTAATACCTTTTGCTCCTTGGTTAGTGTCGGTTGCATTTTTTATGCTGGTTTCATTTGGATTTTATCTAATTTTTTTATTTCCGATAGGCTTGGCTTTTTTACTGTATATTTTCATGACCGTTGTCGTTTTGTTACATTGTAGCTGGGTTGGATGCAAGAGAAAAATACCCATGGCGTTGCTGTGGAGTGTTTATAGCGCTTCATTGGTCGCTGTAGCTTTTGCAACAACAGAAGTGGCGCGTTAATTATCTATTTTATAGATGAAAAATGGTGGCTTAAGACTATGGAATTTACACTTGATGAAATGCGTGAGCATCTGGCTGCTCTCGAAGCCAGAATTTCTGAAGCCTGTAAGAAGGCGAACCGCAGTCGCGAAAGCGTGAAACTCGTTTGGGTGAGCAAGTTCCACCCGGCGGAGGCTGTGGAAAACGCTATCGCCTTGGGTGCGCATGATTTTGGCGAAAACCGTGTGCAGGAGGCGGAACTGAAGTTTTCCGTTCGTCGTAGAGCTGTTGACGGCTCTCCGGTAATGTGCCATGTCATTGGCCCTGTGCAGAGTAATAAGCTCAAGAAGGCGGCTATCGTCGCCGACTGCATCCATTCCATTGCAAGCATGGAAGCTGTGGAAAAGCTTGAGAAAGTTTGCGCTGCATTGCCTTACGATGGAAATGTTGCGGATGGAAAAATTCTTGACATTCTGTTCCAGGTGAACGCTGGCGAAGAGGAGACCAAAAGCGGCCTGGATGTGGCGAACGCGGAAAAATTTCTAATAAATTTAGAGGCTTGTGCGGGCGCTTGCGATAATGATGGCCGAAGCGAAAATTTTCCGCACTTGCGTTTTCGCGGACTCATGACTATCGGCAAGAATACCGGTAACGCAGAAGACTCACGCGACTGCTTTGTGTTCCTCCGTAATTTGCAGCAGAAGTTTCTTTCGAAAGGTGGCGTATTCGCAAACTTTGACCAACTTTCCATGGGCATGACTGGCGATTTGGAAGTTGCCATCGAAGAAGGTTCCACGATGATTCGTGTGGGTACGGCGCTGTTCGGGGAACGCGACTATAGCAAATAAGCATGGCGGGTTGCGGAAAATGGGTCCACTAAATCCTTTTTTGTAAAATGTGCAACTTATTTTCTGTTGAAACGAAAAAAAGGTAATTTTATAATACACATTAACGCGGTGGGTAAGTTGTGAAATTTGACGATGGATCGAATAATGGCGAAATTGCCTTGGGAATAACCGCTTTGGCTATTGTTGCAGTCATTTTGATTGCTGTTGGAAAATTCTGTTCAGCTGTAGGACCGATACCGTCGCTTGCGCTTGGCTTGATGGTCGGTATCATAGCGGGGGTCTATGCGGCGAGGCTTAAAAAGCGTGACAGTCTCAAGGGCATGAAGTTTATTCTTATTTGTGTGGCAGTTTTTGCATTCAACGTATTTGTCGGATGTACTAAGGAATCCTTCCTTTGTCTCATATCCACCATATTCAGTTTCGCATTTATTCTTATTGCTTCGAACAAAGGGAGCGAAGTTTCAGCGCTGTCTGCCGAGGAGCGAATGGAAAATTTTACAAATTCCATCAAGGAAACTTTGGCGAACAGCACAGGTGAAATGGGAATGCCTATGAAGAAAGTTGCTTTGATGGAACCTGCGCCTGTACGCCTTGATCCGATGCTTCGTAAATATTTGAAGCGATTCACTCCGGTTGTCGATTCCTTTGTGAAATTTTTTGAAGATTTTTTACAGAAGGATGACGTCTCAGAAATTCTACGCAGGCATTTAACGCATGAAGCGAGTGTAGGGGCCGATAAGGCGCTTGCCTCGCTGATTCTTTCGGATTTGGAGTATGTGTCCAACGAGTTGGGACATCCTGTGAATTTGGATACATTCGAGTCTTGCGGTTTTGTGATGCTTATGTTGCGACTGCGTGCAGATGCACCTGCGCAGACGAACTGGATGCAGCTTCTGGATTTGATGTACAAGTCAAAAGATATTGATATGGAGAAAATGACCGAAGAGTTTAAATCTGTACACAACGAAATTGAGGCTCGCGGTGGAAGTTTTGTGGTGCCGTTTCTGTTCGCGGACTTGCTGAAGTCAAATGCGAATAAGTATATGCGGCTGGTGTACGATTTTTCTTTTTCTCTTGCGAATATCGATGGAATCCTTACGCACCAGGAAGTGCAGTGGTTGCAGTCGCCTGACACATACATTGGCAACATGAATTTCAAGAAAGGCAATGTTGATGGACTCAAGTTTGTTGTGCCGTATGTGAAAAGCAAGAACGCGCCTGCGGAGCCTGAAAAAACTACGGATGCAAAGCCACTATCGAAATATCAGCCTGATTTAGAAATCGCTTCTGAAAATGCGCTTAATTCTCTTGTCGCATTGGACAGTGTCAAGAAGGAGGTAATCACTTTCAGGAATTTTGTCAAAATCCAGAGTGCGCGCTGCAAGCGCGGATTGCCTATTCCGCCGACATCGTACCATCTCGTATTTTCGGGTAATCCGGGAACTGGCAAGACGACGATTGCGCGAATCATGGCAGGCATTTTGAAGGACTTGGGAATCCTTTCCAAGGGACACTTGGTAGAAGCGACTCGTAGCGACCTTGTTGCAGGTTATGTAGGGCAGACCGCGATGAAGACGAATAAAGTCATCGATGAAGCGCTCGACGGTGTGCTGTTTATTGATGAAGCATATACGCTTTCGAAAAATGTTGAGAACGATTACGGACAAGAAGCGATTGATACGCTGCTAAAGCGTATGGAAGATGATCGCGATCGTCTTGTCGTAATTATCGCAGGTTATAAGGAACAAATTAATTCCTTTGTCAAGTCAAATCCGGGGCTTTCGTCGCGCTTCAACAGGTACATCGATTTTCCGGATTACACCAAGTCGGAACTCAAGGAAATCTTCATGCGGCTTGTTGCAAAGTACGAATACTGCATGGCTCCCGATGCGAAGGCGGCTCTCGACAAATGTATCGAGGAAGCCCTAAGCGACAAGGATGAACGCTTTGGTAATGGAAGATTTGTTCGGAATCTTTTCGAAAAAGTCATCGAACGACAAGCTAATAGACTTGCAAAAGTTGAAGACCTTACTCAAGTGAACATCAGCATGCTGGATGCTGCTGATTTTTAAATCAAAATTTGACATAGTCGTTGAGCGGTTAAAAATTTTCAGTCGATAGAATTTGAAAATTTGTCTTATTCCCCTTGCACAATCACGCGGTAGAATTCGAGGAATTGTTCCGGGGAAAGTTCCTCGGCGCGGACGGTCGTGGGGTAATCCAGGAGCTCGATGGCTTCCTGGATTTTCTTTTTGTCGTAGGCGCTGCCGAAGGAGTTTGCGAGTGTCTTGCGCTTTTGCGTGAAGGCGGCGCGCACGAAGTCGAAGAATCCTTCGGGGGCTTGGAGTGCATCGGCGCGGGGCGTGAGCAGCATGGTGGCGCTGTCGACGTTCGGTTTCGGTGTAAAATGTTCGGGTCCGATTTTGCGGAGAATCTGCGTGTCGGCGAATGCGGAGACGAGTACGGAAAGGCTACCGTAATTCTTGCTGCAGGGCGATGCGCAGATTCGTTCGGCGACTTCCAGCTGCACCATTCCCATGAAACCTTTGGTGAGATGCAAACGCGGCATGAGACCAGCGATAATTGCGGTACTTACGTTATACGGAAGGTTGCCTGTAACCCAGGGCTTGTCGTGTTCGTCCAGGAACTTCTGCAAGTCGAACTTCAGAAAGTCGATGTTCGTGATATGGAAATTCTTGCGCTCGCCGAATTTTTCGTTCAGCACGGCAACGCACTGCTCGTCGATTTCGACGGCGGTGAGGTCCACGCCACGGTTCAGCAAATGTTCTGTGAGGGCGCCATGGCCGGGGCCGATTTCAAGCACGGCTTCGCCCTCGTTCGCGGGCAAATCACCTGCGATTGCGACGGCAGTTTCTACATCCAGAAAGTTCTGGCCAAATTTACGACGACGTGCTCTATCCATGCGCGTAAATGTAGAATAAAGCAAAACCCCCGACAGGGTCGGGGGTGACAAGGTTGCGGTGCGTTCCTGTTAGAACATTATGAATGCGCCAATCGAAACACCGATGTTGTTGTGGTCGGAGAAGCTTCCGAACGGGTTTTCGAGGAACTGCTTGGTGAACACCATTTCAAGTGCCGCCTGTTCGTACTGGAAACGGGCGCCGAGATTCACGTTGGTCGTGCCCGACTGGATAGCTTTGGACTTGATGTCGATATCGTTGAGTTCGAACTGCCTGAACGACATGAGCTTCCAAGTGTAATCGGCGCTACCGAATGCGATAAGGTGGCTTCCGAGGGCGACTTCACCCAAGATGTTCGGCGAGGTGTAGGCGGCAACGGTGAAGTCCTTGTCGCGGATATTTTCAATTTCGTCGAAGAAGATGACGGGGACGAAGGTGTTGAGGCCGATGAAAATGCGGGCCCTTTCGCTCTGGAGCACGTTGGAGCCGAAGTTGAATTCGGGGGCGGCTTCGATGCGTGCCGTGGTGTCGGTAGATTTTACCCTGTGCGTGACGAGGTAGGTCTTGCCTTCGCTGAATGTCGTAGTGCGATCGATGGTTTCGGTGCTTCCGTCGTGGCGGAGGAATGTGACGGCGGCGGTCCATGCGAACTTGGGATTGTTGGCCTTTGAAACGGTGAGCTTGCCGAAGGCGTCCCAGGACGTGGTTTCGACTTCGTTGCCGTTGTTGCTTATGTAGGCGATGTCGTCGGGATGGACGTAGCGACCATGAACGCCCACGTCGAAATTCCCGAGTTTTGCGGAGAATGTGCCGCCGTAAAGCGTGCCTCCGGCAGTTGTATTTATCGTTTGTTCAACGCCCGTGGCTTCGACGTTGTCCCAGTTTTTGCCGACGGCGGTTTCCACAGAGAAACCGAACCTTCCGAATGCCATACCAGCGGTCAAGAGGCCGAGATTCTGGGAATTGTCAAAGGCGAAGAAATAGGAGTTGGTTTCGCCGAACGAGACGACGCCTTCGCCATCGATGGGTTCAAAGTAGGCGAACTTGCTGCCGAGCATTTTGTGCGGCATGGCGAGGTTGCCGTTTACGGTTGCGGCGGCAGCTTCGTTAGCGACGATGTTGTACGCATTGCCGTGCAAGATATCCATGGGGTGCTTTGGTGCGGGTTCAGCCGGTGTTGCCGGAGCTTGTGCTGCGGAATCGGCTGCTGCGATTTGGGCGGCTTCTGCGGTTGCGGCCGAATCGCTTGCTGCGGGGGCTGCGACTGCTGCGGAGTCGGCTGCGGGTTCCTGGGCGGCGACGTCTTCTTCTGCTTCGGGAAGTTTTGCGTTGGGGTCAAATTCTTGTTCGGGGGCGGCTTGTGCCGTGGAATCGTTGGCTGCAGTGGTGTCTGCGGCGGCTGTGGTGTCGCTTGCGGCCTGCGGGACTTCGGCTGCGGCTGTCGTGTCTGCCGCAGGTTGAGCTTCGGTGGCTGCCGTTGTGTCGGTTACGGCTTGTGCTGTGCCGGCATCAGCCTTGGCGGAATCTGCCGGGGCTTCGGCGACGGCTGCAGCTTGTTCGTTTACAACCGCTGTTGCGGAATCGGCTGCAGGTGCTGCGGGAGCCGGAACTGCGGGTGCGGGGGCGGCTGCATCTTGTGCGTAGGCACCGATGGCAAGGCCGAGAGACAAAAGGAGTAATTGCTTTTTGATATTCATGGTACCATAATAAATAACTAATATAAGGCCCGATGTAACAAGTTTTTTGAAATTTTTTTGTTGACACTTGTAAACAGATTGTTCTTTTGGGTGTTTCCAATACGAAAAACAATGATTAAATTATAGGTAATGGGAAAATCATGGAGAAAAAATGTTAAAAAAGCTATTCTTCTGCCTTTCGATTCTTGGAATTTTGTTCTTTTTCGGTTGTTCCGGCGACAATATCGTCGAGACGAATTCCGAAGAAATTCCAACTCCGCACCCGGTTGGCCCCGTAAGCCAGTACGGACAACTTTTGGCGGGGCATCCCGATGGCTTGGGTCGTATTTACGGTGCGTGCAAGGGCGTTAAATCGGGCGAAGAAGTGCAACTTCGCGGAATGAGCCTTTATTGGAGCATTCTTCCCAGGGCTACCGATTTTTATACGGAAACGGCGATTACCACGATGGTCCGCGACATGAAAGTCCAGTTGATTCGCTTGGCTATTTCTACCCAGGAAAACTGGGGCGGCGATATCTCCGGCTACATTTTGGATCCCGAGGCTCAGCTGGCTTTGATCGATCAGGCCGTGCACGGTGCTGTATTGAACGATATTTACGTGATTATCGACTGGCATTCGCACATGGCGAACTGGCAGCTGGCAGAAGCGACGGAATTCTTCGAAAAGGTGTCTGCCAAATACGGGAAACTGGACAATGTCATCTTTGAAGTATTTAATGAACCTATGCAACAATCTTGGGACGATGTGAAGAGCTATGCCGACTCCATTGTAAAGGTTATTCGTAAAAATTCAGACAATTTAATTCTTGTGGGAACGCCTAACTGGGACCAGAAACCCCATGTGGCTATAGACAACGAGGTGGAAGATTCCCTCCACAATATTGCGTATACCTTCCATTTCTATGCCAATACACATAGATTGGGCAGTGAAGGTTCCAAGGCGCTTCAGGCAATGAGAGCTGGTCTTTCGGTGTTCGTCAGCGAATGGGGCACGGGCAATGCCGATGGCGGTGGAACTCCGGGTGAAATGGCTAATGCGAACTGGCAGCGTTTCCTCGACGAAAATCTTCTTTCGTCGGCGAACTGGTCCGCCTCGAAAATCAACGAAGGTACGGCGGCATTCCTCGAGGAGTCTGATGAAAATCATCTCGTCTACAGCACGTCGGGGCAGATGGTAAAGGATATCTTGAGCGCCAATCCCGATAGCTATACGGCTTGCAAAAGCAAGTAGAATTTTTTTGCGGGTTGGCGTGCCGCCCTCTTATGGTGAATTTTAGCTCCGTCATAAATTATTGGCGGAGCTTTTTGCTATTTTAGCGAATGGAAATTTTTTTTGCAAGATAGAGGTTTTTATGTCTGTTGCAATGCAAGATGTTATGAAGCAGTCCGGCGTGGCCTTTGGCACCAGCGGTGCCCGCGGCCTCGTGAGCGCTATGACCGACCGCGTGTGCTATGTTTATGCTCGCTCCTTTATCAAGTATTGCGAGGCAAGCTACCAGTGCGACCACACGATTGCGATAGCCGGCGACCTTCGCCCGAGTACGGGTCGCATTTTGCAGTCCCTGGTCCAGGCTGCAAACGATGCCGGCTGGAAAACGATTTATTGCGGTCGCATTCCGAGTCCGGCGATTGCGCTCTATGGCCTTGATAAGCATTTGGCGACCATCATGGTGACGGGCAGCCACATTCCCGCCGATAGGAACGGTATCAAGTTCAACCATCCGAACGGTGAAATTTCGAAGGCCGACGAACAGGGAATTGTTTCGCAGAGCGTCGATTTTGACGAATCGCTGTTCGATGCCGACGGCATGCTGAAAAATGCACCGGAGCTTCCTGCTGTCGAATCCGAAGCTGAAGAAAATTACTGCAAGCGCTATCCTGATTTTTTCGGTAGCGAAGCCTTGCGTGGGCTTACCATCGGAGTGTATCAGCATTCCGCCGTGGGCCGCGATATCGTGGTGCGTGTATTGGAAAGTCTTGGTGCTTGTGTAAAGCCGTTTGGTCGCAGCGAAACGTTTGTGCCGGTCGATACTGAGGCCATCCGCAAGGAAGACGAAGAACTCGCTCGCGAATTTACGCACAAGGATTATGTCGATGCCATTTTCAGCACCGACGGTGACAGCGACCGTCCGCTTTTGGCCGACGATGCCGGCATGTGGCTGCGTGGCGACGTGCTTGGGATTCTTGCGGCGCAGTCCCTCGGAATCAAGCGTATTGCGACTCCCGTGAGCTGCAATACCTCCCTTGAAAAATCTGGCAGTTTCGAAAAAATTTGCCGTACCCGCATTGGCAGCCCGTACGTGATTGCCGGCATGGAAAGTCTTGCCGCCGAGCCCGCCGCATCGGACAATGAAGCTGTGACCGTCGCCGGTTACGAAGCGAACGGCGGCTTCCTTCTGCAGACGGATTTGGCGCGCGAGGACGCTTCCGGGAACAAACGCGTGCTGAAGGCTTTGCCGACCCGCGACGCCCTCCTGCCAATGATTGCCGTGATGGTGAAGGTCCGCGAAGAACGCATGTGCGTGGTGGATCTTCTGCGCAAGCTCCCCAAGCGCTTTACCGTGAGCGACCGTCTCAAGGAATTCCCGACGGACAAGTCCAAGGCGAAGCTCGCCGAAATCCGCGAACAGAAACTCGGTGAAAAGCTTTTCGGCGCCTTGACCGCTGTTCCTTCGAAGTTTGCAAAACCCGATGCCCAGGGCAAAATGCCCGCTCCGTTCCAGGGCAAAATCGTCTCGCTCAACGAAGTCGACGGTTACCGCATGGAATTCGATTCCGGCGACATCGTGCATCTGCGCCCGAGCGGAAACGCTCCGGAATTCCGCTGCTACGTCGAAACCGAGTCCAAGGACCGTTCCGCTGAACTTTTGGCGGCATGTCTCAAGATTATGGAAGGCTGGCGCAAGTAATTTTTGTATCTTGTTGGATATGACCGCTAAACTTCTCAAAAGCACAGCCGTCTTTGGCGCCCTTGCCGCAAGTGTTGCCTTTGCCAATTGGCATGGCAACTACTGGCACAGCGAAGGCGTTACGATGAGCTATTTGGCCATGCACGCATCGGCCCGTACGGCAGCGTTGTCCGGCGCTGGTGTCGCCACCCCTGTCCGTGCATCAGAAGTTTCGCGCAATCCTCTCGCCACCGCCGCTGCGACTGCACCGGAGTTCGGCGTGAACCAGATTATTTTCGCCGAAAATACCGCCGACAACTACACTTCCGCGTATTTCGTTTCGCCTATCAACAAGAACCTCGCCTGGTCGGCGGCCCTTGACTTTTTGGGCTACGACGGCATCGAAGGCCGCGACGAAAACGGTTTCAAGACTTCGGACTACGGCGCTTATTCCTGGAGTTTGCAGGGCGGTTTCGCCTTCCGCGACGAACATTTCCTTTCGTCTGTGACGGCGCGTTTTGCGACCCAGACCATCGACGACGAAACCGGTTTTGCTTTTTTGGGCGATATCGGCGGCGCCTACCGCGTCAACAAGTATTTCTCTTTTGGTGCGACTCTCACCAATGCGGGCTACGCCACCGAATTTGCCGATGAACGCGAGACCGCCCCCATGGCGCTCCAGGCGGGCGTTACCGGTTTTGTGCCTATTGTCGATCGCTGGGCTTTGCGCCTTTCCGTCGATACTTACCGCAGGGCCAATACCGATGAGCACTTCTTGTTTGGCGGAGAAGTCTTGTATGCCGAGACCTTGGCTTTCCGCATGGGCTATGCCTTGCGCCCTGATTTCGATACCGAGTCCGGGCTCAGTTGCGGTCTAGGCCTTGTTTTTGGCATGGTCGTGTTTGACTACGGCTACGCTCCCAGGCCGGCCCTGAACGGCGGAAACCACCACATTTCGCTTGGGTTGCAGTTCTAGCGGAAAGCGTTTTCTGCAGATGGCTTATACGGCGATTCTTTTGCAAAGGGTCGCCTTTTTTATTTGGTAGTAAAGGCTTCCGCGGCTTATTCCCAGCGATTTTGCGGCTTGCAGCTTGTTTCCGTTGTATTTGTGCAGGGCTTCTCCGATATCGTCCCATCCCGGTTTTGGAATGTATTCGTGTACACAGCTGCTTTTGTATTCGTCGGCCAGGATTTCAGCCAGGTTGATTTTGTGGTGGACGAGCAGAGCGTAGCGTTCGAGAACGTTTTTCAGCTGACGTATGTTGCCTGGCCATTTGTACGACTGGAGCTTTTCCAGGTCGGATTTCGATAGGGGGGCGGCTCCATACAGGTTTGCGTTTTGCAGGATGCCTTTCCAGACGTCCTGGGCGATGCTTTCGAAGTCGTTCCTTTCGCGCAGGGGCGGCAGACGTATGGGGAAGACGTTCAGCCTGAAGAACAGGTCTTCGCGGAATTTTCCTGTCTGGATGTCGGCTTTGAGGTTGCGGTTCGTGGCGCAAATCAGTCTGAAGTCCACTGGCACGGGCTTCGTCGCCCCAAGCGGAAGGACGGCGCGTTCTTGCAGGATTCGCAGAAGCTTGCATTGGCAGCTGTAGGGGAGTTCTCCGATTTCGTCCAAAAAGAGGGTTCCGCCGTTTGCGGCCCTTACGACGCCAGTTTTTTCGGAAACGGCTCCCGTGTAGGCCCCCTTGGTGGCGCCTTCGAGTATGGATTCCATGAGGTTTTCGGCGATGGCTCCGCAGTTGAGCGCGATAAACGGGCCGGATTTACGGTCGCTGGATTGGTGCAAGGTCCGTGCCGCCACCTCTTTCCCGGCCCCGGATTCGCCGTGTAAAAGGACAGTAATGTTACTGTGTGCAGCAATTTCTATGAGATCGTTAGTGCTTTTCATGTTGCCTCCACACTATAAACTGATTTTTCCCTTTAATTGTTACCTGTTTTTTGTTATTTTTACGCCCGCGCCGAAAATTTTACATTCGGCGTTCACCAAGTGGCTGGCTAGGTGGGTAGATTTGGGCGGCGCCCCGGGTGGGGTGCGAATCGTGAGGAAAGCGGTTCAGCTTGAAATCGAGAGGCCGGCAGCCCAAAAGGAAACAAAATGTCTAGAATCGTATGTAAGTTCGGTGGCTCTTCCGTCGCCGACGCAGGTCAGTTCAAAAAAATCAAGGCCATTGTCGAAAGCGACAAGAACCGCAAAGTTATCGTGGTTTCTGCCCCGGGTAAACGCAATCCCAAGGAAACCAAGCTGACCGACCTCCTCTACAGCACCTATGATCTCGCCAGCAAGGGCCTCGACTTCTCCAGTCCGTGGAACCTCATCCGCTCCCGCTACGACGAAATCTGCAAGGACTTGGGCCTCGACAACAAGCTCGCCGAAGACCTGGACGCTCTTGAAGACAAGCTCAAGAACCATCCTGAAACCGTGAGCACGGACTTCCTCGTCAGCCGCGGTGAATTCCTCTGCGCCCGACTCATGGCGAAGTACCTCGGCGCAAACTTCGTCGACAGCTTCCCGCTCATCACGTTCGACGACAAGTACCGCATCGCCCCGAAGACCTACGACGATATCGCCAAGGCTCTCGGCGACGAAAACCAGCTTTATGTGCTTCCCGGCTTCTATGGCAGTAACCTTCGCGGCGAAGTGAAGACCTTCAGCCGTGGCGGCTCCGACATCACTGGCGCAATACTTGCAAACGGCATCAACGCCCAGAAGTACGAAAACTGGACCGACGTTTCGGGCATGCTCATGGCTGACCCGCGCATCGTCGAAAACCCGATGCCCATCGAATACGTCTCCTACCGCGAAATCCGCGAACTCGCCTACTCCGGCGCAAGCGTTCTGCACGACGAATCCATCGCCCCGTGCCGCGCGAAGAAGATTCCTATCAACATCCGCAACACGAACCGCCCCGAAGACGCTGGCACCATTATCGGCCCCACTCCGGAAGAAACCAAGCTCCCGATTACGGGTGTCGCCGGCCGCAAGGGCTTCTCCATGATTTACATCGAGAAGTCCATGATGAACAAGGAAGTCGGTTTCGGTCGCCGCGTTTTGGCCGTTCTCGAAAGCGAAGGCCTTTCCTACGAACTCTGCCCGAGCGCTATCGACTCCATGAGCATCGTCGTGGATTCCAAGGCTCTCGACGCCGTGCAGGACGTTGTCCTCGAAGATATCACTCAGCAGATGCGCCCTGACCGCATCAAGATCTTCCCGGGCATCTCCCTCATCGCAACGGTGGGCCATGGCATGACGAACAAGATTGGTGTGGCTGCAAAGCTCTTCACCGCCCTTGCCGAAAGCAAGGTGAACGTCCGCATCATCGACCAGGGCTCCTCCCAGATCAACATCATCACCGGTGTTGACGAGGCCGATACCGAGAAGGCCATCAAGGCCATCTACGCCGCATTTGTGAAGTAACAATCCGCTTTGCGAATTGTCATCCCCGCGGAAATCCTAGCTTTCATCTCCAGAAGGCTGGAATTCCCGTAATACGGATCCTGCTGAAGGCTTTGAGTGGGGCGCGGAAATGCGCTGAAAAGCGCCGAAAAGCGCCGGCCGCCGGCGGAACTGCGTTGAAAATGCGCCGGCCGCAAGCCGATTCTCTCAGCGTCGTGAATTGTTATCCCCGCGAAAGCGGGGATTTTTGCATGGTATTGCGTCTGTTTTGCCGTTTGAAAAGTGTTTTTTTGCGAAAACTTGTCACCAAATTGAATTTTAGTGACAAAATATGCATTTTGACGATTCCGAGTCGGTAGCTACAAAGGCGCAGAGCAGGGCCATCGCAGCATCCGTCCGCTGCGTGAAAGACGCAGAGTAATCTGCGCTTGAGGCGAGAGACGCAAAAGTTCTAGTCGCATTCATGATGCAAATCATCGCTTAAACGAGTAAGCTCCGCGGCAAATGCTGCGGAGTTTTTTGATTTGGTGACCACTTTTCAATATTTTGCATTTTTGTGAAACGATTTTCGAATATTTGACGCCGAATGCGACAGTCATTTTCTACCATTGCATTCATGACCCGGAAAAAGAGAAGATATAGTTACTTTTGCTTTATGGCGGTTTATGCGGAGCCTTCAAAAAGTAGTCCCTTCTGAGATATTCCTTAAACTTGAAAAAATTTGGTGGAAAAGTGACGATGACTGAATTTAAAGAAAAAACTGCGCTGAATGTTGGACTGTTCCGCCTTTGCATTGCGGTCTTCGTAGTCAATTGGATGTCGATCTTTGCATATGGGCTTTTGCAGCACTTTACTTCGACTGAGGAGTTGTTTTCGTATGAGGATCCTTTGTGGGCTGCTGTGTTGCCTTTAATTCTGATTGCTTTTGTTGTCCTGGCTTTTGTCAAGAAAAGCGCCTTGCTTCTGAAAATAATTTCCGCGCTATGCATCGTCGTCTACATTTGCGGGGGCGTTATGCGCTTTTACAATCTTTTTACGATTACATCGCCTTATTACCATTCTATTCATTTGTCTATAACTTGTCTTATTGTCAGAGAGGTTTTGAAAATCATCTTGAATACAGGTCTCGTAGTTTATGTCGCTGCATTCTTCACTCGTTCCGCATGGCAAGTTGATGAAGAGCAAGAAACGTTGAACTTGCCCCTGTTTAGAGTCGTCGCCATTGTTTTCGCGGTTTGGGGATTGGGTGGCATGGCTGAGACGATTTTAAAACATCTTGAAATTGTCGCGAACTCTGCGAATGCATTTTCCTGGCAAGGAATTTTCTTTTCGCTGCTTTCTTTGACTGCGGGAATTTATGCTCTTGTCAAGAGGAATTCTTTTGTTCTTAAAGTGTATGCGCTGTTTTGGCTAGTTAACCATTTTGGCGGTTGCATATCCGCGATATCGGAAAGGCTGTCTGACGCTATGCCTTTTGGTTTCATCCTTGTCGACATGTTCTTGAATTCTGCTATCGTATTTTATATGGCGACATTTTTCATTGAACCTGAAAAGAATAGAATTTATCTGCAAAAATTGAAAAGCCTGTTGCTTAAGTGGAAGCGTCTCACTTAGAATTTTGCGGCATGTGGCAAGCTGATAGTTGTTACTTTATCCTGTCTCCGCAGAATTCCTGCCTGCCGCAGTTCTTGCAGTGCGCGCCCATCCACAGTGTGTCGAACTGCTCGATGGCGGCTTCTACGATTTGCGGGTCGTTGGTGAGAATCCCCGCTTCAAAATTTCGCTTTAACGCGCTTTTCATGCCGATGCCTGCTCCTGTCAAGTTTGCGGAGCCCACATAAACGGTTTCCAAGTCAAAAATCACCATCTTGAAATGTACGCGCGGGCAAAGTACTCGTTCCAAGTCTGTCGCGAGAATCGGATACCGGTCGAAGTCTTCACGAAAATTCGGGCCGGGTTCTTTTGCATGAACCAGGCGCACGCCGACTCCTTTTTTCAGCAAGCCCGCGATTTGCCCCAGGAGCGGAATTGCCTCGCCGTTCTGCTTCACGTACAAATCCTTGATGTCGGCGGTGCCTATCCACAGCGTGTCGCGGACTTTCGCAATCCGCTCGATGACTTCGCTGTAATGCGCTTCGTTTGCGATGTATTTCGTGAAAATTTCTGGCATGTTCAAATTTCGCGGGCTTTCCTATGGCGTTTTGCGGGTTTCCTATGGCGTTCTGCGGGCTTCCTATTAATTTTTGCGGCTGTCCTATAAAGAATTCGCAGCCGCCCTATGAAATATAGATTTTTTATCGGGATTTTTCAGCGACTCTGTTGACGCGCGTTTTTCCTTTTCTTATGTTGAATCCAAAGAGGGATATAATGTGAAAAAAATTATTGCCTGCGCTTTATTCCTTGCCGTCTCCGTCAACTTTGCCGGAGTGAAAATGATTATTCCCAAGAAGTCGGATGTAGAAATTCAATGCTGTGTAGCATTTGATTCCTATGCCGGAAATTACGTTGTACGTATCGCAAAGTGAAACTATAGGATTTCTGTGAAATGATGTTTAAAGTTGTGTCAAAATTTTCTGCCATGATGGTCTGCGTGGCATTGTCGTTGTGGCTCTCCGCCTGCTCCGAATCTTTCACGGACGCGCGCGACGGTCAAAGTTACAACGTTGTACAAATCGGCACACAGACGTGGATGGCGGAGAACTTGAACTTCGATATGGGTGGCGCGGAAGCGAGTTATTGCCCCGAGGGCGACGCGCGTAAATGCGGTGAGTACGGTCGGCTTTACACATGGGCGGAAGCTCAAGGCGTGTGCCCCGAAGGTTGGCGCCTTCCGACCCGAGAAGATTTTGAAACGCTCGTCAAGGTTGCGGACGGATTAAAGGCGGACGGTTCGCTGGATCGGAATGCTGCGGGGGCTGTACTCAAGTCCACCAGTGGCTGGTTCAAGAAGGGAAACGGAAGCGATGCGCTTGGCTTCAAGGCACTCCCTGCCGGTTACATGGCTGCTGATAGTAAATTCGATGGAATCGGCGGCTATGCCTATTTCTGGAGTTCGACGACGGATGATGGCGAAGGCTCTTTTGCACATTACCTTTTCTTGGACTTCAGCAGTGCTGCGGCTGAACTCAAGTCTTTTGACAAAGGGAGCGCACGGTCCGTGCGCTGTGTGAAGTAGCGGAAATTTTGCAGAAATCCTGCAATTGGAATATTTGACGTTGTCGGAGCCTCTCGCGTTTTTACGTCGTATCAGTTGATTTGAATGAAAAGAATTATTGCATTTTTCTTGATTTCGACGGTGGTTTTTGCTATAGAGAACCCTTATCAGGAGGTGATGCGAATCCTTGAAAAGTCGAAGATTAAATACAATTTAAGTAGCTTGACGTCGCCGGTCTCGGCCGAGAATCGCAGTGATGTGTTGAATGGTACGGCTTATCGGTAAAAACATCAAAAGGCTTCCAAGTTAAGGGTGTGAACTTTGCGCCTGAAGCGAAAAAATATATCTCCAAGCTGAAAATTTATTTTCGGCAAATAAGTACGAGGAAGCGAAAAATTTATACAAGAAAGTTCTTTTGCTTTCTCCTGAAAATACCTTCTTGATGACTTTGATTGCGCAGACGTATGGAATCGAGCGTAAGTTTGACGATGCTATGAACCGGTACAAAAAATCCATTCAGGCTAATTTTATTGATTATTTGGCGCATTGGCTTCTCGCTGATATTTACCGGTTGAAGGGCCCGGAAATTTTAAAGAGATTGGACGACGCTTTATGCTTTCGTATATTTCCGGAGTCTAAAGAGCACGCAGGCGATGTCGATGGGGCGGGGGAGGCTCATTTCGCGGCTCATGCCCTGCGGCAGGTTGCGGAATCCGACGTTCTTCATCTTTTCGTGGAGGGCGAGAATCGTTTCGCGGATGTTGCGTTTGCCGTTTGCCTGCGAATCGCTGCTTGAATTTTCGTTGTCGCTCTTGTTTGAGTTGGCGCCTTGGCAGAGGTTCAATAGCATGTGGCCTGCGCCGAGTCTTTGCTGTTTGTCGATGAGTTCGCCCGCCTTCGCGGTGTCGGATGTGAGGAAGCCCATCTGCAACAGCGTGTCTCCGCTGAGTTTCACTTTGACTTGACGTTCTACGGCGGATGTCGGGCGGAGGGCGGGCAGCAGTGGATTTACATAATTGTCGAAGTCGCGGCACACGGGAGCTGCGAATGGCGGAAGGCCGTTCTTTGAATTTTCGAATGTGAATTTTTCGCTTGCCTTCGCGCATTCGGCCTTGTAGTTCGCCATGACGATGATGTTGTCGGCGAGGCCTAAAAAGTCTCCGCAGGCGCCCGCCACGATGATGAAGCTGCAGGCGTTTGACGCGGCACCGTTTGCATTCTCTGCTTTTTCGGGATGTGCGAATTCGCGGATTCTGTCGGTGAGCGGAATGAGCGGTTCGCGGTCGTCGCCCAGGAGTTCGCGGATGCGGTGGTCGCGAATCAAAAAGTTCACTGCCGAAGAGTCTTCGTCGATGAGGAAGGTGCGGCTTCCGAATTCCATGGCTTCGAGCAGGTTCGAGGCTTCGCTGGTGGAGCCCGATGCGCTTGCCGTGCAGAACTTCTTTGTCGAGACGCCCCCGGGGAGGTCGCGGACGAGGGCTGAGATGTCCGTGTCGCGGACGCTGCGGCCGTCTTCGACGCCGATGCGTACCGCGGAATCGTCTATGACGATTCCCTCGCGTCCGTCTCCCGGGATGTGCGGATGGACCGCTTTCGTGAGCGCTTGCAAAAGCGTCGATTTGCCGTGGAAGGCGCCACCGGTAATGACGGTGATTCCTTTTGGAATCCCCATGCCGCGAATTTCGCGGCCGGCGACGCTAAGCGTCACCGACATTTCGGGTGGCGCAGCGAAGGGAACCGCGTTTGGCATCGGATTTTCCGAAAGCCCGGATTCACGCGGGAGTACGGCTCCGTCGGGCACGAATGCCACGAGTCCGCGTTCGTTCATCTGTTCCATTATTTCGCGTCGTTCATCCAGCACGCGAAAAAAGCCCTGCAGTCCGGTGGCGGTTCCAATTGCTCCGGCGGCTTTCCCCGCGGCAGTACCGTCGTTGTAAAGGCTCGCCGAGACGAGGTCCGGGAGCACCATGGTCAGAATTTCGGCGGCGTCTTCGGCCTTGATTTTTCGTCCGTCGGCGGGCAGTCGCACTTGCAGACAGGCGCGCAGGTCTCCGTTGTCCACCCACAGGGAATTGCGTACCAGCATTTCCGGTCCTGGTGCGGCAAGGCTTACTGCCCCGTCTTTTTCGGGGAAACGTTCCTGCACGTTTTTGCACAGGCGGCGCAGTAGGTAGTCGCTCAGGGCGAGCCTGCGTTCAAAACTGGAGCTCCATTCCGGGCCGTACCCCAGGTTTTGGAGCGGGGCCTTTACCATTATTCTCGATGCCGGCGCGTACGGGTCGCCCTGCACATGCAGAAACTCCAGCGAAAAATCGCCGAAGTCCCAGGGTTTATCGGAGAGCGACTTGTAGAGTCCGTAGTTTTTGCCATCCAGGCTTCGAATTTTTTGATAAAGTGCCTTCATGCCTTTAAAAGTAAAAAAAGATTCCTCAAATTTCCCCAAAAAAGCGAAATTTCCCCTTATAAACAAACTTTTTCATAGAAAAAAAGAAAAATCCGTAGAAAGTTTATATATTAGGGTAGCAAACAAAATAGGAGTACATAAATGAAAAAGCTCTACATCTTTGCCCTTATGGTGGCATTCCTCTTTACTGCAGCTGTGGCCGACGAAGACCCACCTCCTCGTGACAAGCCCGCTGTCGTGAACATCATCACCAACCCGCCTAACAGCGAAGTTTACCTGGGCGGCGAACTCCTGGGCAAGAGTCCCATTGAAAATATGTCTGTCAAGTCCGGTCGTCAGACCCTCGTGGTGATTGACCAGGGCTTCGAACTTGTGAATCAGCGCGTGAATATCTGGCCGGGCAAGGACAAGCGTAACGATTTCGACTTCGGTACCAAGATTCCTAAGGGCCACATCAAGGTGACGACCAATCCGGGCAAGTGCATCATTTTCGTCGATGGTGACCAGGCCGACAAGACCGATGGCGCTCCGCTTACCATCCACAACCTGGATGCCGGTGACCACGTGGTCCGTGCCGAATGCTCCAACCGTAGGTCTGCCGAAGAACTCGTGACCGTGCGCGGCGAAGAAACCGCCGAAGTTACGATCGACGCTACCAAGGGCAAGAAGAAGAAGTAATCATTCTTCAAGATTTTCGGGAAGACTCCATAATGGGGTCTTTCTTTTTTTGCTAAATTGCGAATGCAAGATTTTAATAAACTTCAATAGGAGTAACTATGTCTAAAATTTGGACTCTCTGCCTCTGTGCCTCTCTCGCCTTCCTCGTCGGCTGCTCCAGCGGCGGCAAGAAGGTTTCCCGTATCGACGCCAACTCGGTGACGGATCTTTCCGGCTCTTGGAACGATACCGATTCCCGTCTCGTCGCTGACGAGATGATTATGGACTGCCTCAACCGTCCCTGGTACCAGACCATGGTGCAGCAGAAGAACGGCGCCGTTCCGACTGTTGTTATCGGCAAGGTCCGCAACAAGAGTCACGAACACATCAACGTTGAAACCTTCGTGAAGGATATCGAACGCGCTCTCATCAACAGCGGCAAGGCCGACTTCGTCGCCAACGCCGAAGAACGTTCCGAACTCCGCGACGAACTCGCCAGCCAGGCCGGCAACGCTACCGAAGAAACTCGCAAGGACGCCGGCATGGAAATCGGTGCCGACCTCATGCTCACCGG
The DNA here is from genome assembly GCA_024398815.1 of Fibrobacter sp. Classification (GTDB taxonomy): domain Bacteria; phylum Fibrobacterota; class Fibrobacteria; order Fibrobacterales; family Fibrobacteraceae; genus Fibrobacter. Next base: position 21,789 of record JAKSIL010000019.1, read on the forward strand.
TACCCTCAACTCCATCGTCGACCAGGAAGGTGGCGAACAGGTCATCTACTACCAGATCGACATGGAACTCACCGACATCCAGAGCCATCGTAAGGTTTGGGTGGGCGACAAGAAGATCAAGAAGTTCGTCAACCAGTCCAGCGTAAAGATGTAATTTAGATTGGGCTATGGGCTTGTCCCGTAGCCTTTTTTTGTTTTTCATTAACGATACTTTGCGGACATTATGAAACGACTAGCATTACTTTTGTTGAGCGCCGTTTTATTGACGTCGTGCGCCAATAAATCCATGACCCGTTACGAAACGCTCGCCCCGACGCTCGAGAAGAAGGGCTTTGACGCGACCATCGCCGAAGTGAAGAAACAGCAGAAGGACCTTTACGGTTCCAACAGCGAATATCTTTACTACTACGATTTGGGCGTGCTGAACCACTACAACAGGAACTTCGACGAAAGTATCAAGAACTTCGAGAAGGCCGAAAAGATCTACGATGACTTGTATACAAAGTCCATCTCGAACGAGGCTGCCGCCATCGTCACGAACGACAACGTGCGCCCCTATCGCGCCAGGCCCTTCGAAGTCTTGACCATGTACCAGCTGCAGATTTTGAACTACCTCGCCAAGGGCGATGTCGATGGCGCCCTGGTCGAAGTGAAGCGTTCGCAGATTGCCATGCAGTCGCTTTACCAGAAGGATCAGGACAAAGTAAACGACAACGGATTCTTGCGCTATCTTTCGGCTCTGGTCTATGAACTGGACGACGAAAAGGACGATGCCGCCATCTCGTACTACAAGACTGTGAAGGCCTACGACGAATCCAAGATGGGGCTTCCGAACGAAGTGTACGAGTACGTGACCGAAAGCCTCAGGAGCCTCGACCGCGAAGACGACATCAAGGACCTCAAGAAGCCAGAACTTGCCTCTACTCCGAGGGCTTCCGCCGCTCGCGAAAAGGGACAGGAAATCGTAGTGATCGGCTATGCCGGCCACAGCCCGATTCTTGGCGAAATGTACCTCTCGGGCACCTTCGTTTCGGGGGGCGTGATGAACCTCTACTACAAGGACGGCGAAACCGGCAACAAGGTTTCCTTTACGTTGGTGGCGCCTCCTGTGGCAGGTGCCGGCAGCGAGACCTTCCACATCGGTTTCGCCCTTCCCGAAGTCCGCAAGCACAACAGCCGCGTCGATCATTTTGAAGTCTCCATGGATGGCGGAAATCGCATGAAGCCTGAAAAGGTGATGTCGGTCGACGACGAACTTCGCCGCAACATGGAAGACGAGAAGACGACGACCATCACCCGTACCGCAGTCCGCGTGATTCTTCGTACCATAGCCGCTCAGAAGGCGAAGTCGGCGACAAATACCGGTAACGTTCTTCTGGACCTTGTCAAGAATGTCGGCGTCGACGTGGCGCAGGGCCAGCTGGAACAGGCCGACCTCCGCGTTGGGCTTTTCTTGCCGAACTCCTTCTACATGACCCGAATCCCTGTGGACGCGGGAAGCCATAGCGTGAGCGTGGCCGCCCAGGGCAGCCATGGCGAAACTGTTGGCGTGTACAACTTCGACAATATTGCGGTGCGTAAGGGGCAAAAAGTGTTCCTGATTGTGCCGGCCATCAAATAAAATTGCAAAAAAGCCCAAATTTGGGCCTAAAAACGGGTATTTTCGATTTTTCGAGTATCCGTTTTTTGTTTTTTTAATGTAGTTTCAAGGCAAAAGAACAATCTAGGAGAGTTTTATGAATTATAAAGTTGCTCTGGCTGCTGCTGCACTGCTTGCTACGCAGTCTTTCGCTATCATCGGTATCGGTGGTCACTATACTCCGGGTCTTGGCACCAAGATGGACGGTATGGACAAGCCGGTCAATATCACCAGTGACGGTCAAATCAAGCTCATGCACCAGGGTTTCGACGGTGTGATGCAGGGCTTCGGTTTCAAACTGTGGATCGACCTGCTCCCCATCATCGATATTGAAGCCACCTTGAACTTCCACATGGGTTCTTACGACGCCATCCTCTACGTGGCCGAATCCAAGGTCAGCCTCGATCCTAACGAAGCTGCCGCCGATCCTACCTACAAGGAAGTCCCCCTCGAAATTGAACTGGGCGGCACTCCGTTCGGCAAGGCCAATCCGAAGTTCGTTGCCATGAACGGCGACTTGACCATTACGTACCCCATCACCTCGCTTCCGATTATCCGCCCCTACATCGGTGGTGGTCTTACCTATTACCTGAACTCCTTTGTGCTGAATCCTGAATTCGTGACTCCGCTCGTTGATGGCGCTGTCCAGGAAATCATCGGAATCATCGCCGCTGCCGATCCTACCGATCCGGCTTCTATCCAGCAGGCTTCCGACAAGGCCAAGGAACTTGGCGACTCCATGCAGCAGAAGATTCAGGACCAGGCTCTTGACGAAGGCCTCAAGACGAGCATCGGCGGTCACATCATGGCCGGCTTCCGTCTCAAGCTCCCCATCATCCCGATTGCAGCCTACGCCAACTTCAAGTATTACTTCGGTGGCGACTACCCCGAAGAAATCGACCCGGGTAACATGGCTGCCGAAGTGGGTGTCGGCCTCGCTATCTAGTCCGGCCTGAGTTTGTTTGTGTTAATGGTGAAAAAAAAGGAATTGAAATGTCCCAGAATCAAAGCAGTACGAGTATCCTAATCATTGAAGACGAAATAGCGATTGCCGAAGGTCTTGTGGATCTTTGCGAACTCAATGGTTACTCTGTCAAGCATGTGGCCGATGGCGAAAGCGGCCTTACCGAAGCCTTGTCTGGCCAGTACGGTCTTGTCCTTCTTGACTTGATGCTCCCCGGCATGGACGGTTTTACCGTTTGCGACAGGATTCGCGAAAAAGACCGCAGTCTGCCTATCATCATCCTTTCTGCAAAGAATGCCGATGAAGACATTATCAACGGCCTCAAGTTCGGTGCCGACGACTACATTCCGAAGCCGTTCTCCGTACCGATGCTGCTTGCTCGTATCGAAGCTGTCTTGCGCCGTAGCCGCCAGTCCCTTGAAAACGAGGGCAAGCTCTCGGCCGGCAACCTCCGCGTGAACTTCAGGGAATACACTGGATCCCGCGGCAAGGAAGAACTCGCTTTCACTCGCAAGGAAATCGAAATCCTCGAATACCTGTGGAACAACCGCGACCATGCCGTTCCGCGTGCCGAACTGCTCCGCAAGGTCTGGGGTTACGAAAATGCGGAATCCGTGGACACCCGCACCGTGGACATCCATATTACCAAGCTCCGCAAGAAGATTGAGGACGATCCGTCGCATCCGAAGCTGCTCGTCACGTTCCGTGGCGAAGGCTACCAGATGCGCTCCGCACCTGAATGCGCAAAATCCACGTAATATTCACTGCGATTTTCTTTATTGTCGCAATACCCCTGGTAATGCTCCTTTACCAGGCGTATTTGCAGTTGGAACTTGGTACAAATTCACTGTACCAGGGCCATGCCATGTTTGTGGCGAACACGCTCAACCAGCAGTTGGCCAAGGACCTTGCCATTGAAGACAAACGCTCGTACTCGGAATACGGATTCATCCGTACGGTGCAGGTGATTGGCGGCGAGGAAAATACTTTGTCCGAGCTCGTCGACTATCCGGTGGTTAGCCAGTACGAGGGCCTGGTGGGGCATTTCCAGTTGACGCCCGACAATTCCCTCAGGACTCCGTTCTTGCCCGAAGGTCGCTTTGGCGAGATTCTTCTGGAGCAGATTTCGTCGGCTGAACGCAGCAAGCGCGAAGAAGTGCGCAACAAGATTGGTCGCATTATCAACAAACTAGGCGTCAAGAACGAAGGTGTTTCGTCCATTGCCCAGCCTCGTGATTCCATTGAAAACGTCATCGACCGCGTGTACAAGCGCGACCCCAAGCTCCACAGCAAGAAACAGCGCTCCCAGGACCGCGTGAACCGCTTTGAACGGACCTCCGAAAAGGAAATTTTCGCATTCGACGCCGAGTCCGCCAACTTCGATTCGCTGGGAATGACGGTCGACATGATTCGCGCGAGCGAGGTTGAAATCGAGCCGTTCCAGGCGGTGTACGACAGGGACTATATCGTATTCTACAGAAATGTGCGCCGAGGGAGCGAGCTCTTTGTGCAGGGCTATGTCGTGAACCTGCGCGTGTACCTGACGAGTCTCGTGAAAAACGAGACGCAGTTCTACCCTCTCGAAAAGGACCTCGCGCTGGGATTTGCTTCGCAGTCCGCAGATCTTTTGCTGCTTGGGACTCCGGACTATTCCACGGAGATTCTTTCTGTTTCGCTTTTGCCGCCGCTCAATTCGATTACGCTTACGCTTTACATGCGTAAGTCGAACAACTTCAACAGCAGCGCATTCCTCATCTTCCTCGGATTCGTGGTGCTCGTGGTGCTGGGCGGAAGCCTTGTGGCCATTTACCGCCTGACCCGCAGCGAGGTGACCTTGGCCCAGAAGCGTCAGGACTTCATTTCGGCGGTGAGTCACGAGCTGAAGACGCCCTTGACTTCCATACGCATGTATGCGGAACTTTTGCAGAATTCCTGGGTGGCGAACGAAGAAAAACGCCAGAAGTACTACAACCAGATAGCGAGCGAGGCCGAACGCCTGACAAGGCTTATCCAGAACGTGCTCAACTTGTCGAAACTCGATGGAAACCGCTGGAACGTGCAGCTCCGCAAAGACAGGCCCAAGGCGATTCTCGACGATTTCGTTTCTACGTATTCCAGGAACGTCGAAAAGCACGGCTTCGAACTTACGGTTTCGTCCGATACCGATGTGAACGAAATCGCGCTCACCATGGACCGCGACGCCGTGATGCAGATTTTGATGAACCTGGTGGACAACTCCCTGAAGTTCTCTAGGAATGCCGAATACAAGATGATAAACATCGAGCTTCGAATCGTAGACGACGACGTGTACCTCGCCGTGCGCGACTACGGTCCCGGCATCCCGCCTTCCGAAATGAAAAAGGTGTTCCAGGAATTCTACCGCGTCGAGAACGAGATGACCCGCCAAACGAACGGTACGGGTATCGGTCTTTCGATGGTCAAGAAGCTTTGCTCCCTTACGGGCATGAAAATTGAAATCGAAAACGCAAACCCTGGCTTACGCACGAAAATCCACTTCCCGCCATTGTCAATCTAAACGAGTTTTATGTATTTTAAATGGCGAGTGGGGTAGTTTGGTGCGATAGAGGTATTGGTTATGACGCAAGAAGACATTCTTCAAAATCCGGGTGAGTACGACCTTTCCATCGAAACGGTCGGAGTAGGTACGCTGAAATCCCCCATGAAAGGGGTGCAGTTCGTATCCGAGGAAGACCGTGTTAGCCTTACTACCGATGTAAAGCGAATCAAGGAATTTTACCAGAAGGGCATCGAGGTTCCGTCTCTTGAGGCTGCCGGCCCCCGTGAAACCATTTTCCACGACCCCGCCTGGACGCGTGCCGGCGTGGTGACCTGCGGCGGTCTTTGTCCGGGTCTCAACAATGTGATCAAGGGCCTTGTTCAGGTGCTTTGGTTCGACTACGGTGTGCGCAATATCTTTGGCATTCCTTACGGGTACCGTGGACTCAATCCGGCTTACGGATATTCTCCCATTGTGCTAAACCCGGACGTGGTCGATGCCATCCAGGACGACGGCGGCACTATTCTCGGCAGTTCCCGCGGCATGCAGGATCCGGCGGTGATGGTCGATACGCTCATGCGCCTCAATATCAATGTGCTGTTCTGCATCGGCGGCGACGGAACTCTCCGCGGCGCTCACGCCATTGCCGAAGAGGTCAAGAAGCGCAGACAGCCCATTTCGGTCATCGGCATCCCGAAGACTATCGATAACGACTTGAATTTGATTGACCGTACTTTCGGCTTTGAAACGGCGGTGCTCAGCGCGACCGACGTGATTGCCAGCGCGCACAACGAAGCCAATGGCGCCTTTAACGGCCTTGGACTCGTGAAGCTCATGGGTCGCGATTCCGGCTTCATCGCCGCATACGCGGCCCTCGCCACCACGGTGGTGAATTTCTGCCTCATTCCCGAAGTTCCTTTTACGCTCGAAGGCGAAAACGGCTTGTTCAAGGCTCTCGAGAGCCGCTACAGCAGCGGCAAGACCCATGCTGTGCTTGCCGTTGCCGAAGGTGCCGGGCAGGAACTGTTCAACGGCCAGGAAGAACGTCGTGACGCAAGCGGAAACATTTTGAAGAACGATATTGGCGAATTCCTGACTCGAAAGATTAAGGAGCATTTCGACAAGGTCGGCAAGGAAGTCAACATCAAGTACTTTGACCCGAGCTACATGGTCAGAAGCATTCCTGCCAAGGGTACCGATGCCATTTTCTGTTTCCAGTTGGCCGAAAGTGCCGTGCACGCCGGTATGGCGGGCAAGACCGACATGGTCGTCGGCAGCATGAACGAACAGTTCTCGCATGTTCCCATAGAATATGCGGTGAACGAACGTAAAAAGGTGAACCCCAATGGCACATTGTGGCATGCCGTTCTCGGTGCCACCCGTCAACAGGACTATTTTTCTGGCAAAGGCAAGGGCCGCAAGTAATTTTCGGCCGAAAGTTTTTGTATCTTTGGGAAATGCTGAAAAAAGAGGATAAACAATTGATTCGCGATGCTCTTATGGAATATAGGAGCACTCTGTTCAATAGTTTTCATGGTACCGACGAGGAAAAACAGAAACTCGCCCACCTGAACAAGTTGCTGCAATCGTGGAAGGTTTAAGGAATAGGTTACGTAATGAATCGATTTCTTAAAGTAATGGGAATCCTTCTTGTTTGCGCTACCGCTCTATTTGCAAACGAAGACCTGCGCTTTGCCGACTCGTGCTATGCTGCCCGAGCCAATCGCGCCAATGGCGACAAGGCCGATGCGAAGAATGCGAAACTCATGACAGATGCCTACCTCAAGGCCATGAGCGATCCGTCCGTCGCCGAAGCGGCTACGATCGGCTATGTAAAGAGTGTCTATTTCGCCTTCCGCTTCGTTCATTTTGACAAGAGCAAACGCAAGCAGAAACTGGATTCCCTCAAGACGATTACCGAGAACGCCTATAACAAGTATCCGAACAATATGACGATTTCGGACATCTATCTCGCGTGCATTTCGCTCAGGGCTGCCGACATGAACCCCATTGCCGCCGTGAAGGAAGGCATTGCCACCACGGTTCACGATGTGGCTGCGAAAACCAAAAACTACCAGGTGCTTGGCCGTGCCCACCAGGTGGTGCCGCATGTGCCCCTCTTGATTTCGTGGCCCGACAAGGATTCGGCGGACTACTATTTGAACAAGGCCCTGGCCAAGGACCCCAAGGATTTGTACAACTATTTCTTCTTGGCGGAACTACGCTTTGACCAGAAGCGCTATGCCGACGCCCTCGACTTGATTGACCGTGCGCTCGCCCGCGGAGTTCGTACAAATTACTTCCTCGAAGACAAGCGTGGCCGCTGGCAGCTCAAGGAACTCCAGAAGAAGATTAACGCGAAACTCGACAAGAAATGAGAATTTCTTTAATTTGCAGGGTCTTTGCGGTCTCTCTGTTTTTGTATGCTTGCGGAGACGGCGAAAGCGGTAGTTCCTCCATTGTCGATACAGATGTCATTGATTTTGGTGAACAGTCTTCTTCCAGCAAAATCCAGAATGTCGCGTCAGATGAATCTTCTTCGTCTTCGAAAGTAGAAGGTTCTTCTGCAAAAGAAGTCTGTTCGTCTTCCGAAAACACTGGTGTCTCCTTGGATAGCAGCAGTTCATCTGCAGAGACTCTAGCTGGTCTTTTTATTGTTCGGAAACCTTCATATTAGATAACGATGAGCCAGGGATTCAACGGTTTTGGAACTTAAAGGCTCTTCGGTCGTTTCTTCGGACAAGATAAGATTGTCTCCTGGGAAAAAGTTGTTCTGCTGATATATTTTTAGTTTATGGACGGCTTTACAAGCATAATCGGGCTTGTCCATCATTCCAAAATGCTCCCAGATGAACTCTTGGCGCAACCGAACATTTAAACATGTAAAATCCGGGTGGACGAAAACAGGTTTTGATTTTTCTGATTGTAGTTTTAAGGGAAATTCGTAACGATACGGAATGTGCAGTCGCGCAAGAGTATCTGCTATGATGACCTCCGACTTGGATCGAACTCGTTCACCGCGTGACGTCATCAGCACAGGGGCCTCGTCAGCGAACGGCTTTTGCGGATACTCGGCGGAAAGCCATTGTACCACGAATTCAGTGTCCGGCAGAAAAACAGGTCGAACAAGGTTTTTCCTAAAATCGGGCAGGCCCATCCAGATTAGGTTCAGCTTCAATTCAGCAAGAGCTGCGACAGCTTTGTCTAAAATGGTTCGTTCACATTCAAGTTCCTGTAAAAGTCGCTGTTCATAATCCTTCTGCGCAAGTCTTCGAACAAGGGTGGTGTTTTCATTTGGAATGTACGTTCCTCTGCTTTTTTCGGGAGATGTAACGTGGTAACAGTGCGTCCGACTCCCGCGATTCGACAAGCGGAGCCTTCCCTTTGGCGCCTGCGCCAGAGATTTTTGAATCCTTTGAATAAGGGACGAGAGGCCGTCAATTCTATTTTGCAAGCACGGCAAAACACAATCAACCGCCAGTTGATTTTCATAGTTCACGGGGAACTCCTAATTTAAAAGGGATTGGAAAATATGGAAAATACGAAATGTACCGCCGACATCTTGAAAAACAATGTCGACATGGTTGAAAAATAAAAAAAAGCGTTCACTGAAACAAGTGACCGGATAAATTTGAGAAATACATACTGAAAATGTGGATTTCGACCCCAAAAATTTGCAATTTAGCCAAAACGTGGGACCAAAAGTGTGTTTTGCTGAGGTTTGGTCCTACATTATGTTACGTTGTTTGTGTTGAAAAAGCTGTTTTTGGAGTATTTCTGTTCTCTTGGAACTTTTTTGTAGGACCAAAACTTGTTTTTCCTTGTGTTTGGTCCCACAAAAAAATGGCCCAGAACCTAATTGGAGGGCTTCTGGGACATTTTTGCGTTAATTTATCCAAAATTTGTGGGACCAAAATTCAACTTTTGTCGGTTTTGGTCCCCCGTTTTCGGAATATCGCCTGATTTCCGAGGCGAAAACTTACAACTTACTGTGCCTGGACGGCGGTGAGGGCAATCGTATAAACGATGTCTTCCACCAGCGCGCCGCGGCTGAGGTCGTTCACCGGCTTGGCGAGACCCTGGAGCATCGGGCCGATGGCGATGGTGCCATGGGCGCTCCTCTGCACGGCCTTGTAACCGATGTTACCGGCGGAAAGGTCCGGGAACACGAACACGGTGGCCTTGCCGGCGACAGCGCTGTTCGGGGCCTTCAAGGAGCCGACACTCGGAGTGGTAGCGGCGTCGTACTGCAGCGGGCCATCGACGAGCATTTCGGGGCGGGCTTCCTTGACTATGGCGGTGGCGGCCTTCACGAGGTCGGCATCGGGGCCCTTGCCGCTGTTGATGGTGCTGTAGCTGAGCATGGCGACACGGCTCGGGAGGCCGAAGGCCTTGGCGGTGTCGTCGCACTGCATGGCGATGCCGGCGAGTTCCTCGGCGGTCGGGTTCAGGTTGATGGCGCAGTCGCCGTAGATGTAGGTCTGGCCGGGCATGCACATGAAGAACACGGAACTCACGGACTTGACACCCGGAGCGGTCTTGATGATTTGCAGTGCCGGACGGAGCGTGTCGGCTGTGGAGTGGATAGCGCCGGAAACGAGACCGTCCACTTCGCCCATCTTGAGCATCATGGTCGCAAGCATCACGTTGTCCTTGAGGGCGGCGCGTGCGAGTTCTTCGGTCATGCCCTTGGCCTTGCGGAGTTCCACAAGCGTCGGCACGTACTTTTCGGCGAGGGCTTCGGAGGGTTCGATAATTTCGATGTTGGCCGGGAGGGTCACGCCCACGGACTTGGCTGTGGCTTCGATTTCGGCCTTGTTGCCGACGAGCACGGGCACGGCAATGTTGCGGGCCACGGCGAGGCAGGCGGCCTGCACGGTGCGCGGTTCGGAACCTTCCGGGAGTACGATGCGCTTGACGGCCTTGGAAGCCTTGAGCAGGAGGCCTGCGCGGAACATGGCCTGGCTCGTCTTGCGTTCGGCGGGTTCCTTCGCCAAGTCTTCGGCGAGGCACTTGCCGCACTTGAGCAAGCGGCAGCTGCAGAACAGGTCTGCATCTTCGTTATCGGAGAAAATCTTTGCATCGAGGGCTGTGGCGAGGGATTCGTTGAACTTCTGGGCGACAACTTCGCTCATGCCCTGGGCACCTTCCACTACGACTACGTCGGCGGCGAAATCCTGCTTGAGGAAGTCGGCGCAGATGGTTTCCATGAGGGCTGCGGTCTGGCCGGCCTTGACCTGTGCGGCGGCTTCGGCGCCGTTCACGCAGGGCTTGAAGGCCTCGGCCTTGAGGCCTGCGGCTGCAGCTGCGGAGTTGACTTCTTCGACTTTAGCGGCCATATTGGCGCTGGCAACGAGATATACACGATTCATAAATTCTCCTGTGTTTTCGAAATTTACCCCTTAAAATTAGGTTTTTATATGTCACAAGGTGTAGCCCTGGGAGTTTTTTTAATAAAAATTTACCCCTAACTGCAAGATATTAAATGACTTACCAGCAAAAAAAAGTTATTTTTGGGCTGGTAGTTGGATGTATGCACCTAGGGATACAGGAGTTTACGGATGAGGTATTCGCGCCTATTCCGGAGTTTGGCATTGTGCCTTGCTCTGTTCGCCATTTGTGCTGCTGCGCAGACCGTAGCAAAAGCCCACGTGATTTACGATGGGAATTCTCTCTATTACGCTGACAACGAATCTAACTTCAAGTACAAGGCGCTTACGAAGGATACAACTGCCGACGAGTTCCTTATCGAGTTCACCCAGGAGCGTTTGGAAGGCTCCGACCGCGAAGGCCGCGAAACCGTGCGTCAGGTCCGTTTTGGCCTCGGCTGCAATGGAAGCACCTGTCGCACGAACTTGAACGAAGGCCACGAACCCTACCTGGCCGAGCTTTTCCCCGACTACAAGAACGGTGTCGACGACCAGCCCGTTTACGAAGTCTGGATTGTCATCAACGAAGACAGCACCGTCACTATTTCTTCGACGAAGCCGACGATTACTCCGAAGCCCAAGAAATATATTCGCTTTTTAGCTCCCTGGACCAATACGAACGCTATTTTGTTCTTTAACGGTACCGAAAGCTTTATGAGTTCCATTCCCAACTATTGTGGTTGGTTCGAAGCCAAGGTGACTCCTCCCAAGGGCGAAGCCTATGCCTACTTCAAACAGACGATAGGCCGTACTTCTGTAGGCAAGGATGGCCCTACCAAGGATGAAATTTCCCCTGAAGATGAAATTGCGCTGGATTCCGCGCTTGCCATTTCCGATACGGTTTGGGTGCAGGCCTACCAGTTTGGCGCTCCCGACGTGACCACCAAGTATTCGGGCGTGCTGGGCGACTGCCCCACCAAGGTGATGCCCGTGATGATGTTCGACTGGTACGACGGTTCCGTGAATTCCGATGGTAGCGAAGATGGCCTTTATGACCGCAAGAAAGGTGCTGGCCGCACCGGCTTTGATTCCCGCGGTGTTCCCATGTTCGGTTCGGGCGTGAACGAGGACTTTGGCCAGGGCGGTTGCGAAGGCGACCCGATGACAGGCATGGTCGAAAAGGAACTGGGCGAAAACGGTCTCCCTGTGCGTGCTGCGGATTTCCCCAGCGGCTGTAAGAATTCTACCCATATCGACAGCTGGTTCTTGCCCGAAGTGCTTGGAAAGGATGCCGCTGGCAACGAATATACGAACGTGACTTGCCGCGAAATTGAACTGAGCCTTACGGATGATGGTTTCTGGTACGCCCAGATAGACGATGAAAGCCCCGAAGGCGGCTTGTTCCTGCTCGATGACTTCCGCTGGCTCGATAGCGCCAAGACGGTCGAAAACACTCATTACGACTCTATCGTCGGTCTTGAAATTGACGGACACCGCGATTACCACAACTTCTCGTTTGCCATGAAGATTCAGGCCACGTTCCAGTATGTGCCTGGACAGTACTTTGAATTCAACGGCGACGACGACGTGTGGGTGTTCATCGACAACAAGCTCGTGGTGGATATCGGCGGTCAGCACAAGAAAATCAAGAAGTCCGTGGACCTCGATAAACTCGGCCTTGAAGAAGACTCCACTTACAACTTCCACATCTTCTACGCCGAACGCAAGCGCGAAGCCTCGAACTTCATGATGCGCACGTCCATCGACTTGCATGTGGAATCGAGCATGTTCCTCACGGACCGCTCCGACAACGAAGACATCATTCAGAAGGAAGTTTGGCAGATTGTCCGCGAACGCAAGCTGGCCTGCGACTTCTCCTCGAACGAGGGCACCAAGAAGGCCGAGCACGGCCCCTCGAACTTCGTCCTTTACGGCAAGAACATCGAAAAGAGCGGCGTGGCGCTCAATGTCCTCGATTCCCTCTACTACGATGGCATCACCATCGGCAACGACTTCACCATGGTGACTATCGACCCGAAGGCTATCGCCAAGGCGCAGAAACTCTTGCCGGGCACTTACTACATCCGCGTGTCGCTCAAGAACAATCCGAACGAATACAAGGACGTCTACTTTACCATCGACCCGTATGAACTTCCGAACATCGCCTACAATACGGTCAAGGATTCCAGCTATTGCATCTTGAATATCGACGAGGGTGCCGCCGAGGACGATTCCATCTGCTTTACGGAATACTGGAATCCCCTCGGAAGTCTGGACGAAGATTCCCTCATGGTCTACAATGTCAGCAGCGATACGCTTCCGCTGAATCTCGACATCGACGAGAAGATGTGGGCCGGACGCTCCTATCCGGTGCACATCATGTATGCCGAAGAATGGGCCGACATGTACAGCAACATCGTGGTGAAAATCGAACCGTCCGACCCGATGCTTACGGCGTGCGATTCCATGGGCAATCCCATTACCGAGGTTGTCCTGGATTCTGGCAAGGCGACTTTCTATGTAAAGGCCCTCGGCGAAGTCGTCAACGGAACTTTGAAGATTTCGACGGATGCGTCCAAGAACAAGGAAGTGGTGTGGACGGGCATCAACATCGCCGAACCGCCTGTACCGCAACCCAAGGTCGCCTATATATACGACCGCAACGGAGACGGCCGTGCCGACAGCATCTGGATTCACTTTAACAAGCCTCTTGGCGGAACGAACGTATTGGATTCGCTGAAGTTTACGTTCGGAGATGCGTTTGACAGCGCCTACAAGGCGACCTACAAGGATGGCGACAGCATTGCGACAGTGGTGGCTTCCGGTGCAGGCTTTGGCTCCGCCATTTTTACCGGTGGCACGACCCAGCCGTACTCCGGCAAGGTGAATGTGTGGTTTACCTATACCGACCCCGAAAGCAACAAGACATCGGTATTCCCGGTCGACGGACCTCTTACAGATAAAGTAGGCCCTGTGATTCTTTCTGCCGAAATCGACTTTACGACGGATGGCGATACTCGTGTGATGCTTTCGCTTAGCGAAGGCGTGAACGATTCCAATGCGATTGTCGATATCTTCAGGTTCCACTGCCATGGCATGGGTTACCTGGATTCCGCTGTGCTAGCTCCTTTGTTCGTAGGTTCCCGCGGTGTTCCGAACTTGTGGCAGGTGGTATTCCCGAGGACGGTTGATGCGGCTGCTGTGCCTGTGGTGGGCGACTCCGTGCGCTTCACTCCGCCTTCGCAGAGCGGCCCGGGTCGCGACCTTGTCGAAGTGGCTCCGCATGAACTCAATCCGTGGGTGCGCATCACGGGTGAACAGCGCGTGTCCGTCACGAGCCCGCGCGTGATTACTTTGAGTACCGAGTCCGCATCGTTTGACAGCGCCCGTGTCATTGTGGCGAGCGATTCTGCGACGGTGCCTAAGCTTGTCGTGAGCGACAATCCTCTTACCGCAAAGCAGGTGGGCGAAATTTACGGCACCCAGGGCCATTATCTGGGCGACCTCGACATGGCCGAACTTGTCGAGAATGAAATTGCCGCGATTGTAAGGTCCGTGCAGGCCACGTCCAGCTACATCGATCTCGATGCCGAGGATTCCACCACGGCGCAGACTTACACATTGGTCGATATCATTTCGATGGTCGACAAGGGCGAGATTTCCATGGGTGATGCCCAGGACCGCTTTGGAGTCGACGACGTGATTGCCGATGCTTACGAAAACGGCCTTCTTACTCTTAACAATATTTCGCGCTATGCCTACGGCACCGAAGCCGACATCAAGACGTTGGTTGAAAGTGTCGCCGACCAGACTACGCTCACGTACCAGACCTACTACTATACGAGTCTAGGCCACTATGTGGGCGGTCAGTCCGGCGAGATTTCTTGCAACGGTGACGTGTTCAAGGCCGGTGGCGAAAATTGCCTCGACAACAACGGTCGTCTGTTCCTTGCATGGAATATGCGTGCCGACAACGGCCGCCTGGCTGCATCGGGAGTGTACATCGCTCGTCTTCAGTTCAAGATTCGAGTCAACGGCAAAAAGCTCGTGGACCGCACCCAGGACTTCCTGTGGGGCGTGCGTCGCGGCGATGTGAACGTCATCGACTTCGGTCTTTAATCTTCTGAAATAAAATTAACGTCGCCTCTAATAATTCATTTTCTTCATCCAAAGCAATTATTAGAGATGTCCTTAGGAATGTCGCTCAACTTCCGCTCTGTAAACGAAAGTTTACGGTAGTTTCGAGCTAAATCGGAACCAATTTTCTCGTTTTGACAGCCGCTTGCACTTTTGCGTGATAAAAGTGGTGTCTTATTGTCAATATTTTGCTTTGGCAAACATAATTTTATTTGACTTTTTCGCAAAAAAAAGAGATATTTAGTAGGCTACCTTTGGTTTATGGATAGAATAATATAGGAGCGGTGGGAATGTGGTATAGGACCATTTCAAAAGGCTTTATCTTTTGCCTTCTTTTGTGCACCCTGGCTATGGGTCAGGGAATGTTTGGCGGCCGTGACAACGATCGCAACAATACTGGCATCGGTGGCGGTAACAATACCGGCATCGGCGGCTGGGGCAATAACAACAATAACAACAATAACAGGAACAGGGACAATATCCCCGGTACCGGCAATACCGTCATTCGTTTCATGGTTCCGTGGACAAACACTTCGGCCAAGCTTCTGTTCAATGGCGACACCGTTACCATGACGAAGGTCAATAACTACTGCGGCTGGTTCCAGGCGAAGGCTGAAAAGCCCGCTTCCGGTTTCTATGTCGGTTTCAAGCAGACTATCGGCAGCACCTTCATCGGTGCCGACGGCCCTGTTGAAAACGCTCTTGCTCCTGACCGCGAAATTCTTCTCGATAGCGTAGCCGCTCTTACCGATACGATTTGGATTGTCGGCAACCCCGATGTTCCTCCCGAGGTTTATGCCGCATACCCGCAGCGCTTGGGCGAGTGCCCTATTAGGACCATTTCTGTGATGATGTTCGACTGGCTGCACGGCACCAAGGGCGACGGTTCGTTCTCCACTTCGGGTCTTGACGGCGAAAAGTGCTCTGCAACTACCAATACCGGCTTTGGCGGTCGTCGTGATACCACGGCTGATACAACGCCCAAGGAAACAAAGTATTGTAACGGAGCCAAGGACAAGGATCCTGATTTTGCAAGTGTCATCGCCACTTATCCGAGCGATCTCCAGGGTTCTGTCCAGTTGGCATACCAAATCAGTAACGACTTCGGTTCCGGTGGCTGCTCTGCTAGTCCGATGCGTGGCATGGTGGAACCGACTCTCGATCCTCAGTCCGGTCGACCGATTCGCGCTGCGAATTTCCCCGCAAATTGCAAGTTGACCGATAACCTGGACTGGTGGTTCCTCCCGGTGACCATCGGACGTGATGCCGCAGGCAAGGAATACCAGAACGCCTTCTGCCGCGACTTGGAACTGGAATTGGACGATGAAGGCTACTGGCTCGGCGAAAAGAACAGCCGCAGTCCCGAAGGCGGTCTCTTCCTGCTTGATGGTGAAGATTTCCAGTACCTGGATGACGCCAAGACCGTCAAGAATATCATGTTCGATAACACCAGCGGCCATAACTTCGGCTTTACCATGAAGTTCCAGGCCAAGTTCGTGTACATCCCCGGTCAGGAATTCGAATTCCTGGGTGACGACGACGTGTGGGTGTTCATCAACAACAGGCTCGTTGTGGATATCGGCGGCCAGCACCAGGAAGTTTCCGGCTCCGTCAACCTCGATACCCTTGGACTCACGCCGGGCGAAACCTATCCGTTCCATATTTTCTACGTGGAACGCCATACAAGTTCTTCGAACTTCAAGATGCGCACGTCCATGGACCTGCACACCGATGCAAGCATTTTCTTGACCACCATCCCGAACGGGACCAGGGCTGACTATGAGGTGTGGTCCATCAACAAGAAGGACGCTCTTTCTTGCGACTTCTCCAGCAACGACCTTGGCGAAGTGGATACCACGGGCGGTCCGTCGAACTTCCGCCTCATCGGTGGCAACCTCGGCGAAAACGGCGTAATGCTTGATTCCATCGGCACTTGGTACGAAGGCATCTTCATCACGAGCGACACGACCTTCAGCATTGACTCCGCGGCCATCGTCGAGAACTTCGCGCTTGCCCCGGGCCACTACGAACTTGAAATCTCGCTCAAGAAGAATCCGTCGCAGGTGACTCGTGTCCAGATTACCGTGCCGCAGTACGCCATCCCGACAATCGTCTACACGAGCGACAAGGGCGAGGTGTACGGCAAGGAAGTTTCCGGCGATACGCTCCAGATTGGTCCGTGGGCATTCGAATCGTACAAGGTGAACGTGCAGTTCCTTGAAGAATGGGCTACGGTTTCCATCTACAACTCGAACCTCACTGTAAGCTTTAGCGATCCCATGGTCGATATCCTGGATTCCGCGGGCAGAAAAATTTCGAAGGTCACTCTTGACGAAAACGGCAAGGCCAGCTTCTACGTGCTCGCCAATGCTGAAGTGAAGGGCGCTACCTTGCAGGTCAAGGGTGCCGCAGCCTCTGCCGCGACCTGGATCAACTTGAATTTCCAGGAACCGCCAATACCCCGCGTACAGGCTTCCAAGTTGGTCGACCGCAACGGCGACGGCCGCGGCGACAGTCTTTACATCCACTTCGACAGGGAACTCAACGGCAAGAGCCATCTGGATTCCTTGGTGTTTGCCTTCGGTGAATCGCTTCCGAAGCAGTACAAGTACGACATGGTTGAAAACAGTACTTCCATCACCATCGTTTCGAGCAACGAATGCCATCACGGTTCTTCGTGCGGCTTCGGCACCCAGATATTCACTGGAAGCAAGGAAGGCGAATATACGGGTACCATCGAAACCTGGTTCACCTACACGGAAGGCGGCAAGGAATACCACTTCCACATTGCCGGCGAGCCTCTGGGCGACGGCGTGAACCCGATTGTAGTCTTGGCCCAGAAGTCCATCTCAAAGGAAGGGCACGTGCTTAGCCTTTCGTTCAGCGAAGCCCTTACGGATTCCTGCCGCAAGTATTACCAGCACATGTACCAGTTTATGTGCATCCGCAACGGCGCCGTTGCCGAACCGGAAAAGCCTGTTGCATCCGATGTCAAGGGCGTGCCGAGCAAGATGGAACTTCTGTACAACGTCTCTACGGTCGATGCCGTGATTCCTTCTGTGGGCGACTCTGTCGGATTTGCCCCTGCTGCAGAAGGCAGAACCGAACTTGCTGAAGACATGAGCGGCAACAAGGCCCATAAGTATTCGCCGATGGTGCGCATCACTGGTGAACAGGAAATCTCCATTACCGGTGCCGGAGTGATTCCGCTTACGGCGGACAACCCCAACGTATCGCCTGACTTGCCGTCGACTACGCCGACTCTTGTCACGAACATGAACCTGGATGCGAAGGACATTTCTAACCAGATGGGTGTCCAGGGTCATTTGGTCGGATTCGATGTTGCCGAACTTCTTTCTTCTGAAACTACCGAAGAAATCAAGGCGCTCGACAATCTTCTCTCGGTCTTGCTGACTGGCTCTACCGAAGATACGACTTACGAAGTTACTGCCATTACTCCGGAACAGTCCGCCACCCAGTTGATTGCGGCCGTGCTCCAGGAACAAGTGAGCGGCTTTACCGACGAAGCTGTCAGCTTGATTAACGACGGTAGCGTGACTGCAGAAAACTACAAGTCCGTGCTGAGTGGCGAAGACCTGGCCCTCTTCGAGGAATACGTGGAACGCGGTGTCGAAGCTAGCCGCGATACCAACGTCATCATTACCAAGAATGCCGGTAACGATGTGGCGGGATTGTTCCAGGATATCATTAACGGAACCATCAGCGAAGGAACTCTCCTTGACAACGGCGTGACTCAGGACGTGATTGACGCCATCAAGGAAGGCAAGCTTACCGCAAGCAACCTTGACCAGTACCGCGATGGAACCATGTCCTTGATTTCTCCTGAAGACGTCGTGCTGCACTACGAGACGAAGTACTTCAGCCACCTTGGCCATTACGTGGCCGGTTCGTCGGGCTCCATCAGCTGCTCCGATACTACGGTCTATGGCAAGGAAGGCTGCCTGGTGAACAACGGCAACCTGTTCCTCGCCTGGAACATGCGTGGCGACGACGGCCGCCTGGCAGCTACCGGCGTGTACATCGCCCGCCTGCACGTGAAGATCAAGATTGGCCGCAAGGTTGTCTCCAACTTGACTCGCGACCTGCTCTGGGGTGTTCGCCGTGGTCAAGCCAACAAGATTGACCTTGGCGCAATCGTCGACGAATCCCAAGGCAAAAAAGACGGTAACAACAAAAAGAAGAAGTAAATAGTTTATCTGTAGCAACGTTTTGTAGCGACGTGTTGCGACGGCGTTAAAAATAAAAACCGTTCCGCCAAGTGGCGGAACGGTTTTTTAGTGCCTTGAGCGTATCGCTTTACACGAAGTTGTACAGGTCCGTGATGTCTTCGTTGTTCTTGTCGTACATCCAGAACTGGTTGTGGTGGGCGTGGTCGTCTTCCACAAGGTTGATCTTCATGTTGTGCTTGTATTCCAGGTAGTGGAACATGCGGGCCATGTCGCGGCAGAGCACGTCGACCAACTGGGTTCCGACCACGAGCGTCACTTCGCGCAGGTGACCCTTCGCATAGGCGCGGGCCATCCAGCGGTCAATCATGCCGAGCGTGGATTCAAGCGTTGCAATACGGCCACCGCCACTGCAAACCGGGCAGACTTCAGTCTTTTCGGTCATCAGGTTCACGCGCACGCGCTTACGGGTCACTTCCATGAGGCCGAACTGGCTGATGGGGGCCGGCGTAATCGGGGCCTTGTCTCGGCGGATGGCCTTGCGGAATTCCTGCAACACGGTTTCGCGGTCGGCGTCCGTTTCCATATCGATGAAGTCGATGATGATAAGGCCGCCCACGTCGCGCAGGCGGAGCTGCTTTGCGATTTCGTGGCAGGCGTCGATGTTCGTCTCGAGGATTATCTTGCCCTGGTCCTTGCCGTGCACCTTCGGTCCGGTGTTCACGTCGATGGACACGAGAGCCTCGGTCTGCTCGATCACGAGGTTTCCTCCGCGCGGGAGCGGTACCTGGCGCTGCAGGCTGCGAGCGTAGTCGTTTTCAATCTTGAAGTATTCGAACAGGCTTTCGCTCGAACTCCAGAGCTTCACCTTGTCGAGCTTGTCCGGAGAAAGGACCTTCAGGTAATCGCGAAGGGCGAAGTACTCGTCGCGATTGTCGATGTACACGTAGTCGGTGTTGTCGCCGAAGTATTCGCGAACCGTCTGTTCGATGGAATCGCTTTCTTCGTAGATGCAGGTCTCGGCAGGCTGGTTCTGGAAGTTGTACTTCGTCTGTTCCCACTTGCTTTCGAGTTCGCGCATCTGCTTGCTGATTTCGAATTCGGACTCGTTCAGGCCGTTGGTGCGCACGATATAGCCCACGTCGCGGCCCTTGAGGCGGCGTACCACCTTCTTGAACTCGCGGCGCTTGGCCGGATCGCGTTCACGCTTCGAAACGCCGATGAAGTTGGTGCCGGGCATGCAAACGAGGAAACGACCGGCGAAACTCAAGTGCGTCGTCAGACGGGCGCCCTTGGTGCTAATCGGTTCCTTCACGACCTGGACCATGATTTCTTGACCTTCCTTGAGAATCTCGTCGATGGAGACTTCCTTGGAATCGCCGCCTTCGTCGTCGTCGTCGCCGTATTCACGGCGCAACAACTCGTTGCGGTCCATGGCGTCGTCCTGATGGAGGAACCCTGCCTTTTCGAGGCCGATATCGATGAATGCGGCCTTCAAGGCGGGGAGCACCTTCTGGACGACTCCCTTATATATATTGCCCAGAACTCGAGTAGACGAGACACTTTCTACGACAAGTTCAGCGAGTTCGCCGTCTTCCATGATGGCTATTCGCTTTTCGTAAGGTGTCTTGCTAATCAAGATTCCGCGCTTACACTTATTTGCCATTAAAACTCCTAAAAGTAAAAGCAAAACTTGATAGATGTATTACCCAAGACCGCCCCAAAAGTATGGAGCACGTCCGAGCCCACACAGGTTCTTGACGGAAAGTACCGCCCGCCCGCTGTATACGACCTGGGTAAGGTAAATATAATAAGAGGAGAGGCGAACGGCGAAAGGCTATAGGGGAAAGACGATAGAAAGAGGGTTTTATTGTTGTGAAATCGTCAAAAAAGCCAATAAAAGGTATATTTCCAATATAAACAACATAGTAGATGATGTGAAGGAGCTGCCATGATTATCCGAAAGCACTGGAAAAGGTTCACCCTGATAGTGGCTACCCTCTTTTTGGTTAGCTGCGGAAGCGATTCCGAAAGTGTCTCGGCTGATTCTTTGAATTCAGAGCAGTACATCTCGTCTGCAACCCAAAAATCGTCTTCGTCGCGCCGAGTCAAATCGTCTTCGTCGGAAAGCACTGATCCGTCCTCTAGCGACGTTATCGAATCATCATCGTCCAGTTCGGCAGAAAAACTGAAATCCAATGAAGCAATCCCTTCGTCAGGCGAATACCCCTACCTGCTTTACTCCGACCCGAATGTACATTGCAAGGACACTACAATCGTTTATTTGATAAATGACTGTCCTGTTACGTCAACACTCAAGGAATTCTACACTTGCGAAGAATACAGGGATAAGCTATCCAATAATAAAACCCTTTTTGAAGAAGAACTTGTCGAAATGGAAAAGGATGCGCTGGAATGCGACTTGCCGGATAGCGCACGTTCCAAGTGCGTCGAAACATACGGCTCCAGGACTTCGTACGTTTGCACTAATGGGAAAATTTTCAACTATTCCATGTTGCGAGACGGTCTTGTGTATACTGCTGTAGAGTACGTTAAGTTATTTGTAGTTGATTCAGGCGTGGTATTGAATGGTAACGTTGAATCCGGCGATTTAAAATCTGACCAAGTTTGCCAAATAGAACTTTTCGTTAGTGCATCGCTTCTCAGAACTTCTACAAAGCGGGTGGCTATCGACAGTGTCCTTGCCGTCAAGGGCGACCAGATATCTGACGGGCAAAAGGAATGTCTTGAAAATATCGATCCGCCCATGTACCATTACAACGGTGGCGTCATCGGGAAAACGAAAATTTGCTCCGGGGAAGAAACGGTCAACGATTTCTATCAGGAAAAAGTGGACGAATTGAACGACGAAATCTTTCCGCAAATCAGGGAGTGCCTTGGCGAAACGGAACCGTCCATCTGAATTTAACTACATTGCATTGTAGCAATGGCCTTGATTCTTTCCTTACTGTTCTTTGCGTGGTTCGTGAGCGCTATCGTGCGCGGGGAATTCGCGTACAAGAACGACACGTACAGATTTCGGGAGCACCCGGTGCAGTTCTGCATAATACTCGCGTTCATTCTCGGGTTCGGGATTTTCTGCCTGCACAGATTTATTAGCGGATTGTAAAGTGAACCCAGGGTGATGAAACCTGTGCGAGTCATCCTGGAGGAAGCCGCAGGCTTCCGACGGGATTCATACGTAATTTTCCGCAATACGAGATGTATGGATCCCCTTCGGGGGCTTTGCCCCCTCGAGGATGACAAACAATGAAATGCCAAAAGTGATGAAATTTTAGAGTCATCCTGGAGGAAGCCGCAGGCTTCCGACGGGATTCATACGTAATTTTCCGCAATACGAGATGTATGGATCCCCTTCGGGGGCTTTGCCCCCTCGAGGATGACAAACAATGAAATGCTAAAATTGATGAAATTTTAGAGTCATCCTGGAGGAAGCCGTAGGCTTCCGACGGGATCCATGTATCACGTCAAATGAGTCGGAGGAGTCCCTGCACTATTTCGGATGGCCGCTTGTTTGACTTCGACAATCTTGTCAGCGATGGCCTTTGCCTTTTCGGTGAGCCAAAGCCACGACTGGCTTGCGTTCGTATAGTCCGCTTCGCCGAACATCTGCACACGATTGTCGCGGCGCAGCGCATCGGCCTGCTTGAATCCCTTCACGTCGCCCTTGGGGTACACGGCGAAGGTGGAGCCGCCATTGTAATTCAGGATGCTGAAGGCGGGTACGTCCGAGGGGCCGTCGGCCACGTACACCATGTTCTGGAACGGCACGCGGCGCACTTCGCGGGCAATGGAAGAATTCACGTCGATTGTTTCGGGGTATTTGTTGCTGCCCTTGTTGATTTCGAAGAGGTAGCGCGTCTTGGAAGTGTTGTCGAGGGCGCAGGCGATTTGGGAAATCTCGCAAGATCTTTCGGCTTCGCTTCGTTCAGGATGGCGCGCAACGGATTCCAATGCGTCGATGAGTGCCTCCGGACTGTCGGCGAATCCGGGCTGCGCCGGCGCTTCGATAAACTCGCAGCCGAAAATCCCATCGACATACGGCGCGATGGCGCTGCCGCGAATGGTTTCTGCAAAACCGGTGCTCACCACGTAATGTTCCAGGCGAATGTCGAAGGCTTTGTACTTCGGGTCTTCTTCAATCAGGCGCTTCACTTCGCCGAAAAAGTCGGGGAGCCCCGGATAAAAAGTCAGTTCCTTGCCGAATTCATGGAGCAGCTTGTTGTTGAGCCCTTTGAAAAGCCCCGCCTTTACGTAAGTCAAAATGTGGTTCAGGTAGCTCGTGTCGGCGTTTACGGAAATGCCTTGCTTGCCGTAGAACTCGCGGAGAGCGTTTACTTCTCGCCAGAACTTTCCGCCGTCTACGTTGAAGTGGCGGAAAAGCGGGTCTTGCATGTACGAACTGATGAGGGTCTTGTCGCAGTCCCACACCATGGCGATAATATTCTGTTCGAAAGGCGATGCGTTCATAAAGTCCTCCGACTAAAATATAACCTTTTTATATGACAAAATTTGACGTAAAATGTGATTGCGTCGAATTATTTTGTTATAAAGTAGTCTTCCGGGTTGACAGGCACGCCGTCAATCCGTATCTCGTAGTGCAGGGCGACACTCGACTCGCGGCCGCTCTCTTCGATGATGGCGATGGGGTCGCCTCTCTTGACTTTTGTTCCCACTTGCACGAGAGCCTTGCCCAGGTGGGCATAGAACGTGCGCACTTTAGGCATGTGCTCTATTTTTATGGAAAGTCCAAACCCGCGGTGCTTTTTGACTTCGATGACGGAACCAGCTCCAGTGGCGACAACCGTATCGCCGACCTGCGCCATGAAGTCGATTCCCCTGTGCGGAAGCTCTTGCTCGGTAAAGGGGTCGTAAATCATTTCGAACTTGTTCTTTATGGCGTGGTTGTTCTTGAAGGGGTGGATTACGGGGACTGCAGCCGCTAGCGCGGAGTCCTGTTCCAATCGGTTCAATAGCTTTTTGAATGTGGTCTCGATTTCGCTGATGCTTTTTCGGGGTGTCGAGTCGTTCGGTCTTTCGCTGTTGTCTTCAAGCGTGAAGGCGAGGCCGCCCATGCTTACGGTACTGTCTCGCAAAATGCGGGTTTCCTCGGCTTTCAAGATGGATTCGTCCACCGATTTTCGGATGTCCTTGATTTCTTTTTTTATGACTCTGTTCTGCCGGTACACGTCAACGACATTTCCGTTCGATACGTTGTCTATAATCTCGCTTGGTGAAAAGAGGATGAATCCGACTACGGCAAGCGCAACGCAGAATATGGAAACGACGAAGCTGACGAACGAAAGCTTGTAGTTCTTGCTGCCCGATGTCTTGTCGGGGAAAACATGGATTTCGACTTTTCTCACTTTTCTTCGACCTTTGTGCCGGCAAGTTTTTGCTCAAGATCGGCGATTTTCTTCTTGGTTTCTTCGATTCCGCCAACGAGTTCTACCACCGAAGGGTCATCTTTCATGGCGTTCAAAAGGTCCCCCTGCACGGCTGCGTACAGTTTTTGGCCCAGCGACTGGAATTTTGCCTTGAGCCTGCCCTCTTCGTTTGCGAGTTCAACGCGTGTAAGGGCGCTGGCCGCAAAGCCCATAGCCTTGTTTTTGAGCTTATTTAGTGTAGTTTCGTTCATAGTTGGTTCCTTTTCCTTTAAAAAATAGTAGTTTTTAAGTCGTAAAAACAATGGAGACTTAATATGAGCCGAAGTGAACGCAGACGCGCTAAGCAAAATGTCAAAAATTTTGTGCCAAAGAAGACCAATTCGATGAACAAGTGGATCATCGTGGCTTTGGCTGTCATTGCAGTTGTATTCTTCGTGGGTACGACATTGATTCAAAGAGGTGCCTAAAAAATGAAGTTCCAGATAGAAAAGAATGCTTTTGCAGACGTACTCCAGGCCGCAGTCAATGCTGTCCCCAACAAGTCTACAATCCAGGTTCTCAACAACTTTTCCCTTCGTCTCGAAGGCAACATCCTCGAAGTGAGCGCTACTGACCTTGACCTCGGTATCAGGGCCAAGGTCGAAGTCCAGGGCGAACGCGACGGGTCTGTCCTCATCAACGCCCGCAAGCTTCTTGAACTCATCAAGAACCTCGTCGATCCGAGCATCTCCATGGTGAGCGTCGATGTCCAGGACTACCTCGCCAAGATCCAGTGGAGCGAACGCGGCAAGGCCAGCATTACCGGTTTTGACGCTAGCGACTTCCCTCCGTTCCCCGAGGTCGACGGCGAATCCCTCAACTTTGCCGCAAGCGAACTTGCGTTCCTTGCCGAAAAGACAATGTTTGCGACTTCCACCGATTCCATCCGTCTCAACTTGAACGGCGTTTATCTTGAGGCCAAGGACGGAAACATTTCCATGGTGGCGACCGATGGTCATCGTCTGGGCCGTGCTTCCATCGCCCAGGACGGAGCCAACCTTTCCAATGGCGCAATCATTCCGAAGAAGGCTCTGCAGCACATTCTTCACATGGTCAAGCCCGATGCTACCATCGAGGTCCGCACTTCCGCTTCGCACATTTTGTTCAGCAGCGGTTCCACCCAGGTGATTTCCAAGCTCTTCGAAGGTCCGTATCCCAACACCCGCGCTGTGATTCCGCAGCAGTTCGAACGCACCGTTCAGCTGAACACCCAGGAATTCCAGAACAAGATGCGCAGTGTTATCTCCATGGCAAACGCACGTACCCACAAGGTCCGCTTGCAAATCGATGGCAACGTCATGGAACTCAGCGCCAACGACCCGGATGTGGGCGGCGATACTCGCGAAGCCATTGCCGTTACGCACAACGGCGAAGGTTCGTTCAGCATTGGTTTCGATGGCCGCTATCTTGCCGAAATCTTCAGCATGTGCAAGAGCGAAGAAACGGTGATGAAGATGAACAGCCCCATCGGCGCGTGCATCATCGAGCCTGCCGGCGAAGACATGGGCTTCTCGTTCCTCCTGATGCCCACGCATCTTACCGACGACTAATCGAAAAAACAGAATATACAGAAGGGCCCGCAAAGGCCCTTTTGTTTTATCCTCACTACTATCAAAAGTCAATCTTGAATATCCATGTCCAGCCAAATTCGCAAACGAATCAGTAAAAAGGTGACCAAGGCCCTGCACGACTTCGGCATGATCGAAGACGGCGACAAGGTGCTCGTGGCCGTGAGTGGTGGCAAGGACTCCAGTGTGCTGTTCATGGAACTGGCGAACCGCGTGGGTCGGTTCCTCCCGAATTGCGAACTGGCGGCTATACACATTCAAAGCGATTTTGCCGATGAAGCCCCCAGGGAATTTCTAAAATCCCTGGCGGAAGATTACAAACAAATTCCTTTCTACTTCAAGGACGTTGCCGTCGAGGGCCGTCTCAAGGAAGGCCGCAAGCTCAACTGCTACTGGTGCAGCACGCAGCGCCGCACGGAGCTCATCAAGTTCGCCCGTGAAAACGGGTTCAACAAGATTGCGCTTGGCCACCACATGGACGATATCGTTGAAACGCTTTTGATGAACATGCTGTACAAGGGCGAGTTCAGCGGCATGCCGCCGATGGTCCCCTACGAGAAGTATCCGTGCAGCATCATTCGCCCTCTGTGCTATTGTGAAGAATCCGAAATTATCGACTATGCTGAAGACGCTGATATCAAGAAGTTTACTTGCACCTGCGAGTTTTCGAAGGCGAGCCATCGCAAGACTATCCGTGACGAAATCAAAAGCCTTACCAAGGGAAGTTCTACGCTGAAGGCTAATTTGTTCGAAAGCATGCGAAATATTCGAATGGATTATTTGCTTTAATTTGTTAGTAAATTACTTTGTATGTAATTTGCATTTTGAAAGGAATATTGAAACGTGGCGAAATATGGCTGCGTTTTTTTTTGTGCGTAAAGAACGGCTTGGTGGAGTAGCGGGAAGGCGGTGCGCGGAGCGGCTTGCGTCGTCCATGCGGCATGCGTCGGAAACGGTGCGTTTTTATGGTATAACTATATATAGAGAGCGCGTGTAGAGGAAAAATGCGAGAAAAGATGATTATTTGACGCCTGGAATGGTATTTTTCAGCTGAAAAATTTGCAAAAAAAGAATTCTGGGCGGTAAACGGACGGTTTTTATTAAAATTAGTGTGAATAGAATGTTTATAATGTGTGTTGGACACTGGTAAAGAGCCG
>JAKSIL010000002.1 GCA_024398815.1 Fibrobacter sp.
TCGAAATCGTGGAATACATCCGCACGGGCAAGGTCATCATGCTCCGCGGCGAAGATAAGACATAGCAAGGCGAGAGTCGCGGGTCCGCTTGCGGACCCATGACCGAGCCGCAGCGGTCTGCAGTTTCAAGCGAAGCGCAGAAACTGCCAGACGTAGTCCTTTAAAACCGCACAAACTCTTCAAAAAAATCCGCTGCAGTGAGCGGATTTTTTCGTTTATCGAATCGAAATTCGGCTGATGTATTCGCCCGAGGCGTTGACCGCCTTGACGATATAAATTCCCGGGCGATTCTTGGCATTCCACACGAACGTAGAACCGAACGAGCGGGCAACCACATGCCCGTTCAAGTCGAAGATTTTCCAACTGGACTCATTCACCGTCGAAAGAACGACGCCGTGCAGCAAACGTTCAACGGCAATCCCCGAACGAAGCGTATTTACAGTAGCGACAATCCCTTCGCCGGGATTCGGATTATTTCCGGGATCAGCTGGGTTCTCGACCTTGCTCAAGGAAGACAAATCGCCCTCTACGTTGGTCTTCGGATTGTCTATCGCGTCGATGACATTCACAAAGGCGCCGCTCATGAGCGACGTTCCGAACCATGCAAGGAACTGGTCAAAGTACATTTCATTGTGGAGAGTGTCCTCGATTCCGCCAGTCGGGTCGACGGCGTTTCCAAAGTAATCGCGACCTTCGTAGAACTTGCCCATTTCTTCGCTGAACGCAATTCTATCGGCGGATTCGCCAACGGCCATCGCTGCGGTCGCCCACATGCCGACAGTCAAGTGGCTATGTTCACGGCGATAGCGCCAGGTATCGGGATTGTTCTGGTCGTTGAATTCGGTCCACTTGTCATCGGCCGGCAAAAGTTCACCAGCCTTTTCAATCTGGTAGAAGTTCGAAGCAGACGGGCCACCCTTTTCGTTGATAAACTTGAGTGCGTTCGTAAGAAATTCCTTGGCACGCGATTCATCGAACCAAACGGCGTCAACGGCAGTGCGCCAAAGAATGCGAATGGCGTCCTTGAAGAAAGCGCGTGTGCCGAAATAGGCATTGTAGCCAAGATTGCCGGAATTCCAATTTCCATTCGGATTCATCCAGTCGGGAACCATGCCCATGCTGTAGCCTGGACTCTTGGAAATGATTTCGTAACTCTTGTCGACAGCCTTTGTCCAACGGTCGGCGTCATTCTTGTCGAATTTCGCAAAAATCTTGTACCAAGCCGGAGAAAAATATCCAGGATTCACGAAGTCGTATCCACCCCAGTCTGCGCCAGGAGCGACAACGCCCTCGGAACGAATCTGCTTAGATTCCCACATTTTGTCTAGAATTTTCTGTGCCTGCTCGGCATAGGTCTTCTGAAGGAACGGTGAAGTGTACGCCTGCCACTTGCCCGCAGAAACTAGTTTATCCGCAAAAATCAAAGCAAGCGCAATATCTTCTTCGGCGTCAGTTGCAGCCCCTTCCCCATAACCGCCTTCTTCAGGACTGTTCGGAATCACACCGTTCGCGAGCATGTGCCAGTTATGATAAGAACCCTGCCACATCTTTTCGCTAGCAGTTTCCCACATCTTGTTAAAATGCTCCTGGTCGTTCGCGTAAAGAGCGACGAGCATGCCGTAGCCGACACCTTCGCTCACAGCGTCACCCGGAGTTTCGCTCTTAGGGCGATGGATAAGTCCGGCACCCGAGCTGTAAGGCTGAATATTTCGACGAATCAAGCCCTGCCAGGTGCTATCCAAAGCGGCATTCCAATAGGCGGCATCGACCTTGGGCTGGGCGTTCGGCAAATCCAATACGGCCCCGGCCAAAGAAAAACCAAATGCGACACATGCGCACGTAAAACCAAAGAATTTCATAAATCCTCCACGCCCATATCCACTTGCCCCCTCTATATTTAGATAAATACACCCGAAAAATCAAGTGACAGCAAGCACAAGCGCCTAAAAACCGAGCACGGCCTCTGATATTTCGTAGGCCTCGTCACTACCATCCACAGCAAAGTCGGGAATGAACTCGCCCCAGCCCTCACAAAGCCCGCAGCCGATTCCAACCTCGGTCGAGGACCACTTGAACACGCCATAGACCCTTTCAAAGCGCTCCATCAATGCGTTCAGGAAGTCTTCGGGGATTTCCTCGTCGATAAGGAAGCATCCGTCCATAGCCAGGAGTTCGCTTTCGGGAAGTTCCTCGAAACGGCATTCGTACTCGTCCATCATGACTTCCTCGACCGAATACCAGTCGCCGGAATCCTCGCTAGGGAGTTCCGCCTCAGGGAAGCGCTCCATGAAAGAATTCCACAATTCCGAAAGATCTCCGCTTTCGCCAATAAAACGAACAAGGACACGATATTCCATGTTTTAAATATAGCTGAAAAGGATGTTTGAGTGGAGGGGCGGTACATTTTTACCCCCTAAATTGCACATTTTTCTTTTTTCAGGCAGCATTTTCATTAGTTTATACGTACAATTTTTCACATTTAGGGGATTTTTTGGCTTTTTGATAAAAAAAAAGCTGACTGTCTCAACCAGCTCACATATTTAGGATTATTTGATTTACGAACGAATTTTTACTATATTGTTATCATCCTTTAACACCTGGGGGTGATCTGGTTTCGACAGGGTCGCTGAAGTGTTAGTTGCAAGCCGAGGTCTCAGACGAGGGCACTCGTAAAAAAGTCTGAAAAAAAATAAGTGCTGACGAAAGCTACGCACTCGCTGCCTAATTAGCGGCAACGCCGGGCCTCATCCCGCTCCCATCGAGATGAACGTCCGGACGCAATATGGGATAGGAATTTGTCATGCCTGGGGGCAGGTTCCGAGATTCACTAGGCTGGCCGAGGCCTGCGCCGACCTTCTCGGGCGTGGGTGAAGCGAGATCTTAAATACGAAGGGAACGCTTGTAGGAACGTGCATGGACGGGATTTTGGACAGGGGTTCGACTCCCCTCACCTCCACTACTCAAAAAGAGAACTCGAAAGAGTTCTTTTTTTATTTTTTTCAACTTTTCCCTAGAGCCGCAAACCGGGCATTCCGCTGCGCCACGACAGAAGGCAAGGAACTTGAACCGAAGCCCAAATCACCCCGCGCCTCCCCTCGTCCGCTCCCGATGGTCACGTCACTCAAATTCTGCCTGCGCTCAGGCAGATGCTTCCAATAGCGTACGGGCAAGCAGCGCTTCAGCAAAGCGGGATTCAGGCGCTCCTTGATGGCCATGGAATCGTAATACGACTTCCACATTTTGGTGAACTCGTCGGACGAGGCCTCCGCGGCAATTTTCTTTGACAGTTCCGCCGGATTCGGCACTTCGACCATCTGCGTATGTTTACCGTCGTAATAGGCGCCATAACCGCGCAGCACATCGACGATGGCCCAACGACCATTCGGGAAACGCCCACGGAAATGCCCCACAATCATATCGACGATGTTGTATTTCGGTTCTATTTCAGAAATATACATGCCATCCTGAGTCTTGTCGAAGCGCACCATCCCGAGCATGTTTCCGGCTTCGCGCCTGACGGCCTGCGCCGTTTTGAGCAGAGGAAGCATTTCTTCGGATGCGGGATTCTTGGCGTAATCGGGCGACTCCGCGGCAAAGAGCTTGCGCAGATAAGCCAGAATATTCATTTCGACGAGCGGTTCCTCGGAGCGGAACGCCGTCTGGAGCAAGTTGAAAACATCTTCCCCGGCCTTGTTCACAATCGCGCGGGTAAGCCTTTTGGCCGATTCTTCGCTCGTTTCAATCCGGAAGGGCTGCATGAACAAATCCGCAGTCTTCGAGGAAACGGAATCATACGGACGGTCGGGCACGATATCGCCGACATCCAAATGCTGGCGGTACACTTCGAACACGACACTCAAAAAGCCTTCAAACGTTGAATCATACAGTATCGATAACATAGGCAATCTCTAAAGAAAAATTATGCAGGCAACAGCATCGGAGCGGAATCGAACAAATCCAGTTGTGCGGACTTCGGCCTCGGCAAAAGAAGCGGGCGCAGCATTTCGGGATAAAGACGGCGAAGCGATGCCGGCGTATCGGAATGGTAAATGAAGTATTTCGCGCGTTTAAGCACCACACCTATCTTTTTCAGAGTTTCAAGGCGAATTTGCGAAAACCTGCGGGCGTTCACGATAAGCTGAGCCGACTTCACGCCGATTCCAGGCACTCGCAAAATCATTTCGTAATCGGCTGTCTGCAAATCCACCGGGAAGCACTCCGGATGGCGCAAGGCCCACATGGCCTTCGGATCCAAGTCCAAGTCAAGATTCGGATTCGTGTCATCCAGAATTTCGTCGTACTGGAACTTGTAAAAACGCATGAGCCAATCGGCCTGGTAAAGCCTGTGTTCGCGCAAAAGAGGCGGCTTCGTCGTGATTACCGGAAGCCTCTTGTCGGAATTCACAGGAACATAGCCGGAAAAGTACACGCGCTTCATTTGTTGCTGTTTGTAGAAACCGGAGGACAGCTTCAAAATTTGCAAGTCGGACTCGTTCGACGCCCCAACAATCATCTGCGTGCTCTGCCCCGCCGGCAGGAACCTTGGCAGATGCCGCGACTTTTCGGAATTGTACTCCAACTTTCGTTCCGCAAAGAAATTCATGGGGCGGTAAATGGACTCATAATTCTTTTCGGGAGCGAGGTACTGGAGCTGCGAATCGGAGGGAATCTCCACGTTCACGCTGCTGCGGTCGGCATAGAGACCAGCCTCGAAAAGCAGACGGGAACTAGCCCCGGGAATCGCCTTCAAGTGAATATAGCCGCCAAAACGGTGATTCACGCGAAGTTCACGCGCCACTTTAATCAACAGCTCCATCGTATAATCCGGAGAACCGATAACGGCTGAACTCAAAAAAAGCCCTTCGATGTAGTTGCGCCGATAAAATTCCAACGTCAAGTCGACCAGCTCCTTATGCGTAAATGTCGCCCGCGGAACATCGTTGCTGCGACGGTTGACGCAATACGCACAATCGTACTTGCAAGCGTTGCTAAACAGCACCTTCAAAAGGGAGATGCAGCGCCCGTCCGCCGCCCAGGTATGGCAAATTCCGGCACTGCAACCACTGCCAAGCCCGCCCTTCGGGGCACATCGGCTAGACCCGCTCGACGAGCACGAAACATCGTACTTCGCGGCATCGCCCAGAATGTTCAACTTTTCACGCAAATCCATCTGACTACCTTCCGGGCATAGCATACACATTTGAACATTTGCCCTTTTGTTCACCAATATAGTATATACTGCACAAAAATGCAACTATTTTTTTGACGACGGCTTCCCTGACACAGGCAATAACAAAAATTCGCAAAAAACGATTTTTTCGAGTGGAGTTCTCGACTCCGTTTTATGATACAAAGTGTATCATTCACTTGTCAAAATTTATTTTTAATGTAAAATTTACCATTTTTAAAAAGAAAATCAACAAAATGTATCATTCACTATTGACAATCGCAATTTTGAATGGTATATTATTGTCATGATGAAATCCGTGATCGAATACGAAGACTACCGCCGCTTTATGCAGGACTTTTACGACGAACGTAAAAGGACTTCGGCTTTTTCGTGGCGCGAGTTCGCGAAGCTCGCAGGGTTTTCTTCGCCCACTTACTTGAAGCTTGTTTGCGAAGGCAAGAGCGGTTTAAGCCAAGTCGGGGTGGAACGCGCCGCCGCCGCCATGGGTCTCGTAGGTTTTGAACTCGTCTACTTCCGCGCACTGGTGCTTTTCGGGCAGGCAAAGAACGACAGCGACAAAAAGAGGGCCTACACCGAAATGCAAGACATCGCCAAGGCGCACAAGGTGCGCACGCTGGATTCGGCGACATTCAAGTTCTACGAGTCGTGGAAATACCCGGTGCTCAGGGAACTTGCGACAATGATGCCCGGGGCAAAGCCTTTGACGCTCGCCAGGATGTGCCACCACGAAATCACGGCCATGGAAGTTCGCGACGTTCTGCACGACCTCATGCAAATGGGGCTTCTGAAAAAGACCGGTGAAGACACTTATTCGCAAGCGGAACGCTCCCTGGAAGGTTCCGCCGAAGCGCTCCCTGTAGCCATCCGTTCCATGCACCGCGACATGGCCCGCTTCGCAGAAGGCGCCATCGACCAGTTCAACAAGGACGAGCGCAACATCACGGGCATCACAATGGGCTTAACACAAGACACGTACGAGCGCGTAGTCCAGATTCTCGGTGAATGCCGCCGCCAGATTGTAGATGTCGTGTCCGCCGACGAAGGCGCCGACCAGGTTTACCGTTTGAACTTGCAGCTGTTCCCGCTGACACAAAAGAAGTCGGAGGTCAAAGATGAAGAAACCCTCTAAAATATTCACGTGGCTTTCAGCAATGCTGTTCGCAGTATTATTCGCAGCCTGCGGCGAAGACAAAACAGCCGGCGGGACAGTTATCGACCCGAACACCATCGCAGAAGATTCCGTGAAAGTCCAAACGATCTGCGAAAAAGGACCGGGATTATGCGGCTCCGTCTACACGGACACTACCAAGGCCCCGGAAAAAAACATCGAGCCATCCGCCGAGCCCTCAAGCGACCCGACAATATTGCCACCGTGCGATTCGTGCGGCAGTCCATCGGTGCATCCTTCTTCAGACCCTGTTTACGACATAACCGTGCAGTCCTACATCACGGGAACAACATGGAACATCGATTCCCTGTCAGGATTCCAGTGGGAGATGCAGGCTCTGCTCGACGAAAAGAACAATGTTTCCACAATTTCCATGGCGCTGGATTCCCAGGAAAAAGCGGTTACCGTTTGCGGAACCAGCGCATTGGACATAGCTCAAGTGATGAATTTGGACGGTGACACCCTGAAGCTTTATTTAGGGGAAAGCAGTCTGGAAATAAACATTCTGGATTGCCAAGCGGATTCGTCGACATTCGCCCAAAACTGCGCAAAGCAGCAAGGCGTATTCGCAAGCGAGAACGGCGACAACGGCACGAGTTTCTCAGGATGTGCCACAGGTCACCTGTTTGCTTCGTGCTTTATCCCGAAAGAGCAAGTCGGCGACCCGATTAAGCGAAAAGAACTTTTCACCAAAGAATCCATCGAATTCTGCAAAAACATTTTAGGAACAAACTAAACGAAGGAGGCCACCATGAAAACAACAACTAAAATTTTGGTAAGTATCGCGGCATTATCGCTATTGGCTTGTTCCGAAGACAATCCTTCGGCAGCATCCGACACAAGCAACATTGAAAAACAAGCTAATGTAGATAACGTAACTTCGGACTCTACCAAAAAAGAGGAACCGGCAACCCCCGATACAAATCAAAACATAGAGCCCATCGCCCCGGAAGAAACGACATTTGTCAGCACCCCCGACTACACCCTCATCGACGACATCAAATGGCCGGAAAGCATCGATTTCTACAGTGACCAGAGTTTCTTTAAACAAATGAACGCCTCCATGGATTCAAGCGTAATCGCCTACTACACCAGGAACGAATACGCCAAGCTCGGACTTTCCCTACAACCTGGGCTCAATAAAATCGATTTCGAGACGCTTTCCAAGATTCCTGAATTCGGCGAAAAGCTTTCCATTCGCGGAAATACGGAAAGTTGCAATTACTATGTCGTCGATAACGAAATTCCAGACGTCCGCACAGACAACATGCTGACAAGCGTCTCCCAGGATTCCATCGTGATTTTAAATGTACGCCCTTACGACGGCAAGTGCGAATCCCATGCGGATTTCAACCGAGAAGCCTTCTTCCTGGAAATCTGCGGAGACTCGCTTTCCGCCGACATTTCCATAGCGAACAACGTTTCTTTGGACACCGCTCGCGAATGCAATATCATGAGCAACAATTTCGGCAAATGGTTCAGGACGGATGTTTACAACTCCTATGACGAATTACCGGAAGAATCCCCAATCGAAATGGACTTACCTGGCAGTTGCTATTCGCCTTGCGCTCCAGGTGCACAAGCATGTGTTGCCGTTTGCGCAGACCATCCCTACGAAATCACGAATCTTTTAGACAGCCTCTCCAAGGCTTATTCAAAAGAGTATTCGCTCGATCAAACGATTTTATTGAACAACGATGCGGAATATGCCTTTTTTTCATCCGGAGAAGAGGTTTTCAACATGCCCGCAGATGAAACGTCCGGAGCCTGCAAAGTAAATTTGTACGAAAACGGCACGCAAAAAACTGTCGAAGGGACCGACGACACCTGGCAACACACACAGATTATTTTAAAGACGATTCGCTCATTGCCTATAAAAATCGAGCTTTCGCGCGGATTCTTCAAAAACGACGAAGACGCCGCAAAAGAATTGAGTAATCTTAGAATGCAATGTGAAGACCATTACGGTTTATTCCACAATTACGACGACCAGGAAAGCAGCCAAATCGCCGCCGTGTGCGCCATGGTGAATTACGACAAGACCTCCCTAAAACAGGAAGTAGAAGCCCTCGTAAGCTCCTGCGAAGCAGGGGAATAATCAAAAAATTGCGTAAAAAAAAGACATTTTTCGCCGCTGTTTGAAAACACTTGATACAGTTTATTCAGTCAAGCCATTCCATTTATTGTACTTTCGAAAAACTGAATCTAATTTTATTCTTGTGCATGGGAAAAACTGTGGTCGTGGAGGCCCATAAATGAAAATCATCAACACCATCATCAAGAGTGCATTAGTCGTGGCAACAGTAACAACAGCAGTTAGCGCCAAGGACTATTCAGGCGCAGAACTTTACATGCTCAACGAAGTCCAGTACGGAAAATTCGAAGCGCGTATGCAGATGGCGGCCGTTTCCGGCACCGTCAGTTCCATGTTCCTCTACCAGAACGGTTCCGAACAAGCCTCCGCAGAACGCTGGGTCGAAGTAGATATCGAAGTTCTGGGCAAGAACCCGGGCAGTTTCCAGTCCAACATCATCACCGGCAAGGCTGGCGCCCAGAAAACCAGCGAGAAGCACCACCAGGTAAACCCCGCAACTACACAGGCTTTCCACACCTACGGCCTCGAATGGACTCCCAATTACGTTCGCTGGACGGTTGACGGAGTCGAAGTACGCAAGACCGAAGGCGGTCAGGCAACTGAACTCAAGGGAACGCAGGGACTCCGTTTCAACCTCTGGTCCTCCGAAAGCGCCGATTGGGTCGGCAACTTCAACCCGAACGACCTCCCGATTTTCCAGTTCATCAACTGGGTCAAGGTCTATAAGTACACCCCGGGCCAGGGCGAAAACGGCAGCGACTTCACGCTGGACTGGACCGACAATTTCGATACATTTGACGGCTCCCGCTGGGGCAAAGGCGACTGGACCTTTGACGGCAACCGCGTAGACCTCACCGACAAGAACATCTACTCCAAGGACGGCATGCTGATTCTCGCCCTCACACGCAAGGGCCAGGAGATGTTCAACGGTCAAGTTCCAAAAGATGACGAGCAGCAGGCACAGCCGCAGTCTTCTGCCAGCCAGCAGCAACAGCAGCCTCAGTCTTCTGCCAGCCAGCCGGCCACGGTATCTTCGGATAGCCAGCAGCCTCAACCGCAGTCGTCTGCCACCCAGCAGCAGGTTAACCCGAACGACCCGCAGCAGCAGAATCCGGTCATCGACCCGAACGCCAATATTCAGCCGGGCGACCAGCAAGCCATCAGGCAGATGCGCACCCAGTACCAGGCAGAAAAGGGCACTAACGGCTTCGTGAATGCCAAGGGCGCACGAGTCAAGGAAGCCAAGAACCGCTATCGCGTGAACTTCGGCATCTAAAAAAAGAAATTCCCTCCCAAACAACAAGGTCTGCGTAGCTTTAGCTGCGCAGACTTTTTTATTATTGATAACGATGCACGAGAGAATCGTAAAACTGCTTATGGATTCGCCCCACAACGACGGAAGCCGCCTTCCAAGCGTCCGTACTTTGATGCAATCCTACAGCGTTTCTTCGAGCACCGTGCAAAAAGCCCTAGCCGAACTTGAAAAAAAAGACAAAATAATCCGTCTGCAAGGCAAAGGCTGCTTTTGGAAACCAAGAAACCAAGACGCGAACTTCATTCCGAACACCAAATCCACTCCAACCATTCGCGAAAGCGCCATGGAAAAGCTTTCAAGGCTTTTCAATGACGATTGGGAACGAGGCTATCTCAGCCCTCGCGAGCCTCTCCCGCTATCGAAGGAACTCGGACAGCGCTACAACGTTTCGCAGACGGTTCTCCGAAACTTTTTAAGCGAAAAAGTGGAGCAAGGAATCCTTGTCAGATACGGGCGGCAGTACAGCTTCGCCCAAAAGAAGCAGATCGACAAAGAGAGCCCTTTAAGCGAACTCATTTTCGTGACGCGATGCAACAGCTGGGGCGGTTTTACCGCCGAAAGCGAACGAGAACTCGACCTTTTGCGCATGGTGTACAAAAAGGCGGGCTCAAGCAGGTACAAATTAATTCTTTTAGGCATTAACGAAAACAGCGGAACCATAATCGACCGAAGCGGCAAGAAGTGCAATATCGAAGACTACCCGAACGCCGTCGGGGCTTTCCTTTCGACACTACTCGTCATGAACCCCAGTCACCTGCTTCAGCTGTTTTCAAACGTAAAATATCCTGTAGCCGTATGGTGGGAACAGCCGCCCGATGCGCTTCCCGCACGCTACCTGAGCAAACCCAACTGGGCCTTTTTCAATTCGACGTTCGGAACCCCTCCTGGACTTGAAGTCGGCAAATACCTGCTCGCCCAGAATATCCGGAATATCGCATTCATTTCGCCGTACCACGACAGTTCCTGGTCCATTGACCGTCTCAAGGGGCTCCGCGATTCGGGCGTAAGCGTCGTTCAATGCACCGACAAGGAATTCGCAAGCCCTTGGGATTACAGACAAATTGCAAGACAGAACGTCGCCAAGTATTCCGTGGAAGCATACGCCCGTGAACTCTTGAAAAACAAGCTGAGTTCCATCATGAAGAACTTCGAGGATTGCGATCAAACGCCTTGGGTCTGCGTCAACGACGATGTCGCGAGCGTGCTCATTGAAATGGCCGAAGAAGGTAGAATCAAGGCTCCAAAACAAATCTTCGCATTCGACAACTCCGCCGAAAGCTACCTGCTCCGACTGCCCTCTTACGACTTCAACACACAGGCTCTCGTTGATCAGATGTTCTACTACATCGAAAATCCTGAAAACGGGGATTACAAAAAAGGAATCCACCAAATTCTAGGTCAAGTTGTAGAAAAATAAAAACGGTCCCCGAAGGGACCTATTTTATTTTTCAATTATGAATTATTAAGTACAAATTATGAGATTACGCTTGGCGGCGTAGCCGCGATTATAAATTTCATAATTTATAATTCGTAAATCATAATTGACTTTAATTGTGAATAAAAACTATTTGTTTTTATTCACAATTAAAGTCTTTGCCTTGAAGGTCTTGCGGTCGATGACCTTCACCATCAGGGAAACCTTGTTATCCTTGTCGAGAGCGTTCCAGTACTTCTTGAGGT
Source organism: Fibrobacter sp. (assembly GCA_024398815.1). GTDB lineage: Bacteria > Fibrobacterota > Fibrobacteria > Fibrobacterales > Fibrobacteraceae > Fibrobacter. Next base: position 11,450 of record JAKSIL010000002.1, read on the forward strand.
TCTCTTCGGCAGTGTCGAAAATCGGCATAAGCTTCGGAGCGCCTTCGAAAGAAGGAATCGGGCTTCCGTCGGTCACATACGTGCTGATGAAGTGGCCAAGACCCGGGAGAGCCTTTTCAAATTCGAACGTAGCGCGTTCACAGCCAGCGTCTTCGCAGTTGTTGCGGCTCTTGAGGATGCTTAACTTGTACAAAGCCGGCTGGGCATTCTTGTAATGAATGCCGGAAATGCGCGGCGTGAAGTTCGGAGCGTCGTCTTCGTACTGGCGAGTGGCGAGAGCGCTTTCAAAAGTACCGCCAAGCTTGATGGCGTTGTAAATAGTATCGGTCTGGTCGCCGTTCGTAATGATCTGCACGTCGGCCGTGTGGCGAGCCGGGTAGTAGATGATGAGATGCGGGTCAGAGAGCTTGGATTCGTCGAAGGCCTTCGTCTTCATGAAGCCAGTCTTCGCTTCCATTTCGAACACGCGGTTGCGGCTGTTCACGCTGCGACCCATAATCCAGTAAACCTGCACGAAGGACTTGCCATCCGGGCTTGTGCCGAGCACGATGCCGCGGCCAGGATACGGATTCTTGGAAAGAGCCTTGAAATTTTCTTTTGCTTCGTCTGTGTATTTCATTTTGTTCCTCATTAAATATTCATCCAGAATGGCAATATAGAATATTATGAGGAGGTCTGGTTCAGCTTCTGCCAGAACACCTCGCGAATTAGCCAATTCTCACTCTAACCCCATTTTAATTTTCTACAAAACCTTAAACATTTGTTCTAGTTTGGCGACGACGCGTTTTTGTTCGGTTAAGGGAGGGAGGGGAACCAAGAAATTACCCAATTTGCCAACTGAGGTATGAACGATAATATCTCCAGTTGATGTATTGCGTTTATACTCTATTCCATAAGGAGAATTTATTAAGTAAACAAGATACAAGGGATTACATTCTATAGGTGTAAACTTACACAAATCTCCACCAAGAGCCAATTCTTCGATTCCTTGGTAGACTGCTGCTAATGCAATGTCCCACTTATTCTCTCCAGTTAGAGCCATTAAAATATCATTTTGTACTATTTTTTGACATTTTTCAAATATATCATCCCTTGTAAAGGATTTCACCACAGAAAATTTCACCTTGTAGGTCGTATACATTTCACCATATCGAACACAAGGTCTACCTTCAAGAACAGTTTCATCGCGTTTAATTCCACTTCCGCGTACAAATGTCCCCAAATTTTCCAACCTGCACCATGTCCAGGTTTCGGGGATTTCAAATGGAATTTCTTCTGAAATGTCTATGGGTTCGGAGGAGCCGGTTTGTTCGTACCAGAGGCCGTCGGTGTCACGGTAGATGCGGGAGACTGGATTCTTTGAAGAGGATTTCCTAGACTTCTTACTGGATTCTTCGCTATGCGAAGAATGACGGCTAATGGTTATCCTTTCAAGCAATTTATCGGCGGGTTCGTCTTTGGGGTTCTGGGGGACGAGTTTGCCTTGGATGGCTTGCTGGAGGATGCTCTTTTTTAGGGCTTCGGGGAGTTCCTTGTTGAGTTTATCCAGCTGAGTTTGTGCTTGGTCATATTCATCAACCAAGGGCAGGATTTGTTCCAATTTTTTGACGATTCGCTTTTGTTCTGCTAAGGGAGGGAGAGGAACAAAGTACTTTTCGATATCTTTCGCTGCTAAATTTGGCTGTGCGGCACCATTTGCGTAAATATTCAATTGTTGTTTTGCATATGGCGAGATTAGCAACCAATATATGTATTCACGAAAATCAAATTGTAATGGTCTAATAATCATCAATGAAGATGCAATAGCTCCTCTTTCAAAGGGGTCTATACGCGCAATTTTACCATATGTTGCACCACGTAGACAATACACTAGATCACCTTTTTCAATAAATCCATTGCCAAGTGAATTAAATTTTTCTTCCGAGATATAATTCATTGATGAAGTAGACAAATATCCATCGGGAGTTATGTGCCCTGTATTAATCCATGCCACACCATTAGGCACATATTCACTTTTATTAGGATAATTTTTACTTCTATCACCATTAAGAAAGATGGCAAGATTTTTTAACCTACACCATTCCCAGCTTTCGGGAATGTCAAAGGGGATTTCTTCCGTGATGTCCTTGGGTTCTGCGGAGCCGACTTGTTCAAACCAGGACGAACCATCACGATAAATGCGTGATGCTGGATTCTTCTTGGATTGCTTCGCTCCGCTCGCAACAACACGCTGAGCAGCAATGCGTTCCAGGAGTTTGCTAGCTGGTTCATCCTTCGGGTTCTGAGGAACAAGTTTGCCCTGGATTGCCCATTGAAGGATGGAGTTCTTTAATTGCTTGCCGTTCATCGTCGCTTAGCTCCTAGATCCCCGATCGGAGTCGGGGATGACAACGTTGAGACCTAGCAATTTCTGAATCTGTTCTAGCTTCTTGTCGATCTTTTTATCAAGTGCGGCGCGTTTCTTGTGGTAATCTTCCAGCAGTTCCGCCGGGGGCAGCACTTCTTCTTCTTCCTTGGGGAACTTGCACTGATCAAAGTTGCAATCCATTTCTACAAGTTCTGCAGGAGTAAAACGGCGGGCCTTTTCGCTGACCACTTCCCCATCATCGTTGGTCTCAAGGATTTCTTCTCGATTTTCCCACCAGTCAGCAATGGGCTTGCAATGTTCAAGACGCATGGGCTTGGTCTTGCTAAAGTGCTTGTAGCCTTCGGGCATGTCCAGGCGATAGAACCAGGTTTCCTTGGTGCTAAAGCCTGCCGGAGCGTCCTTCGCCTTCTTGTTGTCAAAGAAGAGGATGTTGGTGGCAATGCTTGTGTAGGGGCTAAAGATACTGCCCGGCAAACGAATGACCGTATGCAGGTTAAAATCGCGAAGCAGTTTCTGCTTAATGGCAAGCTTGGCTCCATCGGTTCCAAATAGGAATCCATCCGGGATAATCACGCCAGCGCGTCCATTCTTTTTCAGGCGATACATAATCAGCACAATAAAGAGGTCTGCCGTTTCGGAGCTGCGCATATCCATGGGAAAATTCATCTTGGCGCTTGCACCTGTTGCACCACCGTAGGGCGGATTCATGCCGATGCAATCCACCTTGTCGTTATCGCCAAAGTCCTGGACCTTCTTGCCTAGGGAATCGCCATGGGTAATGTTGGGTTCTTCGATGTCGTGTACCAGCATGTTGGTAATGGAGAGCAGATAAGGCAACGGCTTCCATTCCTGGCCGACAATGGTATTCTGGTATTTGACTTCGTCCTTGGAGTTCTTGATGCGGGGTTTCAGGTAGTTCAGGCAACTTGTCAAAAAGCCGCCAGTACCGCTGGTAAAGTCACCAAAGGTCTCCCCCAGTTCCGGGTGCAACTGCTGCACGATAAAATCTGTAAGGGCGCGGGGCGTATAGAATTCACCGGCATTACCTGCAGACTGCAAATCCTTTAGAATACCTTCGTAAATGTCACCAAAGGTGTGACGGTCCTCGGCATCGCTAAAGTCAACTTCGTCAATAATGTTTACCAGCTTACGAAGGATAATGCCATCTTTCATGTACTGGTTCAGATCCGCAAAGACCATCTTGACGATAGCCTTGCCACGGGGCGTATTTTCGTTAACAGGCAGAGCCTTTAACGTAGGGAAAAGTTCGTTGTTCACGAACTTCAGCAAGTCTTCGCCGGTAAGGGCGGATCCGCTCTTGTCATCTACAGCCCAGTTACGCCAGCGCAAGTTTTCGGGAATAATGGAGGTGTAAGAATCCTTGGTACATTCCCAGATTTCTTCCTGGGCGTCATAGACCTTCAAAAAGAACATCCACACCATCTGTTCAATGCGCTGTGCGTCGCCGTTAATGCCGGCATCATTGCGCATTTCATTTTGCAGACGCTTCACCAAGTTCGTTACAGACATAGATATTTCCTTTTACTTAACAATCCAACGGCCGGTCTTATCGGACCCTTCACGACCAATCAAGTCATATTCCTGCAATTGGGCCAAATCCCTAGCAATTGTTCTGTCTGACACCTTCAATTTTTTTGCCAAAAGTTCAATCGTTATATCGCCCTGCGAAACCATAGCAAGAATTTTCTTCTGCCTTGTACTCAATTCATATTTCTGAACATCACCATTTTGCAGGGAAACATCCTTGTATTTTTCCAAAGTTTCAAGGATATTTTGTAGCATGAATTCTACAAAAGGACTCGATTCCCCAGCTTTTGTAGCCTTTGCAATAGCGTCATAATACTTTTGCTGATTTGCATACACCATATTCTCTACTGGTAAAAATTCAAAGGCAGGGTTCATCTTACCAAGAATCAGCGATTGCCACAAACGACCAGTACGTCCATTACCATCACTAAACGGGTGAACAAATTCGAATTCATAATGAAAAACGCAAGAACGAATTAATAAGTGGTCTTTGCTGTTCTTCAACCAGTTGAACAGGTCCTCCATAAGCCCAGGGACCCTATTCGGTGGAGGAGCTAAATGTATGCACCTGGAGCCGCTAAACACCCCCTCATTGCAATTACGAAAATTTCCAGCATCGGGCGTTATACCCTGCATCATTACACCATGAGCCTTTAACAAATCTTTTATTGAAAAAGGGTTGAGTTTGGGGTATAATTTGTAAGTTGCAAGAGCGTTTTTGACTTCAAGAATTTCACGAGGCGAAGCGAGCACTCTTTTCCCGTTAATAATGTCGCTCACTACATCTTCACTCAAGGAGTTTCCCTCTATGGCAAGGGAACTATGAATGCTCTTGATTTTATTTACCCTGCGCAATTTTAGGCCATCAGTCTGTTCCAACCGAATTACAAAACGTTCGACAAGAGCAGAAATTTCCGTCGCAAGCGTCAAAATTTTCGAATTCAGTTTGAAAGGAGGATTATCCATTTTTACCCTGACAAATACTATGAAATTTACCCTGACATTTACAATGACAAATACTATGACATTCTAAATATATATTATGCCACGTCATCGGTCAAGTAGAGTTGCTTTTTCAAATCTAAAATAGCAGCTTCGTAACCCTGCTTGCCACCAAAGAGTTTCATAATCTTGGGAACGGTTCCAATGTGGTTAAACGGATCCAGCTTAAGGACTTCGTTACTTTCCATCTGAAGAATTCCATCGTCGGCATACTTTACAAGGAGTGCGTCAAGAACTTCACGAGCCTGGCCTTCGTACTTTGCCAGGTAGTTGCGTTTTTGAACATTCTTTGCGCGTTCGCTACGGGTCAACGGCTTTTGGTCAAATGCAACATGGCAAATGATGTCGAAAACATCTGCCTTTGCAAGAGCCGGATTCGCTTCGCGAATGGCGTCAATCAGCACGTCGTATTCCTTGAGTTCATCCACAATGGCGGCCTTGCGTTCCGTTTCGCTCCAATGTTTGATAAAGTCATTGAGGGTGGCGTACTTACCACGAATGTTCTTGCGGGTAAAGTCAGTAAAGCTTTCAACAACCTGAGTCTTGCCGTCGGCACCTAGGTAAGAGACAGTCTCGGCGTCAATGGATACCTGAACCCCGTTCACATAATATTTCTTTGGAAGCGTCGGGTCATAGGGTGTACGGGGTTCGTGAGCTCCCCCACCAGGTTTCTTCGGCTCCTCGGGCATTTCAGGCTCACCGTCAAATTCGGGATCCTTGAAAAGTTTTGTAGCATTACGGAAATCAAGAATTTCAAAATGCCACTTGCCCTTGTCGGTGCGGAGGCGCGTTCCACGACCAACAATCTGCTTGAATTCAGTCATCGAGCCGATTTCCTTATCAATAACGATAAGGCCGCAGGTTTTACAATCCACGCCGGTACTCAACATTTCGGAAGTCGTCACCACAGTCGGGTACGGTTCATTCACATCAATGAAATTTTCCAGTTGCTTTTTGCCGACGGTATCATCGCCAGTAATCCGCATAATGTAGCGCGAATCTTCCTTCATCATGTCAGAATTCAAATTCACGAGCAACTCACGCATCGCTTCGGCTTCTTCTATATCTGGGCAGAATACAATCGTTTTCGTCATTCGCCCAATTTTATAAAGCATCTGAGTAATGCGACGCGCCACAACTTCACGACGAGTCTTGATAACCAAATCCCGACCGAAATCCGGGCGCTGGTAAAGTTGTTCAGGAATCACATTTCCAAACAAATCTATTTCGCTAGGTCCCTCAGGCGTCCAGCCGTTCAAATCCACATTCAAAAAGCTGTTGGTCACACGATAAGGAGCCAAGAAACCATCTTCAATGCCCTGCTTCAAAGAGTAAGTATAGAGTGGTTCCCCTTTATTTTCGGAGCAGAAGTAATCCAGGTTGTTTGCGCCGAATTTCACCTTGGGCGTAGCCGTCATACCTATTTGCGTCGCTCCCTTGAAATATTCAAGAATCTTTCGCCATTCGGAGTCGTCCTTCGCACTACCGCGGTGGCATTCGTCCACCATAATCAGATCAAAGAATTCAGGCTTGAAAGCTGTAAACGGATCCGGAACACCTTCGTCGTAAGAAACCAGTTGCTGATACAAAGCCATGTAGATTTCGTAACTGGAATCCAGTTCCTTGCCCTTGACCTTGGTCATCACCTTTTGGAAAGGCTTGAAATCCTGGGTCATGGTTTGGTCGATAAGAACGTTTCTATCGGCCAAGTACAGAATCTTCTTTTTTGCGCCGGACTTATGCAGACGTTCCATAATCTGGAACGCGGTAAAAGTCTTGCCAGTACCTGTCGCCATCACCAAAAGCATTCGCTTTTGCCCCTTGGCAACAGCTTCTATGGTTCGGTTGATAGCGATACGCTGATAATAGCGAGGAGCGTGAGTTTCCTGATCCCAATAGTAGGGTTCATTCACAATTTTCTGTTGATCAACAGTAAAGCCCTTTGCGTCACGTTCACGTTTGACAAGTTCCTCTTTTGTGGGAAACTCATCCAAGGAAAGTTCGCGTTCCGAACCCGTCAAAAAATCATGTTCAATGAAGCCATCGCCATTGGAACTGTACGCAAACGGGACATCCAGAATCTGCGCATAGTCCATGGCCTGTTGCAGGCCACCGCCAACCGGCTTATTGTTATCCTTGGCTTCGACAATCGCAATCGGATAGTTGGTCATGGCATTGAGCAGATAATCCGCTTTTTTGCCCTGCTTGCGGGCATGCTGCCCACCCTGGAAAATCACGCGGCCATCGGTAAAGAAATACTCCATCCGCATATCATCCGCTCGCCAGCCAGACTTGTTCAGCGCCGGCGTAATATAGCGGTTCTTGATATCTTCTTCGGATAGTTCTTTCTTGTTTTCGGGCATAATTTAAATATAAGATAAAAAGCAGTGTAACGATTAAGCGCACTGCTAAACATTAAGCTAAATCGGCAATTTTCCCAAAATTTTCCGCAAAGCATTGCAACAATCCATCACCAAACCAAAATTTCCGTATTTACCCATAATTCCCACTTAGCCGTATTTTCGCTTTTAACCTTCCTCCTCTTCTTCCTCCAAGACCACGTTATACTTGTGGAATATGGCGATAATTTCGTCATGCAAGGCAACTATATCATTTCCAGGATCCTGTTCTCTCACCATACAGCCACAAACCCTCTTATTCAGGAATTTGTAGTAATCTTCACTGCCATCACAAACCATATCAAGGAAAGGAATTTCCTTCGGCAAGGCATCTACGCGAGCCTTGTTATCCTTGATGAACTTTTTTACTTCGTCCGCTAGAGGTTTGCAGGCAGCAACCAAGAGGTAACGTTCTTCAATATCATTACAAATATCCGCGGATACCGTATAGACGCATCCATCAAAATACAGAAGATAACCTTCCTTTTTGCATGGATAACCACCTTCCCAGTAATATTCAAAAACTGTTCTGCCCTTTGGCTTTTCCCTTAAGATTTCGTACATTTATCACCTCCTAGTACATTCACAGTAAATATCGCTTATTTTCACTGACAAAAAACGTCAGCGTTTGGATTTTTTTTGCGGGCTGTACTTTTCAGGGCCGAGAGGAAAAACAATACTTTCCATTGCCGTGGCCGGTAACTTTTTCGACGAGTTCAAGCGCAACCATTTTCTTAATGAGGGCTGTTGCCGAGGTGGAACTGCACGATGCGCGATATGCAAAAACCTATTCTTCAGTTCATTGTACTCGCCCCAAAATCATCGCCGATTTCTGAATTTACCGCCGCCCCCCCCCCCCTACCGGCTGGGCGGCCCATACACCACGCAGACTCTCCTCGGATCGTCATCGTCCGGGTCAACATCCCACTCCAAATCCAAGCGGCCGCAACGGGCGTTCTTGATGGTGTTCGTCGGAGCGTCGGCATCCTCTTCGTCTATATCCGGCCCCAACTCCTTTATGGGGCGGCCGTGCTTGCGGAATATGGCGGCTATTTTTGCGGCCATGGCGAATATGGGGGCCGCTTCGGGGTAAAAATCCATGGCGTAGCCGCTGCAGCGTTTGCTCAGAAATTTCACGGAGACATCGGCTGCGTCAGTTACGCACACCAGTTCGCTCTCCACTTTCGCAGGGAAGGTTTCGATTTCCTGCTGGTTCTGCTTGATAAAGCGTTTCACTTCGTCGGCCAGGGAGGGGTCTTCGCGCTCTTTCTCATCTTAATTTGAGTTCAAATTACTGACAAAAGATGACACAATTAAATTTATTCTAAAATCTAAGTAAAAATTCGCATTTTCCCGCGCTCACGATTTCTACTTATCCCGGAGGCAACGAACCGAGCTACTGTTGCTTTTATTGCTGTTGTATAGGTTGGCACTCTCGCTGTCGAAGCCCAAGTTCATGTAGTAGGCGTAGTAGCTATTGTCCTCAGTAGCAGACCAGAAGCTGGCGTAGTCGTCGGTATCAAAGAATTTGCCTTCATCGCCTCTGAAGCCAGCAGGAAGAGCAGAGAATCCGTAGGCGTCCGATCCATTGCCTTTGGAACCATTATAATCGCTCCAACCGCTGGCGGACTTCAGCATTTTCCCCGCAACGTTTTTTCCGCCGACTGTCGCAAACAGGGTTTTCCATTCCGTGGTATCCGGCAGGTGCCAGCCTTCGGGGCAAGCGTCAACCGCCACAGCCCAGGTGTACAGGCGACCGTACACGGAGCATTTTCCCTCTGTCGCGCCACTACCTCCACCGCACCAGCTCCGCTTGCCCGAATTCACGGAATAATTCAGGTTCTCGGCCATCCAGGTCTGGGAGCCAATCACAACGGTCTTGTAAACATGGCCATCTCTATTATCAACAAAACTACCCATCGTACCTGGAGAAGCTATTAAATTTCTTCCGTCCTTGCCATCGGCGCCATCATTGCCGTCATTGCCGTCTTCGCCCTTCTCAAGAACCGCCATGCCTTCTTGGTGGATTTCGGTCACGTCGTCGCCGCAAGCGGCAAAAATAAGAGTACTTGCAACAATAGCCAAAAGGTATTTCCCGCTCATGGGAACTCTCGGAATTTTGAGGAAACTATACTAATCGTTTAGTCCTTGATGCAACGGACGGAGTAACCGCGGTACTTTTCGTTGAGGTCCAGGGTACCCTCATCGAAGCCGTTGTACAAGGACATGTAATAGGCGTATGAACTGACGCTTTCGTACTGAGTGGCAGACCAGAAGAAGGCATAGTCTTCGATAAGGCGGAAATAGCCGCCGTCTTCCCTGTTGCCGGCCGGGAGTGCGGTAAAGCCGAAGGAATCCTTGCCGTTACCATCGTTGTACCAGCCGCTGCTTGATTTGAGCGCGATTCCAGCCTTGTCCTTGCCTCCAACACTGGCAAACAAAGTCTGCCAATCCTTGTCTGTCGGCATGTGCCAGCCTTCAGGGCAGACTCCCCGAATATTCCCACTAGGCAAGTCGCAATCTTCATCATATCCACATTCATCCTCCGTCTTGCCGACGGCTGCAACCCAGGTGTACAGGCGGCCGAATTTTTCGCAATATTCCGTGCTATCGTTGTAGCACCAGCTCTGTTCACCCGGTTCCTCGGAGTAGTTCAAGTTCTCGGCCATCCAAACCTGGTCGCCAATCTTCACGGTCTTGTAGGTTTGTCCATCGCGGTCGTCCTTGAGCTTTTCGTCGTCCGACTTCTTTTTGTCGTCGTCTTTCTTTTTATCGTCGTCCGTTATATCTTCGTCGTCTTCGAATTCCACTTCGCTTTCAAAGAGGACCTTGCCCGCATTGTCCACGACAAGCGTGAGCTGCACGGGTTTGCCGGTATTCGGGAGCGGTTCGAACACGACGAGTTCGACGTCCTTCGTCTTCTTGCCGTCCTTCATGCTGCACTGGAACCTGTAATTTGTCCCCGCGACCACCTGAGTCGAGACACTGTCGCAGGTCACCGATTCGTAATCCGTACCCTTGACCGCTTCCTCAAGAATTTTCTCGGCATCCTTGTCGATACTTTCACTCTCCGAATAGCCGCCCGTTGCCCCCGAATCCTTCTCCACTTCCGTACTTGATGAACTGTCATCGGAACAGGCTCCCAAAGCCAGCACCAAACCTAGCGAAAATGCAGAAAACAAAACTTTTTTCATCTGGGTCTCCTTTTTTTGTAATTAGATCTTCTTTTTCTAAATATACACAAACTTTTCACCAAAAAGTTTCCCCTATTGATGGGTGTCTTATTTATCCGCAAGGACCTTCCAGAAGGATTTCGCACGCCCGAATTACAAGACTGTCGCTGATGCGCTCAGGGAACAAGAAGAAGCCGCCAAGAAAGCCGCCCGCGAGGAAGGTTCCAAGCAACAAGTCGAAAATATGGCACGAAGGATGCTTGCCATGAACAAGCCACTAACGGAAATTTCGGAGTTCAACGGACTTTCCGAAGAACAGGTCAAGGCGCTTACTGCGGAAAAAGCATAAAAACGTCTAAAACAATCACTCGGATTGTCCCTATACACCAATCCCGACCTTGCAAGGCCGGGATTTTTTTTACAAACTGTTTATCTTTTAGGGTTGTAGTTGTTCATCAACACCATCGCGAGTGCGATGCAGAACATTACGACGCTTCCAACAATCACCTGCTGCTTGTGATCGTAATCGCGTTTGATGTAGCTGGGTTCCTCTTCGTTCAATTCCTGAAGCGTAGGCCCTTGATCGAGCGTCGTACTGTCGATTCCGCAGATTTCCGCGATTTCCTCGTCAGTCATGTTAAGCGTGCTCACATTAAGCGAGTCGCACTTGTTCTTGACTTCTGCAGCGTTCGAAACCGCCGGCGCCAAAGCGACGCAAGCGATTACAAAGACTAAGATGCCAAGTAACTTCTGCAACTATTCCTTAGCGAGCTTGTCGAGAATTTCGTTCACCATGCCCGGGTTCGCCTTGCCGCCGGACTTGCGCATGGTCATACCTACGAGGAAGCCCTTCAAAGCAACCTTGCCCGCCTTGAATTCGGCGAACTGGGCGGCATTAGCAGCGCAGACTTCGCGGACAATCGCTTCGATAGCGCCCGTATCCGTCACCTGTACGAGGCCCTTGTCCTTCACGATCTTTGCAGGATCGGCGCCGGTTTCGAACATTTCTGCGAACACGTCCTTAGCAATCTTGCCGTTGATGGTCTTGTCGACAATCAGGTTCACGAGGGCGCAAAGCTGTTCCGGCTTGATCTTCAAGGCGTTGAGGCCGCCTTCGAGTTCCTTCACCTTTGCAAGGAGTTCCGTAATCACCCAGTTCGCAAGAATCTTTCCGTTCTTGCAATCCTTCACGGCGGTGTTGTACCATTCACTCACGTCGCGGTCTTCGGTAAGCACCTGGGCGTCGTATTCGGAAACGCCGTAGTCAGCCATGAAGCGGGCGCGGCGTGCATCCGGAAGTTCCGGCATCGTATTGCGAATTTCTTCAACAAAGGCAGGGTCTGTCACGAGGCGGACCATATCCGGTTCCGGGAAGTACTTATAGTCGTGAGCATCTTCCTTACTGCGAATCACAATCGTCTTGTCGGCGTTGGGATCGTAGCGCTTGGTGCACTGTTCCACTTCCCGACCGGCATCCAAGGTCGCAGCCTGCAAATTCATTTCGGCGTACAAAGCCTTTTCCAAGTTCGTGAAGCTGTTCAAGTTCTTGATTTCGGCGCGGATGCCAAACGGAGCATCTTCAGAGGCGCGGAGGGAAATGTTACCGTCGCAGCGCATGTTGCCGTTTTCCATGTTGGCCTTGGAAACCTGCGTGTATTCGAGCGTCTGCTTAATCTTCTTCAGCACAAGCACGGCTTCTTCCGGGCTGCGGATATCCGGTTCAGTAACAATTTCACAAAGCGGAGTGCCGCAGCGGTTTGCGTCAAAATGGGAATCCGTCGGGCTCATGTCGTGGATGAGCTTACCAGCATCTTCTTCCATGTGGATACGAGTGATGCCCACACGCTTCTTGGTCCCGTCTTCTTTCACAATTTCGAGCCAGCCGTTCTTGCAAATCGGATGGTCGTACACCGGAAGGCCGCCCGTCTGGGTAATCTGGTAACCCTTCGGAAGGTCCGGGTAGAAGTAGTTCTTACGGGTCCACATGGCGTTCAAATCAATTTCGCAGTTCAAAGCGAGGCCCAGGCGAATGGCGTATTCCACGGCCTTCTTGTTCGGCACGGGCATTGCACCCGGCATACCGAGGCAAACGGGGCATACGTGCTTGTTCGGAGTCGTATTCACTTCGATTTCGCAACCGCAGAACATCTTCGTCTTGGTGGCGAGCTGACAATGGATTTCAAGACCAATAACAGGACAATAATTCGACATAGGAGTCTCCAGTAAATTTTACGGGATAAATGTAGAATTTTAAAGAAAAACATTCGACGTGAAAGCGGAAGATTGCCGTCGAAACGCGAGAGAATGTCGCAGAAAAAGTGAGAGAACGTCGCAGAAACGCGGACTTTCCCCGAAAAACACCCACTAAATTGCATTTTTTGCACATTTAGTAGGTGTTTTATTACTTTATTCGCAATAAATTGTACTGTTTTTTGAATTTTGGGAAAAGGCCGCACCTACTAAATTGAGTTTTATCTGCATTTAGTAGGTGTTTTAGCAAAAAACGCACCCACTAAATCAAGCTTTATTTGCATTTAGTGGGTGTTTTCCGAGTTCGAACAGTTTTTAAGCGTTCTACACTTCGTCGAGCGTCACGACAGCGACATCGGTCGCATCGCGGAAGTTCACACTCTCGGTGAGAATACAATCGGCGCCATAAACGAAAGCGGTAGCAAGGCGTATCGACTCCGCCTCGGTCAGCTTATGATTTGTGCGGGAAGCAGAAGCAAAAAGTTCTGCCGCTTTAACAGAAACCTCGGAATTCACATCGCACACGCGCACGTTCGCAGAATTTTCAAAGAATTCGCGGTACTGGCGAGCAAGGACGCCTTCTCGGGCATCAAAGGCGCGACGGCATATTTCAAACAAGGTAACAGACGAAACCAGTATTTGGACATTCTTTTCATAGGCCATGTCCAAAATGTTTGAAACCACTGGATAGTAGTCCGGATGCATTTGAAGCAAGCGCACGATTGCACTTGTATCCAAAAACAACATGCGAGACTTTTCAATGGCCTTGTTCATACGGTCCGCCTAGCAAGTCCAGGACATTAATTTATTCGTAAATTTCCATCTGGGCGATATCTTCGCGCATGCCGGCACGCACCATTCTGAAGCGTTCGGCCTTCGGGTAGAAGTACCAAAGCCACCATTCGCCGCTGATATCCGTGCGCTTGGTCTTGATGACCATGGGCTTTTCACCCTTGTAGAAGTCGCGCTTGTGAGGAATCACGTATTCGAAAGGACGATAAGTATGCACTTCTTCGCCTGCGGCGCGTTCAATAAAGCCGTTACCGTCCTTACTCCACGTAATGGTCACCTTTCCGTTTTCGTCCTTTTCTTCCTTGCAGGAATCAAAGCCGCTATCGCACCACTTGTAGTACTTATAGACGAAGGACTGTTCCGGCATATTGAAAGTATCGACCTTGCGGGTATTGCCCTTGTATGTCGGGTATTCGCCCTCGAGCTTGTACTGGCCGATATTGTAGTCGTAACAGCCGCGCTGGGCAACCTTCACCTGACGGTTGTAGATAGCAATGTCGATATTGCAGCCCTCTTCCTGGTAGCTAAGTCTTGCATGGCCGTTGGACTCGCGCATTTCCAGGTTACCCATTTCTATTTCGGAACGTTCGCCAAACGGACCGTTCTGGATGACAACGGAAAAATAACGGGGATTCGTCGGGGACTTTTTCAAGGTCACACTACCGGTAGCGGACGCATATTCGCCACTCAAGTCCTTGGACTCCTGCTGGAACCTGGCAAGGTCGGCGCGCTTCACCCAAACCTGGCCCAACTTGCAGTCGATAGGAACGAATCTGGGCGGTTCAGTCGGTTCGACCTCAACCCACTTTTCAACTTTTTTCTTTTGAATCCTTGTTTTGGGCTTACCCTTCTTATCCTTGACAACCCTACCCTTCTTATCCTTGACCTGTACCTTTTCGCGAACGTAGGTAACTTTTTTCACCTTTTCCTTCGGAATCGGCAATTCCTTGATCCAGTCCGTCTTGGTCAGTTCACCCACCGGACGTTCTTCGTCCAGCTGTTTGTTAAGCATGCCGTAAGCAGGCAAAGTTTCATCGGAAAAAGCGACACTTACACAGGCAATCAGCAAAAACAGTACTAATTTTTTCAATTTAAACCTCATTTACTCTATAAATTAACATTTTACGGGGCATAAAATAGGTCGATGTTCAAAAAAGATTTGTTTTTTACTAAAATTTCAATCAAATGGAATAAATAGGAGATTCCGGAAATGAAAAAAATGTTCCTCGCTACATGCCTCCTCGCAGCAAGCGTTTTTGCCGCCCCGCAGGCTACGGCCAAGGCCAGTGCCCCCGCCGACAAGAAAGAACCTGTAGCTGCAGCCCCCGCAGCAGCCCCTGCCGCTGAAGCCCCGAAGGCCGAAGCAGCAAAGACTGAAGCAGCCCCTGCAGCAGCGCCCGCCGCCGAAGCCGCTGCCGCTGAAGCCCCGAAGGCCGAAGAAGCCAAGACTGAAGCAGCACCTGCAGAAGCACCCGCCGCCGAAGCCGCTGCCGCTGAAGCCCCGAAGGCCGAAGAAGCCAAGACCGAAGTCGCCGCAGCCGAACCGGCCCCCGCAGCCGAAGTGGCCGCAGCACCGGAACAGAAGCCCGCCAAGAAAAAGAAACGCCGCAAAAAGAAAAAAATGATTGAAAACGCAGTCATCGAAACTCCGAAGATTGCATTCGACATCAACGCAGACTTCGAATTGGAAGCCGGCAAGGTGTTCTGGGCCACAGAAGACGACAAAATGGGCGACAACCTCGAAACATGGAACGGCGAAGCCAACTTTGCAGTTCTCGCCGAAGGCGATGACTTCAAGGGCAAGATCGGCATCGCATTCTATCCGGGCGACCTGAGAATGTCTGACGACAACATGGACAAGATGACCAAGAAGGAAGCTCTTCGCAACGATACCGAAAAGGGTATTGACGACTACTTCTCCCTTGACGAAGCCTGGGCCATGCAGAATACAGACAACTTTGTATTCAAGGTCGGTCGTTGGGACAACACCGACAAGAACGGCGACTACTTCGGTGGTTACATCGATGGCTACCTGAACGGATTCATGTCCACCCAGAATTCCGAGAACCAGTTGCAGTTCGGTTTCACCCCGACGGACAACCTCGACTTCTACATTAGCCTCATCAGCCAGTCCGCGAACCTGGACAAGGGCGACATCCGCGCCGCCTTCAACTTCCACGGCCTTGAAAGCATCCAGGACCTGAGCGTCCAGCTCGCCTACCGCGGCAACATCTTCGACAAGGTGTACGACAGCAAGGCTGACGTTGCCCACAACATCTCGCTCAAGGCGAACCTCCCCATCGTCCGCAACACCGCCAACATCTTCGCTGAAGGCGCCCTCATGGACCTCGACGACGACCTGGTCATCCCGGTCACCGGCGGCGTAGCATTCTTCACCCCGGTTGTCGACCGCATCATTCTCGAAGCGGAATACGTCAAGGACCGTGGCGAAAATCCTGAATACTGCAGCTTCGGTGCAAAGCACGTGAAGGACGTTCTTGGTGCCCTCTACCTCGAAAAGACCTTCACCGACCGCTTCAGCCTCTCTGCAGGCTTCCACAGCTACGGCAGCACGAAGGACTTCATGCTTTCGGGCAACCTCGTGGGTCGCATCAACTAATACAAAAATCCCCAGTCCTGGACTGGGGATAAACATTCAAATGTTTAAGGAACCGGTGCCATGCATCGGTTCTTTTTTTTATTAATTGCCTTTGCGTTCCAAGTCAAGCAAAAGAGACTGCAAGGATTCTTCGACCGTAGCCCTAAAATCGGCAGAGCCAAGACTGCAGCTGGCAACAACTTCGTCACCCTTGCAAATACGGATAACGGCAAAACCGTTCTCGTTGGAAAAAGTGACGCTTAAACCTTTTTTCAAAGCCTTTTCAAGCAAATCGCGCATGATAACTCCTTTGGAATTAAAACATAAACTTGTTGGAACCCAACGCCCTTAAACTAGGCTTTTTCACTCAAAAAAACAAGCAAAAAAGCAAATAAATCGGATAAAAGGGGTAAAATCAGGGATTTTGAGAGCTATATTGTGGATGATGCTCGATTTTCACCTTCATTTGGCAAGACTCCCCCGGCCGCTCGCCCTCGCCCGCGAACTCAAGGCACTGGATTACGCCTTTGTAGCCGTTGCCTGTGAACCCTGGGAATGGGATGCCATAGCGGACATCTTCGCGAAAATGGGCGACGATGTTGAGACGAACTTGAAGGGCGTCGCGTACGGGATTCACCCGATGGTGGCGACACAAACCATCAAAGAGCACCTCGACCGCCTCGAGGAACTGCTGCTCGAAAACAGCGGCGCCATTGTCGGTGAAGCGGGGCTCGACAAGCGTTACCCCGGCTACGAGGAAGGCGGAATCCAGGAACAAGTCTTTGTACGTCAGGTGGAAATGGCATACGACTTAGGAAGGGACTTGCAAATCCACTGTGTCGGGGACTACGGACGAATCATCCGAATCCTGAAAAAAGCCGGATTCGGGAAAACCGCGCACCCGATTTTCCACCGCTTCGGAGGCGATTCAGGAATCGTGAAAGCAGCCCTCCCGCTCGGCTCCATCTTCTCTTTGCACAAGGACAGCTTCCGCAAGAAATCCACCGCAGACGCCATCAAAGAAATCCCCGCCGAGAACATCCGATTCGAAACGGACGCCGACGAAAGCTGGACCGAAATCCTTAACGGAAGCGACGCACAGAACGCAGCAGCACTAGCAAAAGAACTCGGCAAAATTTCAGTTTGATAAAAAAAACAGGCTAGTGAACCTCGCCTGCTTTTTGCAATTTATTTTTGAACTAAAGTCGTTATTGCGTTTGAAAAAAAAACGTTAAGACAATCGTTTCAAAACAGCAGCGGCGTGGTGAATGAAGCCTTCTTCGTTTGCGACGACGGCGATGGCCTTCGCGTTCTTCTTGATGGCCTTTTCGCTGTACTTGATGATGCTCATGCGCTTGAGGAAGTCATAGACGCCGAGCGGGCTGAAGAAGCGGCCTGTGCCGTTCGTAGGCAGCACGTGGTTCGGGCCGGCAAAGTAGTCGCCGACCGGTTCGCTGGACCACGGGCCAATGAACACGGCGCCAGCGTTTTCAATCTGGGCGGCCATGGATTCGGCTTCGCAGGTCACGATTTCCATGTGTTCCGGGGCGATGGCGTTTGCAATTTCGACGCCGTCAAACCAGTCCTTCACAACGAGGATGCGACCGAAGTTGTCGAGCACCTTCTGGAGGAGTTCCTTCTTCGGGGAATTTTCCACCTGGATGTCGACGCAAGCGCTAATCATCTGGGCGGTTTCCATGTTGTCTGTAATGCAGATGGCGGCTTCGAAACCGGAACCGTGTTCGGCCTGGCTCAAGAGGTCAGCAGCGACAAAATCCGGATCGCAGGTGTTATCGGCAAGCACAAGCACTTCGCTGGGGCCTGCCACCATGTCGATGTCCACGATGCCGAAAACTTCCTTCTTCGCAACAGCGGCGAAGACGTTACCCGGGCCGACAATCTTGTCGACGCGTTCCACGACGATCTTACCCTTGGCATCCTTGGCGCCATAAGCGAGCATGGCGATGGCCTGTGCGCCACCGATGTGGTAGACTTCGGTAATGCCGAGTTCCTTCAAGACAAATGCAACGGCGCGGTTGATTTCGCCCTTGATCGGAGTCACGACGACGATGTCCTTGACGCCAGCGACGAGGGCCGGAACCGCATTCATAATCACGGTGCTCGGGTAAATGCCTGCACCACCCGGAACGTAAAGGCCCACGCGCTTCATCGGGCGAATGCGCTGACCGAGAACGACGCCGTCTTTGCCTTCCATGAGCCAGGAATCTTCCATCTGGTTCACGTGGAAATCGCGCACGTTCTTGATGGCCTGCTTAAGGGCCTTCTGCATTTCGGCAGGGCACTTGGCGGCGGACTTTTCAATTTCCTTCTCGCTCACGCGGAGGTTCTTGCCCTTGAGGCCGTCGAACTTCTGAGCGTATTCCACAGCCTTCGCATAACCGCCGTTCTTGATATCGGCGAGAATCTGCATGACCTTGTCGTGGATTTCCTTGCTCGGGGCGACTTCACGGCCGCAGATACGTTCAATTTCCTTGGACTTCGGAGTAACTTTTACGATTTGCATTTTACTTCTTCTTTTTCTTTAAAGCGGGTTTCGTGATGTCGGCAGCGCGCTTGACTTCACGCTTCGAAAGTTTCTTCGGCTTGGAGGCTTCAGGGACTTCATCAATCTTTTCAGTTGTAGCATTCACTTCCAAGTGCTTGTAAGCATTCGGGATGACCTTGTTTTCCACAAGAATCTTGTAGGTAAGACCATCGACAAAGGCCATCCAGCAAGCCTCGATAATGTTGCTCGAAACACCCACCATGTTCCAGTAGCCGTGCTCGTCGCCGAACGTCGTCCATACGCGAACAGTCGCATCGGAAGCCACGTTGCTGCCCAGCACGCGCACCTTGAAGTCGTCGAGGCGGACCTTAGACATGCACGGGAAGAACGGCAACAGAGCCTTGCGGAGGGCAGCATCCAGAGCATTCACCGGGCCGTCACCTTCGCTCACCTGATGGCTGATCTTGTCACCAATCTGGAGCTTGACGGTCGCCTGCGAAACGGAAACTCCCTGCGGAGTCTTGTCTTCGATGACGCGATAGTTCAAAACCTTGAACGGCTCCCGCACCATTCCCAAGTGGCGGTACACGAGCAACTTGAAACTTGCTTCGGCGCTGTCGAAATGCCAACCGGCATTTTCGCGTTCCTTGATCAAACTCAGAAGGCTTGCTACGAGCGGATCCTTCTTATCAATGCCCGGCTTGATGGCCTTGAGTTTTTCAACAACAAGCGAACCACCGGCCTGGTCGCTCGTGACGAACACGCGGTCGTTACCCACGGCATGCGGGTCGATATGTTCAAAACTGCGGCTGACCTTCATCACGCCATCGATGTGGGCGCCACCCTTGTGAGCAAAAGCGGCGTCGCCGACGTACGGAGCATGCACGTCGCTCGGAAGGTTCACAATCTGGTCCACATTGCTGCTCAACTGGCGGAGGCGGGCAATCTTCTTTGCCGCAAAGAAATTCGCATTCATCTTGAAACGCAAATCGGCGGCAATCGTCGTGAGGTTTGCGTTACCGCAGCGTTCGCCGTAACCGTTCACCACGCCCTGCACCATCGTAGCGCCGCACTTGACGGCGTAGATGCTGTTGCAAACAGCAAGGCCGGCATCGTTGTGCACGTGGATTCCGAGCGGAGTCGAAATGCGGGACTTCACATCCTTCATGATGGTTTCAATTTCCCAGGGCATCGTACCGCCGTTCGTATCGCAAAGCACGATGTAGTCGGCATGGCCAAGTTCTGCGGCCTTCAAAGTCTCGAGAGCGTATTCCGGATTCGCCTTGTAGCCGTCAAAAAAGTGCTCGGCATCGTAAATCACCTCTTCGGAATGTTCCTTGAGGTAAGCAATGGACGATTCAATCATGTCGAGGTTTTCTTCGAGGGTCGTGCGAATCACGTCCGTCACGTGCAAATCCCAACTCTTACCGAAAATAGTCTTGACCGGCGCGCCGGACTTGACGAGGGCCTGCAGCAGCGGGTCCTTTTCCGGGAGAACACCCGGACGGCGGGTACTGCCGAAAGCAGCGATCTTCGCATGCTTCAGCTTCACATCCTTCACGAGCTTAAAAAATTCTTCATCCGTCGGGTTGCTGGGGTTCGGCCAGCCACCTTCAATGTAGTCAAAACCAAAATGGTCCAAAATTCGTGCAATCTGCAACTTATCGGCTAAGGAAAGACTGATTTTACGGTCCTGGTTACCGTCACGGAGCGTCGTATCGTATAAAAAAACTTTCATGGACGGAAATATAGAAAAATAGACGACCCGTATTCAAACGGATCGTCTTAAAGTCTCAGCAAAAATAAATCTGCTGTGCGAGATTACTTCTTGCAGGCCTTTTTGCAAGCCTTCTTAGCCGGAGCCTTCTTGGCGGGCTTGTTGAAGGACTTCATGAAGTCCACATAAGCCTTGAGCACGTCGCAGAACACTTCGTCCGGAGTATTGTCGCCAACGATGTGGGAAACAATCTTCTTGTTGTACTTGCCGAGCACCTTGGCGGTGGATTCCTTGTAAACCTTGAGACGGTTCTTGATCACGGATTCGTCGGCGTCGTCCTTACGGCCTTCGATCTTGGCGCGGTTCAGGAGGCGGGCCACGATGGTGGCTTCGTCCTTGATGTCCAAAACGAAGATGTGCTTCACGTCGACAACGGATTCGATGAGCTTCACCTGGGCGACAGTACGAGGAATACCATCGAGGAGGAGCATGTCCTTGTCCGGATTTACCTTGTTCGTATTCACGAGGCCTTCGATGAAGCGGCCGAAGATTTCGACGGTGGCTTCATCCGGAACAAGGAGACCCTTGCTGGAGTAAGAAGCGAGGAGCTTGCCGGATTCGCTGGAAGGAGCGATGCCACGGAAGATGTCGCCGGTGGAAATGTGCTTGAGAGCGGTGGTAGCAGCGAGCTTTGCACCGACGGTACCCTTGCCGGAACCGGGAGCGCCAAAGATAAGAACTGCAGGAATTTTAGCCATTGTGTTAACCTCTTAGGTTTGATTGTTGAAAAATTTTACGGGCGCAAATATAGTTAATTCGCAGAAGGTCCACTTTCGTCAGGGAGTTTTTCACACTTGAAGCTGAGCTTATCGTTTTCCACCCCGATGCTGATGGTCGAGAAATCGGTCAAGGAACCGAGCAAAAGGCCTTCGGCGATTTCGTCTTCCACCAAGTTCTGTATGGACCTGCGAATCGGGCGGGCGCCCAGGGCGGAATCGTAATTGTGGTTCACGATGAATTCCTTCGCCTCCTGGGAAATTTCCAGAAGAATTCCGCGATCGGAGATGTTCTTCTGCAAGAAACCCATCTGGATATCGACCACGGAAACAAGGTCATGCTTGGAAAGGGCGCGGAACACAATCTGTTCATCAATGCGGTTCAGGAATTCCGGAGAGAACACGCGCTTGACTTCTTCGCGGATGGCGGTTTCCATGCGTTCGTAGTCGTCGGTCTCGCCCATCTTGGTGAAGCCCATGCCGCTGCTGTGGCGCACTTCGCGGGCGCCAGCATTACTCGTCATGATGATAATCGTGTTCTTGAAGTTGATTTTACGCCCGTAGCTGTCGGTGAGAATACCATCGTCCAAAATCTGCAAGAGCAAATTGTAGATATCCGGATGGGCCTTTTCGATTTCGTCGAGAAGCACGACGCAGTACGGGCGCTTGCGCACCTTTTCGCTAAGCTGTCCGCCGCCATCTTCAAAGCCCACATATCCCGGAGGAGCGCCAATCAAGCGGCTGATGCTGTGCTTTTCCATGTATTCGCTCATGTCGATGCGAATCATGGAATCTTCACTTCCAAAAAGCGTTAGGCTCAGCACTTTCGCAAGTTCCGTTTTGCCCACACCGGTGGGGCCTAGGAACAGGAAACTGCCCATGGGGCGCTTGTTGTTGCGGATTCCCGCACGAGTGCGGCGAATGGATTTGACAATGGCGTCCACGGCGGCATCCTGACCGATGACTCGCTGCTTGATTTCGTCTCCAAGATGCAACAGGCGTTGCGTTTCTTCGCCTCCAAGGCGAGAAACAGGAATGCCGGTCATTTTGCTAATCACATCGCGAATGGCGTTTTCATCGACCACGGGAGTCGTTTCGCCTTCGGCCTGCAGTTCCTTTTTGCGTTCGGCAATCTTGTTCTGCAGTTCCTCTTCACGAGCGCGAAGTTTTGCTGCAGATTCGAAGTCCTGGTTCGCAACGGCATCTTCCTTTTGCGGCAAAAGCTCCGAAAGTTCCTGCTCCATGTCCTGCAAATCCTGCGGGACCTTGATGGAATTCAGACGCACACGTGCGCCGGCTTCGTCGAGCACGTCGATGGCCTTGTCGGGCAAGAAGCGTTCGCTGATGTAGCGTTCGCCAAGATTCACCGCAGCGCGGACGGCCTCGGGAGTGTAATGCACCTTGTGGTGCTGTTCGTACTTGGCGCGAAGACCTTCGAGAATCTGCACGGAATCCTCGGCGTTGGGCGGATTCACGAGGATGGTCTGGAACCTGCGTTCGAGGGCGGCATCCTTTTCGATGTACTTGCGATATTCGTCGATGGTGGTGGCGCCAATGCACTGCAGTTCGCCGCGAGCCAAGGCGGGCTTGAAAATATTACTTGCATCCAGGCTTCCTTCGGAGCCGCCTGCGCCTACAATCGTATGGAGTTCGTCGATGAAGAGGATTACGGAATTGCCGACGCGCTGCAGTTCCATGATGAGGCCCTTCACGCGTTCTTCGAACTGACCGCGGTACTTGGTTCCTGCGACCATGGCGGCTACATCCAACGTAACCACGCGCTTGTTGGCGAGCAAATCGGGAATTTTCTTCTGCACGATTTTTTGGGCAAGGCCTTCGATAATGGCGGTCTTTCCGACTCCAGGTTCGCCGATAAGGGCCGGATTGTTCTTTTTGCGACGGCAAAGAATCTGGATAAGGCGCTCAATTTCAGCTTCGCGACCGATAATCGGATCCAGCTTTCCTGCGCGGGCCATGGCCGTAAGGTCGCGACCAAAGTGCTCAAGAATCGGAGTCTTCGAACGGGAGCCGCCACGCGGGTCGCGCTGCGTCTGGAACGGGCGACCTTCATCGGGAATTTCGCCGCCTTCGGACATCTGTTCGCCAGCCCCATGTTTCAGTTGGTCCAACGTCTGCTGGAAGTTTTCAAAAGTCACATTGAACGTCGAAAGCGTAGCCGCCGCAGGCGAATCGGACTGCTGCAAAATGGCAAGCATCAAATGTTCAGGTCCGATATACTGGTCACCTTCGTTCTTTGCGATTTTCGCGGCATTGAAAAGTACAGCCTTCGTACGGGCCGTAAACGAAAGCAAGCCTCCACGGGCATCGCCACCGACGGTCATGATGCCGCCGTCATTGGTCAAGTTCTTCTGGACCGTTTCCGTCAAATCGTTCAAATTGACCTTGAGGGCCTTGAGCGTTTCGGCAGCAAAACCAGAATCTTCACGAACCAGCCCCAAGAGCAAATGTTCCACGGTGATACTGTCGCTGCCCAGATTGCGGGCCGCCATGCGGGCCGCCTGCATCACAGCCTTGGCTTTCGCCGAAAATATTCCGTTTCCGCCTTCCGACATACGCCCTCCTATTCAATATTTTGAATCACGCCATTGTGCATCACCACACGGCGCTTCGCGAAAGAAGCAAGTTTTTCGTCGTGCGTCACAATAAGGAACGCCTGATTAAATTTTTCGTTCAATTCGCCAAAAAGCTCATTGAGTTTCGCAGAGTTAGCCTCGTCTAAGTTTCCGCTAGGTTCATCGGCCAACACCAAATCCGGATGGTTCATCAATGCTCGCGCAATGGCAATACGCTGGCGTTCGCCACCGGAAAGTTCCCTGGGCAAATGCTTCAGGCGATCCTTGAGGCCAACCGTTTCCAAGAGCATTTCGGCTCGTTCACGGCACTCACGTTCGCTCGAACCCAAAACGCGACCAGGCACGCAAACGTTCTCGATAGCGGTAAATTCCGAAAGCAAGTGGTGGAACTGGAAAACGAACCCCACCTTCACGCGGTGGTACATATCCTTTTCAAAATCGTTAAACTTGGAAAGAGGGCTACCCTTGAAAAATATTTCACCGGACGTCGGCGTATCGAGCATTCCCACCAAATTCAGGAACGTAGACTTCCCTGAACCCGAGGAGCCAGTCAAAGCCACGAGCTCCCCCGCGTCCATTGAGAAATTCACGCCCTTCAAAATTTCAAGCTTTTCACCGGTCTCGCTAAAAACGCGACGCAAATCGCGAGTCTCTAAAAGTACGTTATCACTCATGCCTGATTGCCCCCACCGGATCAAGACGGCTGGCCTTCCATGCCGGGAGAATGGTTGCGGCAACGCACAAGGCTATGCCAATCACAAAAATCAAGACAACGTCCAGCAGGTGCACAGAAATCGGGAAATAAGGAATCACGTAAACATCGCCAGGCAACTTGATAAAGTGGTAGGCTTCCTGGAACTTGCAAAGGACAAGCCCGATCGTGCCTCCCACAAGGGTTCCACCGACGCCAATGAAACTGCCCATGAGCATGAACACGCGCATCACAGCCGCCTTGCTGAAACCCATGCTGCGAAGGATTCCGATTTCCTTCGTCTTGTCGATAACCACCATGATAAGCGAACTGATGATGTTGAACGCGGCCACCAAAATAATCAGGCAAATGACCGCCGCCACGATGAACTTTTCGTAGTTCATCCACTTGAGAAGCGTAATGTTCTTGCTTTTCCAGTCAAGCACATAATACGGATAAGTAAGCCAGTCAGAAATCTTACTTACCGCTTCACCCGCCATCCAGTGATTCTTGATGCGGAACTGAATTCCGGACACGGCATCGCCCATCCCCAGCAGCTTCTGGAGTTCGGGAATGCCGACATAGGCAAGATTGCCGTCATATTCATAGGTACCCGTTTCGAAAATTCCGGAAACCACAACCATCATCATCTTCGGGCCACCAGCACCCACCATTTCGTCCGGGCTCTGGAATGTCTGCAACACCAATTTATCGCCGACAACGACCCTAAGACGATTCGCTAGACCTGCCCCAAGCATAATGCCAGGGCGAAGCGTACCGCCCATATCCTCAAGACTATCGACAGAGTAGTTTCCCCACTTCATGTACTTGTGGATGTCGGTGACTCCCTTGGAGGTTTCCTGGTCGATACCGTAAATCACGATGCCGTCATTCACTTTCTTGGAGCTGATGCCCACCTTGTAGATGAGGAAAGGCGATGCGGCCACCACGCTGGAATCGCGGGTGCGGACTTCGTTGATAAGACTGTCGTAGCAGGCGATGGATTCGCCGTTGTACGACATCAGTTCGAAGTGGGCGTCCTTCCCTATCATCTGGGCCGTGACTTCTTCTTCGAATCCATTTACGGCGGCAAGGGCAACCACCAGCGCAAACACGCCGATACTTACGCCAAGCATACTGAAAATGCCGATGAGCGAAACGAAGAGACTCTTTCGCTGAGCCCCCAGGTAACGCCAGGCAATTAGGAATTCAAGTTTTTTCATATGAGGTCTCAGGCGTCAGGCATCAGGCTTGTCGCCTGAAACCCACAACCTAGTTTAGACTTCCGGTTTCATCAGCGGGAAGAGTTGCACATCGCGGATGGTCTGCTGGTTCGTAAGCAGCATGACCATGCGGTCGATGCCGAAGCCGACACCGCCGGTCGGAGGCAGGCCAGATTCGATAGCGTGCATGAAGTTCTCGTCCATCGGGTGGGTTTCGCCTTCACCGCCGCGGCCACGACGCACCTGGTCTTCCAGGAGTTCGCGCTGGCGAATCGGGTCGTTAAGTTCCGTGTAGGCGTTGCCCAGTTCCCAGCCGTTGCAATACGGTTCGAACTGTTCGATGAGGCCTTCCGTGGTGCGGTGTTTCTTGCAGAGCGGAGTGGATTCGGTCGGCATGTCCTTGATGAACGTCGGCTGGATGAGCTTTTCTTCGACCGTGAGTTCGAAGAGTTCCAGGATGCCACGACCGCGGCTGAATTCGCCATCCAGGTGGCCGCCGAGTTCTTCCATCTTGTTCTTGATGTCGTCATCGCTCATTTCGTTCACCTTGAGGCCGCCGAACTTTTCGATGGCTTCAATCATGCTATAGCGCGGCCACGGAGCCTTGAAATCGATTTCCTTGCCCTGGTAGTTGATCTTCGTGGTGCCGTTAGCGGCAATGCAGGCGCGTTCGTAGATGTTTTCGAAGTGCACCATCATGTCGTTGTAGTCGGCAAAGGCTTCGTAGAATTCGAGGCCGGTGAATTCCGGGCTGTGAGTGCGGTCCATGCCCTCGTTGCGGAAGTTTTTCGAGAATTCGAAGACCTTTTCCATACCGCCCACGATGCAGCGCTTGAGGTAAAGTTCCGGAGCCACGCGCAGGTAGAGCGTCATGTCGCAGGCGTTGTGGTGCGTGGTGAACGGGCGGGCGTTTGCGCCACCGTAAATCGGCTGGAGCGTCGGGGTTTCCACTTCGATGAACCCCTTTTCGATGAGGTATTCACGGATGGACTGGAGAATCTTGGAACGCTTGATGAAGACTTCCTTCACGTCGTCATTCATGGCCATGTCGATGTAACGCTGACGGTAACGGGTATCCACATCGGCGAATTCGTTGAACACCACCTTGTTGCCGTTTTCGTCAATTTTTTCCTTGGCGACAGGGAGCGGGCGCACAGCCTTCGAAAGCATCGTCACCTTTTCAACGCGCACGGAGTATTCACCGCTCTGCGTTTCGAACATCTTGCCATTCACGCCGATGAAATCGCCGAGGTCCGTCATCTTCACGATTTCATAGTTTTCCTCGCCCACTTCGTCACGGGCGCACACCACCTGCAGACGGCCATAGCGGTCCTTCAGGTGCATAAAACACATCTTGCCCTTGCGATTGAAACGAACCACACGGCCGGCAAAAGCGACGGCTTCGCCGCTAGCCATGAGGGAATCCTTATTTTCCTTCAAAATCTTGGAATCGTGAGTGCGATTGAACTTATGAGGATAAGCCTCGACACCCATTTCTTTAAATTTGTCAAGTTTTGCAAGACGAGCTTGCACCTGGTCATTCATATCAATCATGATAGCTTCCTAATAATAGTTTGAACAAGACCAAATTTAGCAAAAACGAAAATTTTCCGTTTAAAACTGGCGCCGTATTCCAGTCCTATCATGAAAATAGGTGTTTGCAAAAATGATTTTACAAGAAATTATCCGGTAATGACAACACGTGTTTACACTCAATGTCCATTTTTTTTCCTAAAAAATTAATCATGACAAAGAAAACAGACGAATACAGATTGATTTTCAGCAAAATTCTAGGGCGAACGATACGGAATCTTAGAGAATCTGCAGAAATGTCTCAAGAAAAACTTGGGAGACAAGCAGACGTCAGTCGCATAACCCTAGGCAAGTGGGAGAACGGCAAAGTTCTACCCGACATCTACGAACTATACAAGACTATCGGCGAAATTTGCCCGAACCAAGCTTCCTTCTGGGAATCCTTCGAGGGCAAGTTCGATCCTATTTTCCAGGAAATGGAAAAGGCCGCCGACTTGGAAAAGTATAGGGAATACATGCAGTTGGCAAAAAAGAAAGAGCGAAACAAACGCTAGGCATTCCCGTATAGCCAGCAGCTGGCAAATTTAACGAGCGCCTGACGCTAGTCAGGCATTCTCGTCCAGCCAGCGTTGGAGGATAATCTGTGCAGCCAGCTGATCGATGACTGCCTTGTTCCTCTGTTTCTTTTTTTTGCTGAAATGAGACGTTTTTTCCTGCGCCTGAACGCTGGAATAGGACTCATCCTGCGTATGGATGGGCTTTCCCGGAAAATGTTCTGCCAACTCCTTCACGAAGGCTTCCACCACCACATTCTTGCCGTCAGCGCGACCATCGGGGTGGTAAGGCATCCCCACGACAAATTCATCAACCTTGTTGATTTTTACCAGCTGTTCCAATCTTTCAAACAAATTAACTGTCTTTTGGTCAATGGTTTCGCGGGCAAAAGCGAACTTGAATTCGGAATCGGCAAAAGCCACTCCGACGCGATGTTCTCCGTAATCAAGGCCTAAGTAGTTCATTTGTAGGATAAAGGATAATGGTTAAAGGTGAATACCGTCAATCGTTTTTTTCCGGGTAACACCCATAAATTTAGCAACACACACAGTTCTTTCCAGCCTCTAGACACCTGAAATCTGACCACTGACACCTGGTACCCGTCCCCTAAAACCAGATACCTGACTCCTAATCCCCAAAAAACATATATATGTCGGAAACATTAGCCCTTTAAACTTTAATCTTTCATCTAAAATTCTATCTTTGTGCCCACTATGAATAATTCTACAAACGATTTATGGGTAGGCGTCGACGTCGGCTCCACCACAGTGAAAATTGCCGTTGTCGATCCCGAGACATCCAAACTTTTGCATTATACATACCAACGCCACAACGCTATGCAGGCCAAGAAGGTCCATGAAGTGTTGCGCGAAGCCCATGGACTTTTCCCGGGCAAGAATTTCAGGGTCGCTTTCTGCGGCAGCGGCGGTCAGCCCTTTGCCGAAGCCACCCACGCATTTTTCGTTCAGGAAGTGGTCGCAAACGCCCTCGCCGTGCGTGCCACCTACCCTGAATCCAGAGTCGCCATTGAATTAGGCGGCCAGGACGCCAAGGTGGTGTTCTTCGAAAAGGACCGCACCACTGGCAAACTCATCGCAAGCGACATGCGCATGAACGGCGTATGCGCCGGCGGTACCGGAGCCTTTATCGACCAGGTGGCCGAACTCCTGCGCATCAAGACCGAGGCCTTTGAAGGATTCGCCAAGCGCGGCCAGAAGGTGTACGAAATTTCGGGCCGTTGCGGCGTGTTCGCAAAGACCGACATCCAGCCGATGCTCAACAACGGCATCGCCAAGGAAGACATCGCCCTTTCCAGTTTCCACGCCATAGCGAAGCAGACCATCGGCGGCCTTGCCCAGGGCATGGAAATCAAGCCGCCCGTCATTTTCGAAGGCGGACCGCTGACCTTTAACCCGACCCTCGTGCGCGCCTTCAAGGAACGCTTGGGCATTACCGACGAACAGGCCATTCTGCCAGAACACTCCGAAGTGCTCGTGGCCATGGGTGCAGCCCTCTCGCTCGGCTCCATGTTCGCAGGCCAGGAATGCTACTACCGCGAAGAAGGCTCTCTCGACGCCCTGGTACATTTCAATGAAATCCGCCAGGCCGAAAACAAGGCCAAGGCAGCTGCCGACCTGTTCTTCCAGAACGAAAACGAATACAAGATGTTCCTGGAAGAGCACAAGATGGCAGGGAACCATTACCCCCAGCCCGCTTCCGGATCGACCATCAACGCCTACCTGGGTATCGACGCCGGTTCCACCACCACGAAGTTCGTGCTTCTGGACGAACAGGACAACGTAATCGACGGATTCTACGCCAGCAACGACGGTGAGCCTCTGGCCGTTTTGAAACGCGCCATGAACGATCTTGCCGACCGCTACGAAGAATACGGCTGCAAACTCAACATTCTGGGCGTCGGCACCACCGGTTACGGCGAACAACTCTTTGCGAAGGCCGTGCACGCCGACTTCCACACCGTGGAAACAGTCGCCCACGCCAACGCCGCCCAGCGCCTCTGCCCCGACGTATCCTTCATCTTGGATATCGGCGGCCAGGACATGAAGGCCATCTCCGTGCAAGACGGCGTGGTCACGGGCATCATCCTTAACGAAGCCTGTTCCTCGGGTTGTGGTTCGTTCATCGAAACCTACGCCCGCAGCCTCGGAATCCCGATGGAAAAGATTGCCGAAATGGCATTCAACGCCAAAAGCCCTTCGCAGTTGGGTTCCCGTTGCACGGTGTTCATGAACAGTTCCATCATCACGGAACAGCGCGACGGCAAGCAGCCCGAAGACATTATCGCAGGAATCTGCCGCTCCATCATCAACAACGTTTTCACGAAGGTTATCCGTATCCGCAACTTGAACACCCTCGGCAAGAAGGTCGTGGTGCAGGGCGGTACATTCAAGAACAACGCTGTTCTCCGCGCCTTTGAACAGTACACGGGCCTCAAGCCCATCCGTCCGGAACGTCCGGGCGAAATGGGTGCTATCGGTATCGCTCTCCTCACACGCAAGTTCATGGAAGAAAAGCGAGCAAAGGACCCGGATTGCAAGTCGAGCTTTATTGGCCTCGAAGCCATGCGCAACTTCAGCTGGCACAACCAGCCGGGCCAGCTCTGCCAGTACTGCACCAACCATTGCTCTCGCACCATCGTCACCTTCAGCGACGGCCAGAGTTTTGTGACGGGCAACCGTTGCGAACGCGGCGAAGTCACCGCCGACCCGAACGACCCGAAGACGAAGGCCCTCATCGCCGAAATCAACAAGAAGATGATGGCCGTGCCCGACATGATCAAGCGCACCAACCAGCTTTTGGTGAAAGACTACGCTCCGGCAAAACTCGCCGAACCGCAACTGCGCGAAGACGGCTCCCAGAAAACCATCGGTATTCCGCGCGTGCTCGAGTTCTGGAGCAGCATGCCATACTGGAAGGCCTTCTTCACAAGCCTTGGCTACACCGTTGTCATCAGCCGTTCTAGCGACTACAAGATGTTCGAATCCGGCCTGCACAGCGTTCCAAGCGACACAGTCTGCTTCCCGGCAAAACTCGTCCACGGTCACGTTCTTTCCCTTGTCGACAAGAAGGTGGACCGCATATTCTTCCCCATGATGGTCGCCATGCCCAGTGACCACACCAAGTTCACGGCGACGTCCGTGTGCCCCGTGGTACAGGGCTACCCCAACATCTGCAAGAATACCGACGACCCCGAAAGGAACTTCGGCATTCCGCTGGACCAGCCTGTATTCCACTGGTTCAACGCCAAGCTCCGCAGGAGCCAGACCATAGACTGGTTCCACGAACACTGGAAGCTTGACAAGAAGCTTTTGGCAAAGGCAGTGACCGAAGGCGAAAAGGCCCTGAACAACTACCGCACGACTCTTCTCGAAGAAGGACAGAAGATTCTCGACGATGTCCGAGCAAGCAACAGTTTCGCCGTGGTCATCGCAGGCCGTCCCTACCATGCGGACCCGCTCATCAACCACAATATTGCAAGCCACTTTACCGCCATGGGAATCCCGGTGCTCACCACCGAATCGCTCCCCGGCGTGTACGACCAAGACGTCCCCAGCCACACCCGTATCGAAATCAAGAACACGTTCCACCTGCGCATGATAGGCGCCACCATGATTGCTGCGAAGGACCCGAACGTGGAACTTGCGCAGATCGTGAGCTTCGGCTGCGGACACGACTCCATCTTGACCGACGAAATGATGCGCATGCTGCACCTTGACTCCAACAAGGAAATGCTCATGCTCAAGCTCGACGAAGGCGACGCCCGCGGCCCTGTGGGAATCCGCGTCAAGAGCTTCATCGAAACCGTCAAGGCTCGCCGTGCGGCAAACCTCCCCGACAAGCCGCCTAGCAAGGAACCGCTTTACCACACGCCGTTTGTCGCCGAAGACAAGACCCGTCGCAAGATTCTTACGCCGAACCTTTCGCCGGCATTCGCTGTGCTTGCAAGCGAATACATCAAGGCGCAAGGCTACATGGCCGAGTACCTGCCGGTAGCCGACAAGGAAGCCATCGAACTCGGCAAGAAGTACGTGCACAACGATATCTGCTTCCCGTGCCAGGTGAACATCGGCGAATGCCTCAAGTGGCTCGTGAACCACCCCGAAGTGAAGCAGACCGAAGTCTCCATGTGCATCGCGAAGAACTGCGAAAACTGCCGTGCCGTGCAGTACGCCGTTCTCGCCCGCAAGGCTCTTGACGAAGCTGGCTTCAAGGACGTTTCCATCATTACGACAGGTACGGACTTCAAGGGAATGCACCCGGGCTTTGGCGTGGGTCTCGACTTCCGCCTCCACATGCTGTGGGGCATCGTCACCATGGACGCCATCGAAACGATGTACCGTGCGCTCCTCCCCTACGAAACAGAAAAGGGTTCCACGCAGAAAATTTACGACCACTGGATGCCGCTCCTCATGAGCATGCTCGGACAACTCAAGAAGACCGAACTCGGCACCCCCAAGAAGGTCATGGACCTGCTCAGGGCCTGCATCGAGGACTTCAACAAGGTCGAGATCACCGAAGACCGCAAGAACGGCAAGCGCAAGCCGCGCGTGGCCGTACTTGGCGAAATTCTCATGAACTACCATCCGAGTGCCAACGGCTTCGTCGAAAAGTACCTGATGGACAACGGCATGGAAGTCTACCTGCCTGGCATGCTCGACTTCTTCCGCGTCGATGAAGTCGTCCGCGAAGAAAAGGTGAAGCGCGGATTCTCGGCAAACCCCATCGGCGACCGTCTGGAAGGCGGCATTACCGCAAAGATTTACACTCACGCGGCAAAGACCGTCCAGAAGGTGATGCAGAGTTTCAAGCTTTACGAGCACCATGCCGACTGCTACGAACTCAAGGAATACGTAAGGGATATCATCGACCCGAGCTACAACACCGGCGAAGGCTGGCTCATCCCGGGCGAAATCCTGTACAATTCCAAGCACGGCGTGAACAGTTACATCATCTTGCAGCCGTTCGCCTGTCTTGCAAACCACATCAGTGGCCGTGGCCTGACCAAGGCCGTCAAGGAGCGTTGCCCCCACGTGCAAATTCTGAGCCTTGACTACGACCCGGATACGAGTTTCGCAAACATCGAAAACCGCTTGCAGATGCTCATCATCAACGCTCGCGAACTGGAGAAGGCCAACGCCGAAGCATAACTTCGACGTGGCGCTCCGCGCCAAGTTTAACCTCAATGGGTCGCAAGGCCCAACCTGATACATAAAAATGCTCAACGTTTCTAATGTAAGTCTTCAATACGGCAGTCGTATCCTCTTCAAGGAAGTGAACCTTTCCTTCAAGCGCGGCAACTGCTATGGCGTCATCGGCGCAAACGGTGCCGGCAAGTCCACCTTCCTCAAGATTCTCTCCGGCGAACTTGAACCGAATACCGGTGAAGTCACCAAGGACCCCGGCGAACGCATCGCTGTGCTTAAGCAGGACCACTTCGCCTACGAACAGAACACCGTCCTCGAAACGGTGATGATGGGCTTCCCCGAACTCTACGAACTCGGCAAAAAACGCGACGAACTGTACGCCCTCCCCGAAATGACGGAAGAACAGGGCATGCAGGCCATGGAAATCGAAACCCGCTTCGGCGAAATCGGCGGTTACGAAGCCGACTCGAACGCAGCCGTCCTCCTCAAGGGCCTCGGCATCCCCGAAGAATTCCACCAAAGCCTCATGTGCGACTTGGACGGTGGCCAGAAAATCCGCGTGCTCCTCGCCCAGGCGCTCTTTGGCAACCCCGACATCCTGCTGCTCGACGAACCTACGAACCACCTGGACTTGGAAACCGTCGGCTGGCTCGAGGACTACCTCGAACGCTTCGAGAACATCGTCATCGTGGTGAGCCACGACCGTCACTTCTTGAATGCCGTCTGCACGCACACCTGCGATATCGACTACGGCAAAATCAACCTCTACGGTGGCAACTACGAATTCTGGTACGCCGCAAGCCAGCTCGCCCAGAAACAGCGCAAGGACCAGAACCGCCGCGCCGAAGAAAAGATTGAAGAATTGAAGGCGTTCATCCGCCGATTCGCCAGTAACGCAGCAAAGGCGAAGCAAGCCACCAGCCGCAAGAAGCTCCTCGACAAGATGACCGTCGAAGAAATGCCGGCCAGCAGCCGCAAGTTCCCGTGGGTCAACTTCAAAATGGACCGCGAACCCGGCAAGATTGTCTTGGAAGTGAAAAACGCGACAATCGACGGCGGCGACGGCATCATCTGCAAAGGTTTGAACTTCAGTCTGAACAACGGCGACAAGGTGGCCCTCGTAGGCGAATACGACACCCTGAAAACGGCATTCTTCCAACTCGTCGCCGAAGAGACCAAGGCACCCGATGGCGTGCTCAAGTGGGGCAACACCATCAGCTACAACTACTTCCCCAAGAACAACGACGCGTTCTTCCAGAGCGACCTCTCGCTCGTGGATTGGCTGCGCCAGTACAGCAAGGAACAGGACGAAACCTTCATCCGCGGATTCCTCGGCCGTATGCTCTTTACCGGCGAAGAAGCCCTCAAGTGCTGCAACGTGCTTAGCGGTGGCGAAAAGGTCCGCTGCATGCTCAGCAAGATGATGCTTTCAAACGCGAACTGCCTCCTGTTGGACGAACCGACCGCCCACCTGGACTTGGAAGCCATCACCGCCCTGAACAACGGCCTCACCGCCTTCCAGGGCCCCATCATCTTCTGCACGCAGGACCACGAATTCGCGCAGACTGTTGCCAACCGCGTTCTGGAACTCACTCCGGATGGAGTCCTCGACCGCAGCATCACCTTCGACGAATGGCACGAAAGCAAGCGCGCCAAGAAGTAGTCAGAAGACACTGAACAGAGATTGTGGACTGCGGGCCAAAGCCCCGGTCCACTTTTTTTACGCCTTTTCCGACCTTCAAAAACGCCCTAAGCGTTCCTCTACAAAAAAGTACGACCAGCATTTTTGAGCGTACATCAAAAAATCCGCCCAGCGTAAACTGAGCGGATTTAAAATTTCATTGACGTTCAGGGACTACCTTTTCTTTTTGCCCTTCTTGCCTTTTTTGCCTTTCTTATCGGCAGCGTCAGCCTTGTCAGCCTTGTCATCCTTATCTTCGGCCTTCGGCTCTTCCTTCTTCTTTTCGCCACCGCGCAAATCCTTCATCTTGAAGGTGACGTTGACTTCGGCGTTAGCGACCTTGGAATAGACACCACCCGGATCCTTCACCTTGAAGGTGAATTCGTCGAGGCCAGAGAAGCCCTTGTTCGGAGTGTAATCGAAGGAGCCGTCCTTTTCATTCAGGACGATGCGACCGTTACGCGGCTTCTGGACAATCTGCACAGAGACAGGCTTTTCGCCATCCGGATCCATCACGCCAGTCATGAGACCGTCTGCAGCAGACACATGGAGCGGTTCGCCTTCCTGGGTCATGTAGCTCTGGTCCTTGGCTTCAGGAGGATCGTTCACCGGAATCACCGTGAACAGAGCGGTCTTGCTGGCCTTTGCGCCATCGGGGTCGGTGACCGTGAATGTGATGCGTTCCGGCTTGCCGTTCCAGTTTTCATGCGGCTGGGAAACAGTCGCAGTCCTCTTGAACTTGTCATACTTCACTTCGAGGTACTTGTTGCCGGTGAATGTCCACTTGAGTTCTTCAAAGCGGTGATCCTTGTCGCGAGCGAACTGGTCGAGCTTGATCGTAGCAATCACGCCGCCGCGATCGTCTTCCTTGATGGTGTAATCAGGAATATCACGCATCACCGGAGCAGCATTCACATGCTTCACGACGAACTTCGCAACAGTCTTGTCAGAGCCGCCAGCCGGGTCGGTTGCGGTGAATACAAGCGTTTCATCGCCGAACCAGTCAGCCTTCTTGGGCCTTACGACAGCTTCGCGGCCGGCAGAAATCATGACTTCAAGGTTCTTGGCGCCAGACACCTTCCAACGGATTTCGTGCGGCTTGTGGTCAGGGTCAGACACGTACTGGTCAAGCTTGATAGGCTTGAAGGACTTGCCTTCCATGGTTTCCTGGCCCGGGATTTCCTTGACGACCGGCGGGTCGTTCACAGGCTTCACGGTAAACTTCACATCGACGGAGGCCTTTTCACCAGCCGGGTCAAACACGTTCACAGTGACGGTTTCGGTACCGTTCCAGTACTTGTTCGGAGTTTCGACAGTGAGCACGCCCTTGTCGCTGATGTTGAAAATCAATTCATGCTTCACGGTCGGGCCCTTGGCTGCGGTGCCCTTGCCCTTCTTCTTGCCCTTGGCAGGAGCATCAGAACCCGGAGTGGCGTCGTCAATCGTCCACTTGAGTTCTTCCAGCTTGTTGTCCGGGTCGTTAACGAACTTGGAGAAGTCCACAGGAGCGAACTGCTTCTTTTCTTCGATGATGAACGGCTGGACCGGCTTGAGGGTCGGAGGATCGTTCACAGCAACGACTTCGAAGTCAGCCTTGGTAGAGGCACTTGCACCAGACGGATCCTTGACGGTAAAGGTCAAGGTTTCCTTACCAAACCAGTTCGGGTTCGGAGTGAGAACCATGGCACGGGTACCCTTCACGTCGACCTTCAGGTCCTTGTTGCCGGTAACAGCCCACTTGAGTTCGTTCGGCTTGTTATCCGGGTCGGTAGCCACCTTGGAGAGGTCGATCGGTTCAAACTTTTCCTTTTCCTTGACCTTCTGGCCGGCAATGCGCTTCACGACCGGAGGATCGTTCACCGGGGTCACTTCGAACACAACCTGGGTAGAAGCCTTGGCGCCTTCCGGGTCAACCACGTCAATTCTAATCTTTTCGGAACCGTTCCAGAACTTGTCCGGAGTAGAGACGACCAATTCCTTCTTGGCGTTCACGGAAGCCTTGAGGAAGCGGGTCGGGGCAACTTCGAACTTGAGTGCGGAAATCGGATGGTCCGGATCAGACACGAACTTGGTCAAGTCGATAGGCTTGAACGACTTCTTTTCTTCGATGGACTGGATAGGAATCTGCTTCACGACAGGAG
Source organism: Fibrobacter sp. (assembly GCA_024398815.1). Taxonomy (GTDB): domain Bacteria; phylum Fibrobacterota; class Fibrobacteria; order Fibrobacterales; family Fibrobacteraceae; genus Fibrobacter. The sequence continues at coordinate 48,163 of JAKSIL010000002.1, forward strand.
CGTCGTTCACGGATTCGACGAGGAAGTTCACAGTCTTGGAAGCAGAAGCGCCTTCGGGGTCCGTAACAGTAAATGTCACGTTGCGTTCGCCATGCCAGTACTTGTCGGAAATCTTGATATGGGCAATGTTCTTGTTGTCGATTTCCACCTGGAATTCGTCGACAGGAACCGGTGCTTCGGCTTCAGGTTCTTCCTTGGCACCCTTCTTGGCCTTCTTCTTGGCGGGTTTCTTCTTCGGAGCAGGAGCCGGAGCGCCCACCTTGGCAACCTTGGCGGTCCAAGTGAGCTGTTCGTTCTTGTGGTCCGGATCCTTCACGAACTTGTTCAAGTCGATATCCTTGAACTGGCCCTTTTCCTTAATCTTCTGCGGCGGAATGTCCTTCATTTCGGGCTTGTCGTTCACAGAAGTGATTTCGAAGGTCACCATCTGCGAAGTAGCGGCACCATCCGGGTCCTTCACTTCGAGAACCATAGTCTCGGGAGCGCACCAGAAGTACTTATCCGGAGCAGACACGGTAAGGATGCGGCTAGAAGAAATTTCAGCCTTGAGCTGCTTGTTGCCGGTAACAGTCCACTTGAGGTCATTCGGCTTGTTGTCCGGATCCTTCACGAAATCGTCAAGCTTGATCTGCTTGAAGGATTCCTTTTCCTTAATCTTCTGGTCAGGAATCTTCTTCACGAGCACAGGAGGATCGTTCACGCGAGTCACTTCGAAGTTCATCTTGTGGCTTGCGCTTGCGCCTTCAGGGTCAGTGACCGTGAAGGTAATGGTTTCCTTGCCATTCCACTGGTCATTCGGAACAGAGACAATTGCAGTGTTATCCTTGCGAAGGTCAACCTTCAACTGCTTGTTGCCAGAAACAGTCCACTTGAGAGCGGACGCCGGATGATCCGGGTCGGTAGCGAGGCTGGCAAGGTCGATGGTCTTGAAGCGGCCATTTTCACGGATTGTTTCACCCTGCGGAGCCTTGTCGGAAATCTTCGGAGAGTCATTGATGGAGCGAACTTCGAAGCGAGCCATCTTGGAAACCTTGGCACCTTCGGGGTCCGTCACGGTGAAGGTGATGTTAGCAGCACCGTTCCAGAACTTGTTCGAGATAACGACGTTCGCCACATTGTCCTTACCAAGAGTCACCTTGAGGGTTTCACCGGCAGGTGCGGATTCCTCGGCAGCCTTCTTGCCCTTCTTGGCAGGCTTAGCTGCTGCGGCGCCGACCTTCACCGGCTTCACATCGAAACTCCACTTGAGTTCAGAAGCCTTGTGGTCAGGATCCTTCACGAGATCGCCGAGCTTGATGGGCTGGAACTGCTTCTTTTCGTCAATGGACTGGTCCTTGATTTCCTTCACGAATTCCGGAGCATCGTTCACGGATTCCACTTCGAATTCAACGCTCTTGCTGTCAGCGGCGCCTTCCGGGTCAGTGACGGTAAACTTGATGGTTTCCTTGCCGTGCCAATACGGATTCGGCGGAACAACAGTCACCTTGTGGTTAGCATCCATGGAAACCTTGAGTTCCTTGGCGCCCTCCACCTTCCATTTGAGCTTGTTCTTCGGATGGTCGAGGTCCTCGACAAAGTCGTCGAGTTCGATAGCCTTGAACTGGCCCTTTTCCTTAATCTTCTGGTTGGCGATATCCTTCATTATCGGAGGATCGTTTATAGACTTCACGGTGAACATGGCAGTTGCCTTGGCGGTAGCGCCTTCCGGGTCGGTCACGGTGAAGGTAATCTTTTCGGAGCCGTTCCACATCTTGTTCGGAGTCTTGACCAGGGCCTTGCCGTCCTTGCCAATTTCAACCTTCAGGTCCTTGTTGCCGGAAATTTCAATCTTGAGCTTTTCAAACGGATGATCCGGATCCTTGATGATGGAACCGAGATCAAACGGAGCGAACTCAGCCTTCTCTTCGATAAGCTGGTCGTTGATCTTGCCGATGGTCGGAGCATCATTCACGGAGGTTACTGTGAAGAGGGCCGTGCATGTGGCCTTGCCACCTTCAGGGTCTTCAACGATGAACGTAATCTGTTCGGCACCGTTCCAGTACTTGTCCGGAATCACCACGCGGGCCATGCGCTTTTCGTCAACCTTTACAGAAAGCGCAGGAGTGTAACCCTTCGGGGCTCCCTTGGCAGGCTTCACATCGAACTTCCAAGTGAGCTGTTCCGGCTTGTGGTCCGGATCCTTCACGATATCGGCAAGACTGATGATAGCGAATTCGCGCTTTTCCTGAATGGTCTGGTCCTTGATGGGCTTGGTGAATTCAGGAGCGTCGTTCACGGATTCAGCAGTGAATGTAACAGAGCGACTGTCGGCTGCGCCTTCCGGGTCGGTCACGGTGAATTTGACCGTTTCGGAACCATGCCAGTACTTGCTCGGAGCGGTCACGGTTACAACGCGCTTCGCGTCCATGGCGACCTTCAATTCTTTCTGGCCGGCAAACGTCCACTTAAGCTTGCCTTTTTCATGGTCAAGGTCGCTTACGAAGTCGTCAAGAGCGATAGTCTTGAACTGTTCCTTTTCCTTGATCTTCTGGCTCGGAATATCCTTCATGACCGGAGGATCGTTAATGGACTTCACGGTGAACACGGCGTCGCTCTTTGCGGAAGCACCTTCAGGGTCGGTCACCACGAAGGTGAGCTTTTCAGAGCCGTTCCAAAGCGGAGACGGAGTCTTCACAGAGGCAACACCGTTCTTGTCGATGTCAACCTTCAAAGCCTTGGCACCATTCACAGTCCACTTAAGTTCACTGAATGCATGGTCGGCATCGCTTGCAAGTTCGGCAAGATTGATGGTTGCGAACTGCTGCTTTTCGTCAATCATCTGATCAGGAATCTTCTTGAGGACAGGCACATCGTTCACGGACTGTACAGTGAACACAGCCTTCGAAGAAGCCTTGGCGCCTTCAGGGTCAGTTGCCGTGAAGGTGATTTCTTCGGCACCATTCCAGAACTTGTTAGGAATAATAATCTTTGCCACCATCTGGGCGTCGATTTCAACCGTCAGGCCGGTCTCCTTCTTCTTGGAACCCGGAGCCGGCTTCACGTCGACAGCGAAGGTAAGTTCAGAAAGTTTGTTGTCGAGATCGCGAACCATTTCGCCAAGCTTAATCGGCTGGAACTGATCCTTTTCCTTGATGGTCTGAGCCTGCACCTGCTTAGTGAATTCAGGTACGTCGTTCACAGATTCGACAGAGAATGCGACAGAGCGTTCGTCGGTAGCGCCTTCAGGGTCGGTCACCTTGATGACGAGCGTTTCGGAACCGTTCCACTGCGGAGAAGGCGGAGTCACCTTCATCACGCGATTGCCGTCGACAGAAACCTTGAGTTCGCGGTTTCCGGTAATGGTCCACTTGAGTTTGTCCTTAGCATGGTCAAGGTCTTCAACGAACTTGTCGAGTTCAACAGGCTTGAACTGTTCCTTTTCCTTGATATTCTGTTCCGGAATATCTTTCATGACCGGAGGATCGTTGATGGACTTGACAGAAAGTTTGAACGAAGCCGTAGCCTTGCCGCCTTCAGGGTCAGTCGCAGAAATGGAGATCGTTTCAGAACCATTCCAGAGTTCGCTCGGAGTCTTGAAACTGACTTCGCGGGTCTTGGAATTGATGTCGACCTTGATGTCCTTGTTGCCGGAGACTTCGAACTTGAGCTTGGAAAGATCATGGTCGGCATCGCTCACGTAGTCGTCGAGGACGATGGAAGAAAGTTCAGTCTTTTCTTCGACGTTCTGGTCAGGAATCTTCTTGAACACGGGAATATCGTTGATGGACTTGACCGTGAGCACGATGGTCTGCTTGATTGACGCACCTTCGGGGTCCGTGCAGGTAAAGGTGACTTCAGCGGCACCGTTCCAGTATTTGTCCGGAATTTCAATGTTCGCCACGCGGAGTTCATCAATATTCACGTTGAGGGTACCGGACTCCGGCTCCTTGCCCTGATGCTTCACTTCGGCTTCCCAGGAGAGTTCGGAATTCTTGTGGTCGGCGTCCTTCACGTATTCGTCGAGTTTGATAGTTGCAAACGACTTCTTTTCGTCAATCGTCTGGTTTTGCAGTTGCTTCACAAATTCTGGTTTGTCGTTCACGGAATTTACGGTGAAACTTGCTTCGGATTCGGCGCAGGCGCCAGCCGGGTCGCAGACCTTGAACTTGATTGTTTCGGAACCGTTCCATAATTTGTTCGGAATGGCAATCTTGGCTTCCTTGCCAGAAACAGTCACCTTCAAATCCTTGTTGCCAGAAATTGTCCACTTAAGTTGTTCGTACTTGTGGTCCGGATCCTTCACGTACTGACTCAAATCGATAGGCTTGAATTCCTGCTTTTCGTCAATCGTCTGTTCCTGGATATCTTGGACAAATTCAGGAGCGTCGTTGATAGACTTGACCGTGAAGGTCGCCGTTGTTTTTGCGGACGCACCAGCGGGGTCGGTCACCGTAAAGGTGATGTTTTCAGAGCCGTTCCAGAGTTCGTTCGGAATCTTGATGCTTGCGGAGCCGTACTTGTCGATTTCGACCTTCAAATCCTTGTTGCCGGAGACCGACCACTTGAGGGTGGAAACATCGTTATCGACATCCGACACGAAGTCAGACAAGCTAATCTGGTCGAACTCGTTCTTTTCGTCGATGGTCTGGCCAGGAATCTTCTGGAGTATGGGCGGGTCGTTAATCGGCTTCACGGTAAATGTTGCCGTCTTGGAATCGCTTGCATATTCGCCGTCAGTTGCCGTAAACTTAATCTTGGCAGAGCCGTACCAGTTGGTATCGGGAATAATGACCGTGGCTACGCGCTTCGGATCGATTTCCACATTGAGGTCGCCTTCAGCTTGATCCTTGCCCACCGGTTGGATGTCGAATTCCCAGAGAATCTGGTCTTTCGGGTGGTCGGGGTCAGTGACATAATTGTCAAGGCTAATCTTGGAGAACAACTTGCCTTCATCTATAGTCTGGTCGGGAATCTGCTTGACCACTGGTGGGTTGTTGACGGATTCAACAGTAAACGTAACCGTTTCGGAACTCACGGCGCCCTTGGTGTCGGTCGCTTCGAATGTTATGTTTTCTTCGCCGTTCCAGTACTGGTCAGGAATCTGAATGTTCACCACATGGTCTGCGCCAATGGTTACTTTGAGCTTTTTCTGACCCGTAGCCTTCCACTTAATCTGCGACGGCTTGTCCATGTCGTCGGAAACATATTCGTCCAGTTTGATCGGCGCAAACTTACCGCCTTCCTGAATCGATTCGCCAGGAATTCCGTTAATCGAGGGGGCATTATTTTCGACAGCGGAAGCTCCATTGCCAGACTCCTGGGCAATAACGGCAGAGGCAAACAATCCTGCCGTCGCGATAAGTGAAGTTAACGTCCAATTCATTCGTTTCATCTATGATCTCCCATTAATTCCGTCCACAAGCGATAAGTCATCCTATGCGCTTAAACAAACATTAATAAGCACGCATCAAACAATGCGTGATAACAGTCACTAAATATAGACCTTTTTTGTAAAAAAAAATTCATTGGAATGCGTTTTTTTTGCAAAAAACCGCCAATTTGGCCGTAAAAAAAAGGAAAAAAGACGTAAATCGTTGATAGTCAACGAGTTACAAAAAATAGAAAAATATGTAAAAATAGCCCCCCCCCCAAAAATCGCCTTTGCAAGAAAAAAGGAAAGCACCGCAAAAAAAAGTCAGTACGAAGCGAAAATCCATGCATTTTCGTCTTTTTACAAAAAATTTACATTAAAATGGAACAAAAAGTTCCAAAAATCCAATAACGCGGCGTAAACGTAGATGACAGCTCTTTGACAATGATTTATTTTTACGAAAACAACTTCCAAAACAGGAGCAACAATGAAATTTGTATTCCTTTGCGACGCAAACTACCTCAAAGGCGACCTCGTCAACTTCGTGAACAACTTCCCCACCAACCACGAACTCGTGACCATGACCAGCGATGATTTGCTGCAGTCCAAGTCCATCTTCGAAGGCACCTTCGCAATTTTGGCCGAACGTGCCACCTGGCAGAAGAATTTCAGCCTGTTCCGCTACTTCGGTCTTTTGCCGCTCCTGGAAGTGCTCCCGCTCGGCGTCGTGAGCCGTACCCGCAAGAGCGAACCGCTCAAGGGCCGCGGCCAGAACCGCAACCAGGAAATCTATTTCAATCCGAGCGCGAGTGCCGAAGAACTCTACCTTCAGGTCGACAAGTTCGTTGCCGCTCCTCCTTCCGGATTCTCTTATCCGCGAGGCTCGGCCAAGGCCTAAGCCTTTATGCAGCGCAGGGTTTTAAACTACCTGTACAACCAGGGCGGCCTGGTTCTCTTTGCCTTCCCCGGCAGCGAACCCGATTATGAAGCACTGGAAAATTTCGCGCTGGCAGCAAATGCCGGCGCGCGTTTTATTGTACTTGACATGACCGGCAAGCGCGACGGCAACACATGTGTTACCATAGGCTCGCTTTTCGATCATTTCCTTTCCGAAAAAAGTCTCGAACAGATTCAGTCGATGGAAGGGAAAATCGTGTTCGGAGGCTACGAAAAGCTAAGCATTTCCGAAGACGGCCTGCGCAAATTCTACCACAACCTAGAAATTCTCAAAAAGATTTCACCACACGTGGTGGGAATCTTACCGGCGGAAGACCCCGAAAACAGTTGCAAGTACCTTTTCGAGATTGCAAAGCTTGTCATCGTTGAGCCCGACGACATGGAGGCCGCGGCGGTTTACCTGGAAGACTCCCCAAGCATGAAAAAGACTCCGCTCTTGTGGATGTCGCGGCTGAAGCCGAACAAGAAGAGGTTCCCCAAGGCGTACAAGGCCATCAAGCAGAGTTTCTCGAACGCAAAGGAACTCAAGAAATGCGACTGGAAAAAAGAGCCCGAGAAGTTCGCAAAAATCGTTACTTTGTACTACAAGGCGACAATTCTTTCGAAGAACCCGCTCGACGGTCTTTCCAAAGTTTTCCGCAAGTTCTTCATCCCCATTTTGCTTGTCACGGTGGCCCTCCCCTTTATATGGCCGACCGACCTTGACATCAGTTCATCGAACCTCCGCGACCGCATGCAAGAGCGCAACAGGCTATCCGTAGCACCGTCTTTCGAATTTACGTTTGACGGCAAAGAAAGCATGCAACGAATCGCGAGGTATGCCATCGGCAGGTTCAACGCAGTCATCACCAACGAAAAGATGATCAAGCAGTATGTCGAAGAAACCCTTGACGACAACGGTTACAACGCCAAGGACTGGCAAAAGGGCAACCACACCATTCCGCCCGAAGGCACAGTCGTCAAGTTCTCGAGACCCGATAACTTGAGCCGCGCTGCGGCCGATTCCATCGGGGCGGCTTGGAAATACTGGACATCGGTGGTTTCCGACAGTGTCGCGTACCTTACCGAATTCTACCACGAATACGCGACATCCAACCAACGCCAGCACAACGGCATCGACGTGGCAAGCCGCCAGGGCGCTCGCATTCTCGCGCCCTTCGCTGCGCGCGCCTGGACAAGTCGCGACGAACGCGGTGGAATCATCATCGGCCTCGTGCGTGAAAAAGACGTCGTGATATTCATGCATTGCGACCAGCTTCTATACCTCGACGGCCAGGAAGTCATGCCTGGCGACCCCATCGCAACCGTAGGCGTCACAGGCCACACCACGGGTCCACATGCACACGTCGTCACCGGCGAAATATCGCGCAACGGAAACAAGCGCATCGGCAACGTTAAGTACAAAGTAATTGACCCCATGACATGGTTCTACAAGTACAAACCGTCGCAAATGTAATTTGTTGTAAAGCATTACAACGTTCTTTGTGACGAGGGTCACGATTTCAAACAAATTAACAAAGTGACACATATCACAAAAAAGCCTACAATAAGCTTTTTTAAGGGATTTTCCGCCTTTTGTTTACCAAAAATTACATAAAGTGAGTCGCCAAATTATCAACATTTAAATAACTTTGTCTATGGATAGGGATGAGACTAAAACATAAGGAGATGTTTATGAAATTTGGATATGTGGCAACGTTACTCATCTCGGCAGCAATCCTCGCCGGTTGCTCCGGCGTAAAGCAGCCCGAAGTGGCTGTCGCAAGCCATGACTCCGACCACAATATACCCGCAATCGACCAAATGATTGTCGAAATGAAGCAGGCATACGTAGAAAAATGCTACATGCCCATCGCCAAGCGCAAGCCGCCCGAGAACGCCTGCCAGAGCGACCTTTTCCAGGCTCTGGAACGCCACTATCATCTGGACTACAACCAGAACCACGTCGCCATGGCAAGCAACGAGCTCTTCTTCAAGGATATCGACGCCGAACTGCGCAAAATGCTCCGTTCAGACCCCGAAGTCCGCGAAGCGGCCCGTAGCGTAGGCTTCAAGAACGTCGGCGAACTCGTCGCCTACTACAAGGACAAGTACAAGTTCGAAACCCAGCTGGAACAGTACTAGTAAAGAACGGACTTTTCAAGGAATCGCGCGGCCACCGGTCGCGCTTTTTCTATATTTTACGCGCAAAATTTCAACCTGGGCCGTACGCCAAAATCGGTCCGCACAAAAAGAGAAAATCATGGGTAAATCACTATATCAGAAGATTTTCGAAAGCCACACTGTAGCAAAGCTCCCGAGCGGCCAGTGCCAGCTTTTCATCGGCCTCCACCTCTGCCACGAAGTCACAAGCCCGCAGGCTTTCGCTTCTCTCCGTGAAGAAGGCACGAAGGTTCTGTTCCCGGAACGCACCTTCGCAACGGTCGACCACATTATCCCGACCACTTTCCCGGAACGCAACCGTCCCTTCCAGGACGCAATTTCCGAAGAAATGCTTTCCCATATCGAAAAGAACACCGAATCTAACGGCATCAAGTTCTTTGGTCCGAAGACAAACGAACAGGGCGTGATTCACATTGTGGGCCCGGAAGAAGGCGTGACCCAGCCGGGTATGACCGTCGCTTGCGGTGACTCTCACACTGCTACCCACGGTGCTTTCGGCGCTATCGCATTCGGTATCGGCACAAGCCAGGTGGCAGACGTTCTCGCCACCCAGACTCTCGCCATGAGCCCGCTCAAGACTCGCCGCATCAACTTCACCGGCAAGCTCAAGCCGGGTGTTACCGCTAAGGACGTTGCCCTAGCCTACATCGCAAAGCTTGGCGTGAACGGTGGCGTTGGCTACGCTTACGAATTTGCAGGCCCGGTTATCGAAGCTATGAGCATGGAAGGCCGTATGACGGTCTGCAACATGGCTATCGAAGGCGGTGCTCGCGTTGGTTACTGCAACCCCGACGAAAAGACCTTCGAATTCCTGAAGGGCAAGCCCTACGCCCCGAAGGCCGACAAGTGGGACGAAGCCGTTGCTTACTGGAAGTCCGTCGCAACAGACGCCGACGCTCAGTTCGACGACGAAATCGAAATCAACTGCGACAACCTCGAACCGATGGTCACCTGGGGTATCACTCCGGCTCAGGCCATCCAGCTCAACGACAACATGCCGAAGATCGACGAATTCGAAGGTTCCGAAAAGAAGGTCATCTCCGAAGCTTATGAATACATGGGCTGGGAAGAAGGTGGCAAGATGATCGGCACCCCCATCGACATCGCATTCGTGGGCTCCTGCACCAACGGCCGTCTCTCCGACCTCCAGGCTGCTGCTGAAATCATCAAGGGCCACAAGGTTGCCGACACCGTCAAGATGTGGGTTGTTCCGGGCTCCATGAAGATCAAGGTTGAAGCAGAAGCTCTCGGTCTCGACAAGATCTTTAAGGAAGCAGGTGCAGAATGGCGCGAAGCTGGCTGCTCCCTCTGCCTCGCCATGAATCCGGATAAGCTGAAGGGTCGCCAGGTGAGCGCATCCTCCAGCAACCGTAACTTCAAGGGCCGTCAGGGCTCCCCCACCGGCCGTACCATTTTGATGAGCCCCGCCATGGTTGCAGCTGCTGCAATCGAAGGCAAGGTCACCGACGTCCGCAAGTACATCAAGTAATAGGAACAAGGAGATTTAAAAATGAATTCTATTGACATCGTTAAAGGTTCCGGCGTTCCTGTTCGCGGTAACGACATCGATACCGACCGTATCATTCCGGCTCGCTTCCTCAAGTGCGTGACTTTCGAAGGTCTCGGCGCAAACGCTTTCGCTGACGATATCGCCGGCCTGGAAGCCCAGGGCAAGGTTCACCCCTTCCGTGACCCGGCCTACAAGAACGGCACCATCCTGGTTTCCAACCAGAACTTCGGTTGCGGTTCCAGCCGTGAACACGCTCCGCAGGCTCTCAAGCGCTGGGGCATCCGTGCCATCATCGCCGAAAGCTATTCCGAAATCTTCTTCGGCAACTGCGTCGCCCTGGGCGTTCCGTGCTACAAGGTGGACCACGCTACTGCCGACAAGATTCTCGCATGGATCGAAGCAAACCCGAACGGCGAACTCGAAACCAGCACCGAAGCCCGTACTCTGAAGATGGGCGGCGAAACCATCGCCCTCACGCTCGCTGAAGGCCCGCGCGGCCAGTTCCTCGACGGTTCCTGGAACGCTCGCGCAGCTCTCACCGCCAACGCCGACAAGGTGCAGGAACTCGCTGCTAAACTGCCGTACATGCAGTTCTTGAAGTAGTAGACAGTAAGAAGTCGACTGTAGGAAGGTAATAATCGACCTACGGCCTCAAAAAAAATAAAACACCCGGGCATTCGCTCGGGCGTTTTTTTTACCCCAAAAAAGAGCAAAACCAACACATATTATTCGTTAATATTTACGATTTACTGCGTTATTTTCTATATTTTCGTATTTTTTAAAGAATTAAATCACCATTTCAAACAAAAATAACTACATTTAAAAGAAAAGGAGGCAAGCCATGGCCACGTACACACCCTTTTCCGACAACGCCGTCCTAACAGAATTCGGCAAACGAATCGCCAGCTCCAGGCTTAACAGCAACTGGACACAAGCCGACTTGGCAAACAAGGCGGGCGTCAGCAAAAGCACCGTGGAACACATTGAAAAAGGGCAATCCACGCAGTTACTGAACATGGTAAAAATCCTCAGGGCGCTAGGCCTCCTCAACCAGTTTTTGGGCGCATTCCCCGAACAAGGCCCAAGTCCTATGGAACTTCTGGCCGCCTCCCGCAAGCAAGCTGCAAGCAAGCGCAAACGCGCCTCCAAACCGAGGGCAACAAACAAAGCCGAAGCGGACGCCTACCCCGCAGCATCTTCGGGCACACCCACAGCAAATATCGCCGCCGAACACAAAGCCGCCTGGGTCTGGGACGAAGACAAATAACGGGAGCAATGCATGATTGCCGTCGAAGTCAAACTTTGGGGAACCACCATCGGAGCGCTTTCCATGCAGGAAGGCGAATCCGTCGCGCGTTTCGAATACGCCCCCGGCTTTATCGGTGCAGGCGTAGAGCCCTCGCCCATCCGCATGCCCGTTTCGGCAAAAATCTACAGCTTCCCGGAACTCTCGCAAACGTTCAAAGGCCTGCCAGGGCTTTTCGCGGATTCCATCCCGGACAAATTCGGCAACAAGCTCATCGATTCGTGGCTCATTAAGCAAGGCCGCGATCCGGCATCGTTCACGGCGCTCGAGCGACTCTGCTACACAGGGAACCGCGGCATGGGCGCCTTGGAATTTTACCCGACAGAAGGCCCCGCCGCAACAGACAACGACACCCTCGACGTCGAGAACCTACGAAATTTCGCCGCAAGCGTTTTAAACAACCGAAAAAACTTCAAAGCAAATATCGGCGCGGCAGGCAACAGCACAATCCCGCCCCTTAAAACAAAAAAGCAGCAAAGCACATTCGAACAAATCCTTCGCGTAGGCACATCCGCGGGCGGCGCACGCGCAAAAGTACTCATCGCCTACGATGAATCCACCGGAGAAATCCGCTCGGGCCAAGTCGCAAACAGCGAAAACTTCTCTTACTGGCTCCTGAAACTCGACGACGTCGAAAACAACAGCGACAAGGAAAAAGCAGACGTCCAGGGGTACGGCCCCATAGAGTACACATATTACCAAATGGCACTCGCCGCAGGCATCCAGATGTCGGAATGCCGCCTATTGGAAAAGTCCGGTCACAGGCACTTCATGACCCGCCGTTTCGACCGCCTAGCGGGCGGCAAAAAGTTGCACTACCAATCGCTTTGCGCGCTCGCCCACTACGACTTCAACATGGCAGGCGCCTACAGTTACGAGCAAGCCTTCATGGTCATCAAGCAGCTTGGCCTCGGCTACGAAGCGTTGGAGCAAATGTTCCGCAGGGCCGTTTTCAACATCTGCGCGAGGAACCAGGACGACCACGCCAAAAACATCGGTTTTCTGATGGACAAGCAAGGCGCATGGAGCCTCGCTCCAGCATTCGACATGACGTACGCCTACAATCCGGGCGGTTTGTGGACCGGCACGCACCAGCTTACGTTCAACGGCAAGCGCGACAACTTCACCATCGACGATTTCAAGGCTGTCGCGAAGTTCGCAGGACTCAAGCAAGGGAGCCACAAGAAAATCTTAGGCGACGTGCAAGAAGCGGTTTCCACATGGCAGAAACTCGCCAAGAAAAATGACGTGAACGCAGCCTACATCAAGCAGATAAAGGCCTCGCACAGAAAACTTTAAGCTAATCGGGATCCTTCAAGCAACGGACGGAAATAAAATCGCCCTTAGGAATCGGTTCTAGACGTGCATAATCCAAGGCATAATCCAATTTCATGTGAATAGCCAGTTCATTATGATCTTCAGTACCGGACCAGAAATAGGTCTGAATTCCAAAGGTAGAGAAAATATCAAAACCACGAGGTTTTTCACCTACAGGCAAGCCCGAGAAGCCAAAATCATCCGTACCACTTCCATCCAACTGCCAGCCGCTAGTTGATTTCAGCTTAATTCCGGAATCATCCCCAACAAAAGTGAGAAGTTCATTCCATTCTTCATGACTCGGCAAATGCCAACCTTCAGGACAAATGCCACGAACAACACCACCGGGCTTGCATTCAACCTTATCCCCGCAGCCCTTGCCCAATTCACTAAACACAGCAGCGGAATCCATCGCCGCAGCCCAAGTATAAAGACGTCCGTACTTGACACAGGAATCAGCAACATTATTGTAGCAAACACTTTCTCCCGAGCCTTCGGCATTAGCAAAATTTAGATTTTCAGCCATCCAGACTTGATTGCCAATTTTTACGGTCTTGTACGTTTTGTCATCTCGACTATCAACAAGAGATTCTCCTTCAACCACAGAAGACTCCAACGTCAGCACAGAGCTGCTAGATTCCACAACAGCATCACTTGAACTAAGTTCTACAGACAATTCGCTTGAGCTGGATTCTACAGATATTTCACTTGAACTGGATTCCCGAGAAACGTTTCCTGAACTAAATTCGGTGACATCACCAGAACTTAAATCAACAGCATCACTAGAACCCGGCACCACATCGTCCGTAGACACTCCGCTGCTGGCATCATCGCCGCAAGCCGCAAGCCCTAACGCCAAGGCGCCACACGCCAAGAACTTCCTACATTTCATAATCTCTCCCATTTTTCAAATTTCCATCAAATAGAGCTTTCGATGAATTCCTTGCGGAACGTGCCGTTGCCGAGCAGGATGTCGATTGGAAGTTTCTTGAATTCGTATTCGTAAGGCGGCTGCTTCCAGGCGAAATCCTTCGGGTATTCGTTGAAGATGAATTGCAACAACTTAACGGCCATGTCGAAACTGCGGAACTTGTCGCGGTCGGTCACGTGGATTTGAGCACCGCCGCAAATCTGGCCCGCGCCCTTATGGAACGTGGGCTGGAAGTAGTTTTCACGGAAATAGACGCCCGGCAGTTTGAGGCCGTTCATGTACTTGCAAAGTTTTACGGCATCGATGAACGGTGCGCCGAAAATTTCGAACGGGCGCGTGGTGCCGCGGCCTTCGCTCACGTTGGTCGCTTCGAAGAGGCACATACCCGGGTAAACGATGGCGGTATCGAGCGTCGGCATATTCGGGCTCGGCAGAATCCACGGGAGTCCCGTCTGGTCGTACCACATTTTTTTGTCGTAGCCGTCCATGCGCATCACGTAGAGTTCGCATTTGGGGAAGCATTCCGCCTTGAACTGTTCGGCAAGTTCGCCTATCGTCTTCGCATGGCGCGTGCGAATGCTGTGGAGTCCAACAAAACTCGTATAGTTGAGGTCAAGAACCGGGCCTTCCTCGTCGACGCAGTTGATGGGGTTCGGGCGGTCCACCACAACCACAGGGATCCCCTCTCTTTCGCAGGCCTTCATGCAAAGGTACAAGGTCCAGATAAAGGTGTAGTAGCGGGCACCCACGTCCTGCAAGTCCACGAGCATCGCATCTACGTGGCTGAGCATTTCTGCCGTCGGCTCGCGGTGTTCTCCGTACAAACTATAAACGGGAATTCCAAGTTCGGGGTCGGTGTAGCCTTCCCACTCGATCATGTTGTCCTGGGTATGGCCCTTGATGCCGTGCTGCGGGCCAAAAAGGGCAGAAAGCTTAAAGAGGTTGCCATCGAAGGACTTCAGCAAGTCGAGCGTGTAACTCAAATCTGCACAAACGGATGCCGGATGGAGGACTGCGCCAAGGCGCTTGCCGCGCAGATTTGACGGGAAAGATTTTTCAAAATGAGAAAGAGCAAGTGTAACCATAGATGTATTGAAAATAGCCATTTTTTTTTGATTTTGACACTAAAGTGACATTTTCTTTTTGTATTTTTAGTGCCGAGAGCTAATAAAACTTAAAATAGGATTAATTCTATGGCTTATTTGAACAAAGTGATGCTTATTGGCAACATTGGTAAAGATCCCGAAGTACGCATGAGTCAGACCGGCGGCCGCAAGCGCGTGTCGTTCTCCCTCGCCACCTCCCGTCGCTACCGCGACAACAACGGCGAGCAGAAGGAACAGACCGACTGGCACAACATCGTTGGCTGGGGCAAGATTGCCGATATCGTCGAACAGCTTGGCATCCGCAAGGGCATGGCCCTCTACGTGGAAGGCTCCCTCACCAACCGCAGCTGGACCGACCAGGCCAGCGGCCAGAAGCGCTACACCACCGAAATCAACATGGACACCTTCCAGCTGTTGACTCCCCGTGGCCAGGGTGGCGCCCCCGGTGCAGGCGGATTCAACCAGAACAACAGCTACAACCAGTCCGGTTCCTACGGAGCCCCCCAGGGCGGAGCGCCCTCCTACGACGCCCCCATGCCCGAAGGCGACGACGACCTGCCGTTCTAGCCCATGCAATTTGGAGTAGCCGAAATAGCGCTGATGTTTGTGTTGCCCCTGGGGATCACGTTACTGACGATTCTCCAGACGGCGACAACGAGAGAACGCATGCACAGTCTTGTGGGTGCGCTTTCTTCGTTTGCCATCATCGTCATGGACGGGCTATTCTATTTTGCACAGAACCAGTTCATCAGCTACAACGCCGACGGAGGTCTGCTGCTCGCCTTTGCAAGCCTCATCTTCTTCGGCCTGTTGCCCGTGGTCCGCAGCGAAGACCTTACCTCGAAGATTGCGAACATCCTGTTCTGCTTTCTCGCATTCACCGCTTTTATCGGTATCGCCTACTGGGAACGCCCTACATTCCTGGTCACAGCGGAATACACCCCGGCAAAAGTCGCTCTCATGAACGCGAAGTACCAGGACTACATCAAGTCTTTCGAGAACGGCGAAGGCGGCAAGTGGACAACGGCCCCCGCAGCCAAGCCTAGCGCAAAAGCCGAAAAGAGCCACTCCGAGAACGCCCCTTCGGAATCGTCAAAAGCAAGGCTAGACCGCTACATCGACGAAACCAACAAGGTCAAGGAACGCATGCAGGGCGTCATCGAGTCCGTCAACAGTTTCGAACTGATGCCATCCAACATCAGCGAATCCGACCGCGAACAGCGCGGGAGCCAGGCGCTCGCCTTGAACAACAACGCGACGGCCATCAACAAGAAAGCCCTCGGGCTCTTCCACCCGCACGAATCCAGCGAAGCCCACTCGGAACTCATCAAGGCGACCGAAAGCCTCAGGCTCGCCGCCTATTCCCTTTACACGTACACGCTCCAGGAATCTGCCGAAGAGCAGGAGAAGCAGTACAAGCAGTCGCGCGACCAGATCGCGCAGACTAAAGTTTATCTGGAACGATTCGAAATCGACATCCAGAACCTCATTTCAAACTATCAACCTCAACAAACACAAGAAGAAAACTAAAGGTTAAATCTATGATTCGTAACGTAGCGATCATGGGCGCCACTGGCGCAGTAGGTCAAGAACTCCTCAAAATCCTCGAACAGCGCAACTTCCCGCTCCAGAACCTGAAGCTCCTCGCTTCGGAACGCAGCGTGGGCCGCGAATACGACTTCAAGGGCGAAAAACTCAAGGTCGAGCTGACCTGCCCCGACGCATTCAAGGGCGTTGACCTGGTGCTCTCCTCCGCGGGCGCCAGCGTTTCCAAGGAATTCGCCCCCATCGCCGTCGAACACGGCGCTGTCGTCGTCGACAACACGAGTTTCTTCCGCATGGACGAAAAGGTCCCTCTGGTCGTCCCCGAAGTGAACGCCTGCGACATTCCGCTCTACAAGGCAGAAAACGGCGGCAAGGGCATCATCGCGAACCCGAACTGCACGACCATCATGATGGTCGTCGCCTTGAAGCCGCTCAACGCCATCTCCAAGATTAAGCGCGTTCACGTGGCCACCTACCAGAGCGCCAGCGGCGCCGGCGCAACGGGCATGGCAGAACTCAAGCAGCAGTACCAGGAAATCGTCGAAGGCAAGCCGGTCACCGTGAAGAAGTTCGCCCACCAGCTCGCCTACAACCTCATCCCGCACATCGATGTCTTCACCGACAACGACTACACCAAGGAAGAGATGAAGATGTTCAACGAAACTCGCAAGATCATGCACTCCGATGTCGCATGCTCCGCTACTTGCGTGCGCGTTTCCGCTCTCCGCTGCCACTCCGAAGCCCTCTGGATTGAAACCGAAAAGCCGATTAGCGTCGAAGAAGCCCGCAAGGCTATCGCCGCCGGCGAAGGCCTCACCTTGTTCGACGATCCGGCCAACAACGGCTACCCGATGCCGCTTGACCTCATGGGCAAGGACGACGTGTACGTCGGCCGTATCCGCAAGGATTTGGCCAACGAAAACGGCCTCAACTTCTGGCTCGTCGGCGACCAGATCCGCAAGGGTGCCGCCCTCAACGCCGTGCAGATTGCAGAGAAGCTGTAATAGAAGCTTTATAGCACACAAAAGCGCTCCCCAAAAGGGAGCGCTTTTTGCATTCGCATAACACCGTCTTACTTCCGGACAACGCTCCGGCCAATAACCTTGCCGTCCAGGAACAGGAGCACGTTGTAACGGTTCCGCGACAGGTCACCCATCCGCAAGCTCGCCTGGTGCGCCCCTGCGGTCATCTTTCCCAAAGCGATATTTTTCAAGACGCGCCCCTGCACATTGATCACCGCAATCCGTACATTCCCGGCAGCGGCCAGTTCGAAACCCGCCATCAAATCCTCACCCACTCGAGAAACGGAGAATCCTTGAAATTTCGAAGAAACCGCATACCTGCGTTCAACAGCGGTTCTATTGGAATCGAAAGCAACTTCTATACGGGGTTTATCCAAGATGCTCAAGTACGGATAAGATTTTCCTTCTTCGATGATCCAGTTGTCATCATCAAAGGACCACGTATCAAAAGTGGACTTCATCGCAAGCTGGTCCGTTGTTTTGCCAACAGCCAGAGTCACGCTGTCCGTCGTGCAGGAATCAATATTCCAGAACGAATTCACAATCGTCCCCGGCTCGTCGTTCGTCGCTTCAAAGCAGCTGAAGCCCACCGGTTCATTTCGCATGGAACCATCCTCTCTCAGCGAATCGGCATTCCCCACGACTTTACCCGAATAAAAAGCGTTTTCGATGGAACCGATGTTATGCACCACAAAACCGCCGAACTCGATAAATCCATCTACGTTGCCCAAAGCGAACGCATCATTAATCGTCCCGTAATTTGAAGACACAAAGCCTCCGGCAGTATAACCGCTAGCCACATTCCCTGTAGAATACGAGCGGGAGATAGTCCCCGAATTAGAACCGGCAAAGCCACCTGCCGTATAGCTATTGTTTTCAAAGTCCAAACGGGAAACGTCCCCCGTTGCATAGCAAAGATCGATGCTACCGTCATTCATGCCCACGAAGCCGCCATAATTGGAATAGGAATGGCTGTCGCCCGTTGCGTAGCAATGGTCTATGGAACCGTAATTCTTGCCGACAAATCCGCCCACATACATGCCGCCGCTGGCAACGCCCGTCGCATAGCAGTGGGAGATGCGCCCCAGGGTATCGTTCAAGCCCACAAAGCCGCCAAAGCTATCCCCTGCGGCATTGCCGAGATTGTAGGTGTCGCCCTCGGCATAGCAGGAATCTATAGTACCGCGATTCTGGGCAACAAAACCTGCGCCATTGTTCAAAGTCTTCACCGATACATTGGCAGAAGACCCTTTGATTGTACCTAAGTTGATAAAGACAAAGCCGCTTCCGCCGGATAGAGTCGTATTGACCGCCCCCATGCTATGAGAATTGGTGATGACGCCCCAGTTGGAATCGGCAAATGCCGCCGAATTTGGAGCGGAGGCCTTCACCGTAGTATTTGAAATGCAATCGTCGATCACGCCTGCGCTATCGTTAGTCCCCACAAAGCCACCGACGTCGTTGGTGGAAACAACGGAATCGGACTCGACCATAGAAGACTTGATAGTTCCGCCATTGCAGCCGACAAAGCCGCCGATGCGATTGTTGGTCCCTTCGATAGAAACGGACGTGTAGCAGGAATCAATAATGCCCTTGTTTTCCCCGACAAAGCCACCGGAACAGGTAAAGCCCCTTGACGTAGCTCCGGAAACCTTTACATTCACGATTTTACCCAAATTAACACCAACGGCGCCGCCGATTTTTTTGCCATAGTAGTCCGTGGTCATGTCCGCCGTAATTTCAACATCCCTTATTTCTCCTGTTTCTTCATTGTAGCCGACGACGCCTCCGACATCTTCCCTATCCTTGATACCTTTTACAATGCCGGTGTATTTGATATTTTGAATCAGGCCGCTATTCGTACCGGCCACACCGCCCGTAAGCGTAGCCGATTCCACCGATACGTTTTCCAGAATGCAGTTGGTAATGGACCCTTCGTTTACCGCAGCGATGGCCCCTGCTCGTTCACCGGAAATAAATCGGCCATCCACAATCGTCAAACTATCGACCTTGCCTTCGTTGAGCAATATCAAGCCGGCATACATATAGTGGTCTTCGCCACTGTACATGCCTGTAATTTTATGCCCGGCACCGTTGATGACGCCTTCAAAAGAGGCTCCGACCCAGTCCTGCACGAAGCCAGCGATAGAACCCGCCGGAAAATCTCCGGGAATGCCGATGGGCGCGAACCCGTAGCAAGTATCCTGATAGCAATTTTCATCTTTCGAAGCGGACGCGTCGATATCGGCCACCAGCTTGTAATTACCGTCCATGGTATAGTCGCCCGTACCCACCGCCTTGAGGTCTTCGTAGTCCGCAATTTGCCAAGGATTCTGCTCGGTGCCGGATCCGGACATTTTTCCACCTGTGGCGAATGTGAGAATCGGGGTAAAAAACAGTATTATTAAAAAAGCACGCAATTTCATCTTTTCTCCTTATGTTTTAAAACAGCACAACGACTGCAACCGAATCAGGCCAGTTCATCCGGGTTCAGGCACTTGAGTTCGTTGAGCACGAACACGCCGTCCTTGCGGACAAGCTTGTCGTCGAACCAGATTTCGCCGCCGCCGTATTCCGGGCGCATGATGAGCACGAGGTCCCAGTGGATGGCGCTCTGGTTGCCGTTGTATGCGTCTTCGTAGCACATGCCCGGCGTAAAATGGATGGAGCCCGCAATCTTTTCGTCGAACAGAATGTCGCACATGGCTTCGTTCACGAACGGATTGAAACCGATGGCGAACTCGCCCACATAGCGGGCACCTTCGTCGGTATTGAAAATCGCTTCGAGGCTCTTGGGGTCGCCCGTTTCGCAGGTGGCCTCCACGATTTTTCCGTTCTTGAACACAAGGCGAATGTTGGAGAACTGCTTGCCTTCGTAAAGAGTCGGCGTATTGTAGTGGATGACGCCTTCGATGCTTCCTTGCACCGGAGCCGTATAGACTTCGCCGTCGGGGATGTTCATGTTGCCGCAGCACGGCACCGCGGGAATGTCCTTGATGCTGAACGTGATGTCGGTGTCCTTTGCAACGAGGCGGACCTTGTCGGTCTTGTTCATGAGATCGATGAGGTTCTGGGCGGCCTTGCGCATTTTCGGGTAGTCTGCGAGGCAGGCCTTAAAATAGAAGTCCTCGAAAGCCTCGGTGCTCATCTTGGCACCCTGGGCCATGGACGGATTCGGCCAGCGGAGCACGCACCACTTGGTCTTGTTTACGCGGTAGTCGAGCGTTTCCTTTGTCATCTGGCGGTACTTGAGCATCTTGGCATCGTCGATGTCGCAGTTTTCCATGGCGTTGTCGGCGCCGCGGATGGCGATGTACGCCTGCATCTTTTTCATTTCGGCAAGCGAAAGTTCAGCGTCCAGTTTCATCTGGGCGTCGGTCGCCGACTTGATAAGCTGGCGCTTGACGCGACTGCAGGAATTGCGCACGAAGGCGTTGCCGCCCACTTTTTCGACGGCCTTGATAAGTTCCGTGGAGACTTCGTCCGGAGTGTCCGTCGTTTCAATGAGAATATTTTCGCCAGCCTTGAGGCCGATGGCGTTGTTTATCAGATTTTCAGCAAGTTGAGTAATTCTAGGGTCTTTCATAGCGTGAAAAATACAAAAAGTCGATAGCACAAGGCTACCGACTTGCAGTTTATAAGCACAAAAGTCGTTTTTTTCGCGTGGTCGCGCATCACTCCGTGAAGGTGAAGGGAATCGTCACTGTCGTATTTCCCGCCTTGATTTTCTTGAAGGTCCAGCGGCTAACGGTATTCTTGATTTCGTTGTCGAACTCCGCATAGCCCGTAGTGGAAGATGCTATAGCGATGGAGATGATTTCGCCGCCCGGGGCAATCGTGAACTTCAAAGTCACTTTCCCTTGGAAGCCGGGTTTCTTTTTGAGGTACTTGTTGTAAACATGGCGAAGCCCCGGAGTCCGGTTGCGCACGACCTTCAAAATTTCCGTCGCGGAACGGGTGCCGTTGCCGCCTCCCATTTCGATATCCGTGGGCGAAGGTTCCTTGAAGTGGCCCTTGAGCGCCTTTGTCGAAATCTTGCCCGCGGCCCCACCGAATATATCGTCGAAGGCTCCACCGATGCCTCCGCTCCCTCCCGAAGCAATTCCCTCGTTGAATGCGCCGTCCACTTTTCCGGAGCGCCCGCCGATTCTCGTAATGCCCGTAGTCTTGAGGCCGTTGGTATTGCTGAGAACCTTGTCGATGTCGTGGGCGAATTTTTGATTGTTCATGAGGTCATAGACATCGGCGCTCGCGTTGTGGGTCATCGCTGTCAAGGTCTTGAGCACGCCCATATCCTTGGGAGCGTGCGGCCTTCCCCTTCCCTTGGGTTTGCCACCTCTGCCGGCCCTTTTGCGAGTGATATTATCCGTTTTTTTCTTTTGTTTTTGCTCCACCTTTTTCTCTTCTTTTTTCTCGACCATGTTGATGGTCGCCTTCAGTTCGTCCCTGGCAGAAGGCTCGAAAATAACGTCTTCGATAAGTCGTTCGTAAGCCGCCGCCCAGAAGCAAATCGCCAAGGCGACCAGCAGGGAGACTCCCGCAATGGCTCCCATTTTTTTATCGGAATCCGGCATGAGGGACGCCACGAGAGCGTCCATTTTTTTCTGGTTTTTCTTTGTGTTTGTCATGATTTTATCCTCCACCCCATTCGGGGATTTATATTTGATGTTTTTTGGGTAATAGGGATGCTAGATCCTCTCGTGCGCGAGGATTACGAAGTGAAAAATCGGGATGGCAATATTCGATTCGTCATCCCCGACTTGATCGGGGATTCAACAATATTTGAAGTGCGAGGATGACGAAGTGATATATGTCGAAAGAACTACACAGATTGCCGGATCAGAAACATTTTATCGCAGCAATTAGTTTATACAAAATCGCTTTTTCTAGAACATTTATTTTATATGTAACTAGTCCAAACAATTCCCTTGTACACTTCTAAACTACAAAGAAAAGATGAGGAGAGAACGTCGCGAACAGTAAACAAATATTTAACGGTGAAATTGTAAACTTTGCTCGAAATGCCGCAAGGCTTGTGTTTATTGAGACGAACCACAAAAAAATCCTTTTTGAAAGCGCCCCGATTTTTACAAAAAATACCGCAACTCAACTTATTCCAAGTTAGAATTACCTATATTTTTAGCATCATGAAACTTTTAGCTACTCCTCCCGATTTAAATAAGATTGCGCGCCCGAACTGGATAGAAATCAATTTAGACGCCCTGTGCAACAACATCAAGTTCATCAGAAGCCAGATTCCCGCCAATACGAAAATTTTGCTTCCTGTAAAAGCGGACTCGTACGGTCACGGAAGCCTAGCCTGCTCCTTTGCCGCAAAGTTCGGCGGAGCCGACTACCTGGGAGTCGCCCATATCAGCGAAGGCATGCTGCTGCGCCAGTACGGCATGGACCTGCCCATTCTAGTTCTCGGGCCGTGCACGCCCGCCGACTTCGCCTACTTCGTCGAATACCAGCTCACGGCTGCCATCACCGACATCCGCACCGCCATGGCCTTCGACCAGTTCCTCCGTGAAAACGATGTCACCTGCAAGGCGCACCTGAAAATCGACACGGGCATGAACCGCTACGGCTTCGACGCCGAAGACTTCAACAACATCCGTGCAGCGCTTTCTTTGCGCAACCTCAAGTTCGAAGGAATGTTCACGCACTTGGCCACCGCCGATATGCCGGGGAATCCGAAAACGGAAATCCAGATTCAAAGGTTCGCACGCCTGGTCGATGTTCTCGAGGCCGAAGGGCTCCGCCCCGAAATCTGCCACTGCAGCAGCTCCGCAGGCACGCTCACGCACCCCGAAAGCCACTTCGACATGGTTCGCCCGGGCCTAGCCCTTTACGGCTACAACTGCATGGGCGCCACGCCTTCGCCGTGGCCCATCAAGCCGGTCATGAAAATCAAGTCGACCATACGCCACATTCACGATATCCGCCCCGGCGAAACCGTGAGCTACGGCGGATACTGGGCGGCACAGCAGCCCACTCGCATCGCGACTATCGCCATCGGCTACGGCGACGGCTACCTCCGCGGTGAGTACAACAAGGGTTTCGTATTTATCCGTGGCCAGCTGTGCCCGATTCTCGGACGAGTTTGCATGGACGCCACCATGGTCGACGTGAGCCATATCCCCGACGTGCAAGTCGGTGAAACGGTCGATGTCGTAAACGGCGAACTCGACTTCAGGATTTCGATGGAGAGCGTCGCAGACGACCACCACACGATTCCGTACGAATTAACAAGCCGCGTCGCACGCCGCCTGTACCGCAAGTATTACTGGAAAAACCGTCTGGTGCGCTGGGATTACCTCAAGCAGGAATTCGGCGTACAGGACTACAAGGAATTCCCGCTCCGCTAAGCATACAAAGCGCAAAAGAAACGCCCCGCTAACTGAAGGGCGCCACCAAGGCGAATTAAATTTTGTAAAGTTCGTGACTACGAATGTAGTCGTACACTACGGGTTCAAGACCTTCGGGGCAATGTTCATAATTGCAAAGCAAGGCCTTGCGAATGGCAGTACTGGAATACTTCCCTAAAAAGCCGTCTTCAGGGCCAAGCCACAATAGCGGAGCGTAGCCGTTCGCCTTGTGCTGTTCAATATCGGGCTTCGAATAACCTTCCCTTGCAAAAATAATCAGTTCCACATCGCGCAAGAGCAAATGCCCGTTATAGTTTGTTCCAAAAAAATTCAGCGGGTCGCGCCAATGCGGAATTCCGTCGTAGGTGTCGGCGCCAGTGAGCAAACGGAAGTTTATGTCTGGGAAACGTTCCTTGAGCCCCATCATGAAAACATAGGAGCCGCGAAAATCGCCCTGTTCGATTTCAAGATCCGAAAGCACCAGCCGTTTGTCGCCCGAAAAAGCCAAATCGAGCATGGCAAAGCGATCTTCAGGACTCGCATTCAAAGTTTTGTCCCAGCGGTCAGGGCTCGGCATGAACCACACCTCGTCGCAAAAACCGCGGTCCAGACACGTTTTAGCCACACGGACATGATCCATGTGCACAGGGTCAAACGCCCCACCCAGAACTGCCACATTTTTGACAACGTTATTCAAAGAATCCTCTAGAACACGTAAGAGGCAAAACCAATGTTAAACTGCAGGCGGCTTCCCGACACGTCCTTGTCCATGAATGGGTCGTAGTGGTCCAAAACCCAGCGGTAGCTCACTTCGGCAAAAAGCATGGTCTTTGAGAATATATTCAAAAGGGTACCAAAGCCCGCGCCCCATTCGTTCCAGGCCACGTCGCCGACATCGCTCAGTTCCTTGACTCTGGAATAAGCGCCCGTCACATAAAGTTCGCCCAGAAGATGCACGCCAAGTTCTATATCGAAATCGGAATGTTCCACCTCGGCGTCGTCACCATCCTCTACATCTTCTTCATAGTTGGAGAAACCGTAACCGGCACGCAAAAAGCCTATGCCCGGAAGCCACACGCCAATCATAGGCTCGATTTGCCTGAGTCCAAGCCCGCGAGAGGTTCCGACACCCGTTCCCGAACCAAAGCCGAGGGCAGCCCCCAAAAAGAGCGGCGTACGAATGCCCGTCGCCGACTGGTCGGCCGTAGCAACGCCCGTAAAGCCGCCCGCAGCAGGAGCCGCAGCCTGCGCAAAGGAATTTCCAGTGAGCAAAAACACTGCAAGCAAAATCGCTACAAAAAGATTATTGCGTTTCATAAATCCTAGTTCCTATAAAACAAGCACCAAGGCGATTACGAGGCCAAGAAAAGCATTGACAAGCGCATCGACCTTCGACAGCAGGTAAAATTTCCTCGAAACCTTGTTGGAGCGGAGAATCTGCACCAAAAGCGAATCCGAGCAAAAAAGAGTAAAAAACAATTTGACGGCAACAACGGCGGTAATCCACAGCGCAAGTCCAGAAAAATGGGTAAGCCCAATAAAAATGGACGAGAGCAAAAAAGAAAGCAAGAAGTTGGAACGGCGGAGTTCCGCTTCCTTGGCTTCGTTCTCCATGGCCATCTTCTTGAATTCATCCGTCTTTTCGCACACGGTCTTGTAACTGGAGACAAATTCAGAAATATTGTACCCCATCAAGATGATAGACGCAACCAAGGTGATTTTCAAGACAATTTCCATAATCAAATTCTATACGACAATATAATCAATTTTTAGAGTTCAGTATTCGAAGATAGCTGGCATAACGAGCCCTGGAAACACGCCCTTCGTCCAAAGCGGCATGCACTGCGCATCCAGGCTCTTTTAAGTGCAGGCAGTTGCTGTATTTGCAAGTGAACAAGTCGCCTTCGAAAAATCCGGGGAAAATCTTCGCCAAGGTTTCGCCATCCATGTCCATGAGGCCAATGCTGCGAATGCCCGGCGTATCGATGACAAACCCGCCGCCCGGAAAATCGAACAGGCTCGACGAAGTAGTGGTGTGGCGGCCCTTGCCGTCGCGTTCGCGGACTTCGCCCGTCTCGAGAGCCGCCTCAGGGACGAGTTCGTTGATGAGCGTCGATTTTCCCACGCCGCTTTGACCGCTGAACACCGAGGACTTGCCAACAAGTTCGGCACGGAGTCTGTCGAGGCCCTCGCCCGTCTTGACACTCACGGGAATCACCTTGTCGGCGATACTCATGAAGTCGCGGATGTCAGCAGAAAGGCTTGACTCGCCGCCGGGGAGCAAATCCATCTTGGTCAGCACAAGTACGAAAGGCAAGTCGTTCAAGTTCGCCGCGAGCAAAAAACGGTCCATGAAGCCGTAGTTGAATTCGGGCTGGGTGACGCTTGCCACGATGACCACCTGGTCGATGTTCGCGGCCAATGTCTGCTGCTTGTAGAAACTGTCACGCGGGCCTGGGCGTTTGAGGACGCTCTTACGCGGAAGTACGCGGGCCACACAATACTTTTGCGAACCGACGCCCTCGCCGGAATCGCCGTCGTCGTTCACCTGGCCGAGCAACACGCGGTCACCCACGGCGGGGAATTCGCCCAGTGCCTTGGACGTAGTGGCACGGTACATGGCGGTGACGGTTTGGGAGCCCGCAGATTGAACGTCTGCAGATTGAACGTCTGCAGATTGAGTGTCCGCCATTTGGGCATCCGCAATTTGAACAGCCGCGGCGGCATCGATACGCACTTCGCACGTGCGGCGATGCACTTCGAGCACAAGGCCTTCCACGCAATCCTTTTCATCGATTTTTTCGAGAGGATCCTTGATTTTCTTGATTTTCGCCTTCTTGAACTCGCGGCTGAAGCGTTCCTTCACCGGGCGTTCATCCACCACGCCCGATTCCAGTTCGCGCATCACATCGATACGGCGACTGCGATGGTCGCGGCGAGAAGGCTTCACCCGCTGGAGCGGAGCCTCGTCCAATTCATTATCCATTTCGCTGTTGAAATCGTCCAGCCTCATCTAGGGATTTTCTCCCGTGGTTTTGCCCTCGATTTCGTTCGCCTCGGCAGATTCCAGTTCTTCTTCAGTAACAGGGCGACCCCGGCGGATGGATTCCATCAAAAAGTGGATGGCCTTGAGGCGTCCGTTGCATTTTTCGATGCAGTTGTCGTAAAAGCCCTTAGTTTTCCAATCGCCTTCGGGAATATGCTCGGCCGCATACAGGAAATGCTCCACGCAAATGGATAGCTGGTCGGCTTCCTTGCGCAAATCCTCGAGGTTACTTTTGGTAAAAAACGGCATATCCCAAATATAGTAAAATTGCTATATTCAAAATATGCTCAAGACCATTATCAAAATGATGCGGCCCGTAAACATCGTTATCGCAGTGATAACGCTTGTTGTCGGCTATTTTTTGCTCGGAGAACTTCCGGGAAGCGTCAACGGAATTTGCATCACGGCCCTTGTGCTGCAAGTTTTCGCCTTTGCGTTCGCCATCGGTTTTGCAAACATCCAGAACGACATACTCGACTTGGAAAGCGATAAGTTGAACCGCCCCGAACGGCCGCTTCCGTCCGGCAAGCTTTCGGTCACAGCCGCCAAGCGCACTTGGATAACCTTGCTGGCCGCATGCGTTCTCTGTGGTGTAGCCGATTCGGCTCTGCTCCGTTTCAATGCCACTCCCGCCATTTTCTTCATCCTACTCGCTGCACTGCTGATTGCATACAACGTAAAATTGAAGCACATTCCGCTTCTCAAGAACATGACAGTCGCGTTCCTGTGCATGACGCCGCTTATTTTGACATTGTTCTACCCCACGGATATCCGCGAAGCCGATTACGAATCGCTGGATTTTGCAACAAAACTGGGTTTCCTCTACCCCGCCATGATGTTTGCATTCCTGCTCACGACAGCACGCGAGATATACAAGGACCTTGAAGACGAACTGGGAGATTTGAAAGCGGGAATCATGACGTTTCCTCTTATCGCAGGCGTAGAAACCGCAAGGCGCTTCGCCGGGGCTCTCATCATTTTCACGTGGATTCTTTTGCCGCTCCCCGTGATGCAGGGGTACTACCCGGCCAGTTTCCTCGTATCTACGGCGTTCATCTTTACGCCGTGCTTCACGTACATCATCATCCAGGCGCACCGTAAGAACTACCGAAAGTCACAGACGGTAACAAAATACGCAATGCTTATCGGAATAATAGCTCTCGTGGCCAGCATGGCCATCGGCTAATTCAATACAGAAATCTTAGACCTGGTCGAATGTCCACTTGATGTGGCCATCCAGGAATTCGTGCGCGTCAAAGACGAGACCGAACTGGTCCTTGATTTTTTGCACGTCGAAAAGCATGGGTTCATCACCCCAGCCGAGGTCTTTCTCGACGATTTTGGACTTGCAACCGGGCTTGAGGGCAATCATCTTCTCGGCGATTTCCTTCCAGCCAATCCACACGGAACCGAGTCCCAGGAAAATTTCTTCGTTCTTGTCGGATTCCAGAAGCGTCACGAACAGCTTCGCCTGCTGGCTTGCATGGATGAACTGGGTTCCGTCGTTCTTGATGATTTCGATGTCGCGGTCTTCCTTCACGGCGCGGGCCATGTCGAAGAAGCGGCGGTCCGGCTGACTGCAGCCGTCGGGGAACGCGGGGTTACCGAACGTGTAGCCCGGACGAATGATGTTTCGCTTCATGGAGACTTCGGGGAAGTTCGAGCCGTATCCGCGACGGAATCCAAGGACAAAGGCTTCGCCGGCGGCCTTTGTGGCACCGTACAAGTCCATAGGGAGGTTGCTGGTCACTTCGCGCATGGAAGGTCTCATGCGGCCCATGGCAGCTGTACTGCTTGTCTGGATGAACTTTTGGCAGCCAGCCTTGGCGGCCATTTCCAAAAGCGTCACCGTAGCGCGAGTATCGTTCATGAGCATGGAAGCCGGAGTTTCACCCCAACCGAGAGCGATGTGGATGCAAGCGTCGCAGCCCGAGAGGCCTTCGCCCATTTTGTCAAAATCTGTCAAAGAGGCTTCAACAAAGCTCACCTTGGGTTGCGAACGCAACGAAGGGACCTTGTTCGGGTGCCTGGTAGCAATCACCACCTCGTGCCCATGTTCCAGCAAAGCCTTGACCACGTAATGACCAATGAACCCAGTACCGCCAGTAACGAAAACCCGCATTTTTTACCTCGTTTTGATACACTAGAAATATAAACTTTCAGAAAGGGAAACAATCCTAAAAAAACAAAAAAATTGTTACTGGAGTAAACATTAGGCCTTGTTTCTTGCTACATTATTATTGTAAAAGTTTATCAAAGAGGTTTTTATGTCCCGTTTACGCGTATTGGTCTTGATGGGAGGTCCTTCCACCGAACATGATGTTTCCGTTGTCAGTGGCACAGGCGTTGTGCGCGCCATGGATCCGGAACGCTACAACATCCACCCCGTTCTTATCGACAAGGACGGCACCTGGCACTGGAGCGCCCGTGAACTTTCCCCGTACCAAAAGGACAACTTCAGCGTGAATTACTTCCGCAGTCTGGAAGGGACCGCGGCCTGCACCAAGAAGAACCCCGCCCTTTCGGAACTTCCGTCTGCCGACATCGCGTTCCTCGCTCTCCACGGCAAGTGGGGCGAAGACGGACACATCCAGGCCATGCTTGAAAACTGGGGCATTCCCTACACCGGTTGCGGACTTTTGGCATCGGCACTCGCCATGGATAAAATCAAGTCCAAGGAAATCTACCGCGCGAACGGCATCCCGACTCCCGCCTACCGCGTGATTTGGAAGCACGACTTCACTGGCGACACGCTCGTAAGCGTTTCCGACGAGCTCGGATTCCCGCTGGTCATCAAGGACCCGCTGGGCGGTTCCTCCATCGGTATCGGCATCGCGAAGGACCTCGAAGAAGCAGGCAAAATTGCGCAGGACCTGTTCAAGGACACGAACCGTTTGCTCTGCGAAAAGTTCATTGCCGGCGGTGAAGCCAGTTGCGGCTACATCGAAGGCGAAAAACCGCTTCCGCCCACAGAAATGCGCATGACCACCCGCGAATACTTCGACTTTGAAGCGAAGTACAACGGCGAATGCAAGGAAATCACGCCGGCCGAATTTGACGCCGACCTTACAAGCCGTATTCAGGACTTGGTGAAGAAGGCTCACTACGCCCTGGGTGGCGCAGGCTACAGCCGCACCGACGTTCGCATCACCAAGGACGGAGAACTGTTCGCCATCGAAACGAATACGCTCCCCGGCATGACGCCGACTTCGCTCTTGCCCCAGCAGGCCGCCTGCGTCGGCATCACTTACAGCCAGCTTATCGACTTGATTATCGACAAGAGCCTGATGCTCAAGAGATAGTGACGAGCCGTGAGCGATGAACTTAAAAACTGACACTTGACCCCTGGCACCTGAAATGAACTTCGATCTTTATGTAGATACATCACGAAAAGGAATCTCCGCAGCGATTGCTGGTTCCGACGGTTCCTATATGGAAATCGTGGACACAGGAGCCAAGGGAGAAACCTTGAGCGCCAGCCTGGATTCGCTATTGCAGCGCGCCGGTGCAAGCCTCGACGATGTAAAGCGCGTCATGGTCACTGTAGGTCCGGGATCGTTCAGCGGACTGCGCACTGGAGTCGCCTTTTGCCAAGGCATTTGCTTTAGCGGAAAGCGCGAACTCTTCGGCGTCACCACGTTGCAGGCTCTGGAATGCTTCGGCAAGCAAGGCGAAAAGACCGCAGTCGTCATCCGCGCGAGGAACGGCTACTGGTACCTTCGCCTAGACGAAAACGAAAGTTTCATCGAAACGTCCGAAGTCGTCGAAAAGATGAAGGCGTCCAATGCAGCAGCAGCCATCAAGTCCATCGTAGCCGACGAAGCAGCACAAGCCGACGAAACACTCAAAGTCCTCTTCGAAGAAATCGGAGCAAACGTCACTCTTGACACCGGAAAACCGCTCAGTTGCTGGGCTCCGCTGTTCGAAAGCGTAAAACCATCCCTTATTCAAGAAGCGAATTACATACAACCTTCCTACTTCGAAAAATTGAAGTAAGGCATTCAAGGACGGCCCCGCCAATGCCCATCCGAGAAATGAAAGAAAGCGACTTGCCGCAAGTTCTCGCCATACAGCGGGATCTTTCTTTCCAGGATTGGAACGAGAAGCAGTTCACGGCGGAAATCCGCGCGAGTTACGCATTGTGCATCGTTTACGAAACAGACAAAAGCGGAGACGCCGCAGTCAATAACGCTGCCGGCAGCATCGAAGGTTATGCCATTTTTCACTTGATGGGCCCTGATTCCGAGCTCTTGAGCATCGCCACAAAATCAAGCGCGCAGCGCAAGGGAATCGGCTCGGAACTTTTGCAGGCCGGCCTTGCCCGCCTGGACTTCACCGCAGGTGACAAGATGTTCCTGGAAGTCCGCGAAGGAAACACGAAAGCGCGCAAGTTCTACGAAAAACACGGTTTTATCGAATACAGCAATCGCGCCCGTTACTATTCCGACGGCGAGAATGCTATTTTGTACAGCAAAACACGGTGAAATTACAGCAAGGAAACGTTATTTTGTCCAAGATACTGATGAAAGACCGAAATACTCGCAAGAATCCAAAAAAGATTTGCGGATCCATAGCCATCGCCATCATTCTTGTCGTAGCGTGCGCCTACATCACCATCGCAAAAAGCGGTCACTGGCTTGTCGATGAAAGCGAATTTTCACACGCCAAGTGGGCCGTCGTTCTGGACGGACAAACAGCCGACCTGGAGCGCAACGCTTATGCGGCAGACCTTCTCAAAGAAGGCATGGTGGATTCCGTCGTCATTTTAGGGCGTCGAGTCTACCTTGACAAAAGCAACGCCGACTACTACGCCGAAGATTTCATGTCGAGAGGTTCTTTTGACAGCAGCACCATTTTCCTTTGCAGGCACGACGACCCCTCTTCGATTGCCGAAGCAAGAACCATCATTCCTTGGCTGAAAAGCCGCAAGGCGGATACGGTCATTTTGCTTACGGCAGCATCGGCCTCGCGCCGCGTCGGGCGTATTTTCCGCACTCTGGCGGGAGAATCCCCCGTTTTCTTGACGGCAAACATCAAATATTTCAACTACAATCCCGATTCTTGGCTATTCCATCGTGAATCGCGGAAGCTTTGGCTGCACGAATGGCTCGCCTACGCCAATTCAAAGCTTGACTTGATGGGAGTCGAAGAGATTTCGGCTGCGGATTCCGCCTACTACAAGCCTATTCGCTCCCTCAAAGAAGAACAGGATAACGAACCCATCATCGACTTGCAGAAACTTTTGCCCAAGGCAGCGGCTGACACGGCAAAAATTGACACGGCCAAAACGAGCTCCGCCAAGAAAGACTCCACGAAAACGGATGCTGCAAAAGCGGATTCCACGAAAGCGGAAGCCGTAAAGTCCGATTCGCTGAAAAAAGATTCCCCTAAGGCTGATTCAACAGCGCAAGCAAAGAAGTAAGCGGCGCATTCCAGTTGATGGCCGTTTCGTTGCTCGCAAAGGAGCAGCGTTCATCGGTGTAGGCAAAACCGGGCAAATCGCCAGGGTAATGGGGTTTGCGAATCATGTCTTGCCTATCGTTGTTGAGACCGCCCACTAAAAGTCCTGGGATTGGTTCTTCAACCCCGTCGGAATGGCAGATGCGATGATGCGGATGCATGGGAGAACTCCAGGCGGAACCTGTCACAAAACTCACGTCAACAGGATTTCTCCCGTAAATAAAGTTCATTTGTTCAAAGGCCGAATCCAGGTATTCGCGGTTTTTGCTCCAGCTGTAAACAATCGCCGATGTCAGCGCATGGTTCGCGATGATTCCGTTGCTTCCCCATATAAAGCGGCGTAGGGATATTCCGTAGGGGTCATCGCGTTGCAGGCGCAAGATTTCGTCAGCCGTTTTTTCAAGGGCGTTGCGAGCCGTTTTTTGAAGTTCCTGGGCGCACGGGGGAAGTGGACCGAGTGCAAGGGCAATCCAGCCTAGATTTTGCGTATCGCGCCAGTCGAGACCGAGCTTGGGCGGATTCATTTCCATGTCATGTGGAAGTTTTTCAAGAAGCGTTTCGTCGCAGGTTTCGCGGTACAGCATGGCGCGGGCCCAGAAGAACTCGTCTTCGACGTGTTCGTCGCCGTAGCCGCCGCTGCCTTCGGTGTTGTGCGGCCATTCCACCGACGGATTGTCAAGCGCCCATTGGTAAGCCCTGCGGCTAGCGGCGAGGCACCGCGTGGCAAATTGCGGGTCGGTCGCCGCGAACACGCGGTGCGCCTGGGCCAGCGCCCCCGCAAAATTCAGCGTCGAAGTCGTAGATTTTCCAAGAATAAAACGCTTCTGCATCACATCGGAATCGGCAGGCATCATGAAACCGTCCCAATGGCCTGGCGTCACCTTGAAAAATACGCCGCCATCGTCATCCTGCATGCGCAAAAAGAATTCCAGTTCAAAGCGAATTTCATCGAGCAAGCTAAAAGGCTGTTCAAACGACGGCACAAAATCCACACCGTCCACGACTTCGAGAGAATATTTCATTTCGCAGGCGAGCATCAAAGTCGCAACACTGACGCCACCATTTACGATATACTTGCCGTAGTCACCGGCATCGTACCAGCCACCATGCGCATTCCATACGCCCTTGCGATTCATGGTCGGGTGAAATTCAAGTTTATCATCCATGTGCGATGCGGGTCTCGCCCACTTTCCGGCAAGAGCCTTATCAAGTTCTTCGCCAGTCCTCTGATAATAAAACGACTTCACATTGCTTTTAAACTGGCGAGAAATCCATTCATCCGAAATTTCAAACAAATGGGATTCCTGGTTTCCAACGCGAATTCTGTATTTTCCGGGATGACGATATTCCGTAAAATTGCCTACATACAAAATTTCGCCTGTATATTCCGCTTTTCCGCAATACGAAAGTTTATCTGTAAAAACAGGTTTACCCAAGGAATTGACTAGTTCAAAAATTTCACCTTCGAAAGCATGTTCATTTCCGCCCTCCAAAACAGCCACAAAAAAGGTCTTGGAGAAATCCACACCATATCCGACGTGATTGTAACGAATCCTTATGCTTTCCTTTTCGTTTTCCATGTCGTAAGAATAGATTTTTTACAATTCAATCGGGCCATTTCTGTCCAAAAATGCGTTTTCCGCCGTAAACGAAAGCCACCCAACTATGGATTTTCTAAATTTAGGCACATGAGAAAAGTTCTGAAGATTTTCGCCATAATCATCGCCGTCCTGATAGTCCTTATCCTTGCGGCACTCAAATTCGCCCCCTCCTTCGCTAAAGACTATATCGTCGCCCACTCCGAGGAATTCATCGGTCGAAAAGTGGCTATTGCGGACATCGATTTAAATCCGCTCACTTTCACGGTCAACATAGACAGTTTCGCCGTCTTCGAAAAGGACGGACAAACACCTTTTGTCGCCTTTGAAAAGTTCCGCATCAACGTGGACCCCCTAAAACTCGTCACCAAAACGGCAAGCGTAAGCGAAATCTACATGAAAGGCCTTTACGCTCGCGTCATCCAGCATGGCGACAAGTTCAACTTTACCGACATTCTCGATTTTCTAGCCAAGGCGGATTCGACAGCAGATTCTACAGCGAATTCGACGGCCCAAGTGGATTCCGTCGCCCAGAGCGCCGCTGCAACTACAGATTCAACAACAAGCGATTCCACCGGCATGGTGAACGCAGCCGAAATCGCGGCAGGGCTCCCCATCAACATCTCCGTAAAGAACATCGTCTTTGAAAAAGGCAACATCATTTACCAAGACACAAAGGTCGGCTCAAAAATCCAGCTTCAGGATTTCGGCATTGATATTCCGGCCATCTATCTGAGCAACAAGCAAACGGATGTCGGAGTCAGCTTCAAGTTCGCTGACGGTGGCGACCTGAACGTCAAGGTCAACGCCAATGCGGCGACCAACGACGTCCACGTTGGCGTAAACCTGAACAAATTCGCATTAGCCTGCGGCAAGCCCTACCTGAACGACTTCATCAATTACAAGGATTTCAGCGGATTCCTCTCGACGCAAATAGATGTCGAAGGAAACTTGAACGACATTCTTTCTGCCGACATCAAGGGAACAGTTTCACTCGACAGCATCGTCCTGACCGAAACGAGCGACAAAACCATCGGAGTCGGCCATGTCGGCGTCGGGATCGCAAAGGCGAACCTGAACGAGAACGATTTCCACATCGACTCCGTAATCGTCGACGGAGCCTTCGCCCACCTGGACATGTTCAAGGGCGGAAAGACGAACATCGACGTTTTGCTCAAGAAGAATGCCGCTTCAGAAACCGACAGCGCAGCCGTTGCCGCCGACCAGCAGCTGGTTCTTGGCGACGCCCCCAAGGATTCTGCCGCCACCAGCGAACCGAAAACGGAACCTAAGGCCGCAAAGGAAGAAAAACCGCTCAAGGCAACGATCGACAAGCTTTTGGTACACAACACGACGGTCAGCGCAAGCGACATGACCATCACAAAGCCGTTCCACTACACGGTCAGCGCCATCACAGTGAACGGTTCCAACATCAACTTCGACACTCCGTGCGCAGTCACCGTTTCCGCAGCATTCCCCGGTGGCGGTTCCTTGAATGTCAAGTACAAGGGCGCCATCAACGACTTGGGCAACATGGACGCCTACATAAGCGTAAAGAACCTGGCGCTCAAGAATTTCAGCAACTACAGCCACCACTATACTGGTTACCCGCTGAGCGCAGGCACCATGGCATTCGCCAGCGAAAATAAAATCAAGAACTTTGAGTTGGACAGCAAGAACACCATCGACATCTACAATCTTGACGTCGCCGAAAAGGACGACAGTGTCGATCCGGAATTCAACGTGCCCATGAAAGTTGGCCTTTACATCCTCAAGGACAAGGATGAAAAAATCCAGTTTGACGTCCCGGTGCAGGGCAACATGAAGGACCCCGAATTTTCCGTGCTGAAAATCGTATGGAAGACCGTGATGAACCTGATTGTAAAAGTAGCCCTTTCGCCGCTTAAAATCGTAAGCAACGTTGCCTCGTCTGGCGCCGGAATGGTAGGAATAGATCTTGGCAAAAACGACGAAGTGGTCATAGACGCCACAAGCGCCACGTTCACGAGCGAGCAATACGCCAAGGCAAGCAAGATGACCGAAGCGCTCGCCAAGGACAAGAACCTGAAACTGGTGTTCACGCAGTATTACAATCCTAAGAAAACTGCGGACGCCTACAAAAGCACCAAGTTAAAGACAGAATTCTACAAACAGAGCCAAGGCAAGGAAACGCTGAACGAAATCGACGAACGCGCCATCGCGGAAATCAAGGACAGCGACGAAGCCTTCGAAGCCTATGCCAAGGAACACGGAGCATCCATAGACACAAAGGCTCTGCGCAAGGAACTGAGCGCCATGGCCGACAAAAGAAACCAGGATTTGCTCAAGGTCTTGATGCAACAAAACGGCGTCAACAAAAAGAACATCAAAGTTATCACAGCCCCCGCAAGCGCGCTTTCCAGCCACCGCGGCAAGCCCATGTACAAAGTAACCGTCGACGTACAGTAAACCATGTCTGAAGAAATTACATCTACACTTTCAACAAAAGTCCAGGAAATCGCAAAGGCTCCAAAGTACCGCGGAGCCATCTTCCAGATTGAAGCCGACGAAAAAGGCCTCGCCCTGGTGGACGTAAAAGAAGCGAGCCTAAAAGTCTACCTGATGATAGACCCGGATTGCGACAAGATTCTGGAAACCCGATTCTTCACGTACGGCGGCCCAATCTTTACAGCCCTCGCCGACACGTTCTGCAAGAAAATCCAGATGAAGACCATCGACGAGGCATGCGCCATCACGGCAACATCCATCGAAGAGGAACTCCGCGACATCCCCGAAGTGCGTTCGATTCCGGAAAACGCTCCGGAAATCGGCCAGATGCAGACGCTCATCCAAAAGATTGCCGACATCTACCCTGAAAAGAAGGGAGTCGCCATCATCGTCCGCGAGAAGATGGAACGCATCAAGTACCGTACACAGACCGCCGAAGGACGCGCCGAAGCCGACGCCGAATGGAACTCGCTCACGAAGGTGCAAAAAATAGAGAAAATCGAGGAATGGCTCCACAAGTCCGTCCGCGGCACGCTACAAGGCGATGGAGGAGACGTACAAATCATCGACTTGACCGACGACAACCGTCTGCAGATTCGCTACCAGGGCGCATGCGCCGGCTGCGGAAGCGCCATGGGCGGTACGCTTTTCTACATCGAAGACGAACTGAAGAACAACGTGTACTACAATCTGGTCGTCGAACCCGAAGACCCGCTTGCGAACATGCCCGTGAACCCCGACCTACCCGGAATGGACGATAACAATCCACCCGCGAGCATGTACTAGGCTACATTTTCTATATTATTGAAAAAGCTTAAAAAAAGGAAAAACAATGTCCAAAGATTTAAAACTCAAGTTTGTTGACCCGGTGCCGATGCGCTACGGTGAAAACTCCCACCAGTCCGCCGTGTTCTACCGCGACCCGACTTGCACCGAAGCTAGCCTCGCCACTGCAAAGCAGCTCCACGGAAAGGAACTTTCGTACAACAACATCGTCGATGCCGACGCCGCCCTCGAAATGGCCCGCGAATTCGCTGGCGAAAACGCAGTCGTCATCGTGAAGCACATGAATCCCTGTGGACTTGCTACCGGTAAGACTCTCGACAAGGCTTTCGAAGCCGCCTGGGAAGGCGACCCGGTGTCCGCCTTCGGTTCCGTGATTGCCGTGACCAAGAAAGTCGACCTGAAGACCGCTTTGCTCCTCAAGGGCCGCTTCGTTGAAATCCTCCTCGCCCCGGCATTCGACAAAGACGCTCTTGAATTCCTCAAGAACAAGTCCAAGGACATCCGCCTCCTCGAAGTCGGTGAAATCAAGAAAGCAACAAAGTGCAAAGTCTACAAGCACGTGATTGGCGGCATGCTCGTCCAGGACCGCGACGTCGACGTTTACGACAAGTTCGAATGCGTCACCAAGAAAAAATTCGCTAAGAACAAGGAAGCCCTCGCCCGCTTCACTTGGATTGTCACCAAGCACACCAAGTCTAACGCCATCGTGATGGGTTACGAATACGCCCGCGGTTACTTCCAGGTCTTGGGCCTTGGCCCCGGCCAGCCGAACCGCATTGACTCTAACCTCCGCCTCTGCCAGCCGCGCGTCCGCGACAACGTCGCCCGCATGAAGGCCGCCCAGAAGTTCTTCAACGAAAAGGGCAAGTGCATCGACAAGGCCGGTCTCAAGGCTCTGGAACAGAAGGTGTTCAGCGAAGTCGTCATGGGCTCCGATGCATTCTTCCCGTTCCCGGACAACGTAGAAGCCGCAGCTGCTGCCGGCGTGCAGTACATCGTGCAGCCGGGTGGCTCCAAGAAGGACGACCTTTCCATCGAAGCTTGCAACAAGCTCGGCGTGGCAATGGTCTTCACCGGCATGCGTCACTTCCGCCACTAATCCGCCATCAAGCCCAAAGGTGTAGATGAATCCCGGATCCACAAAAGAAATCAACAAAAAGGAAAAGGACCTTTACTATGCGGTTCTTTCCTTTTTGAAAGCTGTCCGCAAATCCGGCAAGACAACCGATGCCGAGTGGAAGGAATACCAGGAAAAACTCCTGAAGGTAGCTCCATCCCCCGACATGGGCATGGCTGCAGATATGTGGACCATGGACAACCTGGACCAATTCAGCCCCGACAAAAGCATGCTCCCGCCCCTGAACGACATGGACTACATGGCGAATATTTCACCAAAGTTCACGTCTCAGCTCATGGAAGCCATGTACTACGGCATGCTGAACCTCACCCAGGCGAACCTGATTTCTGACGAAATCCAGGATGCAGATCCGGACTGCGTTTCGACGGCCTCCCTCGAGGAGCTCCTTGTAAAACTTTGGATTGGAAATGCCAAAAGCTACAAGAAAATAGTGAAAAACTAGCGGATAGCATAAAGATTAAAAGTGATAGAGTCGCGACACAAAGTCGCGGCTTTTATTTTCTAAATTATAAAGTATGAATACAAAAGTTCGAGTTATTGGAGGCGGTCTCGCCGGATGCGAAGCTGCGTTGCAACTGGCAAGTCGCGGTTTTCAGGTGGATTTGTACGAAATGCGCCCGAACCGCATGACACCCGCGCACAAAGACGGGCACTTGGCTCAACTTGTCTGTTCTAACAGTTTCAAGGCTTTGGGCAAGACTAGTGCGCACGGACTTTTAAAAAGCGAACTCACCATGCTCGGGAGTTTCTTGCTGGACAGCGCCCGCGAAGCCGCGGTGCCGGCGGGGGACTCGCTCACGGTGAACCGAGTGATTTTCAGCGAGTCCGTGGAGCGTAAAATTGCGGAAAACCCGAACATTACGCTCCACCGCGACGAGGTCAAGAGCCTCGAAGGGGACTGCCCGACCCTCGTCGCCGCCGGCCCCCTCGCGAGTGACGCTCTCGCCGACGATATTTTCAAGCGCCTGGGCAGCAACCGACTGCACTTTTTCGACGCCATAGCCCCCGTCGTGGAAGCCGACAGCATCGACTTCGACCACGCCTTTTACATGAACCGCTGGGAAAAAGGCGACACCGCCGATTTCATCAACTGTCCGTTGGACAAGGAAACCTACACGGAGTTTGTCCGCAAACTCTGCGAAGCCGAAGCAGTCGAGCCGCGCCCCTTCGAAAAGAACGAACTCTTCGAAGGCTGCCTCCCCGTCGAGGAAATGGCTCGCCGCGGATTCGAAACGCTGCGCCACGGCCCCATGCGCCCCATCGGACTTGGACTCGGCAACAATGGACACCTGTGGTACGCAGTCATTCAACTCCGCGCAGAAAACAAGCAGAAGACCTTGTTCAATATGGTCGGTTTCCAGACCCGCCTCAAATGGGGCACGCAAAAGGAAATCTTCACCATGGTCCCGGCACTCAAGAATGCAAAATTCGCGCGCCTCGGCTGCATGCACAGGAACACCTTCATCGAATCGCCCAAGTTCCTGGACGCAACTTTGCGCCTGCGCCCGGATCTCCCCTGCGCCCAAGGGATTCCCCCCACATGGTTCGCCGGCCAGATTACCGGCTCCGAAGGCTACACCGAAGCCGTGGCCACGGGCTGGTACGCCGCCTGGAACATGGCGCAGACGCTATTGCACGGCAAACCGGACCCGCTCCCCGTTGGAAGTTGCATCAGAAGCCTCATGGAACGCCTCGTCGAAGAAAACGAGGACTTCCAGCCCATGAACTTCAACTTCGGGCTCCTTCCCCACGTGGAAGAACTCAAGAAGAAGAACAAGAAGGAAATCTTGGGCGAAGCCGCCGAACGCGCCGTCCGCGAATGGATTGCGGAAAGAAAGTTCTAAAAAAAGCTTCCACAGTTCTCTCTGGCCCTAAGATACAAAAACGGCACCCGCAAGGGGTGCCTTTTTATATCGGGGTAGCCAGATTGTTTCGCTCGCCTCGGGCTCGCTCTACCCTACGGGCACCAAATACGATTTGGTGCGCATCGCTAGCTTTGCGTTCACTTCGTTCACCGCTTGCGCTGTCGTACTGACTTCGTCAGTTCTCTCTGGTCCTAAGATAAAACAAAAGACCCCACAAGGGGGTCTTTTGTTTTATCGGGGTAGCCAGATTCGAACTGACGACATTCTGCTCCCAAAGCAGACGCTCTACCAGGCTGAGCTACACCCCGAACTAAATCGCAATATAGAAAAAAAAACGGCCAATTACTAGCCATTCTCCCCTATTTTTCATAATTTTATACCGCTTTTTCCGAGAGGTCTTAGCACGCGCGGCCAACGACGACTTTGCCGGACCACACGCGCAACATTATGAAAAAAATCATCGTCGTGAACAATCCAAAGAACTGGAAGTTTCACATCCCCGAAGCAGAAATCATTTCTGCCAAAGACTACCTTACCCACCACGAATACACCACTCAAAAAAACGTCCGCGTTTTTAACCTTTGCCGTGACTACAGTTACCAGAGCAAGGGCTACTACGTGAGTCTTTTGGCGGAAGCCCGCGGCCACAAGGTGATTCCGAACGTAAAAAACATCCGCGACTTCAAGGCCCCGGCCGTCGTTAAAATCATCAGCGACGACATCGACGAACTTATCCAAAAGAGCCTTCATAAGCTCTCCGGCACGGAATTCGTCCTCTCCATCTACTTCGGCCAGAACGTGAGCCCTCAATACCTGGAACTTTCGCAGGAACTGTACCGCATATTCCAGGCACCTCTGCTCCGCGCA
This sequence comes from Fibrobacter sp., assembly GCA_024398815.1. Lineage (GTDB taxonomy): Bacteria > Fibrobacterota > Fibrobacteria > Fibrobacterales > Fibrobacteraceae > Fibrobacter. The sequence goes on from JAKSIL010000002.1 coordinate 88,988, forward strand.
AAATTCGTATTCAAGCAAAAATGGTTCATCCAGAGCATCCGCCCCATCAGCGTCGACGAAATTCCCGAAACGCACAAGGATATGGTGGACAAGTTCGCCATCGAATACTTCGAGAAGAACCGCTTTGTAGCAACTAAGAGCGACGACTACCTCTATGACCTCGGAATCCTCATCAACCCCGACGAAAAGGAGCCGCCAAGCAACAAGCAGGCCATCCGCAACTTCATCGAGGCCGCACAGGAAACGGGTTTCCGCGTAGAACTGATTACCAAGAAGGACTACCACCGCGTAGGCGAATTCGACGCCATCTTCATCCGCGAAACGACGAACGTCAATCACCACACCTACGCTTTTGCGCGCCGCGCCCAGAGCGAAGGCATAGCAGTCATCGACGACCCCGACAGCATTTTACGTTGTTCCAATAAAGTTTATCTGCAAGAACTGATGACTGTCGGGAAAATTCCGGCACCCAAAACGATTATCGTCCATAGCGAAAACCGCAATACGCTCATCAAGGAACTCGGCTTCCCCATGGTCATCAAGACTCCGGATTCGAGTTTCAGCCTCGGCGTCAAAAAGGCGAACGACAAAGAGGAACTGGAAAAGATTCTCGACGCGATGTTCGAGCACAGCGACTTGCTCATCGCCCAGGAATTCACGCCCACGGAATTCGACTGGCGAATCGGCATTCTGGACGGGCGCCCCATTTACGCCTGCAAGTACTACATGGCCAAGGACCACTGGCAAATCTACAACTGGGAAAGCGCCGACAAGGAAGAAATCTGCGGAATGTTCGATTGTCTCCCCATTGAAAGCGTGCCACTCGGCATCGTTAAAACGGCCCTGCGCGTCGCGAACCTCATCGGGAACGGCCTTTACGGCGTGGACATCAAGGATGTCAACGGTCGCCCCGAAGTCATCGAAGTGAACGACAATCCGAGCATTGACGCGGGCATCGAAGACCAGGTAGGCAAAAAGAAGCTATACCTCTCCGTGATGAGGAGTCTCCGCCACCGCATCGAGGACAGGCTTAACGCCGCCCAGCAAAAAGTGATTCAGCACGAGAGGGAAATGTGGCTATGACGTACAAACTATGGGAACGCTTCGGCGTCGAAATGGAATTCATGATTGTCGACAGGGACACTCTCAAAGTACTCCCGCGTGCCGACATACCGCTCGGAAAAGACAAAGACGGCAACCAACTTTCGGACGTTGAATTCGATGACATCGGCCTTTCGAACGAACTCGTGAGCCACGTACTGGAATTCAAGTGCGCCAATCCCCGTTCTACGTTCGACGGACTCGGAAAACGCTTCTTCCACGAAATTCGCCGCGCAAACAAGAAATTGGAAAAAATAAACGCCATGCTTCTGCCGAGCGCAGCACACCCATTCATGGACCCGGACGAAATGCAACTCTGGCCCTACGACTGCAACGATATTTACGAAACCTACAATCGTATTTTCAACTGCAAAGGCCACGGTTGGGCAAATCTGCAAAGCACGCACTTGAACTTGTCCTTTGATGGCGACAGCGAATTTGCGGAACTCCACGCCGCCATACGCCTACTTTTGCCTCTCATCCCGGCCATCGCAGCGAGCAGCCCGTATTTGGACGGAAATTACACGGGCTTCAAGGATGCCCGAATCGAAGTCTACCGCCACAACCAGGACAAAGTCCCCGAAATCACGGGACAGGTCATCCCGGAACAGGCGTACTCCTACGACGAATACAACCGGAAAATTTTCGACAAAGTAAAGAAGGCCATCGCCCCGCACGATCCGGAGCACCTGCTCAACCACTACTTCTTGAACAGTCGCGGCGCCATCGCCCGCTTTGACCGCGGAGCCATCGAAATCCGCCTGGTGGACATCCAGGAATGCCCGAATGCAGACATCGCCATCGCAGAAATGGAAATCGCGACACTCAAGGCCATCGCGAACGGAAAGTTATTGACCACCGCGCAGTCCTCAGCATCCGCGCAGTCAAAAATCCCCACGACGATGAAGGAATACCGCAAGTTCCTTCAAAATTTTGACACCACGAAACTCGCCGAAATCCTCGCCCGCACAACGAAAGACGCTGAAGACGCCATCATCGACTGGCCGGAATTCCTGACCGTATTCGGCATGGATTTTGCGGACGGAACATACAAAGTGAACGGCAGTAAAACAAGCAGTGCAAACGGTACGAACGATGCGAACAGTGTAAAGGCCGGCGACATCTGGAAGCACATTTACTGCGTCGCAAAAACCGACCTCACCGAAGTCTCCCAAAACGTCATGGAAAAAATGCTCGCCCGAGGAACACTCGCAACAGCCCTCTACAAGGCCCTCGGTGACGCTCCCACCCGCAAATCATTCGTCGCGGAATACAAGAAACTCGCCGATTGCCTCACGCACAACAGACTCTACGGCATACAAGCCTAAAAAAACTAGCGAAGCTTATTACGGTCATTTTTTTACGCAACGGATAGAATAAGCATGACCTTCCGCAAAAATACTATCAATTACCGCTCTATACTTGAATTGGGCAAAATCATTCTTTTTAACAGCAAAAGCGCAAGGGGTTTCGCCTTTCCATTGTATATACGAAAGATCAGGGATATGCACCCAAAAATATGCAGATTCATCAACACCTTCATAAATCGGTTTAAAACCACTTTCAGCATTACCCCTTAGATTACGATAGCCTGCAGGAAGCAGGGAAAGTCCAAAATCATCCGTTCCGTTGGATCCATCAGGCCAACCCGTTGTTGATTTTACCATGCCCGCAAAATCCGACGTATCATCAGTAAAAATAAATTTCAGATCTTTTAGAGCCGGCAAACGCCAACCCTTCGGACAAATGTCTTGATCGAACATGTTCATGGAATCCTTGGCAACTCCAACAGAATAAAGGTGACCATACTTGTCACAGTAATCAGGATTGTTGTCATAGCAGAAAGTGGATGAATCTTCATCGTAAGTCCAGCGCAGTAACGAATAATTCAAATTCTCCGCCATCCATACAGTCGAAGAATCTCCAACAGTGATGGTCACCGTCTTATAAACATGACCATCTCGCATATCCGTAAGCGTATTTGTCGAGGCATCGTACACGCTTTCATAAAGTCCACCAGAAGCGGAACTTCGCACATATGGGACATACGACGAACTGGATTGCACATCCCAGGAAATGGTCGTGGTATCATCCATTATGCAGCGAACATACTCATAATCAATTGACGAAATACTTTGATAATCAATATCAGGTTCGTAACCAGGATAATAAGCCTTTTCGGGATCATAATTCCTGATACGTATTCCAAGATCTTGGACTTTCGTCCAAAAGTCCGCGGTCGGACCAAAAGAGGCAATATACGTACCATCGTCATAACCTGCACTCGCCCCAGGCAAAGCTGTAAAGCCGTAATCATCGGTACCGTTAATCCCCCAATCGACCTTGGATCTAAGGGCGTTTATATTTTTTGTGCCTCCAACAGAATTAATCAGGGTTTCCCATTCCGTCGTATCGGGGAGATGCCAACCAAGCGGGCAAATGCCACGAATCTGTTTGCCGGTCGTACATTCTTTCGGTACTTCCACAGCACAATCCTCGCTAGCGTTGCTGTACACCAGACCATAATCAGCCGCAGCCTTCCAGGTATACAGCATGCCATACCTGGAGCATGGGTTTTCGTGCCCCGTGAAGCATCTAGTCGTAGCATAACCTACATCATACTCCAGTCTCATATTTTCAGCCATCCAAACCTGGTCACCAATTTTTACGACTCTATATGTATGGCCATCGCGTTCATCGGTGATTACCGTTTGAATGACGCTCGATGGATCGACGACTGCAGCAGAGTTGTCACCAGAAGAGCTACTGCTGTATTTGCCGTCCCCTTTTTGACCGCTATCGCTCGAAAATGCGCCAATATCGCTAGAATCGTCACCTGCCGACGAGGGTTCGTCACAAGCAACAAACGCAAATGTAATTAGGGCAAAAATAATCAAGAAAACAGATTTATTGAAAAAATGCATATAAGCTTCCTTTTCTCCATTGTATAAAAAAATTTAGCAAAAATGAGCCTCTTTCGAGAGTATATTTATGACGTGGGACGGATTTTACATATCTTTACAAGCTTCGCCATCGTTACAGCCGGAGCTTTGACGGCGTGTGACCTGCATACACTGCACGAGCCGGATTCCCACATTCCCCTGAACGATACGGAAACACCCTACGCCGGTGTTCCGCGCATCGTCATCGAAACGGAAAAACACACGGAAGTCCTGGACCGCGTAAACGAAATCCCGGCGCACCTGCAAATATACGGTGCCAGCAGCGCCATGACCGACGTTTACCCGATTACCATCCGCGGGCGCGGCAACACTTCGTGGGAAGGCACCGACAAAAAAAGCTACAAAATAGAACTTACCGAAAAGGTCTCCCTGCTGGACATGCCGAAAAACAGGGATTGGGCCCTTATTTCGAATTTCTCCGACAAGACGCTCATGAAGAACTACATTGTGTATAAACTTGCACGCAAAATCGGGCTGCCATACACTCCGCGGGCATCGTTTGCTGAATTGTATTTGAATGGGGAGTACCTCGGACTTTATACGCTCACCGAAACAATCAAAGTCGGCAAAAACAGAGTCAACATACCCGAGAACGACCAGTCGTATCTTGTTGAAATCGACAACAAATATCGAAAAAACGAAATTGTCATTTTCTCGGATATGGACATGCCATTTAGAATCCATTTTCCCAAGAAAGCCGACAAAAAATCGCAAGTTCGCCTATTAAAGCACCTGAACGATTTCGAGAATTATTTGGCCCATATCGATTCCAGCAAGGAAAACCACGTAGAGGAATGGATAGACATCGAAAACTATGTCAAGCATTACTGGATCCAGGAACTCACCAAGAATCCTGACGGCGGTTTCTTCTCCAGCGTATTTTTTACATGGCAGGAAGGCGGCGTCATACAGATGGGGCCGGTTTGGGACTTCGACCTATCGCTTGGCGGGCATACCAACAATAAAGTCAACACTGTTGATGGATTCCACATTCGTGGAGCCTATTGGAACGAATACATTTTCAAAGATGAAAAATTCGGTTGGGAAATCAACAAGATTTGGCATCAGTACAAAAAAGATTTCGAGTCCATTTTGGATTCCATGGACGCCTGCAAAAAAAGAATCGAAAAGGCGGCCATTCAGAATTTCAAGCGTTGGCCCGACATAACCGACGACTACGACAAGTCCGTAGAAGAAACGAAACTCTGGCTTTCGAACAGAATCAAATGGCTGGAAAAAGTCGTCCCCGAGCCGTAAGTCACCAACAGCACCAATTAGCGGCTACGGCGGTCCATATCAAAGTTTAACGGCTGCGGCGGTCCTCGCCATATTGCGTGTAGAAGGACTTCTTGTCTTCGTACATGCGTTCATCTATGACTTTTATGAATTCATCGGAATCGAACGAACTCAAGTCCTGAACGCTGTAGCCTATAGAAACGGAAAGCCTGTAAGGAACTTTCCTTGTGCGGTTGAAGTCCATGAAACCTTCACGTATTTTCTGCAAAAGCTTTTGCACTTCTTCATCTTCATGGACTTTGGCAAGTACGACGAATTCATCGCCAGCATAACGGATGACAAAGCCGACATTGCTGACCGCCTTGCGCAAAATTTCAGCAGCCAACACAAGAGCCTGGTCGCCAACGGCGTGCCCATACTTATCGTTAATGGCCTTAAATCCGTTCAAGTCCAGCATCACGCCCGTCACGAACGCATTCTTTCTGCCGACGGATTCTTTAAGAATCCTGTCCAAGAAAATTCTATTGCGAAGTCCGGTAAGACCATCCAAGAAAATGTAATCGTTCTGCAACGACGCCAGAGCCCCCACAAGCGATATGGCGGAACATGCGGCAATCACGGAAACGCCATAGAAGAAGCTTTGCACAAAGGCGCCCACAAATGCAGGAATCATAAAAATCCACGCCGGCAAAAACTTGAGATAGACACCACGACGACGCGCAATGATATACACGAAAATCACGTCGAACATGATCAAGTAATTTATCGCGAGGAACGCAAAGAACAAAGGCCTGCGCGAATACACGTTATTGGCATCCACTTCGAACGCCACAGGCACAAAACAGTTAACGACTAAAATCACAAATCCAATGACAACCATGAGATTTATGAATTTCATATGAGGTCGCGGCAAAAAGCCATTGGCATAATACGCCGTAAACTTCACCCAATACGACGATACGAATATATTGACAATATAGAGCCAGCTGTTCCCGAAAAATACAATTGCCCAGGCCAGCTTCCCAGGGTGTCCGTCAAGAGTATAGACCAACGGATCCATGATGCAGCTGGAAAGAATCAGGAACATCATGCTGATAACATAATGGCTTTCTTTCTTCTTGTCGCGGAGTCGCCACAAATTACAAACAAGCAAGACACCGATCAAGGTGATCCCAAGAATGTTGGTCACATACACCGATGTCAAATCATAACTAGAGCTCATCTAAATACCGTGCCCCAAATATACAAAAACACCCGGACGATTCGTTCGGGTGTTTTTAAAGCTATTCGTCATTGGACCGCCAAGGGCGGTTCGTCGACTACTTGGCAGCGTCAGCAGCCGGAGCAGCGGCTGCGGCCGGTGCGGCAGCGGCAGTTTCTTCAGCAGCATCCTTCTTCTTGGACTTGGAAGAGATGGAGAAGATAACCGTGCGAGGACCGGAGTCCAGTTCGACACCTTCAGCAAGCTTGAAGTCCTTGGCATAGAAGGTGACGTTGGTTTCGAAATTGGAGATGTCCATTTCGAGGACGGTCGGGATGCAGGCCGGCTTGGCAGCGAGCACGAGGTAGCGAGTTTCCTGAGCGAATACACCGCCCTGGGTCTTGACGCCAACCGGAAGGCCAGTCAGCTTGACAGGAACGCGGACCTTGACCTTTTCGTCTTCTGCAATCTTGAGGAAGTCGATATGGATGATCTTCTGAGTGAGGCAATCCTTATCGTAGTTGTAGACAACGGCCGGGTTACCAGCCTTGCCATCGATTTCAAGGTCGAGAAGCGTGTAACGCTTGCCCGGAGCGAGAACCTTGCGAACGTCGATTTCGCTGACGCTGATGTTCTTAGCTTCGGCACCCTTACCATAATAGACGGCCGGAATCTGACCAGCCTTGCGCAAACGGGCGTTATCGCGGTTTGCAACTACCACTCTCGAGGTCGCTTTGAGCGTTGTGAGTTCCATTGTATTATCTCCAATTTGGATTTGTGAAAAAATTTCATTGGGGTAGCTGGACTCGAACCAACGAATAACGGAATCAAAATCCGTTGTCTTACCACTTGACGATACCCCAATGGTGGGCTCAAATTTAGTAAAAAAAGCCCCTTTTGCAAAGGGGTTTTGGGCTATTTCGGGCCGATTTTGGCTTATTTATGCCAAAATCCGGTAATTGTCAGGTACCTGGAGATGGATTTCATGGCATTGGCGGCAGCCTCAGCCTGTTCCCTGGACTCAAAAATTCCAAAGACGGAGGCTCCGGAACCGCTCATCAAGGCGCATTTCGCCCCGAGTTCGAGGAACTTGTCCTTCATCTGGGCGACAAGCGGGTGCTTCGGGAAAACGGAAGTTTCGAAGGCGTTGAAACTGACGAAAGATGAAAGGCGGGAGACGAGGGTGCCGTCCGAGACTGACGACGCCACTTTCGCCTTGTACTCTTCCCAGCGGTCAGGGCCTGACTTGGGGACTCCGGCGTACGCATCCTTGGTAGGAACAGCGTCGAGCGGAGTCGCAATCAAAAGAACCTGGCCTTCGGGCAAATCCAGCGGGTCGACGAACTTAAGGCGCTCGCCGATGCCCTCGGCGAAAGCCGTGCCGCCTCGGACCAGGAACGGCACATCGGCGCCCAGTTTTGCACCAATCAATTCAAGGTCGTGCGCATCGAAATTCAGGTCCCAGAGGCGGGAGAGCACGCGAAGCGTTGCTGCGGCATCGGCGCTGCCACCGCCCAGACCGGCACCCAGCGGCATCACCTTTTCAAGGTATAAATCGGCACCCAGATTCTCGGCACGAGTCTTACCCTCGCCCACGGCGGCATCCATCGCAAACTCTTTCAATGCGACAGCAGCCTTGTACACAAGGTCCGATTCCACCGGATATTCCTGCGGGTTGTTATAGCCGAGCGTAATAATTCCATCCGTGCGCAAAGTCGCCGTGACTGTATCGCCAGCGTCCACCGTCTGGAAAACGGTTCCCAAGTCGTGGTATCCGTCTTCGCGCTTGCGGATGACATCCAAAAACAAGTTGATTTTTGCCGGAGCGTATTCCTTCAAAACTTTTTCTTCACTCACAATGGTACTTCCTATTACCCGAACTTGCCGGAGCGTTGCATCTGCAAAAGTTCATCCATGCCAATCAGTAAAGCGCGAGGCTTGGAGTTGCCGGTACTGCGTCCGCAAATACCGAGACCGTAAAGCTGGTCCACAATCTTGCCGGCACGGCTGTAGCCCACGCTAAAGTGGCGCTGCACGGCAGATGTCGAAACGCCGTTCCCGACTTCGATAGCCCACGAGGCTACGTCGAACAGCAACTTGTCCAGTTTTTCGCCCATGGCGGCATTGCCTTCGCCATCCTCGCCATCTTCCCCTTCGCCTTCTATTTCGAAGGTTTCGAGCTGCGGATAGCAAACATTCTGGTCACTGCAGGCATCGGCCAACTTTTCAGCTTCCTCGTCGCTCAAGAAAGCGCCATGCACACGAATCGGATCGGGCGCATTCACGGCCTTGTACAGCATGTCGCCGCGGCCCAGGAGTTTTTCGGCGCCGGCATGGTCCATAATGGTACGCGCGTCCGTCTGCGAAGCCACCTTGAAACTGATACGAGTCGGCATGTTCGCCTTGATGTTACCCGTAATCACCTTCACGGAGGGGCGCTGCGTAGCGAGCACCAGGTGGATACCCACGGCACGAGCCTTAGCAGCCAAACGGCTCACATGCTTTTCGATTTCCTTGCCGCCCGTCATCATGAGGTCGGCCATTTCGTCGATGACCACCACAATGAACGCCATGCGGTGACTGCGATCTTCTTCGGGGACTTCTTCGGGCAATTCGCCTGCCTCGAACTTTTCGTTAAAGCCATTCAAGTTACGGACCTTCGCCGCAGCAAGCACTTCGGTACGGCGGTCCATTTCGTAACACAGCCATTGCAGCGCTTGGATAGCGATTTCGGGCTTTGTAATCACAGGAGCCAAAAGGTGCGGGATGTTTTCGTACATCTTGAGTTCCACAGCCTTCGGGTCCACGAGAATCATGCGAAGTTCGTCGGGAGTCTTGCTGAAGAGAATGCTCGCCATGAGGGCATTAATGCAAACGGATTTACCGGAACCCGTCTGGCCAGCAATCATCAAATGCGGAGCCTTGGCCAAATCCATGGCGAACGGTTCGCCGGAGATGTCCTTGCCAAGCGCCACCATGATTTTTTCGGAGCTCGGTTTGAACGCTTCGCTCTCGAAAATATCGCGACCGTAGATAATCTGCGACTTGCGATTCGGGATTTCGATACCCACGGCGCCCTTGCCTGGAATCGGAGTCAAAATTCGGATGGACGTCGCACGGAGCGCCATGGCGAGGTCGTCTTGCAACGAACTGAATTGGCTCACTTTCACGCCCGGACCCGGTTCCACTTCAAATCGCGTAATCACCGGACCAGTTTCGCAGCCGACCACCTTGCCCTTCACCTTGAAGTTCTCGAGTTTTTCTTCGAGCATGCGGCCGATTTCATTCAATTCTTCTTCGGTGTAATCCGCCGGCTGCGGGTCATGAGTATCCAAAATATCGTCGACCGTCGGAACCTTGTATTCGTCATAATGGACCGTCGGATCGGGCTGCGGAATGGAGGTCCCGCGGCCTGCGGTCCCTTCGCCGGAGCCGATGACATTTGGCGGTTCGTAATCGCCATCGGGATCCTCGCCCACTTCGTCGGAGCTCACGATTACAGGGGCGAAAGTATCTTCGTCGGAAGCAGCTTCTCCAGACTCGTAACGCGTCTGCGAATCGAAATCCGCGGATTCATTTTCAGTACCGGCGGCCATCGTCGCATCGGCGGCGCCAGCCACCTTTGTAACATCGACATTTGCAGCTCCGGTGGCCTTGGCAGCATCGGACGTGGCATCTTCTACGCCACCTCGCACGGCACCCTTCACGACAATTTTGCTCTTGTGCGCTTTTTCCCAATTCAGCATGTCACGAGCACGACGGATTGCAGAAATCTTGTCATGGATTTCCTTTATCTGTAATGCGCTCATGTTGCGCCCGTTTTCGCGAAGTTCCTGTTCCAGGCGAAGAATTTCGGGGTCTTCGCGACTGGCGTCGGTAGTGCCTTCGCTAGCGGATTCTGGAATTGCAGGTTCGCTTGCGCCGGCGACAACCGTGCGATTCTGTTCATCGACATCCTTGGCCAAACCTGGAGGAGCCATGGTTGTCGCATCGGGAGCAAAGGGATTTTCGGACAAGTGTATGTTTTCGGACGCACCCGCATTTTCGCTAGCGTTCACGCCCCCCATCCCCATCAGGCCCTTGCGCACCTTGAACGGCTTGATTTCGGCCTTGTCGCGAATCTTGTAGCCATCGGGCACGGCGTAGATGGTTTCGTCATCCACGAGCATATCCTTGCGGGAATTCGAAACCGCAGCATTTTTAGCAGCATTTTTATCGTCAGAAGGTTCCCCAGTCTCGACGTTCTCCTTTTTGCGGAAAAGCCCGACAATCCATTTCATCGTCTTGGCCATAAAGGCAAAATGCCTCGGCCTAAGCCCGAACGAGAGAACGAGCACCAGCACGAGAATCGCCACCAAGATAAGGAACGGGGCCAAAGCCGAGGCCGTCCCGAAAACCGATACGAATACAGACTGCATGATGAATTGACCAAGCACGCCACCGTTTGCCGAAAGGACGTCCATCGAAAGCCCAGTTTCGCCGTACGACTTCAAAGAGAGGAGGCTCGACAAATCGAGAGTCAAAAGCGTGGTACCTACGCAAAAACTGAGCAAACGCCCGCGCAAAGGCTTAAGAGCTATGAACAAGCCCCACAAAACCAAGGTCAAAGTAAAGAAAATCACAGGCAGGCGCCCGAACACCCCCGTAAACAGGTCCGGAAGCCAGCCTCCAAAAAATGGTCCAAGCCAATTGCCTTCGGAGCCACTGTAGACGGAACTTGCACAGCCCAGAAGCAGCACAAAGCCAACAATGGTGACAAACCAACCGGCCATCATTCCAAAAAAGGAGTCTCCGTTCTGAGCTCCAACGTTATCTTTTGACCTTGTTTTAGACGATTTCTTTGAATTTTTCTTTTTTTGGGCAGCCAAATTACGCTCCTCGTTTTTTCACATTGGATAATATAGATTATTGTTTTGCTATAATTATGGTATGTCAAAATTTTCGTCGAAAAATCTTGAAAAGAAAAAGATTTCGAAAAAGATTAAAATCGTCACTGTCGGTTTTCTTGTTTCCATTTGTATCACCTTTTTGATTTTGCTGTTCGGCAACATTCAAAAGCCCTACATAAAAATTGCAAGAACATCAGCGGAATCCTTCGAATACCTGTTTTACGACAACTTTTTCAAAGTCAGCACAGGAAAAGTCAGCGACAATCATCTCGACAACAATAAAGTCAGCGTCGCCAACAGCTACGACCCGAACATCCTGATTGTCGATGTGGACGAAGCCTCCTTAAGTAAACTTGGAAACTACAACACATGGGACCGCGACGTCCACGCCAAAGTGGTTGAGCACCTGAGCCGCGGAGGCGCCTCGGCAGTTGCATTCGATATCATGTTCAAGAGCGCCGACTTTGGCGAAAGAAAGACGGACCAGAGCATGAACATCCTGAAGCACATTCGCCCGGATCTGCCGTGGGATTCCATCCGACCTGATATCAAAGAACACTACAATTTCGACTCGTTACTTGTAAAAACCATCAAGGACGGCGGCCACGCCATCACGTGCTTCGAATTCGCCGACTACTCCATGTACAAGCACGAGACCATGTGGCGCCCATTGAGCACAAAAGACCGCGCCGACGAACTTGGCTACAAGGCCACATTCGCTCTGGACCAGGTCGACAAGCCCGACAACCTGGAATCCAAGGACCTTCTCGACAACATCTTCCCCGAACTGGCCGAAGCTGGCATGTTCATGGGTTCCGTCAACGCCTACCCCGACGATGACGGTGTCGTACGCAGACTTTCAATGCTTTACAGGTTCCCCAACGTAAATCTCGATTCCGTGAACATGAATGTCGAAAGCAGAATTTATTCGACACTGGCGCTCATGACGGTCCTGCACCTTTACCACCAGAAGCCCGAAAACGTGGACATCAAGATGGGACACTACATAGACGTCGGCAAGCCTTTTGGCGTTTACCGCGACTCCTCGGGCGAAATGCGGACCACGTTCCCCCATTTCAGCTACCCCATGTTCAAGGCCCTGAAAGAAAAGCTGGAACACTACAGGAACTCGACGAAGGAAGAATTCATCGACATCACCTCGAAAATCGTGGCGACGAAAAACGACGACAGCACATTCTCGTTTGAACTGTTCGAAGGGCAGATCGTAGCACCGACCGTATCGCAGGCGATTCTTGACCTGGACGAGAGCGTATTCGAAAAGCTCAAGGACGAAGACGAAATCCAACTCAGTGAAAACATCACCATCGCAAAGGACGAGGAAGCCGATGGCCGCTACCTCATCACGGACAGCGAAGAAGACGAAGAAGCCATCATCACGCCGTACATCGCAAGCACCATCAAATACTTCAAGAACCGCATTCTGAACCTCGAGGTCGACAAGCCCGCCCACCTTTCGCTCGACATGGACATTCGTTACGACATCGAAGCCAACCAATGGAAATCCAACCTGGTCATCTTGAGCCACGACGTACTCATCGACATTTTGCAGGCGTCCTCAGAGAAAATCGAGAACCTCAAACCCGGCGAAGAAATGCGATTCGGCAACGTCAAGCGCATTCCTATCGACGAATACGGACGTTACCAGATTAACTACCAGAGCCGATTCAACACCGACGAAACCAACAGAGCCTTCCAGCATGTTTCGTACTACGACGTGCTGTGGAACCGCGTTGACGAAAGTTTCTATCAAGGAAAGACATTCATTTTGGGGTCTGCAGCACCCGCCATGTTCGACTTTGTGAACGGTCCTCACGAGGAACACTATCCCGGCGTGCTGGTCCATGCGACCGTTCTCCAGAACATTTTGAACAGCAAGTTCATCGTGAATCTCGAAGAGCACTACCAGCAGATTATCGTTTTGCTTCTCGCCCTGATTTGCACGCTTCTCGGTCTTTTCATCAAGAGCTACATATCCATCTCCATCGCCGTGCTCATGATGACCGGCTACACGTTCTTTGCCTACTACAGCTTTGTAAACGGCATGTACATCGGCATGGCCAAGCAACTGCTCGTCATCTTGCTCACGACCGTCGCCGCATCCATCGTGCAATTCTACTACGAATCCAAGGAAAAGCGCTTCCTCGGCAACGCATTTAAGCAGTACATCTCTCCGGAACTGATCGACGCCATGGTGACCAACGAAATTATGCCGACCCTCGGCGGCGAAAAGTCGAACATCACGGCATACTTCACCGATATCGCAAGCTTCTCTACATTCTCTGAAAAGATTGGCGACCCGAGCCGCCTCGTGGAACTTCTGAACGAATATCTCACCGCCATGACCGACACGCTCCTTGGGAACAAGGGTACGCTCGACAAGTACGAAGGCGACGCCATCATCGCATTCTTCGGAGCGCCGATGCCCCTTGAAAACAACGCTCAGAGCGCTTGCGACACCGCAGTCGACATGCAGAACAAGTTAATGAACCTCCGCAAGAAATGGAAGAGCGAAGGCGACAAATGGCCCAAGGTGGTCCATGATATGCACATGCGCATCGGTATAAACACGGGCGACATCGTGACCGGAAACATGGGTTCCACCATGCGTAAGAACTACACCATGATGGGTGACGCCGTGAACCTCGCCGCCCGTCTGGAAAGTGCAGCCAAGCAGTACGGCGCCTACATCCAGATAAGCGAAGACACGCAGAAGCACCTCAGCGAAGGCCGGTTCATATACCGCTCGCTCGACACCATCCGCGTCATCGGTAAAAGCCTCCCCGTCAAGACTTACGAACTGTTGCAAAAGACCGGCTGCGAAAAGGAATCCGAACTCAAGACACTCGTCGTCATTTGGGAACAGGCGCGCAGGGCGTACCTCGCCATGGACTGGGACAAGGCCATCGGACTCTTCAACAAGTGCCTCGACTACGAACCGCACCGCCCCGACAGGGACCCCGGAAGCAAGACCTGCCCGAGTTTGATTTACATCAAGCGCTGCGAAGCTTACAAAAAGAACCCGCCGGTGGCGCCGGGCGAAGTTTGGGACGGCGTATTCACCGCGACAGAAAAGTAGCAGACCAGCTACTTTTCTATGACTTTCTTTCCGTTGTTGTAGAAGGAACCCTTCTGCGTCGGTTTCTGCTTGCCGAGATAGCGGCCGTTCAAGTCGTACCAGCGGTTATTCAAGGACTTGAATTCGCCTGTGCGTGTATTGAGCGTGCCTACGACAGCCGTCGCGTTCTTTTCGTCGATTACGACCTTCATTTCTTCGGGTAGATCGTCAAGGCTAGTCGGAGCGTCGTTTGCAGCAGGCCTAGCGGCAGCAGTTTTGTCGTATTCCAAATATGCACGCATCGGATAGATGTAGGCGCCAGCGCCAACCTTTGCAAATGTTCCGATAATCGAAGATTCATTGCCTTCCAAGCCGGCAAAGCCGTAAGTTTTGCCAATGCCGGCATCGCCCTTGAGCCAAGTCTTGTATTCATAAGTGCCGATAAGCTTCCACTGGCCCTTTGTGACGGAATGTTCGCCTGCGGTAGACTTGAACACGCCTCCGTCCGCAAAATTAATGGACGAAGATTCCTTATCGACTCTTAAAAGATAAGGAGTATTGGCGGCAATGCTACCGGTTTCTTCTTTAGCAGAAACGACCCACTCGCCATTTTTCTTGGAAACGCCATCGAACGCGAAGAACGTGGCCCCGGCAGGTTTACTCGTCGGAACGAACGGAAGCATTATCGTGGAGTACGCATCGTCCTTGCCGCTAAAGTCAGAGAATATGCGCGAGAATGTAATTGGCCCCGTGACCTTGGTTTCGTTTTCGATGTTTACACTTTCTTTCGCAGAGCCATTGACAAGGGCGAACGAACCGTCTTCCGCAATAAAAATGGCATCCTCGAGTTCATAAAGAGGCTGGGAAACAGCGTCAAAGCCTTTTAAATAAGGGAACTTTTGTACTATGGCATTTTTCTCGTTGACCATGGAACCCGCCACCCAAACTTCGCTGGAAAAACCTTCCGGAAGAGTTCCGTTGGTAAACTTTTTCGTCGTAAGCCCGGTTACGCTAGTCGATGGCTCGGTATCATAATTTTCGCCATACGCATTTCCGAAGAACATATCGGTATTGTAATACGCATATTTAACATCAGTTTCCGTACGGTCTGCACTTCCATTAATTCCAATGACACCACCGGCATATTCGTCTTTGCTCGCAGTCACTGTTCCCGTATTGTAAACAGACTCAACAACAGGTATTTTTTCACCACGTGCGTCTTGTGCTGAACATCCAAGCACACCACCAGCCGCACCCACGCAGCTCACGTCACCTGTGTTATAGGCATTGCGAAGAGCGCCCCCCTCATTTTCACCAATCACTCCGCCACCGCAGCCATCATTAGTTTGATTTACAGAACCTGTATTGTAAACATTGTTAACTGTACTGAAATAACTATTATACCCAACCACACCGCCGACATTCTTGGAGCCTTCCACAAGACCAATGTTATAGGCGTTGCTAACAGTGCCGCTAATATTTTCGCCAACCACACCACCAACGATGCCGCTCCCATGGATATAAGCCGCATTATAGACATTTCTGACGATTCCATTTCTATCATTTATACCAACCACGCCTCCAGCATACGCGCCCTTCAATTCCCCCTTGTTAAAAGAGGCGTTTTCAACGGTACCGTTATAATTAACCCCGACCACTCCGCCGACATTGTTCTCTCCAGAAACCTTGCCCGTATAGTAAACATTGCTAATTGTACTGGAAACCGCACTTCCGACTACACCACCAATACAAAAATCACCTTGGACATAGGAATCGACAACACCGACATTCTTTATAGTGGCATTTTTCACATATCCGAACAAGCCCATGTAATAGTCATCTTCGCTTAAAGCTGCATCTTCAGGTTTTATTTTTATATAAGCGAACAGGCCGCGAATGGTGTGACCATCGCCATCAAAAATTCCACTATACTTACCTTCATTCCGAAAAGTAGAACCTTCATTATACCACTCACGTCCTCCAATCGGAGTCCACGATGTAAAACCGTAAGCCGAAAAATCTTTGGTAATCGCAATGTCCAGTATTTGATCAGGCACGGGCGTATCGCCGTCTGCGCAAGAGTTAAAGCAGATATCCGCAGTCAACTTGCCGTTGATGCCAAAATTGCCAGTATTTACAAGTTGCGAGAACCACGTCAATTCCTGAGTTGTGGCTATCTCATAATACATCGTACCTTCGGCATCAGGCTTAGGCATAAAGCCAGTAAACCTGAGCAGTGTATATGAATCGACATTCTTGAGACCAATGAGTTCATCAAACAGTTCCCCCTTGATTGCAAAGGGTTCGCTTGAGCCAACCGTCCAAACCGTTTCGTCAAAACCTGGCGGAAGAGCCCTGGTAAGATATACGGCCTCTTTACCCGCTCCTACGGAATTGCATTTTTCGCAAGGGATGTCCTTGTTGAAATAGGCGTAGCTTACGGAACCGCTATTTCCTCCGGCAACACCACCAACATTTTCTCCTACCGCATCCACAAGACCGGAGTGGTAAACACAGTTTACACTCGCCCCATTCTTTCCGACCACGCCACCGACAAAGTCGCCCGTACCGATTACAGAACCTGTATTGTAAACATCGCTAATAGTACCGGAAGCAGCATGTCCGACCACACCGCCAACATAGTTTGCACCTTTGATATAAGAATCGCCAACACCGACATTCTTTATAGTAGCATTATTCACATATCCGAACAAACCGACGTAATCTTCGTCCTTGTTGAAATACAGACCACGAATAAGGAAGCCATTACCATCAAAGGTTCCCGAATATTGTTTTTCGGCAGTTCCAATTTGTAAGAATTGTTCGAAGCCAAGACTTGAAACATCTTCGTCATCCTCTAAATCAGCAATTTGTTCCGGCACTGTCGCATCATTTTCACCGCAAGCATTCAGGCAGATATTCGAAGTCAGCTTGCCGTTAGCCGAAGAATTGAAATTCCTCACAATCAGAGAAAAGAACCTAAGATCCGACGGCGAGCTGATTTCGTAGAATTCATTATCCTCCGCATCTTTTTTTAATTCCAGCAATGTCACTTCCGGCTGTATTCCAAAATATTTTAAACCAGGCAACTTAATCATGAGATTTCCGTCGCTTAGATAGAGTTCGCTACCGGGAATCCAGACATCTTCTTCGAAGCCCGACAAAAGTTCAGGTCCAGCGAATTCATCCACGTGGAGTTCGAAATTATCGTCCCCCCGGCCGGAGCCCACTGACTTAGCGGCAAAAAAATCCTTACTGTAGTAGCTACTCGCAATACTTCCTTTAGTATCCAGCGAGCCAACCAAGCCTCCATGCCCTTCAATTTTCATATTGGCAACAACGCCGCCTACGCTATAAGAATTTTCAATTTCCCCACTACTCTCACCGGCAATGCCACCAATATACAGCGTTACGACATCAGGTGTTGTAGACGCAGGCAGTATAGCTATGCTTCCATCGGAGAGCACAACCCCTCCAGAAGCTCTACCGTACAAATACTCTATATTGCCTGTATTATAGGAATTTAGGATTGAACCTTTATTTACGCCGACGATACCACCGGCAGGAGCTTTGTGGTTAGTAGGACCAACATGTATTGTCCCCGCATTGTAGCAATTTGAAACTGTTCCAGTGAAAGAACCAACAATACCCCCGGCCTTACCTTTCTGCACAGCAAACACATCGCCAACGTTATAGCTCCCTTGAATTTGAAGAGTTTTCCCCACACTAGCAAGATCATTAGTAAATCCCATAATACCACCAACTTCATCAGAAGTCGCCACCACTTTACCCGCATTATGTGAGTTGAAGATTGAACCATTGGACCCTGTAATGCCACCGACATAAAAGCCTCCAATTACAGTGCCTGTATTGTAAACATTGACAAATTCGGCTATTCCGCCATCTCCAGCCACGCTACCAACATAAGATCGGCCCCGAATATACGAATCAACAATGCCGAGATTTTTAACCGTCGTCGGAAATTCGCTAAGAGCCATCCACGTGAACAATCCCACTTCATTGATTAAGGTGTCATTGAAATAGATTCCACGGATAACATGATTGTCGCCATCAAATATTCCAAAATAGGGAACCCCCAGATCTTGAACACTTCTACTATAGCTAGCCACTCCAATCGGAGTCCACTGGGTAAAACCTAAAACGGCGGGATTTTCGTCGCTCTCAAGACCAGCAATCTGTTCCAGCAAAGGCTTGTCTCCCTCGCCACAGGCGTTCAAACAGATGTCTTCAGTCAATTTTGCATTGAAGCGAACGCCTCGCTCGCTGTTGTTCACCATACAGGCAAACTTGTACAAATCGTCAGCTGAGCCAATTTTATAGAAAACTTCCTCGTCAATGGTTTCCGTCTTTAAATCGGGCCATAGACTGCACGGGTCCTCATCTTCGGCGAAGGATAGACTCGCCATCACGGCAATGGAAACAACCAAACTACAAAAGCACTTTTTCAGCATGCAAACCTCCATCTTATGATTCGTAATTTAGTAAAACAACGAAATTGTAATCGCCCCCCCCCCAAAAAAAAAACGTAAAAAAAGTTCTTGACAAACGTTTTGAATTAGTATATATTTGTGCAGTAGCACAAAAGTGCAAGTCTCGGAGGCTTTATGATTGAGCGAATTCACGGCATATTGGCGGAAAAGTCGCCCACTTTCGTCGTCGTCGATTGCGGCGGCGTGGGTTACGGAGTCAACATTTCGGCTTTTACGGCAGGAAAATTGCCCGAAGAAGGCGCCGAAATCACGCTTTTCACGAATCTCGTGGTGCGCGAGGACTCCATGACGCTTTTCGGATTTGCCGACAAGACTGAAAAGAGCCTCTTTTTAATGCTTTTGGATGTGAACGGCATCGGTCCAAAGCTTGCCCAGCGCATTCTGAGCGGAGTCTCCCCCGCCGACCTGTTGAACATGATTGCAAGCGACAACAAGGCCGCCCTCGGAAAAATCAAGGGACTGGGCAAAAAGACCTGCGAACAGATGACACTAGCCCTCAAGGAAAAGGCGGGCGCCATGCTATCGTCCCTCGGCGATGTCGAAGGAAGCGGAATTACGGGCATGGGCGCCTTGACCGGCGCAAAGCTCGAGGCGGTACTCGCACTCCATACTCTCGGCGTAAAGGATCCGGCGGCCGAAAAGGCGGTCGTGAAAGCCGTCGAAATTCTCGGCGACACGGCCGACGCCGCAGCCCTTATCCCCGAGGCACTGAAATATTTATGATGTATGAATTATGAGTTATGGGATTTTGTTACGCGCCAACAGCGCCAAATTTTCTCTTATAATTCATAATTAATAACTTAACACCTGAATCCTGACCCCTGAAACCTGATACCTGACCCCTATATGGAAGACCAACGCATCATAAGTCCCAAACCGAACGGCCTTGACGACAGCGACGTCGAAAGGAATTTGAGACCCCCTAGCCTCAACGAATTTACTGGTCAAGAAGCCATCAAGGAAAGTTTATCCATCGCCATCGAAGCGGCAAAGCACCGTGGCGACGCTTTGGACCATTGTCTTTTCGCTGGGCCTCCGGGACTCGGCAAGACGACCCTTGCAGGAATCATCGCGAAAGAAATGGGCGTGAATATCCACATCACGAGCGGACCTGTTCTTGAAAAGGCGAGCGACCTTGCAGGCCTTCTCACGAGCCTGCAAGAAAACGACGTCCTCTTTATCGACGAAATACACCGCTTGAATCGCGTCGTAGAGGAATACCTCTACCCCGCCATGGAAGATTTCAGGCTCGACATCATGCTGGACTCGGGTCCTTCGGCCCGCAGCGTGAACCTGCCGCTCAAACATTTCACGCTTGTGGGCGCCACAACCAGGAGCGGGATGCTCACGGGGCCTCTCCGCGACAGATTCGGCCTGCAGTACAGACTTGAGCTTTACAACGACGACGACATCGTACAGATTCTCATGCGCAGCGCGAAGATTCTAGGAATCGGACTTACGATGGATGCCGCCAAACTGCTGGGCGGCCGATGCCGCGGGACGCCACGAGTGGCGAACCGCGTACTGCGTCGCTGTCGCGACGTAGCACAGGTCCGTGGCAACGGAACCATCGACACCGAAGCCGCCGAGCGTACGCTCGCGATGCTCGGCATCGACGGCGAAGGCCTCGACCCCACCGACCGCAAAATTCTCTCCATGATCATCGACAAGTTCGACGGCGGACCTGTGGGCATCGGCACCATCGGAGCCGCCATGGGCGAAGAGCCGGACACTCTTGAAGAAGTCTACGAGCCGTACCTCATCCAGAAGGGACTCCTGAGTCGCACTCCGCGCGGACGCACTGCCACTCGCAACGCCTACGCCATGCTTCACAGGGAAATTCCACGCGGAGGAGCCGCTCTCCAAAGCGACCAAATCGAGCTTTTTTAAATCCGCCTGTTTTAAATTGAGCCGTTTTAAACAGAGCGCTTTTTAAGCGCACGCAATTACTTGTATTCCGGCGCGATGGTCATCACCAGGTTCACGCCATTGAGTCCATGGAACCCGAACTGGATTCTGAAAAAATACATGTTGGGTTGACGCACGCGCACGCCAAAACCCCAGGAATTGTAATACCGGTCAAAGGACCAGTCATCGAATTCATCGGTATGCATGCCGTATTCATTGAATACGACACCATCCACAAAACGGTCAATGGGCCAGCGGTATTCCATGCTCAAGCCCATCACGTGCTTCGCCGCCCAGGCGTCGCTATAACCGCGCATCGGGAATCTCGTATTCATCCACGGGAAAGCGTCGTAGGGAGCCTCGCCCTTTTCCATTTCCCAGGTATCGGTCAAACGGAACTGGAACGCCAACACACGGCGTTCGAACAGCGTATTCAACACGTTTTCGGGGCGCCAGGTACGCAACGTTTCATCCAAGGAAAAATCCAGATAAAATTTTCGGCTCTGTCTCGCTTCCTTTACGGACAAATGGAACTTTTCGGCCTTTCCGAGATAGAAATAGTGCTGAAAAATCATTTCCGTGCGGATATAGTCGTGATTGGCGTGGTCATCATGGAACCGATACTTTTGATGCACTTCGCGGCCGCCCTCGTCGGGTTCGCCATCACCGTCATCGTCGGCGAAACGCACGTCGTCGTAACGCCGTCCTTCGTAATCCCTGACAAAGTTGTATGCAGCCCTGAAACTGAATCTTGAACCACGGGTCGGTGCATAGGAATAATCCAGGTTGTCGAAATAAAGAGCGACTTCAAGCGGGATTTCGGTAAAATCCTGATAAATGCCTCTCGCGCCCGACGAGAACTTTTCATCGATCAAAATACTGTCTTCCACATTCGTAGGCAGGCCAGCCCTCATCAACTCGAGCTCCGCAGAAAACGAGAGGTCCAGTGTTTTCGCCTTGTTCAAAGGAAAGCTCAGACGCCAGTTCAAGTAAGTCGAGGAATCCGGCTGCACGAACTGTTCCTTGGTTCCGGGAATGATGAAGTACGCATCTCGATTCATGTTCTGCTGCAACCGGAACGCGGCGTACAGCGGCAACCCAAAAATATCCTGCTTGGTATAGCGGAAACCAAGATACCAGTCCCCATTGGCAAAATAATAGGGTTCCAGAACCAGGTAATCGCGATTCAGGAATATGCTGCGATGGCGGTAGACCGCTCCGAGCATGGTCGAACTTCCCGGTTTCAAGTTCATCGCCGGATAGATAAGGATATTCTTGTTTTCGCCAAACGTAATCAGGTCGACAGATTTTTCAATGACGCCGTTGTCGAACGCATAGTGAATCGGCTGCGCCACCGGATAAACAGCAACCCCGAATATTGGCTGCAAAATATGTTCCAGAGGCCACGAAACGACATCCTTGAATCCAAAACTCGAGGATTCCTCGTCACTTGCCGACGTCGCCACCGAATCAGCGACAGCCTCTTCGGCAAAAGACACCGAAAAGGCAAGCAAAAATGCAAGAATTATCCTCTTTACAAAGCCCATAACACTCTGTATTCCAAGCTGTTCAAAATCTATGTGTAATTTATAAATTATATTATCGTTGATGTTTTCCTTGGCGACAAAAATTGTTAAAAAGTTGGCCCATTACCCTGTCCCGATATTGGTGACAAGTTTGGTCCTTGCCGCTCTATGCGCCATACCCATAAGCAACTTGCGATGGGAACTTCAACTGCAAGATACGATTTCGCCCAAGGACAGCAAATCCGTCGACTACGAAGCTATCGAGAAATCCTTTGGCGGACTTGGAAGCCTTACCGTGGTGCTCCGTTCCCCCGACAGCGCCTACAATTACAAGGTGGCGCAATCTCTCGCCCGCTTCATGGAAAACGATTCGCTGGTCCATTTTTTGGAATTTGAAACCGACATAGACTTTTACAACAGGCACAGTCTCCTTTACGTCGACAACAAGGACCTGGATACCATCGAAAGCCGCCTCACGAACCTTCGTCAAAAAAAAGTCATGGAAAGCAATCCGCTGTTCGTCGACATGCAAGACGACAGCGTCTCGGCCAAGGAGGCCCAAAGCGATTCCTCCTCGATTTTCATGCTGGAGGACCTTGAAAAGAAGTATGCGAAGATTCTTGCTCGCAGCCACGCCAGCACAGACGGAACCATTCGCGTCATCGACATTTACCCGAGCCATTCCCTTTCCGATTTGCAAGCATCCAGAGCCTTGCTTTCTTCGGTAAAGAATCTTTTGGCCAAATACGAAAAAATCGAAGTGTTCTACACGGGAAAAGTGTACGACACCATCATGACCGGGAAGACCCTGCTGCCCGAAGCGAAATTCGCAGGGAAAATCACGGCGCTGTTCATTCTGCTTCTTTTCATCATCCACTTTTACAAGCAGCCGCAGCTCATCCTGGTCTCGGCGCTCCCGGCAGCACTCCCGATTGTCTATACGCTCGCCATAGCGGGGCTCCTGTTCGGAAGGATAAACCTTTTTACGCTTTTGCTTGCGCTATTCATTCCCGGGCAAGGCTGCCAGATTATCACCCACGTTTTGAACCGTTACTTTATCGAGCGCAACAACAAGCTTGGGCCCCACCTGAGCATTGAAAGCGCTGTCCTTGGAATCGGGCCATCTACAGCGGTTTCCGCGTGCATCATGGCATGCCTTTATCTGGCACTCGTCCTTGTGCCCGTGAGCGGCCTCAAGGAACTCGGAATTCTCGGAGCTATCGGGAGCATGCTCAACTGGGGACTGTGCATTCTGCTCACCACGTCGCTTTTGCAACTTCTGCAACGCAAAAGGGCTTTCAAAGTCAATTCCTTCAGGTTCAAGCGCGTATACGACTTTATCTTGCTGTCATACACGGCGAACAAGTTCTTTATAGCGATAATTTCGATAGTGAGTGCGGCGGGGCTCGTCTACGGCTGCTACAACCTCAAATTCTTCTACGACTTCGACCAAACCGAAATAAGGCACCAGCAAAACACAGCCGACAGTCTCATCACCCACACAGGATTCCCGCAGTTCGATCCGATTATCGTCAAGCTACCAGACCAGGCCGCCAGCGAAGACCTCCTGGAGGATTTCGAGAAACTCCAAGAAAAAGGGAAAATTCCGCATATCGAGAAAATCTATACGCTGGCCCAATTCTCGCCCAAGAACCAGGACGAAAAAAAGAACAAGCTCAAGAACATCCAGAAAATATTCTCCAACGATTTCCTGCAGAACCTGGACTCCGTCAACTTGCAAAAAGTCTCCAAGATTAACGAAGCCATACAGAGAATCAACCTGAACGAAGAGGAAACTCCAGAAGACATCCGAAACAAGTTCAGCGACAACCAGGGGAACGCAGGCATATTCGCCTTCATATTCCCGAAAATCAATACAAACGACGGCCTCGAGTGCAGGCGCCTAAACAAGGACCTCAAGAAATTCGCGGAAATTGAAAACGGCACCTACAAGATTTCGGGGACTCCCGTTCTACGCGCCACGTTCCTCGACTTGATTTTAGCGAACCTGGACAAGGCGTTGTTCGTCGGATCGATTTTAATCTGGTTCTTCCTGCTATTGTACTACAATCGTTTCAGCAGGGCCATTTTTACTCTGCTGCCGTCGGTATTCGCCATGGGTTGGCTCATATTCCTGCTCAGAGTTCTCAACATTGAGCTTTCCGCCTACAGTTCTCTCGCCTTCCCCATCTTGTTCGGCTTCAGCGTAGACGGTTCTTTGCAACTCTGGTCGGCCTACTACGAAAAACAGACGGGAACGGCACTCACCATATTGCAACAGAAATTCTTCACGGTAAGCATAAGCCAGATGGCAGCCCTTATCGGAACATACGGACTTTTGATTTCATCGCATCCCGGACTCCGCAGCATAGGGCAGATTTGCCTTTTAGGACTTATCTGCATCTCGGTGGCGCAGTTCGTGATATTCCCGCTCATCGCGGGATCCCTTGACAATTACCGCCTTCACAAAAGAAACAAGAAAAAATGACCCGTCCTCTTTCGAGTAGAACCCAGAATATTGCAGCTTCGCTTACCGTCGCCATAGACACGCTTGCCAAGCAGATGATTGCCGACGGCAAGGATGTCGTGAGCCTTGGCGCAGGAGAGCCTGATTTTCCGACCCCTGAACCCATAAGGCAAGCCGCCTGCAAAGCCATAAACGAAGGCAAAACGAGATACACCGCCCCAGTTGGAATTTTAGACGTCCGCAAGGCCGTTTGCGAAAAACTGGAAAACGAAAACGGTCTCAAGTAC
The DNA here is from genome assembly GCA_024398815.1 of Fibrobacter sp. GTDB lineage: Bacteria > Fibrobacterota > Fibrobacteria > Fibrobacterales > Fibrobacteraceae > Fibrobacter. The sequence goes on from JAKSIL010000002.1 coordinate 114,153, forward strand.
GCGCCCGAGCAAATCATCATGACAAGCGGCGCAAAGCACGCCGTATTCAACGCTCTCGCCGCCCTGATAAACGAAGGCGACGAAGTCATCGTCCCTGCACCTTACTGGGTCACATATCCCGAGTTGGTAAAGTGGCTCGGCGGAAAGCCCGTATTCGTGCAAGGAAGCCGAGAAAACGATTTCAAGATTACAGGAGAGCAGCTCAAAAACGCCTGCACCGAGCGTACAAAGGCCGTTCTTCTCAACAATCCGTGCAATCCGACAGGATCTGTTTACAGCAAAAAAGAACTCTCGGAGCTCGCCAAAGTCATTGTCGAAAAGGATATTTACTGCATTTCCGACGAAGTGTACGAATACTTTGTCTACAATACGGAGTTTGTAAGTGCGGCCGCTTTTGATGGCATGGCCGAACGCACCATCATCATAAACGGATTTTCAAAATCCTACTGCATGACCGGTTGGAGAATCGGCTACGACGCGGCACCTGTCCCCATCGCAAAAATCATCGGAAAAATTCAGGGGCAAGCGACGCACCATCCTAGCAATGTAGCGCAATACGCAGCTCTTGCTGCCCTCCAAATGGACAAGGCTCAAGTCAACACCATGCGTGAAGCCTTCAAAAAACGCCGCGACTACATGCTAGAGCGCACTTCAAAGATTCTAAAGACTCCGGCCAAGGCTCCCGATGGTGCATTTTACCTGTTCGCACCCGTAAACGACTTTTACGGAATGCAGACGCCCGATGGAAAAATCATAAGCGGCTCCATTGAACTGTGCCAATACCTGCTGGAATCCCAAGGACTCGCCATTGTCCCCGGCGCCGCTTTCGGCGACGACAGCTGTGTACGTTTTTCGTATGCCGCGAGCGACGAAGCCCTGGCCAAGGCATGCGACCGATTTGAAAAAGGATTGAACGCACTGAAATGTTCCACTTAATCACTCTAGATTCGGAGAAGCCATTTACCATTGGCCGAAAAGAAGGCAGCGATTTGCGCTTCGCCGATATTTTCGTATCTAGGGAACACGCGGTCATCCATAAAATCAACAACAAGTGGTTCATCAGAAGCCTTACCAAGAACAGCGTCACTAAGCTGAACGACGAAGACGTAGACGAAGCCGAAATAAAGGACGGCGACATTTTAATCATCGGCATACGTCGTTTGCGCGCCACGTTGAACGCCGGCGAACTTTCGCTGCTTATTCTTGACCTCAATCAGGACATTAGCACACACAAGCTAACAAACGAGTGGCTGACGGTCGAATCCATTCTTCCAGGGAAAATCAAGGCGAGACTTTTGACGCCTGCAGAAGATTCTCAAGAAGAAAGCAAGGTCGAAATCGCCTGCGGCAAGAAAATCGTATTGAAAAACGGCGAAACCGCCCGTATAAACGATTACGAAGTCACCTTACGCGAAACAGATCTCATCGTGGCAAAAGTGGTTTCGGGCTTTGACGTATCCGTACGAAACCTGGATGTCTACGCCGGCAAAAAGCGTCTTTTGCGCGACATCAATTTCGACCTCAAGGCAGGCGAAATTCTCGCCATTATCGGACGTTCCGGGCAAGGCAAGTCAAGCCTTCTGCGACTGCTTTCCGGCATGTACCGCAAGGGAAACCAGAGCGAAGTTTACATCAGCGGAATGGACTACCGCAAAAAGGCCGTCCGCGAAAAGATTGCCATCATGGCGCAAGACCCGGCGCTTCGCAAAGACTTGACCGTCGAAGAAACCGTAATGCACGGAGCGCGTATAGCGATGGACAAGAGCGAATTCGCCGCCTCCGCCAAGGAGCGGTTCGAAAAGTTCGCAGAACTTTTCGGGCTGAGCGACCGCACGCAGAACCGAGTACAAACGCTCAGCGGCGGCGAACTGCGCAGAACCGCCCTCGCCCAGGAACTCATGGCAAATCCCGGCCTATTGATTCTCGACGAGCCTCTCAGCGGTCTCGACCCGTTCAATACGCAAATCCTTTGCACGCACCTCAAGCAGCTTGCGTTCCTCGGTCACACCATCATCCTTACGACGCACAGCTACGAAGCTCTGAGAATTGCGAACAAAGTCCTCGTGCTGCACCAGGGCGGAGAAGGGTTTTACGGCACCCCCAAGGACGCCTTCCGCTACTTCAAGACAAGCAACCCCGATGAAATTCTGTCGAGCCTCGGCGACGACACGGCATCCCGCTGGAAGGATTCCGCAGAATCAAAAACAACGCACATCAGCAAAAATTATTCGCATGTCGTTTTCCCAAAAATTCATCGGAAGGAATCGTTCCTTTACAACATCAGGCTCACGGCGAAGCAATGGACTCGTGACAAGGGCAAACTCGTAGCCCTCCTTCTCCAGCCCGTCGTCATCGGATTCCTTTTCTCGCAGATATTCAGCAGCCAGAGTTCCCTGTGGACGGTGGCTTTCGCCATGATTCTCTGCGCCAACTGGTTTTCGCTGTCGCTCTCGGTTCGCGAGTTCGTCCAGGAAAAGCAGATTTTCACAAACGAATTCCGAAAAGGTCAAAAAATTCTGCCCGTCCTCGCGGCAAAGATTCTTCTGCCGTCGTTGGCCTCCTTTGCACAAACGTCCATCGTATTCGCCTTTGTGGCGTACCGCATCGGCATCCACCCTGATTTGGCTTTGCTCGCGGCGACATTCGGCTGTACAGTGCTTCCCGCCGTAGGGACAGGCCTCATGGTGAGCTCCCTTTGCAAAAACCCCGGCCAGGCGAACGCCTTTTTGCCGCTATTGATAATTCCGCAAGTCGCACTGGCCGGAGCGCTCGTTCCATTTGACCAGATGCAATCCATAGGAAAAGCTATTTCGTACATTATCTGGTCCCGTTACAACCAAAGTTCGCTTTTGAACCTGTTTTTGGAACGCCCAGACGACGTATTCAACAAGCCTAGCGCACTCGTTTTGGCTTTAGGTTTTTATATTATAACGGCAATAATTTTACACCGATCGAAAAAAGCAAAATGACAGTTCAACAAGAAACATTCCCGCGCCCGTTTAACGAAAACTACGATTTGATAGGAACATTGGGCAAGGGCGGCATGGGCCTGGTTTACAAGGCTCTTGACAAGAAACTGAAGCGAGAAGTCGCCTTCAAAATTTTGGACTCGTCTTCCGATGACGAAGCCATCCAAAGATTTTATCTTGAAGCCCAGGCCATGAAGGAACTGGACCATCAGAACATCGTTCATGTTTTCGACTTCGGTAAGCAAAACAACCAGCTGTTCATCGCCATGACCTACGTAAAGGGTTACTCCCTTTCGGACGTCCTTGAAAAACGCAGACAGCTCCCCTTCGACGCCATCGAACTCGTCATCAAGCAAATTGCACGCGGTCTTCTTTACGCCCATTCCAAGGGAATCGTACACCGTGACGTGAAGCCCTCGAACATCATGCTCACCCGCGACAACCGCGTGTACGTGATGGACTTCGGCATTTCGTACATTCAAGAAATGGAGAAGGACAGGCTCACCAAAACGGGCATGACGATGGGCACCCCCGAATACATGAGTCCGGAACAGTGCCACGGCGACGAAGTGACCATGCAATCCGACATTTACAGCATGGGCGTCATCTTGTTCGAAATGACTTGCGGCAGACTTCCTTTCGAAGGCGCGAGACCAGTCGAAATCGCCATCAAGCATGTGCAGGAAGAACCGCCCGACCCGAAGCAGTTCCGTTCCGGCATGCCGCACGGGCTTTCGGAACTCATCCTGAAATGCCTCAAAAAGAAACTGAACGAGCGCTTCCACGACATGCAGGAATTCCTGGATGCCTGCGACCAAGTTTTCCCGCAAAAGGAACACCACAAATCGCCCCGCATTACAGGCAAACGCCATTCCCTTTTAAAGCGCAATTCCATAACCGAAGCCGCCACGCGTCTTCCGGCACGAGTGAGGATTATCCGCAGAAGACTCACGGCACTCGCCATTTCGCTATTCCCGCTGCTCATCCTCTTGATGATTCTCCTGATGCTCACGCACAAACCCGAAAGCACCATCCGAGAAATGGAATGGAGCGAAGCCTTGGGCAACTACGAAGAAACAGTCATCGAGCCCGATGGCCCCAGCAGCTACCCCCTCAAGAATCTTACCGACGGCGAACTCAACACGGCCTGGTTGAACTCCATGCCTGCGAAGCCGCAAAATCCGGTACTCACGCTGTATTTCGACAACAACACCCTTATCACCCATATCGGTTTCGCCATCGGATACCAGAAATCCATCGACGATCCGTTTGGCGACAGATTCCGCGTTTTCAAAAAGCCGAAAAAAGTGACTCTCGAAACCAAGGATGGTTTCAAACAGACCATAAAGTTTGAAAACATCAAGGGTATGCAGTACCCGAAAATCCAGGCCATGGAAACCACCGAAATCAAGATTTACCTCGACGAAGTTTACGAAGCCGAGAACAAGGATTTCGCCATATCTGAAATTCGTTTGTTAGGAATGGAGCTTTAATGAAATCCAATTCACATTCCGCAAACCGAAGCAAAGGGAACTTTATCGAGAACCACGCCACCGCGTACCTCATGCGTGAAGGTTACCAGGTTCTCGCCCGCAACTACGCTTACCGCGGAGGCGAACTCGACATTGTCGCTAAAGACAACGACACGATAGTTTTCGTCGAAGTCAAGTCGGTATGGAGCAACGGCCAAGGCAATCCGGCCACCCGCGTGAATGCCGCCAAGCAAAAAAAAGTGTGGAAAACGGCCTGTCACTTTTTGTGTACGCAAATAAAGAATCTTGACCAAAAGAGCCGTTTTGACGTTTTGTCGATAAGGGCCTACGAGCATCCTCTACGCTTCAGCCATTTCAAGAACGCCTTCGAGGGAACCCAAGTCATTCCGGAGTGTTAAAATGCGTTTTGAAGTACATCCAGAAAATCCGCAAGCAAGAATCGTAAAACTCGCCGCGGCGGCCCTTGAAGACGACGCCCTTGTCCTCTACCCGACGGAATCCGGATACGCCATCGGCTGCAACGCCGAATCCCCCAAGGCCATCCACAAGCTGTATGCACTCAAGAAACCCATGAAGAAATTTTTCATGGCACTCATCGTCCCCGACATTCGTTCGGCAACAGACTACGCACGCATCGACAATTTCGCATTCAATGTCATGAAGCCAAGAGTCCCCGGGCCCTACACCTTCATTTTGCCGGCAGACCCGCATATCGCCCGCAGGCTCGACGTCAAGCGCCCAGAAATTGGCATCCGCATGCCAACGCATCCGTTTTTCAAGGAACTTTTCCAGCACTTCGACAAGCCCATCTTGAGCACGGCGGCGAAACTCAGCGAAGAGGACATCTACGAAGTCGATGAACTTTGGGACACATTCCAGCATTCCGTCGACATGATGGTGGACTGCGGAAACATCGACATCCATCCGACGAACATCATAAGTCTCGTGAACAGGAACGAAATCGAAGTCATTCGCGGAGAACTTCTAGACCCGTAAACAGCAATCGCCCGAATTGGCGAGACAACTAGAAGAACACCCAGATGGCAATCCAAAACACCATCAGGCAAAATTCCATTTCGCGGTTGATCCTAGACAAAAAGCTGCTACCAAAAGCAATGCCGGCAATCGCCGTTATGCGAATCCACGGCATATCGAGCCCTCGATAAAACAGGGAAATTCCAGCGAAGAATTCCACCCACAGCCAAGCCGTCTGCGCAAGCACGAGATAGCGTCTGCGTTTTCTCGGAAGTTCCGTCGTCGAGAAACAAAGGAACAGCGCCAGCATGCGGAACGGATAGTGTTCCATCTGCACAAGCGACATATCCGCAGCAAAAAACGTGTAGAAGCACGAGATTAACAAAAAGCCCAACAAAATAAGGCTTTCCTTGAGCATCGAGACCTTGTCACGCCACAAGAAACGGGCGCTCGCAAGCGCCAAGAGGCAAGCGAGAGCATTCATCAACGGAGTCATTCTTCATCCTCCCCTGCTGACGAGGCTCGCGCAGAGTCCCTTTCTGCAAGAATGCGCATATACATAACAAGGTTCCGCGCCATGCCTTCGCTAATACGGCCTTCGTACGAATTCATGTTCACTCGTCCCTGCAAAATCACCTGCACCAGAGAATCTTCGCCAATGGAATCAAGCCTGTCTAGCGAAAGAGTCTGAGGAACGGGATAAAATTCACGAACGAACTTCTTATTGAATTTTCCGTCAATCCCATGGCACGTTGCGCAGCGGGAATCCCAAACGACATTGACGACGGAAACATTGTCGAGAAGCTGGGAACTTGTTTCTGCAGACGCCTTTTCGGGAACGGAACTTCCGCCTGCATAAAACGCACCGCACGCGCCCGCGAAAGCCACAAGCAGCGAAACGACAACCCAGCGCACGGATTTCCGCGAAACAGTCCACAAGGCCCTCGACGTAAGAATCAGTGCCGCAACAAGCGCAATGATAGGGCCGAACAAAGGAAATACGTTCACCAGCCGAAGTTCAATGTTCACCTGGTCATTGGCGTTGAAAGTCCAAATGGAAAAAAGAATGGCCACAAGAATTCCGCAAAGCACGGGCAAACGCAAAATCCTGTACTCCGGAGTCGAAAGCGGCAAGAAATACTTGCGAGAAGCGGCCTCGAATTCGCTGTCCAGCGCTTCGCCAACCGTATCCACGTCACCCATCAAAAGTTCATCATCTTCGATTCCCTTTTGCAACAGGCGTCGCAATCCATAAAAAGTAACGAGGAACATCCCAGCGCCAAAAGCCACGAGTCCCAAGTCAATCCAACCGAACGTCTCCATGGTCGGCGAAACCAAATACACGCGCTCCAAAAGCATGCCGAGAAGAATCGAAAGCCAAAGCGACACACACGCATAGCGATTTTCACGAACCCATTCCACAAAGAGCAGCTGAGGCAGCACTCCGGCAAAAACAAACGCACTGACGCAGAAGTTACCATTGATAATAAAGTTCCAGACCCAAAAAGCACACATAAACCAGCTGCAGACGAGAGTCAATTTTTCAAGAACCCTTACACGATAATTTTCAAATGTCAATAAAAAATTCACTAAGGCGAGTCCCGAGAATATGGCCCCCGCGATAAAATACAGCGGGAAAAACGCCCCCTGCCATTCCGGCACAAAGGTGCTCGCAAAATCAAGGCTCACCACGGAATGCACCCAAAGCACCAGCGGGAACAAAATCCAGGCCATCGGGCGGCGAACTTTCTTTATCCAAGCTCTAGCTACAGCCACCGTCGGCAAATCGTCCTTCAAGGGATTCATGCAAAAATGGCTTACGAAGAACAACAGCGAAAGCACTCCGTACACAGCAATGCAGCAAAAATCCCACACCAGCGGAGAACGCACATTCGAGATGTTTCCGCGGGCATCCCAGAACGGGGCCACCATGTAAAAATTTGCAATGACCCCGAGGTGCATCAGCGGCATGCAAACGGCCACGGCAAGACTGCACAGCGTCGACATTTCCGCCAAGAGAGCCGTACGCCTATCCATTTTCACATTCAACACAAGGAACGCAGCCGAGATAAGCGTACCGGCATGAGCAAGGCCAATCCAGAACACGAACAAACTAATCGGCACGCCCCAGAACGTCTGCGTATCGGTAAACCATTCCACAGGGCCACCGCAAAGCGAAACCCCCATGGCAACAAGCCCAGGGACAAGCAAAGCAAGACCTATGCAAAACAAAGCTCGGAACACTAGCGGCGACCTCGCATGTAAACCACGGACGGATCGAACTTTGCAATGCTCCTGGGCGCAAAAAGCTCTCTATGCTTCGCCGCCTTGACTAGAGGCGACTCCGGATCGAGCCAGTTTCCAAAAATGATTGCATTTCTAGGGCAAGCTTCGGCGCACGCCGTCTTCACGTTGCGACCACGCCATTCGTTGAACGGATGTTCCGCCTTGAAGCGCAAACGGTCGTTCTGCAACCGTTGCAGACACATGGAGCATTTCTCCATCACGCCCTTTCCGCGAACAGGGACCTCGGCATTGAACTTGCGAAGCAGTCCGAGTTCTTCGGCATCGTTGTAGTTGAACTTGCGTGCCTTCTCAGGGCAGTTCGCACCACAGAATCGGCTTCCGGCGCAACGTTTGTACATCATGGCGCTCAAACCGTCGGGAGTGTGATTGGCAGCCCCCGTCGGGCAGACCTTTTCGCACGGAGCGTCTCCGCAGTGGGCGCACATGAAAGGCGCATCGCCGCGCATTTTTATCCAATGCATAAAGCGGTCTTTTTCGCGTTCTTCCTCAGTCACCAGGGGAATGTTGTTTTCGACAATGCAGGCCATGATGCACTTTCCGCAACCATTGCAGGCATCCAGGTCTATGGCCATTCCAAAGCGGTTTTGCAAATCGGCGTCCGACGCATTCAATATCGAGGGCATGGGAACTTTTACCAAGTCCAGGTTCTTTCCTCCACGCGCCATGGCTTTTTCCACTTCGTCTTCGAAATCCTTTAACGCAGGAATTGCACGGGACAAAGATTCATCCGACGAAGCTTTCCCCACAAAGGGAATCTTGCGGCATCCATACAGAAGCCCAGCCGCAGCCATCACCGAACAAACCTTTATAAACTCTCGTCTATCCATTCTCTACAACCTGTAATAACTATCTGTGACAAGCCGCGCAATAGGTCGCTGCCCTTTTGAAATTTCGGGACGCATCCGTTTCGCCACGATGGCAAGCCAGGCATGTCCGCATATCGAACTTTTCGCCGCCATACGAATCACTTTTGTAATTTCCATGGCATTCGTCGCAAGAAACTCCGGCAACCGTGTGGACTCCATGGTGGAACTGCACATGGTCTGGCAACATAGACTTTTTCACCCAGGGTTCTGACGGAGCGACGGAAAGGGCGGAATCCAAAGTTTCAATACCGGGATTCTCGGTCAAAGGCAATCGATGGCAGTCTATGCAATCGGACTTGGACGGCATGTAGGCGTGTGCCGCCGTCTTGGCTCCCGTATGGCAGTGGGCGCAATCCAAGCCAATGGAATCTCCATGGAGAGCATGCTTAAAAGCTATCGCCGTCGCATTTCCTCCGGCATCCGACAACGAAGCCTGCAATGAAGTCGACTGCGGAGAAGACGGCTGCGCGAGCATAAAATCGGCGAGCAAAAAGGCGAATATGGCCCCAAGAACTGTAACGGCAAAATACTTCATAACGCAGTTACTTGGGCCTCCCTGGATCGTCAGGATTTTTCAGAATGTACAGGAGCCAGGACGTCATCATCTTGGCCTGTTCCTCCGTAAGAGGATTTATATCCATGGCCGGCCACACATCGGGATTTTGAGGCGTAGGCTTCATCAGGTACTTGACCATGGCCTCGGGATTTTCGGCATAATGCTCAACATTGTCATGCATGGGCGGTGCGGCAAACTTGCGGGCCCAGCGATGGCAGCCCTTGCACTCGTTGTCGAAAAATTCCTTAGCGTCTTTCTTGAGTTCTGGAGTCACCTGGGGCAGCACAAAGACGTCTGCGGCAAACAGCGCGCAAACCAGCAAAAACACAAGTCCAAAAGCCCGGAATTTCACGTTTTAAATATATGTTTTTATTCAAGGCGGAGTGGAACGCTCGGCAGATTTTTACCCGCTAACTTTTTCTAAATTAAATCGCATGACGCTCGTAGAAATCATCATCATCGCAATAGTCGAGGCCATGGACTGTTTTGCCGTTTCCATCAGTACCGGGCTCTGCAAGACAGGCATAAAATACCGCCGCGCCTTGCTGCAATCGGTATCCTTTGGCGTATTCCAGGGCGGCATGACTTTGCTTGGATATTTCTTGGGGCAGTTCGCCGAACGCTGGTTCGAGTCCGTCGGCACGGCTATCGCCTGCGGCATCTTGTGCGTCCTGGGCGCACGCATGATCTGGGGCGCCACGCACGACAGCGGCGAAGAAGCCACGGCGAAAGCCGCCAACCTTTCCTTTGCGAACATCCTACTTTTGTCCATCGCCACAAGTATCGACGCCTTCGCTGTTGGCATTTCGTTCGCATTCATCAACGCGAACATGGTAACGGCAACCACAGCCATCGCCATCGCAAGTTTTGTCATGGGCGTCATCGGATTTGAAATCGGCAGGCACACGGCAAAGCGTTTAACGACGAAAATCCCAGAAATCGTCGCGGGAATCATCCTGATTGGAATCGGCGTGAAGATGGTACTTTAAAGGACGTCTATATATATTTCCAGTATGAGACGACTCCAATTCATCATTCTGGTCATGCTGGCTTTTTTTGCGGCGTCCAATGCCGCATACCATCCAACCATACATCATAGCCACAACACCAGGCAACATTACAAAACGGAAGAAGGCTTTTTGCCGGAGTATCCGAGATACACGTCCGTCTACAGCGAGCGCGATTACCTGACCGCGGAACAACTAACTTTTTACCACAGAATGACCGTCAAGACATTTGACGACGCTAACGTCAGCATCATAAGCGCGGTCATCGAGAAAACAGGAAACATTCGGGCGCAAGGGTTCGCGAAGGACCTCGCAACCGCGTGGAAACGTTGGCAAAAAGAAGGCCGGTACATCTTCATTTTCTACTTCGTGGATGAAAAATACACATACATTGAAATCGGCGACGGCGTCAAGCACATCATTACCGAAGAAACCCTCGACAGCCTCAGGGCGAATATCTACGAACCGAAACTGCAGAGAAACCGAATCGGCGAAGGCATCCTCGGCCTCGCCCACTCCTTCGCAGAAACCTTCTACCAGAAAGAACTCAAGAAACCTTTCGAAATAAACAAGGCGGACATCCCCGAAGAAGGCAACCACATCTACCACGATCTCGCGGGAGTCCTGTTCTTCTTGATGTTCGCGGGCGTCCTCGTGATATTCACCGCCGCATATAAGCAAAAGCGCAAAAAGCAGGCACGCAAGTAAAGCGGGTGAGGAAAAACGTAGTGGCGACACGACAAACAGCGAAGGACACGCCACGCAAATCTACTGGAAGGAACTCATGGGCAAAGGATTCGTCCGCGATTGTTTCGGAGAATACCCAAACAGCAAAGAGCCCTTCGGAGAACAGATGGTACAACTAGGCACCTGCCTCACCTACACGGCAGCCTCCGTCGCAAAATTCTTCGCAGGCGAAACCAAGGCACTCGCCTACCCGAGGGTCGTATGTGGATAATAGCGGTATTCGACTTTCCCAAGCACTGCAGAAGCGGCAAAAATAACATGTCAGATTTCATCACGGAATTGGAAAAGGACGGCTTTTCAAAAATCCAGCGCGGCATGTACGCCAGGTACTGCACAACCATAAAAAACGGGAGCATGCACAAATCGAGAATCGCCACCGCAATCTGCCCGCGATTAACAGTCTGCCTATTCAGCATGGCGGACCGGGAATTCAATGAAATCTACAGCCATTTCGGATTCACGAAAGCACCTAAAATTTGGCCCAAAAGTAAGGATTTCATCGAATTTTTCTGTTTTTTTCAACGCCAAATCGCTTGCAAACCCGCATAAAATAAGGTATTTTAGCAAAGGACATCTTATAGGGGCTCTTTTTGAACCCGGGGAAAACTCAAAATCATTAACGGTTGTGTAGGTTTGTCTCCCGAAGAAATTCGAATTGCCCTGCAGGAATTTGGCTTCAGAACCGTTGTTGAGTATGCAATCATT
>JAKSIL010000020.1 GCA_024398815.1 Fibrobacter sp.
CTCGTTCGTTTTTTATAACGAATTCAATTTACAGACTTTTTTTCACAGGCTCAAAATATCCAATCTGCAGAGTCTACATTTAGTGATGCGGACATGGCAAAAGAGATGACCGAGTTTACTAAAAACAATATACTGACGCAGACAGCACAAGCTATGCTTGCTCAAGCGAATCAAATGGGCCAGGGGGTCTTGTCGCTTTTACAATAGCTTTTGCAGAAGTTATTTGAATGCATGATTTTTATTGGTTGGCAGTCTTTTTATAAAGAGAGTCTTTATGAAACTTTCAAGATATCTTTTGACTTTGGCTTTTGGCGTGGCCATGTTCGGTGCTGTCGCTTGTTCTGACGATTCCAGCAGTTCGGCTGCTGTGGATGACGGGAAAAATGATTCCTTCTCCTGGAGTGATTTGCAAGTTTTTGACGCAAAGGCTGACTTGCCGAGCTGTAAAAAGTTCGATGGTGTTGCCCAGGTCATTGACGAAAAAGCGTTTTTCGTATGCCTTGAAGGTGAGTGGACGCAAATTGGCGTGTCCGCCCCTAGCTACGATGAACTCCCGAAATGTAACGCCCCGATGAACGACTTCTGCATTGACGTCGGGGAGGGAGAAAAAAACGAAGCGTCCTACATCTGCGATGAGGGAACGTGGGTCAAAGGCGTAGAAGGCAGTTGCTTGAAAGGGAATGAAAATAAGGGGATGGAAGATCAAGAAAAGTCTGATTATTATTGGCTTCGTTCTCCTTAGGAAGGTGGCTACTTGGAATAGCCTCAAAATGAAAATATTGTGTAAATAGTAAATTTTTGCATACGTTTGTTGGATGGTCGACATCAATGTGGATGTTTTAAAGAATATAGGTAATGGTATCTTAAAGGTAAAAATCGGTATAGACATATAAAGGAAGAAAAAATATGTATATTGAAAGGAACCCTTTATACAAAAGGTTCCTTTATGTTCCGTAAGCTTATCGCCATTACTCTTTTGTCCATTGCTTTTTCGTTTGCTGCGCCTCCGAAAGACAATCCGCTCTCTATTCGCGAGGGAAACAAGGACAAATTTGCACAAATGATTGCGCCTTACATTGAAATGGCCAAGCGGACATTCCCTGACGTTAAAAAGAAATTTCTCGCAGGCGTCTATCAGAAGGAACATCGAATTTTGCAGGTGCAGATTACGCTTTCCGATAAAAACGGACTTAACGAGATGACGTTCATGAAAGTACTCGGTTGCAAGGGGGATTTGTTCCAGGGTACGGTCAACAATGATTTGCGTATTGTGAAGGGTTATGCCGCTGGCGACACGGTTTCCTTTATGCAGAATGAAATTTTGAACTGGGTCGTTGTGGATGCCGAGGGCCACGAAGAAGGTAACTTTGTCGGCAAGGCAATCGATGCAATCCAGTATAAAAACGTCGGAATAATCTTCGAGGTCGTTTTCCGGAAGGGTGAATTCAATTTGAAATACATGCAATCCATTGTTGGCGATGAAATAGATGTTGATGGAATCCTTCCCAAGGCTGTGATTGACGAGGCCGCGGATTTACTGAAAAAAATTTACCGAAAGAAACTGAAGGATGGGGATTCGTTCGAGGAAAACGAGAAATTCTACACTTACCATGTGTATGACTTTGTCAACAAGAAATTTGTCGAGTAGAGGCTTGGAATAAAATGCGGGATGGTTCTAAGTTTAGAGTAATAGTTGCATTCGTTTTGTGCTGTGCGATTTCTTCGTATGCCGTAGGCCTTGTGGAGCAGAATCTGGACTATTCCGACCATCTGCAGGAACTTAACAATCCGGCTCGCGGGCCTATCAGCCATACGGGTTTCATGCTTGCTCCTGGCGAAAAGCTCGATTTGAGTCGTGGCTATGTCTACGCGGATTTTATGCGACTCCTGGTGGACTTGGGGGCGTTCTCGAGCAATGCGTGGAAGCCGGACGAATCCAACAATGATGTAAAGGTTCCTCGCGGAACTTCGCGGCCCTTGGACGAGGTTTCGTTGAACAATATGCGTGCGGTGCTGGATTCCATTCGCAGCCGAGGCGGAACTTGCGTCATCCGGACTTCATACGATATTGATTGTCGCGGTTCGCAGGACCCGGATTTGGAAACGACTCTTGGGCACATCAAACAACTGGCGAATCTCTACAGCGACTACGAGGACATTATCAGTTTTATCGAACTTGGTATGTTCGGCACTTGCGGCGAGATGACGGCAGGTGGGCAGGATGCCCATGCGAAAGCGTTGCAGACTTTTTTGGAAAATTCAAGCGACGGAATCAAGGTCGGCGTTCGCAGTCCGAGTGTTGTTGCTCTTTGGATGGGATTGAAGGATCCTTACAGCACTTGGTTTATCTATCCATATTTCAGGATAGCTTCTCCGCGTTTCCAGGATAGCGCCGCTGCCCGTTCCGAGTACATGGATCGCGTAGGCATGTACAACGACGGTTACCTGGGGAATGACTTGGATTTGGGTTCCTATGGCGACAACGATTCAAATTCGCTCCATCGCGAAAGTTCCGTGGCTTGGCTTGAAAAATACGGACAGGTGATTCCCTATGGTGGTGACTTTGTCTGTAATTACAACCCAGAAACGCGTCCGCCTTTGAATACGGCGGAGTTCCTTTCGTACGAGGGTTTTCGCACGCATACTTCGTACTTGGACGGCTCCATGAAGGGAACGTGCTACAACTTCATGGATACGACGATTTTTCGTGGCATTGACGCCGAGTATGGCGGGAAGGTGAAGGGGCGGGAGTATGTGCGCGACCATCTTGGCTATCGCTTCGTTCTGCGCGGTTCGCAAATCACGGATTCCGTGGGCGTCGGTGGCGATTTGCACTTGAAGCTGAAAATCCAGAACGTGGGTTTCGGCAACAACATCAAGGTGAAGAAGGCGACGCTTGTGCTGAAGCCTGCGGGCGATTCCGATGGGGAGGCGGTTGAGTTCCCGCTTTCGCTTGACCCGAGCGGCTTGCTTTCGCGCAAGTTGAAGATGAAGGGGCTGGAATACCCGCATTGGTCTTGGACGGGCGACAATTTTGAGGATTTGTACGACCCGGAGAATCCGGAGTTCGATGGCGTCACTGAAGTCGATGAGACGGTAAAGTTGCCGGAGGATTTGCCCCAAGGCGAGTGGAACGCTTACCTGCGTTTTTCGCATTATGGCGACATGAAGACGGACAAGAATTTCCACGTGATTCAGTTTGCGAACGATTCTACGTATTTTGATAGCGCTACAGGTGGCAATTTCGTCGGGAGTTTTGTTGTGGATGAACATGTGCAAGCAGTTGGGAATAATGTCCGAGTCGTTGGAGCTAGCGTTGAGGGTGTGAAAAACCGTGGTCGATTTGCCGGTCGCCTTGTTTCGAACGTACGAGGTGATTTTGCTTCTAGTGCTGCTTTGAATGGTTCTTTTCACGTCGGTGAAATATACGACATCCATGGCAAGCGTATGAACGGATTGAATTTGCGCCCCGGAGTGTACGTGGTTCGATGAACCTCAAGGTGGTAATCTCGCTTTTCTACTAAAAAAGCCCGATATTTTACATGCGGGGTGGTTTTGAAACCGCCTCATTTTCTATTTTTACAGCGGAAATTTTTAACAAGGATTGACAATGTCTATCAAATTGATTTCTCGTGGTGTTATTGCTGTGGCTCTCGCCGCCAGTTTTGCGTCTGCCCAGTTGCTCAACAGCAAAAGCTTGGATGTGATTCGTGTCGAAAAGACGGGCATTTCTGCAGGTAAAATCGATAGCCTTGCCCAGATGCTTGCCTTACAGCAGTTCAAGGGCAAAAAGGTGAATGACGAGACCATGGCCCAGGTGCGTTATGCCGTGATTGATAACCTGGTTGGCCAGGAACTTGTGAAGCTTGAATGCAAAAAGCTCGGTATAAAGGTTGCGAAGACCAAGGTCGACAGTCTTGCCGCTCTCTTCAAGAAGCAGTTCCCCAGCGAAGACGCGTTCCAGAAGGAATTGAAAAAGTCCAACACGACCTTGGCCCAGTTCAATACAAAGATTGAAGACCAGCTGAAGAGCGAAGCCCTTCTCGAAAAGAAGGTCCCGTATCCGAAGGATCCGACGCAAAAGCAGCTGGAGGCCTATTGGGAACTGAACAAGAGCAAGGTCCAGATTAACGACACCATTAGCGGGGCTCGCATCTTCATTTCCACAAAGGGCAAGAATGCCCAGGAAATCAACGATGCCAAGGACATGCTCAAGGGTCTTGCGGCCCAGGTCCGTGCCAAGAAGGCCACGTTCGCCCAGCTTGCCGCCGTTTACAGCGACGATGCCGAAGCCAAGAAGACCGGCGGCGTGATGAACAAGTTCCTCGCCAAGTCCAAGGGTGACGCTTTCGCCAAGGCCGTCGCTAAAATTAAGGTCGGCGAAATGACCGACGTGATTGTCGACAAGGACGGTCTTTCCATTTTCATGCTGACAGAAAAGAACGACGGCAAGTTTGACAGCTACAAGCACCAGATTGACTACATCCTCCGTGTGCAGGCCGAACAGGACCGCCAGATGCAGCTCAAGAACTATCTTGACGAACTCGGCAAGGTCTACAAGGTCCAGTACCTCGACAAGAAGTACACTCCTCCTGAAGCCATCGGAGCGAAGTAATGGCTTTCCAGACTACGCACACAGGGCTTATCGAACTGCGTTCGCGCGTCGACAAGCTCTGGGGGTATCTTTGACTTAGAGGCAAAGACCGAAGAACTGTTTGTCCTTGAAAAGGATTCCAGCGACCCGAACCTGTGGAATGACCAGGAAAAGGCGCAATCGATGATGAAGAAGATTGGAAACCTCCGTGCGATTTTGGACGCATGGAAAGAGGTTTCGCAGTCTTGCGACGATCTGGCGGAACTTTACGAAATGTCCAAGGACGAGGAATCCGAGGACTTGACCAAGAGCATCGATGCCGATATCGCCGAACTCAAGACGAAAATCGAGAAGATGGAATTCAAGAAGATGCTGAACGGTCCTGATGATGCCTGCAGCTGTCTTATGTCCATCCATCCGGGTGCTGGCGGCACGGAATCGCAGGACTGGGCTTTGATGCTCTTCCGCATGTACACGCATTTCTTCGAACGCGAAAAGATGGACTTCAAGGTGGTTGATTTCCAGGAAGCGGAAGACGCTGGCCTCAAGAGTGCGACCATCGAAGTGACCTGCGAAAACGCGTATGGACTTCTACGTTCCGAGATTGGCGTACATCGTCTGGTGCGTATCAGTCCGTTCGATGCGAACGCCCGCAGACACACGAGTTTCACCGCAGTATATCTGTATCCGGAACACGAAGATATCGAATTCGATTTGGACATGTCAGAAGTGCGCGTGGACACTTACCGCAGTAGCGGCGCAGGTGGCCAGTACATCAACAAGACCGATTCCGCCGTGCGCATGACCCACTTGCCGACAGGCATCATGGCCAGTTGCCAGACGGAACGTTCGCAAATCCAGAACCGCGACACCTGCTACAAGATGCTCAAGACCATGGTCGCCGAACATTACCGCTTGGAAGAAGAAGCCAAGCGCGATGCCCGCATGGCCGAGAAGAAGAAGGTGGAGTGGGGTAGCCAGATTCGCAGCTACGTGTTGCAGCCGTACCAGTTGGTGAAGGACCTCCGCACTGGGGTCGAAACTTCCGATACCGCTGGCGTCCTGGATGGAAAAATCAAGCCCTTCATTGATGCATATCTCTTGAGCACCAGCGAAGAACAGAAGTAAAGCGCCACGGAATAATGCTTTTGGATCCCGTCGCAACTTCGTTGCTCCAGGATGACTCGCTCGATTTAGTCGCTTTGGTCAGATTTCGGCTTGCGAATCGAAGCTAATAAATTAAAAATGCTTTTTAGCGGGCGTTACTTGCGCCACACGCCGATGAGGCTCTTGTTCTTGCGCATGGCGAGCCAGCCTGTAGGCCAGATGAGGATGAGGTCGCGGATGAGGCTTGTCCAGGCTTCCGCCTTGTCCTGAGCGCCTTCAAGTTCGAAGCAGCCACAGGTGATGCCGAGGTCGTTCCACAAGGCCCATGCGAGAGCGATGATGAAACTCACGAACATCCAGAAGATGGCGAATGAAGATTCCTTCACGAACGGAGAGAAAATCATCGCGAGGCCGAACCAAAGTTCAAATTGTGGATAAACTAATGCGAAGAAGTTGTTGACGAAGTCGAGGTGCAAAGCCGAGAAGAACTGGTACTGCGCCACGAGGGTTGCGAACTGGTGCGGGTCCTGGATTTTGAAAATCGAGGCGAAGATGAACATCCCGCCGATGCCTAAGCGGCAAAGCGTTTCAAGGGCACGGATGGCAAAGTCCTTCTGCAACTTGTAGGCCGGGATAATCAAAAGGCCACAAATGGCGCATGCCGTAACACCGACGTGAATGTTGTAGCGGTAAGCCTTGGGCCAGATATCCAAGAGCCAGTCCTGATCCGTGAACGTGAGGAAGGATTCCGGAAAACTGATTTCAGCGACACCGAAAGCGACAAAGAGCGAGGCCACCAGCAAAATGACCGCGGAGGCGATGGAACGCTTGATATTATTCTTTTCGAAACAATCTATCATGACGCGCTCCTTAAAGAATGTCCGCCGGCTTTTCCATCACGTCCTGGGTGCCAATCCAATCTACGGATTTCTCTTCACCCACGCGGATGTTGTTGACGATGGCGAGAACAATGCAAAAGGCGGCAATGCCCAAAAGGACAATCCAGTTCAGCGACTTGAGATAAGCGAGAACTGCGTCGCGGATTTTAATGATTTTCTGTTTCATACTTTCCCAATATACAAAAACTGCTTTAAGTAGTGGCTAAGTCCTAGTTAGAGAATGTCCAAACAATTCCGTACGAGAATCGCAGCCCTTCGGGAGTGTAGCCCGATGCCGGCATATAAATGCTGTGGTTGAAATTGTCGATGCGGTTGTAGAGTTCAAAGGTGAGAATCTGCATGCGAGCTTCGAAATCAAGCGCAAGGTATTTCTTGAGTTCTTCGACTTCGGCCTTGCCGAATTCGTTGATGGTGCAGTCGAAACGATTGTCGAACCACTGCCAGTCTACGCGTATGCTCACGCCCAGACGGTTTTGAACGAACCTGTTCTGCCAATGGATGCTGCCCTTGTAGTAGAGTTCGGGTGTGTCGAGCAACTCAACGACGCTGTGGCGCTTGAGTGTTTCTCCGCGCTCCAGATAGAATTTCCAGTTTCCGAGACGGAACCCCACCTGGAACATCCAGTCCCAAGTTTCTGCGTATCCAATGTTTGTCCATTTGAATGCCTTCGCGACCGACGAATCGCTGTCGATGCCTTTGAGCCAGTGTCTGCGGATAAGGTTGTCGGCCTGTTCGTAGCGGATTCCTAGCTCGTAGAAGGCTTCGCGCGAGTACCAGCCTATGTTCGAGGTGAGCCTGTCGCGGGTTTCTGCCTTGAGTTTTTCGTTGGCGAACTGCATTCGTCCGGTTTCGTTGAACTTGAGCTGGCTTACGTCGGGATACTTGTTGTCGTGGCGCATGCCGCCATTCAAGCGCAAATGGAAGGGGAGCATCATGGTGGCGTCGCCGGAATAGGCCGGGGCGTAGTCCACTTCGTCAAGCATGGAACTGTTGCGCTGCATGCCCGCCTGTGCGCGGAACATGAATATGCCGAGTGTGTCGGAAACCTGTGCATAGCCGACTTCGCGATCCTGGAAATAATCCTTGGAATATTCGTCGTCCTTGTCGTAGTTGAACCTGTCGTTGGTGTTCAGGAATTCGTATTCAAATCGGAGCGTCGGATTGAGGAGCGAGGCATATCGTACGTTGAATTCTCCGAGAATCGTTTCGTAGCTGTACACATGCATCGTGTCGTAGAATATGGAGTCTTTTTTCTCGTAACCGAGGGTGTCGGTCCATGTCTTGATGGAATCGAATACTCCGCCCATCGAATCCAGTTCGATGTCGTGGGTGCCGTACTGGATGCTTGTGCCCACCGTCAGTTTCTTGATGGGGTAGACTTCGATGCCTGCTCCGTAAGTACGCGATTCAATGTCAATGGTGTAAGGGTCTTTCTGGAAAGTGCGCTTTGCGAGGTCCAAGGTGTCGAGCAGTACTTTGTGGCTTGTGTTGTCTGCGTTTTCAAGGCTCAAAAAGTTCATTTTCAAGAAGGCTTTTCCGTAACCGAATCTCCAGGTAAGTAAGGGTTGGAAATGCATGGTGTTGACGGCGATGTTCCTGCCGGCAAAGGGAATGCTCGAGGAGTCGCGCCCCAGGGCGAAATAGGGCGAATGGGTCACGTTCTGGTATTCGTATTCCTTGCTGTCTTTGTCCGAGCGGCTTTGCAGCCCGAAGTCCAGCGTGACGGAGTCGGTGACAAGTCTCCTGAAATCGAGGTGGAGGCCGTTTCCCATGAACCCGCTGCGTTCCCAGTTCAGGTCGGTGATGGGCGTGTCGACGGGGATCCCGTGGCGTTCTTCGTAGAGGATGCCGTTTTCGCCGTTCAAGCCGATGGTCGTGGGGTCGTAGCCGAGGCGGGTCGTATAGAGCCCGGAAAGTTCGCTCGGGTAACGGCTGCTGATGCTTCCGATGCCAAAGACGAACGGATCCAGTTCGGGCCGCCCTAAAATGGAGGTTCCGAGGACCCATTCCGATTTCTGTCCGGAGACGTCGTAAGTACGCTGCATCATTTCGCGTATCGGCAAGACCCATCTTCCGGCGTCGTTTTCGCGGACTGCCGGATCGGGGCCTGTGGGGGCGCTCCAGATGGAGTCCTGCGGGCTCGGTAGAGTGTACTGCGGCGGTTCCGTAGGTTGTGCGAAGGTTGTCGACAGTACAGTCAGCAGAAAAAATACGAGAATTTTTGCGCGCAAGTCGAACATGCTAGAACCATTCCGCTCGGGATTTTTCACGGCGTTCCCTCAAAGCCTGTACGACGGTGTAGGGCATTTTCATGCAGTTGGGGGAGTTGGCGCTTCCTTCGGAATGGAAGTCTGAGCCTCCCGTTCCGACAAGACCGTATTTTTGCGCCATCTCCTTGTACTTGCGGCCCACGGCACCTTTTTGCGCCGGGCTGTAGACTTCGATTCCCTGGATGCCCCATTCCACCATGTTCTCGATGAACTCGTCGCTGAGGCCGGACTTGTAAGGGTGTGCGAGGACGGCGATGCCGCCGGCGTTTTCAATAAGTCTGATTGTCTGCTGCGGGTTGAGGCCTTTCTTTTCGACAAAGGCGACGCATCCGTCCCCGAGGTACTTGGTGAAGGCTTCGGCGAAGGTTCCGATGTATTCTTCGTCGACCATCGTCATGGCGATGTGCGGGCGGCCGATGACTTTCCCTTTGCAGTACGAGTGCACCTTTTCGAAGGTGATGTCGATTCCGAGGGCGTTCAGTTTTTTTATGATTGCCTTGACTCTCGTAATGCGCTGCTTTGCGAAATCCTCGAGCTCCATGTTGAGGGCGAGGTTCGTCGGGTCGCAGTAGTAGCCTAAAATATGGATGTCCTTGCCTTGCCACACGGCTGAAATTTCGATGCCCGGGATGATTTCTAGGCCGATGTCGTTAGCAGGTCCTTCGGCCAGCTTGAAACTGTCCAGATTGTCGTGGTCGGTTATCGAAATGCAGCGCAACCCCTTGCGCTTGCATAGCGTAAGAAGGTCTTCGACCGGGAGTGTGCCGTCGGAAAGGCGTGTGTGCAAGTGCAAGTCCGCGTATCCGCCGCTCTCGGTTATGACAGTGGAACCCTTGTACACTATTTGTACCCGTAGTATTTCATGATGAGCGCCGCTGGGCTTGAACCTTCGGGGTTAAGGCAGAGGTTCAGGAACGGGTAGATTTTTTCGGTGTTTATGCCGATACGGCAGGCGGCTCCGCTTTTTTTGGCCAGGTACAGCCTGGGAAGGAATGGCGCTCCCAGGTAGATGCAAACGGTGGGGGCGAAATCCAAAATTTTCTGTTCCATTTCCGCAAAAACCATTTCACCGTAGCGGCATTCGGTGTCGCTGAAGTAAATGGCATGGGCTCGTTTTGCAGAAATCAGTGCGTGCAGGCTTTCGTGGGCGCAAATCAGTACGTCCTTGAACCAGGCCTGGGGCATGGTGTGCAAAAAAGTCGAGGCGCTTTCCATGTCGCGAGGCAAAAAGAGCAATGTCTTCGGATTGTCTGTTAGTGCTGCCGGAAAACTGAATGCCCCGGATTCTTCGCCCGCCTGTTGCAGGAACCACTTGTAGAGGGTCTGCTGGCTGGCAAATCTTTTAAAGAAAAACTTGAATCGGTCTGCGAAATATGGTGACGGTTTCAATTTTGCTCCGGGAACATTTTATGTGAAATATATAAATTTGGTTTCATGCCGAAGACGAAATTTTATGCGATAAAGGGGCCTAATGGCAATAAAATTGTGGATAATTGGCCCGAGTGCGACGAAATGGTTCGCGGTGTAAAGGGCGTGCTGTACAAATCCTTCGGAACTCGTGAAGAAGCCCAGGCTTGGATAGATGGAAAGGAGCCTGAAATTCGCGGCGGCTTGCGAGTTTATGTGGACGGATCGTTTACTCCGAGCTTTCCGAAGGCCGGCTGGTCGTTTGTCGTCACCGAAGACGACAAGGAACTCGCCCGTGGTTGCGGAATTACCGCTTTTGACGCCGAAAGCCGCAATATCGACGGTGAAGTGATGGCAAGCTTCCAGGCGATGCGCTGGCTTGCCGAACATGACAAGAAAGGTGTCATTTGTCACGACTACGAAGGAATTGCACGCTGGGCGCGTGGCGAATGGAAGGCCAAGAGCAGCATCGCTCAGCAGTACGTGCGCGCCATACAGCCTTATCTGGGACGCGTGACATTTGAAAAAGTGGCGGCCCACACTGGCGTCAAATGGAATGAACTCGCCGATACACTGGCGAAGGGTGCCATTCAGCACGAACAGGAGCTGATTGCCGCCAAACTGAATAGCGACAAGGTCGAAAAACTTTTGGATACCGCCGAAAAGGCTACCGACAGGGATATGTAACAGCGAACGTCGCGCCTCGTGCTGCGAACGGTGTGCTGAGAACGTCGCGCCTCGTGCTGCGAACGGTGTGCTGAGAATGCCGCGCCTCGTGCTGCGAACGGTGTGCTGAGAATGCCGCGCCTCGTGCTGCGAACGGTGTGCTGAGAATGCCGCGCCTTATTCTGCTTCGTGCTTGCTCATGCAGTGCAAACTTCCGCCTTCTTCAATGACCGTGCGGCAGTCGAGACCTATGATTTTGCGCTTCGGATAGACGCTTGCAAAATATTCTTCGGCCACCTTGTCATTCTTGCATTTGTATTTTGGATAAATTAATCCACCATTGACATAGATGAAGTTCATGTAGCTTGCCGGCAGAATTTGCCCATCGTCGAGCTTGCGTTGCGGTGGCAGCGGAAGTGTGTCGACCTTCGCCTTTTTGCCGTAATGCGCCTTGAGGAATGCTTCGATGAGCATCTTTGCTTCGGTAAGCGTGGCGTGGTTCTTGCCGCGCGAGTTAGCGTCCCAGGCCATGACGACGCGGTCTTTGGCAACAAAGCGAGCGACATTGTCGATGTGACCGTCGGTGTGGTCTCCGTTGAGGCCGCGGGGAAGAATCAGGAGCGAGCGGAGTCCGAAAGCCTTGCAGAGTGCTTTGACGACTTTGCTCAGGTCTTCTACCTTGTTGCGGTTTTTGCCGACGAGGCAATCGAGAGTCGTCATGCCGAGACCGTCACCGTTCACTTCGATAGCGCCGCCTTCAAAGATGTAGGGGACCTTTTCGGCGAGCGGGTATTCGAAATTCACGGCAATGTTTTCGGGGATGGCGTTATCGTTTTTCCAGGGCGGAAACTTTGCGCCCCAGGCATTGAAGACTGTTTCGCAGATGACGGTCTTGTTGCCTTTCTTCATGAAGAATGGACCGTAGTCGCGAATCCAGATGTCGTCGGTCTTGAGGCTTATGAAACTTGCGGGGAAGGGGCGGTCGGCCATGGCGAATTTTTCGTCGAAGGTCAAGTGCTTGTTGTTTGGCACGAGCACATTCACGCTCTGGAATTCACTGATGGTGCGGACGAGTTCGACGTAGAACTTGCGGATTTTCACGGCACGTTCGCCGTACCAATTCTTTTTGTTGTGCGGGAAGGCAAGCCATGTGGCGGCCTGGGGTTCCCATTCTGCGGGATAATGCAAAGCCATAATTCAAATCCTTTTTTGCAATTCTACGATATGTTTTATCCGTTATTTTGAGGTACGAGGTTTCAGGTATCAGATGTCAGGAGTCTGGTTTGAAATTCGTGGTTTAGCAAGCTGTTATAAATTAAGAGTTATGAATTATGAATTATGAATTATGAGATTTGAAATTGCCTCGTTGGTGTCTAGCTTATTCTCGTAATTTATAATTCGTAATTAGTAATTGGTGGTGCCTACTCGCACCAGATTTTGAGGATGTCCTTATACAAGTCCACGCGTCTGTCGCGGAAGTGCGGCCACCAGCGACGATTTTCCTCGGTTTCGTCGAGGTCAATTTCCGTGATGCTTGTGCCGACGAAATCAGCGGCGCACTTTTCCATGAAGTATCCGTCCGGTGCTGCGACAAAGCTTGTGCCCCAGAACGTGAGATGGCCTTCCGTGCCGCAGCGGTTTGCGGCGACGACGAACGTACGGTTTGCAATCGCGTGCCCGCGCATGACGGTTGTCCAGCTGTCTTGCTGGCGCGGGTAGATTTCAGCGGGTTCGGAATCCATCCAGCCGATGGCGGTGGGGTAGATGAGCACGTCTGCGCCCTTGAGGCTCATGATGCGTGCTGCTTCCGGGAACCACTGGTCCCAGCAAATCAGTACGCCAAGCGTTCCTGCGCTTGTCTTGATGGGCTCGAAACCCGTGTCGCCAGGAATAAAGTAATACTTTTCGTAGAAGGCCGGGTCGTCGGGAATGTGGCTTTTGCGGTAGAGCCCTGCGATGCTTCCGTCGCGCTCAAAAACGAATGCGGAGTTGTGGTAGATTCCGCGGGCGCGCTTTTCGAAGAACGGGAAGACGACCACTGCGTTCAACTTTTTTGCAATCTCCTGCCATTCCGCTACAATCGGGTGGTCCTTTTCGATGGCGAGGTCGAAGAAGTCTGCGTTTTCTTCGAACGGGAAATACGGCGTGTGGAACAGTTCCGGGAGTATGACTAGGTCTACGCCTTTGCCTTCGAGGGCGAGAGCCTGCTCTTTGTACCAGGCGTTATTCGAATCGAAATCGCCAGTCCACTTTCCTTGTAAGGTTGCAATCTTGATTTTCTTCATGGAATGAAAGATAGAAAAAAGCGATTTGTTCCCTTGACTTTTTTTGTTTTTTTCTAAATTTAAGCCGTAAAATTTAAAAAGGTCAATACAATGAAACTCTCCAAGTATTTCTACGTTACGCTCCGTGAAACTCCGAGCGATGCCACCATGCCGAGCCACATTTTCCTCATGCGCGGCGGCTACATCAAGCCCGTTTCTACCGGTATCTACTCCATGATGCCGATCGGTTACCGCGTCATCCAGAAGATTACGAACATCATCCGCGAAGAAATGAACAAGATCGGCGGTATCGAAGTGGACCTCCCGGTGGTGCAGACCGCAGACCTCTGGAGTGAATCCGGCCGTTACCAGGCCATCGGCGAAGAACTCCTCCGCTTCAAGGACCGCAACAACCACAACATGGTTCTCGCCATGACTCACGAAGAAGCCATGACCGACCTTGTGCGCTACGTTTTGAACAGCTACAAGCAGCTCCCGGTGATGCTCTACCAGTTCAAGACAAAGTACCGCGACGAAGCCCGTGCCCGCGGCGGCCTCATCCGCGTCCGCGAATTCTTGATGAAGGACGCCTACAGTTTCCACACGAGCCAGGAAGATTTGGACCGCCATTACCAGGAAGAATACGACGCCTACCTCCGCATCTACCGTCGCGTGGGCATTGAACCGGTCGTCGTGCAGAGCGATACCGGCATCATGGGCGGCAAGGTCGCTCACGAATTCATGCTTGACACTCCGAACGGCGAAGACTACCTGATTCTCTGCAAGAAGTGCGGCTACCAAGCCAACCGCGAAATCGCGAAGTTCGAACGCGTTCCGTTCAAGGGCGACGAAAACGCAACCCTCGAAAAGGTCGCGACCCCGAACAGCGAAAGCATCGAAGAAATCACAAAGCTCCTCGACGTCGTGCCCGAAGCCACCGCCAAGTGCGTGTTCTTTGACTTTGAAGGCAAGCTCATCACGGTCGTCGTGCCGGGCAACCTCGAAGTTTCCGAAATCAAGCTCCACAACCTTTTGAAGGCGAAGGAACTCTACCCCGCCGAAGACTCCTTAATCCAGGCCTGCGGCATGGTGCCCGGCTTTGCAAGCCCCATCAACAGCCACGACACCCGCGTGATTGTGGACGAAGCCATCGCCGAATCCTTCGACCTCGTCACGGGCGCGAACGAAGCGGGCTTCCACTTCAAGCACTGCAACCCGAAGCGCGACTTCCCGAAATTCGAAGTCGCAGACATCGCCGAAGCAAGCGAAGTCTGCAAGTGCCCCTGCTGCGGAGAACTCCTCACCGAAACGCGCGGCATCGAAATGGGCAACATCTTTAAACTCGGCACCAAGTTCTCTGAATCCATGGGTGCCAAGTTCCTCACCGCCGAAAAGACCACCGCTCCCGCCATCATGGGTTGCTACGGCATCGGCGTCGGCCGCCTCATGGCCTCGGTTGTCGAAAACAGCCACGATGACTTCGGACCGATTTGGCCCAAGTCCATCGCACCGTTCCAGGTGGAAATCGTGCCGATTGGCAAGGAAGCCGAACTCGTGGAACTCGCCGAAAAGTTTGAGGGTGAACTCGAAGCCGCCGGAATCGACGTGCTCGTGGACGACCGCGACGAACGCCCGGGCGTCAAGTTCAAGGACGCCGACCTCTGGGGTTCCCCGGTGCGCATCGCGATTGGCAAGAAGGGCCTCGCGAACGGCGAAGTCGAATGGAAGTTCCGCAACGAAAAGGAATTCACCATGGTCAAGGTCGAAGACGTTATCGCCAAGGCCAAGGAATACTTCGAAAAGTAAGACCAGTGCTTCGCGGTCGGCGCACACGTGCCGCTTTTCTGCGCACACGTGCCGCTTTTCTGCGAAATCACCCACTAAATTGAGTTTTTCTCAAGTTTAGTGGGTGTTTTTTTTACTTTGTATGTAGCTTTTGGGGCGAAATTCGTTCGCTTTTTTTACACTGACACCCACTAAAAAGGCATTTTGCCACATTTAGTGGGTGTTTTGGCGATTTGTGCACCTACTAAATTAACATTTTGATGAGTTTAGTGGGTGTTTTCTGTGTTTGGGGTGTTTTTTGCGTGCTTTTTTTGAGAAGCTCTTGCTATATTGATTGCTATGAAATTTGTCGACGACTTGCGTGCAAAACCTTTCGTTAAGAAGGCTGAAAAATTTTTCCCGGCCATAGCGTTTTTGGGCGGTTTTGGCTGGGACTCCATCACCCTTGGCCAAATGGTCCAGAGTAGCGATTTGATTTTCTTGTTGGCGTACTATGTCGGTGCGCTGATTCTCGTGATTTTGTTGTCGGCCCATTTGGAGCATCCGGAAGGGTGGACTGCCGAGCGTTTAAAGGCTGCTGCCGCGGCCCAGACAAAATCTGCATCGTCGCCGAGGCCCGCAGCTCCAGTAAAACAGAATGTTGCAGCTCCTGTAAAACAGAATATTGCAGCTCCTGTAAAACCGGCGGCAGTTTCGTCCGCGTCTGTAGCGGCTAGTGCAGCTTCGTCCTCATCCGTAATTGCCAAGGCACCGTCGCCTGTCGCCGAGAAACTTTCTTCGCTCAGTGCTGCAGCGTCTAAGCTTGCCGCCGCTCAGGCTCAGATTTCTGCGAAAATTCCTTCTGCGGTTACGAATCAGGCTAAAGCCATGGCTGACAAGGCGGCGTCCGAAGCCAAGGCCGTCGCCGACAAAGCCGCCGTTGAAGCGAAAGCCGTGGCTGACAAGGCGGCCGCACAGGCCAAGGAAGTGGCAGGGAAGGCTGGTGCCGCCGCCGGGCGCCTTGCCAAGAATATGGGTTACGAATCTACCGCCATTCCCAAGAATGCCATCGTGGTGGAACACCACTTTTTGGATAGGGAATGGAGCGATACCTGGAAAAAGCGATTCAGTTGGGCAGTGCAGTTCTGCTTTGGTAGCTTGTTCAGCGCATTGGTCGTCTGCTATTTCAAAAGCAGCGGCTCCATTGCATCGTTTGTTCTTGTTATTTTACTTGCCATTTTGCTTGTGGGCAATGAATTTTTGCAAAAACGCTACGAAAGTTTTGGCGTGAGTCTAGCGTTTTTCTGCCTGCTTGGCACCATGTTCATGAACTTTACGCTTCCGCACTTGGTACATCGCATCGGCTTTATTTGGTTCTTCTTGAGTACCTTGGCGTCCCTTGGGATTTGCGTTGCGATTTGGAAGATTTCTCGCCGCAGCAAAAAAGTGCTGATTGCGCCGATTGCCATCAGTGTTTGCCTTACTGTAGCTTACCTGATGAACTGGGTGCCGCCAGTGCCGCTTGTTTTAAAGCACCAGTTGGTTTGCCAGAATTTTGAAAAGTCGGATTATAGCTGCGATGCCGATGCTCCAGACTTTTTACAGAAGTTCGGACTCAAGTCGCCTACGGTGCATCGCATGCCCGATCACGAAGTGTATGTGCTTTCGTCGGTTTATGCACCTGCAGCGCTCAAGGCGGAAATCGAGTATCGTTGGTATTACCGCAATCCGAAAACGGAAAAGTACGTTCTGACCGATAAAATCTCGTCTGGGCGCATGGTCATTAACGGCGGGCGCGAACAGGGCTTCCGCAGTTTCAGCCGTAAAAAGAACATTCCCGCAGGCCGTTACCGCGTAGAAACCGCCTTCAAGGATGGTGCCGTGATAGGTGCGCAGACATTCGAAGTCTTTGACGAATCCCGCGATTCCACCGGTTACGTAAGAGCCGTCCTGGAATGATTTGCTGAGCTCCAAAAGGCTTGCAAAAATTTCTAAATTTAGAGCATGTCCAAAGCGCCTAGTGATATGTATTTCGAAAGTGTTGTTCGCCCGGAGCAGAACAACCGCTTTTTGTTGGATAGCCTTTGCGAAAGGTTCACTTACCACAGCCGCGAAGATTGGATTGACCGTCTCACGCGCGGCCTCGTCACTTTGAACGGCCAGGTGGCCACGGTGGAATCCATTGCCCACACCGACGATAAAGTCGTCTATCATGTGGAAAACTACACCGAACCCGAAGTCCCCACCGATTTTACGACCGTCTTCGAAGACGATGAATTCATGGTGGTGGCAAAGCCCGCCGGGACTCCGGTCCACCACACCGGACACATCTTTTACAACACATTTGCCGCCATCGTAAGGCGAGCTACCGATTGCGATACCGCGACTCCGATGCACCGCCTGGACCGCGATACCGGCGGCCTCATGCTTTTTGCCAAGTACGCTGAATCGGCCGCTCGCTTCCAAAAAAATCTGGACCGCATTCTTTTGCGCAAGTTCTACTTGGCCGTGGTGGAGGGCGAATTCCCCGAAGGCGAAATGCACTGCGAATTCCCGCTGCGTGAAGTCGATGACGACCCCATCCGCTTGCGCATGCACCACGTGGAAGGCGGAAAACCCTGCCATACCGTTTTCAAACGAATCGCCGTATTGCCGGGCAGTTCCGGCAGCGGAACCAATGGCAGTTCTGACTGCGGTTCCAACAGCGGTTCCAACGGCAGTTCCGGCAGTTCGAAAAATACTCGCACTCTAGTCGAAGCTGAACTCATCACCGGCCGCAAACACCAGATTCGTGCCCACCTCGCCGAACTCGGATTCCCCATCGTTGGAGACCGTCTTTATGGCCATGGGGGAGTCTACTACGAAAAGATGGCCCGTGGCGGAGGCCTTACCGAAGAAGATTTCCAGGTACTCGGAGCCCATTCGCAAATGCTTTACGCCTACAAGGCTGAAATCCAGTTGCCCTACTGGCGCGAACCCAGAACATTCGAAAGCCACGATTTTCCCGATGAAATGAAACGTGTTGTGGAGCCCGTCATCGGTAATTTGTTATCTTGTTCTTTGTAAATACAAATAGGAGATTTTATGTCTGTTCAAGTTATGGTTAACGGAATTCCGG
Source organism: Fibrobacter sp. (assembly GCA_024398815.1). Taxonomy (GTDB): domain Bacteria; phylum Fibrobacterota; class Fibrobacteria; order Fibrobacterales; family Fibrobacteraceae; genus Fibrobacter. Next base: position 18,090 of record JAKSIL010000020.1, read on the forward strand.
GAAACATGGGCCGCATTGTTGCAGAAACCTGCGTCAAGCGCGGCTTGGAACTGGTCCCGTATTCCCTTACGGGTGAAATCATTGTCGAAAACGAATCCGAAGTGGCGGGGAAGACGATTCAGCTCTTGAAGCCGAGCAACCGCGAAGAACGAATTGGCGAAGTCTTGGCCAAGTATCCGAACTTGATTTGCATCGATTACACGCACCCGACCGCCGTGAACGACAACGCCGCTTTTTACGTGAATCACAAGATTCCGTTCGTGATGGGCACGACCGGCGGTGACCGAGACGCTTTGACGAAACTTGTTGCCGACGCGAACCATCCGAGCGTGATTGCACCGAACATGAGCAAGCAGATTGTCGCCTTCCAGACGATGATTGAATTCCTCGCGAACGAATTCCCGACTGCTTTCAGCGGCTACAAACTCAGCGTGGTGGAAAGCCACCAGAAGACGAAGGCTGACACGAGCGGCACCGCTCGCGCCGTGGTTGGAAGTTTCCAGAAGATGGGTTTTGCCTACACTCCGGACGATATCGAAAAGGTCCGTGACGAAAAGAACCAGATGGAACGCATGCACGTGCCCGAACAGTACCTGGGCGGTCACGCTTTCCATACCTACAGCCTCGACAGCAAAGACGGCACCGTCCATTTCGAATTCCAGCACAACGTGTGCGGTCGCCAGATTTACGCTGAAGGTACCGTTGACGCTGTGAACTTCCTTGCCGAACAGATTGCCGCAGGTACAGCCCGCCCGTTCAACATGATGGACGTCCTCCGCTCCGGTAAAATGAGGTAAAATAATTATGAATTATGATGTATGAATTATTAGAGTAAGTAAGGCGGGGAATCCGCGATTATATAATTCATAATTCGTAATTAGTAATTCATAATTCTGTCAAGAATCATGCGCTCCTATATTCTACGCCGTCTCCTGTTGATGATTCCGACTTTGATCGGAATTTCGCTGGTGTGCTTTGTGCTCATCCAGTTGTTGCCGGGTGGCCCTGTGGAAGAACTGATTTCTAGGGCGCAGCAGGCGGCGGCGATGAAGGGCGGGGTGGATGCGTCCAAGGCGCTTTCGCCGGACCAGATAGCGCAAATCCAGGCGTACTTCGGCTTTGACCAGCCCGCATGGAAGCGTTACCTGACGTGGCTCTGGAATGTTCTGCATTTGGATCTCGGTAGCAGTTACACGTATGGTCTCCCGGTCTGGGACGTTATTGTGAGCCGCTTCCCGATTTCGTTGTTCTTCGGTTTCACGTCGTTCTTCTTGAGTTACCTTATCTGTATTCCGCTTGGTTTGTGGAAGGCTGTGCATCATGGTAGCCGCCTCGATTCCATCAGTAGCGGTGTCATTTTCTCGGGCTATGTGATGCCGGGTTACGCACTTGGCATTCTCTTGATTATCTTTTTGGCGGGTGGCTCGTACCTGGACATTTTCCCGCTGGGCGGCCTTACGAGCGACGACTTCGAGGACTTTAGTTTCTTTGAAAAAATTGGCGACCTGGCGCATCATTTGGTACTCCCGATTTTCTGCTACATGATTAGCGAATTCGCGTTCCTCACGTTCCTCATGAAGAATTCTGCACTTGAAGAACTGGGTCGCGACTACATGCGCACAGCCCTTGCCAAGGGGCTGAGTTTCAAGCAAGCGCTTGTCCGTCATGCTCTTCGCAATGCTCTTATCCCGATTGCCACGCGCCTTTCCGAAATCTGTACGCTCATGTTTGCGGGCGCTTTGCTGATTGAAAAAGTCTTCGACATCGACGGCATGGGGCTTTTGTACTACAATTCCATGGTGAACCGCGACTACAACGTGGTTATGGGCATCATCTTTTTGAGCAGTCTCATGGCGATGGTCGGCAGACTTTTCAGCGATATTCTTTACACCGTGGTGGACCCGCGCATAAAGTTCTCGTAAACGCGGGCTCGAAAACGGCGGAAATTCGCTTTTTTTTGCTTTATTCGCATTTTTGTTCATCTATTTGTGTATATTTCAAGCATGAATAATGAAAATTTGCAAATTTCCCAAAAGATTAGAGAATTCCTGTTTACTCACGGCTATTCTGAAAATTTTGTCGTCACTTCGATTGCCGGTGCCGGTTCGGGCCGTCAATACTTCCGCATTGCCGATGGCGACCGCAAGAGTGTTTTGCAGGTGAGCGCCTGTGTCAATGACGATTTCAAGCACTTCGTCGAATATTCCAAGACCTTCCGTGATTTCGGTTTGCCTGTTACGCGCGTTTACTGCGTTGACGAGGAAAATTGCCAAATTTTGCAGGAGGATTTGGGTAAGCGCAATTTGCTCGATGAAATTTCACCGGTCAATGCCGAAGTTCGTTCCGGTAACGAGCGCATCCTTTACCCAGAAGTGATAGATGTTCTCGTCAAGTGGCAGGAGGCAAGCCAGTCGGTGTTCAGCTCCCATACGGAACTTTGGATTCATCGTTTTGATTTTGCCGCCCTCAAGTGGGAAACCGACTACTTTACCGAGAACTATCTCAAGGCTTACAAGGGCATCCAGGAAATTCCGCAGAGCGTGCGCAATTTCTATTCGCTTTTGGCGGTGTCCGTGGACGCCCAGCCGAAGGTCTTGATGCATCGCGATTTCCAGAGCCAGAATATCATGGTCCGTCCGAATTCCGAAATCGCCTTTGTCGATTTCCAGGGCGCTCGCCGCGGTTCGGCCTTCTACGATATCGCAAGTCTCCTTTGGGATCCGTACGTTTGCCTGCCCCTCGACATGATCAAGGATTTCTTTGAGTATTGGCGCATGCAGAACAAGCGTGTGCAGGCTTATACACTTGAAGACGCCTGGGAAAGTTTCATTCATGCGAGCCTCCAGCGTGTCATGCAGGCCATGGGCGCTTATTGCTTCTTGAGCAAGGTCAAGGGAATTCAGAAGTTCGAGCAGTACATCGAGCCGGGTAAAAAGCAGCTTCGCGCTCTGTTTGCCGAATTCAAGAAAATCGCCAAGGCCACCGAGCCGGAAGTCTTCGAATTCATGGAAAAGGCTCTTGCCTAATGGCTTTGATTTCTGCACGTTCCTATGCTCAGCCGGAGCCTTTTTCCAGGGCTCTTGGTTTGGCGTATGAATCCCTCGTCAATTTCGACCCATCCTTTGATGCTAAAAAGGCTTGGCTTGCGCTTTCGGAACGCGTAAGCCAGGGAATTTACATGGGCGATGGGCTTTTGCTTCCGCATACGCGCATAGCTGGGCTCAAGGAACCCTTGATGTCTTTTGCCGTTTGCCCTCAGGGATTTACGGGTATCAAGACATGCGGTGAAGAAATCGCGCAGTTCATGTGCTTGCTCCTTTCGCCCCTCGAAGCGGCGACGGCTCACACGCAAACTATAGCCAGCATGGCAAAACTTTTGCTCGACGCCGAATGGAAAGCCCGTGCCCTGCAGGCCCAAAGCGACTCCGACGTCAAGGCGCTGTTCTAATCGCACAAAAGTTTTTATTGCAAAAGCAGTTTATACAAGCGATTGAATGCAATGAAATCGCTTGGAACAGCGATAGACGAACCACCAAAAAACTGAAATTACCACTGCAAAGAACCGGTCGCAGTCGCGCGATATCCTTCGTAATCCCCGAAGAACCTCGTATAACCCATACGAACGCTCATCCAGTCCCACGGAGTCAGGCTTATCAAGCCGCCAACTTCACTATAACCGATAGTCGAATCGTCGTTCAGGAACTTCTTGTCGGTCGCATCGTCAGGCCCGTGAATATCGGTGAGATTTCCGCCGAACGCCGTATCCTTCGAAACAGCACCCGCTATCAAAGTCGCCTTGATGAATTTGTACGTGGCGCTGAGTTCCGCATGCAACTCCTGACTGTTCGGTCCAAGATCGCTACCCAGACTTTGACCGTAGCTGGCGTACGTGTATCCGCCGCCCTTGTGGTGCGTATAGACCCACGGCTCCACCCGAGTGTATTCCGTGAACCAGTCGAAGTTCACGCTTCCAAGCTTCAAACTGTCGCGAGCCACGCCAACAGTCGCAGCCCACTTGTTGCCCCACCAACCGTCGTCGAACATGCTCGTTGGCGACTTCATGTCGTCCCAAAGCAGCTCCCCGTAAAATTCCCAGTGCGGAATGGTGCGAATGCTCAAGTCGAACGAAAGCCCGATGTTGTCCTGGTCGCCTTGCAAGTGCTCCTGGAAAACATAGGGAACAAAGGGGATGACGTATGCCCATTCGAATTCACGCCCGCTGCTGTCGGCGTCTTCGTTCAAGTTCGTCCCGGCGAGCTCGGTCGTGGTGCCGTAAAGCGAAGTCTCCGAAAGCCCCAAGGTGATGCTTGCGGGCAAGTTCAAGTCGAGCCTGTGGGCGTGCAGATACTTGCCGCAGTTCTTTTTCTCGAAAAGCTTGGCGGCGTACTGCGTATAGGCGATGGGGCCGATTTCGAAACGGTAACCGAAATAAGGCGTCGGGGCGGCGTCGTAAATACGGCTGCTGCTGTCTTGCCATGGACGGTAGAGATTCTTCTCGCCGCGCAAAATCACGTGGTTCCTGCGGGCCGGCCCCCATTCCAAGTAGTCAAAACCGGCCATGAGCCTAAGAGGTTCCAGCTGGTAGTTTGCCGATGCGGTAAATAAATCCCAGGTTCTTTTTTTTTCACTTTGCTTGTTGTACGGAATCCCCTCGTTCGGATTGTACAAGTTGAAATTGATGAACCTGTTGGTGTAGTCGGTGCTGACCTTTACACGAGCGTCGAACCAGAAGTTCTCGGTGAATTTTCCATCGAGGAACAGCCGCACCGACATGGAATTGTCGTAGTGGGTTGGCGCGTTTTCAAGGTTCGTCACGGCGACGGAATCCACCAGCTGGCCGCGAATGTTCACCTGGTAGTTCTTGTCGGCGTTTTCGAAAGCGATGTGCGTGACCGTGGGGTCGCCGCCGTTTGCAAAAACCGTTGCCGCGAGTAGGACTGTGGTCAGAACCAATTTGCGCATCTTATTTTCTCCCCATGAATCGGGTGGCGAACGGAACTCCTACGACGCCGAACAGTATGCGCGGCACGAACTGGTAGAAGTGGTGGAGGTGGGGGTAAAGCGCCTTGGCGTTTTTGATGAGCCACGGAAGGTACGAAAATACGAAATTCTTGCCCAGGCGTTTTTTAAGGTAACGGATGTATTCCTGCAGGAACTTCTGGTAGTCTTCGGGAAGGCGTTTGTAGAAATCCGTCGCAAGAATTGTGGTGGACCACTGCAGATTTACATTGAGGCGGTGATTCCAGGTGTGGCTGGAGCCTTGGCCGATGGCGTTGTTGCCGTGAATCCTGTATTGGATGACGGGTTCCTTGATGGCCTTGTATCCGTTGTTCGCTGCAGCGCAGAGCGTTATCCACTGGTCGTGAACCGGGACTCCTTGCGGAATGGGGAGCACTTGTTTTAGAAGGCTCGCCCTGAAAAGCACCAGGCATCCGGTGACGTTCGTGAACCCTGTGAGGAGTGCCTTCAGGGAAAGATGTTCCTGGATGTTCTCGATTTTGCGCCAGGATTCTTCGACAAGGTTCCCTTCTCCGTCGATGACGTTCGCGTCGCCGAAGACCAGGTCGGGCTTTGTACCGTCTACGGGTTCTTCGATGGCTTTCTCGAGCAGGGCTAGTTTTTGCGGAAGCCAAATGTCGTCGTGGTCGGCGAGGGCGATAAAGTCTTCGTCGCCTGTTTGCGTCGATGCGATTTCGAGGCATTTCGAAAAGGCGGCCCTGTGCCCGCAGTTCTTTTCGAACGTTGTAATTTGAAGCGGGAGACGGTCCTTGTAGCTTTCAAGGATTTCCAGTGTCGAATCCTTGGATCCATCGTCCACGGCAATTATCGTATCGGCTTTGCGTGTCTGCGCACACAGCGAATCCAGCATCTGTGGCAGATACTTTTCTCCGTTGTAAGTGGCAAGAACAATGCAAATCTTCGACATATTATGAATATAGCAAAAAGATTATTTCGAAATTTCTTTTAAGAAATTCGGCCTTAATTTGCTGAGTAAAATGGCCGAATCACGCTTTTCGATGATTTTCTTACGATTTTTTATCAAATTCCGCGTAGCGGCGGGGTGACGAACCATAAATTTGAAACTTTTCCAAAAGCCTAGGCTTTTGAACAAACTAACAAGCAGGGCGTTTTCGTCTTGTTCAAGCGGTGCAGGTTCGCCTTGCCTTGCTACGAGGTAGGGAATGGAAAACATCTTGCCGCCGGCATGGAGCATCCTCAAGGAGTAGTCGGCGATGGCTTCCGTTAACGGAAGATCCGTGTCGATTCGTCCGGTTCGCTGTATGATTCTTCTTGAAAAGGCGACAATTTCAGGGCAGGGGGCTGCGACGAACCTCAAAGGGGCGTTGTCCGAAATCCGCTTGAAACCTGTTTTCGAATCCAGAATTGAAGCGCCTTTGAACGATTCTCCACAGTGAACCCTCGGGGCAAAAGCATCGACCATCGGAAACCCGCTTATGGCCTGCGCCAGGTCGTTCAAGAAGTCCCTGTCGATGTTCATGCTTTCGTGCGAAATGACAATCCATTCGGCATCGCTTTTTTCGAGGCCTTCGTTCACGTCGTTTCCGAAGAACCAGCCCAAAGCCGCATCTGTAAACGGGGGAGTGGGCGTAAAGCCGGGTTCATCGAATTTTGAACCCCATACAATGACATCGAATTGACGCATTAGAAGCCTACGCTCAAGCCGACACGATGCTCAAAACCCATTCCCTGGGTCAAGTACGAAATGGCGTAGTCCACAGTAAACAGGCTGTTGTTGTAGCCGAGGCCTGCGCTGAGCATGCGCGATTCGTTCGCCTCGCTGGGCCTGTCGTTCGAGGCGGCCAGTTCCTTGAAGTCGCGAGTCAGGTCAATCCATGTGCGCGTGAAACCGGCCCTTATGGCGAAGTTCGTGCCCAGGGCGTACTCGGCACCAAGGTCGAGCACGGCGTCGGCGTACCTCGGAAAATCGCTTGCCGCAAAAATCGTCAATCGCCTTACGCTCTTGGGGCGCAGGTAGCCCGAAATGGAGAATGTCTGCGACATGGTGTAAAATTCGTCGGTGCCTTCGTCGACATAGTCCCTTATCATGTAGCCGAAATCCTTGGCGACAAGCGAAAGACCGACAATCTTGCTTGCGGACTGCCACAATATGCCCCAGTCGAATGCTGCGCCGAGGGCAGCTCTGTCGCCTTCTTCTTCGGCGAGCCGGTCGCTTACGAACTTGATGGTGGTACCGAAACTGAAATGCTTGAGCGGGAACGAAAGTGTCGCCGTCACCATCTGGCTGAAGGGCTCGTAGTCGACGCCTGTCTCGTTGCCCCATTCGTCGTAGCCGGCAATGGATCCTTCGTCTATCCAGTTGTAGCTTAACTGGTATATAAAGATTCCGTTTTTACCGGTGAAAAACGCGGAACCTTCGTTTTCGGTCAGGTCGCCGGTTTGCCAGTGCATCGAAACCACGTGCTTTTTGCCGTCGGCCATGCGGATGGCGGCCGGGTTTATCTGAGTGACCGAGGGGTCTGTTGAAGGCGATGCGCCTGCCGATTTTTCGAGGGCGATGTTTCGCGGACCGTCAAAAGTTCCCATAAACGAAAACACTTCTGCGCCGGCTTCGCCGTGCTGCAGATACGCAAAAGAAGCGAGCGGCGTCATGAGCGCTGCGGCAACTAGTGCTGAAAATTTCCGTTTAAGCATCATAGACCAAAATTTACAAAAGATACGGTCCTCGCAATGTAAAAATCCTTGAAAAAATCAAAAAATTAAGGAATACCTTTACAAAAACCATAATTTTTGATATATTTGGGTCGCTCGGGCTACTAGCTCAGTTGGTAGAGCAACGCCCTTTTAAGGCGTGGGTCGAAGGTTCGAGCCCTTCGTAGCTCAGTGAAAGACCGGTTCCATTCGTGGAACCGGTTTTTCTATATTTAGACGCAATGGATACTTTGCAGGAATTTCTTCAGGACCCTCTTTGCGAATCGCTTTCGCTGTTTGCGAACGCCGGTCGCGAGGCCATCCATGTGAATGGGGCTACGGTGCCCATGGCGTCGATGATGGTGGCGAGGCGCTTTTACGAAACTCCTGAAAACATTCTGGTCGTCACGAAGGACTACAAGAGCGCCGAAGTCTGGATTGAAAACTTGCAGACGCTCGTGGGCGAGGAATTCGTCCATTTTTTCCCCTCGATTGGCTTGAAGCCGTACGAGCAGAAAGTTCCCTTCGACGGAGTTCTCGAAGAACGTTTGAAGTTTTTCAAGGAAGTCGGCCTTGGCGATAAGCCGACCGTTGCTGTTTGCCCTCTCGATGCGTTCTTGATGCGCTTGCCCGAGCCTGGCAAACTTTTGAAGAGGGTCCGCACGCTCAAGGTGGGCGATGTGTTGGACCCGTCGAGCCTTAGGCCGTGGTTTCTGGACGCCGGATTCGTGGAACAGCCCGTTGTGAGCGGTGTTGGCGAGTTCTCGGTTCGCGGCTGCATTGTCGATGTGAACTGTTTTTTGTACCCGCATCCGATTCGTATTGAGTTCTACGGCGACGAAATCGAGTCCATCCGCTCGTTCGATATTTTTACGCAGCGCTCCATTGATCGCATGGACCGCATCGCCTTGTATCCGATGGGCGAATTTACGCTGCCCGAAGAGGAATCCGCTAAATTTGGCGGTAATCTGGCGGGACTGTGGTGGAGGCGTTCGCGTTACGAAAAGCTGGACTACAGCCTTTTGGATTATTTGCCGCGCTGCAGCCTTGTTTTCGAAGGACTTTCCGCTCTGTCGGAATCGGCGGCGAAGCTGAATTTGGCCTACGAGGCGGTTTTCGAGGAACTCCGGGAAACTTGTGCCGATGCTGTTCCCGCCTCCGATATTTGGTGGAAGATTGGTGAACTTTCGAGGAATTTTCCGGGCAGGGCTTCGCTTGACTTGACCCGTGTCGAAGCGGATGGGAACAACTGGTTCAATGTTTCTCTTAAACCGCAGGACTTTTCAAGTACGGGAGCCGATGCTGTCGCTAGGCAGATCGAGGATTTTGTTGCGAAGGGTGGACGGGTTTACGTGGTGGCTCCGACTCCCGGTGCCCTCACTCGTTTGCGTCATGTCTTTGAAGGGCTCCATGTAGAGGATTATTTTGTCGGCAACCTGACGGAAGGCTTTTGGCTTGAAGACGACAATGTTGCCTTTTTGACGGAAACGAGAATTTTTAATCGCCATGCCAACAAGCACCGCAAGCGTCAGCTTTCAGGCTCCGTGGCGAGCGCCCTGATGGTGGAATCGCTGACCCGAGGCGATTTCGTCGCTCACGAAGACCATGGCGTGGGGCGTTATCTGGGCCTAGTGCGCGTCCAGGTGAACGGCGGCTGGGTCGATTGCGCCCTGCTGGAATACGATGGTGGAGACCGCCTTACTTTCCCGGTCTCCGACTTGCAAAAAATCGATCGCCTGGATGCGTCTGAAGACCACGTGCCGAAGCTCGACAAGCTTGGCGGCAAGAATTGGGAAAATGTCAAGAAGCGCGTGCAAAAGAAGGTGGTGCAGATTGCCCGCGAACTCGTAGAGCTTTACGCCAAGCGTGAATTGGTCGAAGGGTTCGGCTTTCCTTCAAATCAGAAGGTGCAGAAGGAATTTGACGACGCCTTCGAATTCGATCCGACTCCCGACCAGGTGAAGGCCACCGAAGACATCATGCGCGACATGGAGGCCCGCAGACCCATGGACCGCCTTATTTGCGGCGATGTGGGCTTTGGCAAGACTGAAGTAGCCATGCGAGCCGCCTTCAAGTGCGTTTCGGCGCAGAAACAGGTGGCCATCCTCGTGCCGACGACGATTCTTGCTGCGCAGCACTACGAAAACTTCAAGGACCGTTTCGCCTCGTTCCCCGTGCAGATTGCTCTTGTGAATCGTTACAAGAGCGCGAAGGAGAAAAAGGAAATCTTCAAGGAAGTTTCCGAAGGCAAGATAAACATCGTCGTAGGAACGCACGCCCTTTTGAGCGACAAGAACCAGTTCAAGGACCTGGGATTACTGATTATCGACGAGGAACAGAAGTTCGGCGTGAAGCAAAAGGAAAAACTCAGGGAGTTCAGGCTCTCGGTGGATACCTTGAGCATGAGCGCTACACCCATTCCGAGGTCGTTGCACTTGAGCATGACGGGCGTTCGCGACATTTCGCTTATCAATACGGCTCCCATGAATCGTTTGCCCGTCGAAACGAAGCTTTTGAAACGCGACGACGTCATCTTGGCGGAGGCGGTCAAGGACGAACTCGCCCGCGGCGGCCAGGTGTTCATCGTCAACGACCGCGTCAATAGCATAAATCTGCTGGCCGAGGACGTCGAAGGATGGGTTCCCGAGGCGCGTGTGGCCGTGGCGCATGGTCAAATGGAAGACCACGAGCTCGAACGCGTGATGAACGCCTTCCTGAGCAAGGAATTCGATGTCCTCGTGAGCACGAGCATTATCGAATCGGGGTTGGACGTTCCCAACGCCAATACGATTATCATCATGAACGCCCATCATTTCGGCATTAGCCAGCTGTACCAGATGCGCGGGCGCGTGGGCCGCAGCGACGTGCTCGCGAAGGCGTTCCTCGTGATTCCTCCCCATGGAGAAATTTCCGCCGAATCCATGCGCCGTTTGAAGGCTTTGGAGCAGTACACCGAACTCGGGAGCGGTTACCAGCTCGCCATGCGCGATTTGGAAATCCGCGGCGCCGGAAACCTTCTGGGACAGGAACAGCACGGGTTTATTGCCGAAGTCGGCTATGAGACGTATGTTCGCATGGTGCGCGAGGCCGTGGAACAGCTGCGTGGCGGACCGACCGACAAGCCGATTCAGCCGCGTGTGGAACTTGGGGTCGACGCGTATTTGCCCGAAGACTACATCCAGGACGGTCTCACTCGAATTTCCTTGTACCAGCGCATTGCCCGCATAGCGTCTTCCGCCGAAGTCGAAAGTATTTTGCAGGAGCTCGAAGACCGTTTCGGCCCCGTTCCCTTGCCTGCGAAGATGCTCATGAGGGTGAGCGAAATCGGTCTTTTGGCGGGCCGCATGCGCGTCCAGGGATTGCAGCAGAAAAAGGGAATTTTGGCGGTCACCTTCGCGGAGTTTCCGCCGCCCGACCCGAGGGAGCTTATTTCGATGTGCCCGGCTTCGCCGTACCCGATGCGCCTTTTGAATGTTACCCCAGTGCAGGCTGTAATTGAAATTGGCACGGTGGACCCCGAAAGCGTTGCCGAAAGGGCTTTGGAATGCTTCAGAATCTTTTCTGGAAATAAATAATTTGCTAGTTTTTTTGTGTATAATTTCTAAAGGAAGTCAAAAATGAAATCTAAAATGATTGCTCTCGGCGCCTGCGCACTTGCCATGGTTGCCTGTAATGTTCAGCAAACACCCAAGCCAGCAGCAGCCATTACCCCGAATTCTACCGATGATCAAAAGTTCGCTTACATGCTCGGAACACAGTTCGGTGCCCAGAATTTCAAAGTTCTTCCTCGCCAGATGGGCGAATATCTCGACGAAGACGTGGTCATCCAGGCCATTTTCGATAACGTCAAGGCCGAGAAGGATTCGACCTTCAAGGTGCAGTTGAGCGAAGACACTCTCCAGTCCGTCGGTTCCCGTTACGGTGCGCTCGCCCGTAGCCGTATGGAGCAGACCCGCCCCGACAGCGCCACCATGGCCTCTTTCGAAGGCGACCACGCCAAGATCCGTGCCTACATGGATTCCGTTTCCGCAGCCCTTCCGATGGCACCGGAGCCTGCCGTCAAAAAGCAGCCCGTCACCCTCGGTCCGAACGCTACCGACAACCAGAAGTTCTCGTACCTCATCGGTATCCAGTTCTCGAACCAGTTCATTTCCATCGGAAACCAGTTCCAGACCGAATTCGATGCTGAATACTTCGCTTTGGGCGTTCGCGACGCTGCCGCCAAGAACCGCGACACCACGCTCACCCTGCAGATGACCGAAGATTCCCTGAGCGCAGTCGGCAACCGCTACAACGAAAAGATGAAGACCCTTCGTGAAGAGGCTATGAAGAAGCAGCGCGAAGAAGAAGAAAAGCTCAAGGCCGAAGTCGCCACCCTCCGCGGTGACACTCTCCCGAACGGCATGCCCGCCAAGATGAACTACAAGGTCAAGGTCAGCGGCATTACCGTCAAGGCCGAAAACCTCGAACAGTTCGCAAACAAGCCGCTCCTCGTGTTCTACTTCTCTGCAACTTGCGGCCACTGCGCCCATGCCGCTCCGCAGATTCTTGAAATTGCCAAGAGCGTTGCAGGCAAGGTTACGACCGTTGCCGTTGCCAGCGGCGGAAACAACAAGTCCGGCATCCGCAAGTTCGCCGACAACGCCAAGTTCGACGACACCATCAACATCGTATGGGACGAATCCCGCCAGTTCGGCGAACTCTACAGCGATGGCTACGTTCCCAAGGTCTATCTCGTGAACCCGGACGGCTCCTACAAGCAGTATGCCGCCTTCGAACGCGAAAAGGAAGACCTGAAGAAGGAAATCGCCGAACTTGCTAACGGCAAGAACGTGGAATGGAAGATTGAAGTTCCCGCAGCCGACTCTGCAAAGACGGATGCTCCGGCTCCGGCAGCGGCACCTGCTCCCGCAGCAAAGTAAAGCAAAACCGTGATTCTCGCTGAATATGATGTTGTAGTTGTCGGTGGCGGCCATGCCGGCATCGAGGCTACTCATGCTGCCTGGAAACTAGGCGTAAAAACCGCTATGCTCACGATGGATATAAATGCCATCGGGCGTATGAGCTGCAACCCCGCCGTGGGCGGCCTCGCCAAGGGCCAGATTGTCCGTGACATCGATGCGCTTGGCGGACTCATGGGGCTCTTGACCGACAAGGCCGGCATCCAGTTCCGCATGCTCAACATGAGCAAGGGCCCTGCAGTGTGGGGCCCGCGTGCCCAGTGCGACATGAAGTATTACAGCGAAGTGGCTCGTGAGACGCTTCAAAGCTTGCCCGGACTTTCGTTGATTCAGGGCGAACTCGCTTCGTTTGAACGCATGCCCGACGGCCGCCTTGAAATCACGCTTTTGAACGGCGACCGCTACATTACCCGCGCGATTGTGGTGACGAGCGGAACATTCCTTGCCTCGAAGATGTTCACCGGCCTCGAAACGAGCATCGGCGGGCGAGTGGGGGAACCCAGCTCCGACAAGCTTTCGGAATGCCTTGCCGCAAACGGTATTAGACTTCGCCGTTTAAAAACCGGCACTCCGAGCCGACTGGACCCGGATTCCATCGATTTCGACGAATGCGAAGTGCAGCATGGCGACGAAAACCCGTGGCCCATGAGCGACCGCCATATTGACGGATGTGTCGCAAATTTCAGCGCCGGCCAATTCTGGGGCGATTCCGTCAACAAGTTTGTCCGTAACGACTGCGTGTGCTGGATTACGCGCACGAACCTCAAGACGCACGAAATTTTGCGCAGCGGCTTCAAGGACAGCCCCATGTTCAGCGGGCGAATCCACGGCAAGGGCCCGCGCTACTGTCCGAGCATCGAAGACAAAATCAACCGCTTTGGCGACCGTGACGGCCACCAGCTTTTCCTTGAACCGGAACAGGCGGATATCGGTCGCGTGTACATCAACGGTTTTAGCAGCAGCTTGCCTGCCGACATCCAGTTGCAGGCGATTCATACGATTCAGGGACTAACCCGTGCCCGTGTTCTGCAGATTGGCTATGCTGTTGAATACGATTCCGTGGATGCCACTCAGCTTTACCCGACGTTCGAATGCAAGAACGTTCCCGGCCTCTACTTTGCAGGCCAAGTCTGTGGAACGAGCGGTTACGAAGAAGCCGCCGGCCAGGGCCTTATGGCGGGAATCAATGCAGCCCTTAAAGTGAAAGGCGAGGAACCGTTCATTCTGGGCCGCTCCGAAAGCTATCTCGGGGTGATGGTCGATGACCTGGTGAACATCTTGCTCGACGAACCGTACCGCATGTTCACGAGCCGCGCCGAATACCGCTTGTTCCTGCGCAGCGACAACGCCGAAGCCCGTCTCAAGGAAAAGGCGCACAAGATTGGGATGATTGACGATGTCAACTGGGCGGACTGGGTCCGTCGCCGCAATTTGATGGACGCCGTCAAGACCCGTTTGAACGAAGAATCCGCAACTCCAGCCGAGGCGAACAAGATTCTCGAGGCTGGAGGCCAGGCGCTTGCGACCGAACGCACCCGTTGGATCAATGTGCTCCGCCGCCCGGGAATCGATCCCGAAAACTTCTTCAAGGTGGCTGTTCCCGACTCCATCCAGACGGAACCTGGTGGCGCGGGCCTCACTCGTCGCGACCAGTGGCACATGTACGCCGAGGAACTCTATGCCGGGTTCTTCGACCGCCAGGAGCGCGAAATCGACGACCAGAAGAAGATGGAATCGGTCAAGCTTTCGCCCGACATGGACTACATGCAGATTTCCGCCATCAGCATCGAGAGCCGTCAACGCCTGAACGCCCACAAGCCCCTCACCCTGGGGCAGGCCGCCCGCATTCCCGGAGTGCGTCCGGCGGACATCACCGTGCTTTCGCATTGGCTTGAAAACAGGGGCTAAATTCGGCGGAAAAGCCGAATTCGCTTTAAATTCATAATTTTTTGTGACATTTTTGCAAAATTGCCCAATAATTACTATCTTTGGGCCCGTCAATTAACATATTTTCCAAGAGGTACAATTATGGCAGAAGAAACTGAAGTTAAATCCACAGAAGAAGTTAAGCCTCAGGAAACAAAATCCCAAGAAAAAACACAAGCTAAGAAGGCTCCGGCCAAGAAGAAGCGCCCCATGAACGCCAAGCGTAAGGGTGCTGCTCCCGCCGCCAAGAAGCCGGCCGTGTTCAGTGATTCCCTGGAAGACCGTTTCCCCGCCCTCGCCGCAAAGCTCAAGAAGCAGATCGAAGACGGCATCAAGCAGAAAATCAAGGATGCCCAGAACGACCCCAAGGTCAAGGCCGCATCCAAGAAGTTCGCTGCTGAAAAGTAACTTCTCCTGAATTTTGGAATTCAAGACGCTCCCGGTTAAGCCGGGGGCGTTTTTTTTGGAAGCTTGTTTAGCGGATTGTTGCGCTGAACCCGTAAAAGGCGCTTGTCGTGGAGTCAAGCTTGCCGAGAAAATAGACGAGGTGGCGTTCGCGGCCTAGTTGTGCGCATTTGGGCTCCGGGAATGGGAAAACTTCGTTGAGCGAGTCTGCGGATTCTCCAGTGAACGAGAAATTCCCGGTGCTGTCGCATTCGCCGGTATTTTCGCGGAGCATTTTTTCTGCGGTCGCTTTTTTTACGTTGTACTCGAAGTAATCCTCGTGCGATTTCTTGTAGCTGACGAAAGCTCCGTTTGCCGAAACGTACACGTGCATGGCGAGCATGAAGAATATCCCCGAAACGGCCATGGTCACCACGAGTTCGATGAGCGTGAATCCCTCTTTCGCTTTGTTGCGGGTGCTCATTTTTCGCCTCCGTACTTGCAGTAGTGTAGAGTCCGCGTCGTGTCGCGCCTTGCCTTTATGGAGACGGCGGTGAGGCAGGTCTCCGCATCTTCCTTGTCTATTTTTACGATGGTTTCCCAGGGCGCCCCTTTCGCGTCGGTGTGCTCGATAACGGTGTCGTTTTGCGCATTGGTCGTGAGAATGATGATTTTGCTTAATTCCTGGCCGTAGTTGTCAATCCATACTTTGTCTGTAGTGGGGCTCCTGAAGAGGAATCCTAGCATGAAAACCCCCGTTGTCGTAAGGATGGCGAAGCTGACGAGGACTTCGACGAGGGTGCTGCCCTTGCGTGAACTTCTATTTTTCATAGATTGCCTCGCCACCGAGATAGACCATGTCGGGCAGGAATGGATGGTATGCGGTGTCGCCCTTGATTTGCCCGCCTCTCAGGAACCCTCGCCACAGGGTGTTCCCGTCGTAGAATCCGAAGTTGTAGGCAATCATCATTCCGTCGAGCTTTCCACGGAAATCGGTCGTCCCCTTCGAGATGATGGCTCCGCGGATTTTTACAGATTCGGCGATGTTTACGGGAATCCCGCCCATGGTCTCGTCCCAGTTGTCGCCCATGAAAATCACGACAGCATCGTCTGCCACTAGTTTTTGAAGGTCCAGGAGACCGCTGTACTTCGTTTCGCCGGACTTTTTCCCTTGCACGACCAGCCGAAACTTTTTTTGCTGTGTGGTTTTTAAATTCACGAGTAGCGATTCCTGTGCGAAAAATTCTCCCGAGACTTGAGCGCTGTCTTTTATCGAGATGGTGCGCGCGACGACGCTTGCGTTTTGCAGGTTCGCCCTTTCCCGGATAAATACGCGGTCGGCGCGTATGGTGCAGTTTTCGCAGCGACTGTCCCCTTGCATGGTGAGCGTTTTGCAGCTTGAATGCCAGCGCTCGTTCACGCCCACGGATTCGTTCCCGTCGAAAACGCAACTTTCTTCTGTGAATTTATCTGTAAACTGATTCCTGCCGAGTTCCGGGTGGAATTTCAGGGTGTCGAAGTAGGGGAGGCTTTCTCCTGAAAAAACGGTGTCGAAAAAGGCTTCCCTGTCGGCGCGCATTTTGTAGTGCGAGCTGTAGGTGACGCTCCCGGTTTGCATGGCGACGCCCCCTTCGATTTTCGCCTTCCCGACAAGGCTTGTGTTGGCCTGCGGTGCGAGCAGCGTAAGCGCCGGGCGGCTGTTCGGGATAAAACCTGTGTGAACTGAAAAAGATTTGGTGGAATCGTGGTTGAACACGTCGAGCCGGGCGCATGCGCCGTCTTGCACATGTGACAGCGAAAAAGAAATGTTTCCGTCTTTCGATGTGTGGCTGAGACTGTCGGTTCTCCAGGGCTTGCCCTCTTTTTGCATGCGGTAGAACGCATAGTTTGCTCCGCTTTCGAATTCGAGCTCCGCCCGTATGTCGGTAAACCTGCGGAACGATTCCACGCGTTCACGCCTTACCATGTCGTAGAGCGAGAAACTCAAGAAGGCTATGGCGACGAGGATGACTATCGTGAGGGGAAGCGTGAACCCGCGCCTGTCGTGGATGTTCGGCATCTGGCTAGGTCATCGCCTCTGCGGCGATTTCGTATTCCGTGGTAAGCCCTGCGGCGACCTTCCCGGCACCGTCCATGGCGAGAGTCTTCATGCCGTTTGCGATGGCCGCCTGTCGCAATTCGGTGTTCGATGCGTTCTTGTGGACCATCTCGCGGAGGGCTTCCGTCATGGGCATCATCTCGAAGATGCCTACGCGGCCCTTGTAGCCGCTGCCGCCGCAGTTTAGGCAGTTCGGGTCGCTGCCGCCGCATTTGGAGCAAACTCTGCGCACGAGTCGCTGCGCCATGATGAAGTTGACCGCCGAAGCGACGAGGAACGGCTCCACGCCCATGTCGATGAGGCGCACGATGGCGGATGGGGCGTCGTTCGTGTGTAGCGTGCTGAATACCAGGTGCCCGGTGAGGGCCGCGCGTATGGCGAGCTCCGCCGTTTCAGCGTCGCGGATTTCGCCTACCATGATTACGTCCGGGTCCTGGCGTAAAAGCGTACGCAGGGCCGCGGCGAAGGTGAGGTCGATTTTCGTGTTGACCGCCGTCTGGGTGATGCCCTCGAGTTTGTATTCAATCGGCTCTTCGATAGTCGAAATGTTCAGCTCCGTACTGCGAATCATCTGCAGGAGCGTGTAGAGGGTGGTCGTCTTGCCGCTGCCGGTAGGGCCAGTAATTAAAAACATCCCGTAGGGCTTGTGTATTTCATTTTCGCACAAGTTAATCTGCTCCGCCGTCATGCCGAGCGAATCCAGTCTGTGTATGATTTGGCCCTTGTCCAAAAGACGCAATACCATCTTTTGTCCGTAGTCGGTAGGGAGTGCCGAAACGCGAATGTCCACAGCCTTGGAGCCGTCGTCGAAGTGGATTCGACCGTCCTGCGGTCGCCTTTTTTCGGCGATGTCCATGCTCGCCATGATCTTGATGCGCGAAATGACCTCGGAAATCGAGCGCAACGGCAACTTTCGGGCGATTTTCAAAACGCCGTCCTTGCGGAATCGCACCAGGAACGATTTTTCGCCCGGCTCGAAGTGGATGTCCGAGACTCCCGTGTGCATGGCCTCGGAAATGATTTCGTTTACGAGGCGTACGACAGGCGAAATCGCCTTGACTCCGGTCGCGTTCAAACCGAATGTTGGGGCAGACTTCTCCGCGAAAGCGTTTATCCACTGGACAATCTTGTCTTCGTCGGCCTGCACGGGGGTGATGTACACGCCTGCGGCCGTCTGTAGGTCGTTTAAAAGGTCAAAATCCTCTGCATCTGCGACGGCGACCTTGAGGCTTTTTGAACATTCTTCGTATTCGACGGGAATCGCGGAATACCGCTGCATCATCTCTTGCGTGAGGAAACGCAGTGCGGCCTGCGGCGGCGGGTTCTTCAGCTCGAAGGGCATGGGTTTATTTCGTCGTGTCCGCTTCGGCGGT
Organism: Fibrobacter sp.; assembly: GCA_024398815.1. Taxonomy (GTDB): domain Bacteria; phylum Fibrobacterota; class Fibrobacteria; order Fibrobacterales; family Fibrobacteraceae; genus Fibrobacter. The sequence goes on from JAKSIL010000020.1 coordinate 36,503, forward strand.
GTCCACCGGCACGAGGTTCAGGTTGATGGAACGGAGAATCACCTTGAGCGCCGTGTCGGGCTCGCTCACGACATCCACGGTGTCTTTCGGGAAGTAGCCGTCCTTGGTGACCACGATTTGGTTCACGTAGCTTTCTTCGGTGGGGAAGATGACCGTGCCGCTGGAGTTTGTTTTGAGGCTCTGCGCGGCCTGGACTTCGTTCGTCAACTCGACCTTCGCCTTTTCGACAGGCTCGCCCGTGGCGTAGTCCGTCACTATGACCGTGTAGCGCACGGGAATGCGGCTGTCGCTGTCGTCGTCCTGGAGACAGGAGGAGAGGAGGAACGCCAGGGGGATTAATAGAAATTTCTTTGTCATTCTGCTTCGAAAAATTTCCCGGCTGTTGTTCCGCCATCAAGCAAGGCTTCACAAGATATGTTTAGGTAAACTCCATATATCAGGGCCGTCATGCCATTGGAATTATATGTTTCTGTTATTTTGTTGTCTTGGCAGGTGACGTTTTTTGCATCTTGGTTGTTTTTACTTTTATTGCAAAAGAAGTCGAAGTCACTTTCTGTAAGACCTATAAATGTATCAGTAATGGTTATGACATCTTCGCCAAAAACGGAAAATTCGTGTAGTGACCAATCTTCAAAAACGACGTCATATACGAGGGTGTGGATGTCGTCATCACCGATCATTGCTTCGCATTTTTGAGGAATCTCGTTCCAATCGATTGCGCTAGAGTTGGCTTCGGTTGAGGAATTGTCGCATGCGAGGATGGCTATTGCGGTTATACATACAAATAAAATGTTGCTTGTCAGTCTCATTTTCTATTCCGCTTCGAAAAACTGTCCTGGGGTTTGAGTTCCGTTAAGCAACTTTTTGCACGTATTTTTGCCGAGAATCACTGTCATCGCTGCTGTAGCTCCGTATGATTTGTGCGTTAATGTTATTGTCATGTCTTTGCAGACTACATTAAATGCTGCGGGGTCTTCCCTGTCCTTATTGCAGAAAAATTCGAAGTCACTTTCCGTAATGCCGGAGAAGGTTTCGGTGATGTAAACTGAATCCCCGTCAAAAATGTCGACATCGTAAAGCGACCAGTTTGCGAAGACGAAATTGTAAATGAGAGTGCTTTTGTCTTCGCCCAGGGTTATCTCGCATTTTTGAGGAATCTCGTTCCAATCGATTGCGCTAGAGTTGGCTTCGGTTGAGGAATTGTCGCAGGCGAGGATGGCCATTGAGATTGTGGCCACTATTAATAAACTGAATATGTTTTTCAAATTGAATCTCCTTGGATGGGCTGTTTCCAGTACATATTGGCGTAAATTCGTACAATTTCAGTTGCGTATGCGGTTTTGTTAGTGTAGGAACTGATGATTTTAATAAAGTCTCTAAAGCCATCTTTTTTTGAAAATGAAAATGAAGCGTTTTCAAGTTCGTCCGCCCAGATTAACTCATATTGACTTGTGTCTTTTTCAAGGTAGACTTTTGCCTTACCGTGTTCTGGAATTTTTACATAAACGGAGTCTTCGCTGATACTGAGTGATTTTGTTATATTTTCAAAGTTTATACTGACGTAAGTTTGATTGTATGAATAGTCAATCATGTATAAATTTACATTGTTGTCATTAGGAAGTTTTTTTTCTTCTCCAATATTATATTTTGTCAGAATGGAATCGCAAAAAATTTGTTTAAAAATTGATTTTTCGCTGAGATTGATGATGTATGAACAAGTGTCATTCAAAGGACATGATACATTGGCGTAAATGTTTAATTCTCGATATACGGATGGATCTGTTGGCTTCCCGATATCTTCGGTAGGATTATATAACATATCTCCCGTACAGGCTTGCAACGTTATGAACGAAAGCAAGAACATAAACAAAAGAAAGCGCATTTTACCTCAGCAAAAGAATCGGAATGGCTGGAGAGTATGGAATTGATTCATCTACCATATTGTACACTCCCGTGTTGGGATCAATATAATAATAATTTTGTAAATACGTTACAATATTATCTAAGGCGCTTCCTGTTGGGGTGTAAATGTATCCGTCAATAGCCTTCAATTTCCAAGTTGCACCTTCAAGGGTTCCCAAAACGATGCCGTTTGCTTTTAAATTTGTATAAAGATACGGGAATAGCTGATTGAGGGGGTAGTTTTCCCCAGATTGATTTTGTGGAGGGACAATCATTCGTTTTTTCCTGTCCTTGCTTTCAAAACATTGATAATCTTGATAGCAATTCTCGTTAGTTTTTGTCATGCTGGATTCGCCTAAAGCATATTTTGCGACATAGGTGTGCGTTTGCTTGTCGTGAAGGGTGTACCAATAGAAAAGGTTGAATTTTCCACCAGTGTCACTTGAATAGTCAGATCTGTTGTTTTTCTGATATACCTTTGTAATTGCTGGTATGGGGTCTGTAAATGAGAAGTCGTTCGTGGTATAAATATTGAAATTTAATTTACTCCAAGGGTGGCGTGCGTTTATCATCCATACGGTCCCCGTAATATTTGGCCTGTCTATAATCCAGAATGCCTTGTCAAAATACATTATGGTTCGGTAGTTTTTTAAGGATTGTGCTCCACTAGATTCCAACTCGTTTTTTTCCGGGTCGCTGGCGTGATATGCAGAAATAGAGGCGAGTTCAATTTCGTCGTCGGTATGTACTCGAACAAGTTGCGCTTTTGCACCGCCACTCTCCCGGAAGTCACTTAAATCTGCGCCTAAATATTCTGCCGCATCTAAACCCCAACTGGCGCCGTAGTACCAAAAGCCCCCCGCACGATCTCCTGTCAAATCTCTTGAAACTTGGGCTAGGTACGAACTACTAATGACCTTGTTTTTTGATTCCGTGTTTTGGTCAATGCATTTGATGCGCTCTTCGAATGTGGAACCATAGTTTGTGCAAATGATATCGCTAGGATTTTCCATAGATGTGTTTGTTGTAATGTTTTCATGGTTGCTGCTTGTCACGACATTATGGTCATAGAACCTTTTGGTCAAATCGTTTTCGATGTTATACCCGGAATACCCTCTATCTTGAACAATAAATCCTTTTTTAGAACTTGTCAGTGTAATGGAAAGGTTGTCTTGCTGATCGTGGTTGTTGCCGTTTTTCCACAGGGTACCGTTTTCTGCGATGATGGACAGTGCGACCGTATCCTCGTTTACAACTGCGGTAATGAGACCGATGCCGTCTTTGAATGTTGTATGGAGATTTTTTTCTTGTCTCAAAAATGAATCTGGATTTGAGTAGGCGGCGTAAAGGTGCGATTTTTGAACAATTGGTTTCCAAATGTTGAACTCGATGTTGGCCAGCTTGATTTTCTCTTGCTTCATGGTTATCTTGAACAGCTCAGGTATGCCAATGGCTCGCATGGGTAATTGTTTCTCCGTATCGCGCAAGTACCATTTTGCGGCGAGTGCCGCCATTAATTGCGCTCCCGTTGTGTCGCCAACATTATTGTATATTGAACTCCATACAAGGTAGTCGGGATTGTATGTGCAACCATCGTCAATTTCTACTGGAATTAACCCGATCCCGTCGACCGGTCTGGAAATTTCTGCCATATATTTTCCGGATTTTAAGAAGTTTTCACTAATCTCCAGTATTTTGCCTTCGTCTTTGTAAGCCTGCTGGAGAGCCACGATGACGTATGCCAGTTCATCCCAAATGTATTGAGAATATCCGGTTCCTTCTGAATAGCCTCCGTTTGGACCGTAGTGTCTATTCAGCCCTTTGTTCATTTCTTTCAGATTGTTTTCTGTGCTGCGGAAAATAAATTCATACAATGCTAGACTGCCATACGCTGAAATGGCGAGGTTATTGTAACCGTAAATCGGTGCTGCGAAATTGAGCCAGGCTTGCATCCCGTCGTAAAGTTTTGCGTATTTTATGCGTGCAATTTCCCGGAAATCGATTTTGTCTAGCCACGCTAAAATGGAAATTCTTACCATCGCAGCTGTCATGTCTTGTAACCAGTCGTCTTTTTCACTCAATAGGTCTTGGTAGGGATTGAAATTGAAGGACCAAGTTGCGGTAGCTCTTATCCCGTTGCTGACAAATTTATCAAATGTTTCTTGATTGTAGATAAATGAATTGAATAAATCGTGTGACCAATCGACAAGACCGAAACCGGTTAACCATTCTTTACATGTGTTCCTTACATCACCACTGGTGAAACTCTCCCATGCGCTATGTAGATTGGTAATGAATTTTCCATCGATATTTGTTGCTCCGAAGAAACTTTCTCCGACTTTGACAACCTGCTGGGCGTCTTCAAGTAGAACATCGCTTGTTTGGAAAAATGCGGAAAAATCGTATGTTGAATTATTTTGTGAATCAGTTATTTTGACTGTGACGCCGTCATCTGGTAAAATTTCAAATGAAAAACGACGGCTTCGTGTTGAATCTATTTTGGAATAGATTAAATCTGCAAGAATAATATCTAGATTGTATTTTGTATAATTCCAGTAATCTGCGTACTTTAATTCTGTGCTTGCATTTGAAAAAGGTTGTAAGTTTCTTTCTGAATAATCTTTTATAAATTCAAAAATCGTATCTTGAGGAATGGATTCAACGTTTAATGACCCCTGTTGTCTGTCGTAACTCTCAGTTTCCCAAGGTAACCTGGAAATTCCCTTTCCGCAAAACATGTCTGTAAAGGAATCGTACGCTTCGTAAAGTTTGTCTCCAATTAGTTCAATACCGCCGGTCACAATTTCATACGTATCGTCGTGAACTTCTGTAAGTCGGTCTACTGTATGAGAAACAAAAGTTTTTACGCCTGACCATAAACCACTCAATGGACTAAAGGAGTCTGTCTTGAAATAGGCAAATCCGTTGACGATGCTATCAGGTGCAATCAAATCCCAATGATTTTCCTTTTCAATGTAATGGGCGATATGTAGGCTGTCAAATAAAGAAAAATTGTTTGTGTCTATTGGAATGGCAACGGTAATCCATTTTCCTTCTTTTGGTTCGGCGTGGATGTCGTAGACGTTTTCTAGATAAGCTGCATCTTTGATAATTTGTGCTGCTTGCGGCGGGATTTTGCTAAATTTTTTATATCTAGGAATATTTCCGTCTTTAAAGTCGTTTTTGTTGAATGTCAAACTCAATGTTGCTGATTTGCTGTTTTTGGGGAAATCGTAGCTGACATGAACTATGTTGTTCGTTTGATAAGTCGATGAATTAACTAAAGTTTCCGTTGGTTCCTCTGTACCTACCCACCATTTAATCTTTATTTTTCGGCGTTCCCTTGAAAGAATTTCAAACTTTATGGGAAATCTGCTTTTTCTCTGTATTTTGACTTGCGATGACCACCCATTCAAATGAATTTTACTGTTGCCTGCATAAAGGTAATTATCAAGTTTTTTCCCATCATCAGGTTCAACAAGAATGTATACCATATTGTGGCTGAAATCGGGAAATTTGCTTATTTTGAATTTTCCGGCATCGGATTGTAGTATGGTGGTTGAGTTTATGGTGTCGAGATCTATGTATTTTTGTAAAAAATTATTGATGAGGGAGTCTTCTTCAATTTTTTTTACGGCTTGAAGAGAATCTTCTGAGGTTTGGGCTGTTGAACTGCATTTTGAAACTGGCGAATTTTCTCCAACCCACCATTGTAGTGTTACGTATTGGTTGTGGCCGGAGTATTTTAAAGATGTCGTTCCTGAATGTTCTAGGATGATTTGAGTGTTGTACTCGTCAAGATTGTAAATGCAGCTTGATGATTGCATTGTCCCTGCAAGGGGTACTCCGTCAGATGAACTTATGCCGAAAAAAACTCTATTGTACCCCCACCCTGAAGGAAAATCTTTTAGGACAAAGGAATCTCCATTAGATATATTTGTACTAAAAGATTGGTTGAAGGGAATGCTTATGTCGCGGCTCCAAGCGTGTGCTGAAAGGGAGCATATCGTTAAGAAAATTAGTAGAGTTTTTTTCATGAAAAAAATTAATGGTTAAGCCCGATGGATGTTATGGGACATGAAATAATATCGCTTCCGATTTCTTGGCAAGAATTGGGGATGGTTACGGGGTTTGGAAAAATAAACATCAAAATACTTCTTGTGACATATCCTGTTTGTGCTAAGGCCTGGATTTCGTTGTAACCGGGGTTGTTAGAATAGATTGTCAGACGAATTTTTTTAAAACCTTTTGCTGTTAAAATTTTAATGGATTCGTCCATATCCATGGAGTATTCGACAAATTTTCCATTCTCTGATTCATGTGTTGTAATTATCGGTGAAATGAATGATGTAGATATCCAACATGCATTTTTGTTTGCAAAACATGTTGCATCTGTAGGGATGTCGCTATTGCATAACAAAGCGGGGACAGAAGGACATGCAATGGAAAATGATGCACAAATTAGTGCGAATGCTAATATTTTTTTGATTTTCATGGGATTCCTTTTTTTGTTTTTTTTATAAATAGATTTTATGCATGCTTTCGTCAATAAATTTTAACTTTGTATGTTTTTTTTTTTACAAAACTAACTTATTTGTTTGTAATTTTAAAACTATATTATATCACATTTGATTATTGTTTGAATTTAAGCGAAAAAGAATTATGTCCGTTCGCAGTATAGCTCTTGCCGTTTTATTTTTGTTGCCTTCTTTCCTCTTTGCTGAGCCTTCGTATCCGCCGCTCCCCATCGCGGATACGGTTGTCGTTAAAAAGCTGAACGTCAAGAATACGGAAATTCGCGATCTTTTGCAGGGCATGGCGGTGCAGTACGGCTTGAACTTGTTCCTCGCGCCGGAAGTTCACGGGCCCGTCACGGTCAACTTCAACAACCAGCCGCTCAAGGAGGCGCTGCGCGTTTTGCTGCAGGGGAACGGCTACGAGTACGTTATCGATGGCGGCGTGATTCGCGTGCAGAAACCTGTCGAAAAGGTGCCCGATGCTCCGAAGCCGCCCGAGAAGCGCTTTGTCGTCGATTGGCGGAACGACAACCTTACGATTGATGTGGAAGACGCTTCTCTGGACAAGGTTGTTCGTAAGATTGCCGAGGTGACCGGGAAAAACATTTTGTTGGACCAGGTGGGCGACATGCATGTCTCCGTCTTTGTGCAGAACATGCCATTCGAACGTGCTGTGCGTTACCTGGCCGAGTCCGTCGAACTTGAATATGAAAACGAGGAAGGAGTTGTTTCCATTAGGAAGGCCTCGTGGAATCTGGGTGGAAAAGCCGGCGACGCAAACAACAAGTTCAAGGTGAAGTTGTTCAACGACTCTCTATTGAACATCGAGGCCGTCGAGGCTCCGCTGGCGTCGCTTTTGAGCGAGGTGCTTACGCAGACGAAGCTCAACGCGATGGTGTACGGCAAGCTGGAAGGGCAGGTGACGTCGCACATTTCCGGGATACCCGTACGCGAGGCCCTCAAGTACCTTTTCCGCGGCACTGCCTACACCTTCTGGGAGCGCGACGGCGTGTACTTCATCGGCCCGCACGAGATGCAGACGGCAGACAATTCGCTTCTCATCAAGCTCAAGCACCTGCGCGCGGAGGATGTCGTCAAGCTCCTGCCGACCTCTCTCACCAAGAGCACGCAAATCCAGGTGGTCAAGTCCCAAAACGCCCTGATGGCCGTGGGCAGCTACGACGTGCTCGACGCCATTTCGCAGTATGTCGACAAGATGGACCTGCCCGTGGCGCAGATTCTTATCGAGGTGCTGGTCGTCGACATGGACATCGAAAAGGGGCACAGCCACGGCCTAAACCTCCTTTTCGGCAAGGCCTCGCAGAACATGGGTTCCGAGGCGCTGTTCCCGAACATCGACCAAACGTTGAACGCCAAACAGACGCAAAAGGTTTTCAACGGCGTCGGCCTTGGCGACGTGATTCACGTGCCGAAGGACATGGTGACGAAAATCGCCGCGATGGAGCAGGAGAAAATCCTTGACGTGAAGGCGCGTTCGCAGATAGCCACGCTGAACGGCGAGACCGCCGTACTCACCATCGGCCAGACCCAGTACTACATGATGTCGTCGGAAGTGGACTACAACCAGGGCGACGCGGTGACTTCGAAGACGACGCAGCGGTTCGAGCAGATAGAGGCGAATTCCAACATCACGGTGACGCCCTACGTGACGGGCGAGGGCGAAATCACCTGCGAAATCGTGCCCGACTTTTCGGAACCCGAGGGGAACTTCAGCAGCGAGGTGCCGCCGACTTTGAACAAGCGTTACGTGAAGTCGTCCGTGCGCCTGCGCGACGGCGAGACGATTGTCCTCGGCGGCATGGTGAAGGAGTCCGTGAACGACGTCCACCGACAGGTGCCGTTCCTGGGCTCGATACCCGTGCTGGGTTGGCTCTTCAGGAACGTTGAACAGGTGCACAGCAAAAGCCAGCTTCTGATATTTGTGACTCCGCACATCTACTACGGGGCCGAAGGCAGTGTGGATGTCGCCGACGAGATTGAAAAGTCGCAGCAGCCTCTTGTCCCGAAGAAAAAGAAGGATGGCAGGAAGGGCGGCGAAAAGGGCGCTGGAAAAGACGCTGGAAAGGGCGCAAAGAAATCCGAGGGCAAAAAATAGTGGATTCCGCTCTGGGCAAGGCTTTCAACATCGCGACCGGCCGCTATTGGTGGGTGCTGTGCGTGCAATCCGTGGCGGAAGGGGGCGTTACTTCCAGTCTGTATCGCGTCGTGCGCAAGAAGGGCGCGGCTCGAAGCGCCGTGGTCGCATCGTTCTCTGGTTCGCTCGAAGAATGTCGCGGATTCCAGATTATGAACGGAGGCGCAGCCGACGGAGTGCTACTCGTGGACGATGCAACGCCTGTTAAGATTTTATCGGAGACTGTAGGTTCTACTGTGGATTTTCCCGGCTACAAGCCTGAAAATTTCGACCGCGTGGAATCCGTCGTCGGAGCTTTTTCCGTGGTGGCGCTGAAAAGTGCCGTTGAAACTTTTGCCCGGGATGTGGAAGGTATTGGCTTCAAGCTCTTGGCGCACATTCCGGCCGCGTTGCTTTATTCGGAACTGATGCGTCCAGATGGCGATGCTCCCCGTCTTGTATCCCGCCTTGAAAACGGCTTTGCAGAGCTTTGGCTCTTTCTAGAAGGTAATCTGGCCGCCTATTACAAGGTGGTTGGGGATGCTTCCGCACCGTTGTCCTGTTACGTGCAAGAACGTTTCGTGCTTGGGGAGACTCCTGTCGAGGCGGATGCCGTGAACGGCGAAAATCTTGCAAGGACCGCTGCCGAGGATGCTTGGCTGTTCAAGACGTACGGCATGCCAGCTTTCCATACGCCCGCCGACAAAAAGGCTGTATCCCGCATTAGGGAGGCGGCCCTTTTCCGCCGGATGCTGAAGGTCTGCGCAGCCTTTATTTTTGTGTCAATTTTTGTCATCATCGCTTTCGGAACTGCGACGGGTGTGTATGCGCACCGCTCTGAAGCGCAAATCCAGTCGTTTGAGTCCAAAATCCAAAAGCAGAGGGAACTGGAACAGGTCTGGAATCAACTGGAGAGCGACCGTGCACGTTCGGAATCGTATTTGAGGCACCGGAGCCGCACGGCGAGCTCGCTGGGCGTACTCGCTTCGCGTGTGCCCGAAAATGTCTGGATAGCGCACTGGAACGTCTCGAAGCGAATCCATTCCGTCCAGGGCTACGCTGCGTCTTCCGAGGATGTGTCCAGCATCCTCGCAGCATTGGAAAACGAACGCAAGCTTGTGAATGTGAGGTTGCGGACAACTGAAAAGACTACGTGGAAGGGACGTCCGGTTGTGAAGTTCGATTTGACCGCGGAGGATGTCCGATGAACGAGTTCCTTTCGCGAAACAAGTATCGGCTCTCTACTTTGTTCGTAGTGTCGTTGTCCCTTTTTGTTGTAGTCTTTTTTGTTGTGCCGAGGGCTTCCGTTGTCGCAGAAACGCTCGCTTCCGTGCGGGCGCAGCTTGAAATATCCAAAACGCTGCAAGGGGATGTGACTTCGCCGGATTCCCTGATTCGTGAATACCGGAAAATTTCGGAGAAGATTGAGAAACATACACTAGTGCAGGTGACTTCGTCGAAAATTCTCACGTTCGTCCATGGCATCGCCGGAAAATCAAGTGTCGCCCTGCAGGACCTTTCGACAGGTGAAACCTCTGCGAAGGCCGGAAAAATCGAAATCCCCGTGAGCTTCAAGGCAAAGGCCGCCTTTGCGAACTTCCACAAGTTCCTTACGGAAATGGAAAATGGCGATTTCTGCATTGGGATAAGCGACGTGAACATGAACCGGGAGGACAACGGCGATATTTCCGCTTCGGTGAGGCTTTCCGTCGTGAGCAAAGGAGACGATAGTCTTGCCGCCGTCCACGAGAAACGTGAAGTCGACGAAAAAAATCTCGATTTCAAAGGACTGCTTGCCCATCTCGCGCCGCAGCCGATGCCATCGGACAGCTTAAGGGATCCCTTCCAATTGCCCCAGGCGTATATGCCTGCACCCAAGTCTGTACGAGTGCGCACCAAGGCCGCGCCCATGCCGCCCGCTGAAAAGACTCCGGAATTTCCGGACATTGCCCTCGATGCCATTTTGCCAGGCGATAATCCGGTAGCCATTCTAAAATTCCACGGAGAATCTGCCGTGGTCAGCGTCGGCCAGGAAGTGTGGGGCGTGACAGTGGTTGTCATCGGCCAAAATGAAGTAACGCTGCGCTTTGAGGGGAAAACTTTCAATATCCGATAAAAATTGACTATCGCTTGATTTTTCTACATTTGCGCACATGATTAGTATTACGAAGCTTTTGATGGATGCCCCGAACTTTGGGGACAGCCTGCGTTACGAACCGAACGCCCACGAATCCAAGAACGGTGTGGGCCCTGGCCGCGGCCCGGTGGTGGTGTGGAACAGTACCAAGACTTGCAACCTCAAGTGCGTGCATTGCTATGCCCGTTCCGAGGCCATCAAGTACCAGAACGAACTCAGCCACGAAGAAGGTGTTAGGCTCATCGACCAGTTGGCCGATTTCAAGGTGCCGGTACTTTTGTTCAGCGGTGGCGAACCGCTTTTGCGTCCGGACTTTTTTGAACTCGCGAACTATGCTGCAAGCAAGGGTATCCGCCCGACGATTTCTACGAATGGCACGTGCATCACGCCGGAAGTCGCACAGAAACTGAAGGACATCGGCATTGGTTACGTGGGTATAAGCCTCGACGGCTGCGAAGCGACCCACGACAAGTTCCGCGGAAAGGAAGGCGCTTACAAGCTCGCGCTTCGCGGCATCCGTAACTGTGTGGCGACAGGTCAGAAGGTGGGGCTACGCTTTACCATCACGCGCCACAACGTTCAGGACTTGGACGCCATTTTCGATTTGCTCGAAGCCGAAAACATCGACCGCGTTTGCTTCTATCACTTGGTTTACAGTGGCCGCGGAAGTGCGATGGTGGAGGCTGACCTCGACCACGAAGAAAGCCGCCGCGCCATGGACTTGATTATCGACCGCACGCTCGACTTCAAGAAACGCGGCGTGAACAAGGAAATTTTGACCGTCGATAACCACGCCGACGCCGTGTACCTTTACCAGCGTATGCGCCGTGAAGACCCGGAACGCGCGAAGATTGTGCTCGACTTGATTCAGCGCAACGGCGGAAACCGTAGCGGCATGGCTTTCGGCAACATCGACAGCATCGGGAACGTGCATCCGGACCAGTTTACGCAGTACATCACGCTCGGGAACGTCCGTGAAAGGAGTTTCGGCGAAATCTGGACCGACGAATCGAACCCGATTA
>JAKSIL010000021.1 GCA_024398815.1 Fibrobacter sp.
TATTGAAAAAAAAAGTACGTTCGGGGCGATTTCTGTGATTTTAAACCGCGTCTTGCTTTAGCTCTGGGATAATTGCGCCGCTCCATTCCTCGAAATCGCCACTTGCGATGTGCGCCTTGGCCTGTTGCATGAGTCGGATGTAGAAGCGCAGGTTGTGGATGGTCGCGAGCGTCCAGCCGAGCGGTTCCTTGGTCTTGTGCAAATGGCGCAGGTAGGCGCGGCTGTAGTTCTTGCAGCAGTAGCAATCGCAGTTGGGGTCGAGCGGGACGTCGTGCTGGTGTGCGAATTTCGCGCCCTTGTAGCGGAGCACTCCGACGCTTGTATAAACGAGGCCGTCCTGGGCGTTCTTGTTCGGCAAAATGCAGTCGCACATATCGACGCCACGCCTGATGAGTTCGAGCAAATTCCAGGGCGTCCCCACCCCCATCACGTAGCGGGCGCGGTCCTCGGGCAAAAGGCTTGTGCAGAAGTCCGCAATCTCGTACATGGTTTCCACGGGTTCGCCCACGGAAAGGCCGCCCATGGCGTAACCGTCGGGCCCGATTTCCTTGAGTGCCTCGATGGACTTTTTGCGCAGTTCCTTGTGCATGCCGCCCTGCACAATCCCGAAAAAGAATTGCGGGTAGCCGTGAATCGGCGGATTCGCATCGAGCCACGCCTTGGCGCGGCGGGTCCAGTCGAGCGTGTACGCGAGGGACTTTTCGGCCTCTTCTACAGTGCTCGGGTACGGCGTGCATTCGTCAAAAGCCATGATGATGTCGGCGCCGATTTCACGCTCGGCCTTCATGACACTTTCTGGCGTAAAAAGATGGCGGCTCCCGTCCAGGTGGCTGCGGAATTCCACGCCTTCGGCGGTAATGTGGCGCAAGTCCTTGAGGCTCCACACCTGGAAGCCTCCGCTGTCGGTGAGCATCGGGCCGTTCCACGCCATGAACTTCTGCACCCCGCCCGCTTCCGCGACAGTCTTCGTGCCGGGGCGCAGGTACAAATGGTACGTGTTCGCAAGGATGATTTCGGCTTCGAGTTCCTTGATGTCGCGGCTCGTGATTCCCTTGACCGTCGCTTCCGTACCCACGGGCATAAAAATCGGCGTCGTCACGTCGCCATGCGCCGTGTGGATTACGCCAAGGCGTGCCTTGGACTTTTCGGAAGTTTTAAGAAGTTCAAAGGGGTTGGACATTTGGGCAAAATTTAGAAAATTTGTGCAAAATGATATAATTTTTTAGATTCTCTTGCCATTCCCGCAAGTTTTTGATATATTTGGGGGTATGAAAAACGTAACAAGCATCAAGTTCTGGTGGTGGCAGACCCTGTAAATAGGAGTCTGGTATTTTTGTTTAGGTTTTCATAAAGATGCAGGCTCCTCGAAAGGAGCCTTTTTTTATGATACCGGACGAGGAACCTGTGAAGTTACACCCTTTTAAACGAGGAAAATAAAATGAGAAATTCTCTCAAGATTGACGGACAGTGCAAGACTTACCTTAAAGAAGACGAGCTTCCGAAGGCATGGTACAATGTACGTGCCGACATGAAGAAGAAGCCGGCTCCGCTCCTCAACCCGAAGACTTTGAAGCCGGTCACTTTCGAAGACCTGCAGCCCGTTTTCTGCGACGAATGCATCAAGCAGGAACTGGACGAAACGACAGCCTACTTCCCGATTCCGGAAGATATCCTGACGTTCTACAAGATGTACCGCCCGAGTCCACTCGTTCGCGCCTACTTCTTGGAACAGGCCCTCGGCACACCAGCACACATCTACTACAAGTTCGAAGGTAACAACACGAGCGGTAGCCACAAGCTGAACTCCGCCATCGCCCAAGCCTACTACGCAAAGCAGCAAGGCCTCAAGGGCGTCACCACGGAAACGGGTGCCGGCCAGTGGGGCACGGCTCTCAGCATGGCCTGCGCCTTCTTCGACCTGGATTGCCAGGTTTACATGGTCAAGTGCAGTTACGAACAGAAGCCGCACCGCCGCGAAGTGATTCGCACCTACGGCGGCAAGGTGACTCCGTCCCCGTCCATGACGACCGAAGTCGGCCGCAAGATCAACGCGGAATTCCCGGGTGCAACGGGTAGCCTCGGCTGCGCCATTTCCGAAGCCGTCGAAGCCGCCAGGTCCCAGGAAGGTTACCGCTACGTTCTCGGCTCTGTGCTTAACCAGGTGCTTTTGCACCAGACGGTGATTGGTCTCGAAACGCAGGCAGCTCTCAAGAAGCTTGGCGTCAAGGCCGATACCATCATCGGTTGCGCAGGCGGCGGCAGTAACCTCGGCGGTCTCATCAGCCCGTTCGTCGGTGAAAAGCTCCGTGGCGAAGCGGACTACAAGTTCATCGCCGTGGAACCGGCAAGCTGCCCGAGCCTCACTCGCGGCAAGTACGCCTACGACTACTGCGATACCGGATGCGTCTGCCCGATGGCCAAGATGTACACGCTCGGAAGCAAGTTCATGCCTTCTGCAAGCCACGCCGGCGGTCTGCGCTACCACGGCATGAGCACCATCCTCTCTGAACTTTACGACCAGGGAATCATGGAAGCTCGCTCCGTGGAACAGACCAAGGTGTTCGAAGCTGCAGAAACCTTCGCCCGCACCGAAGGCATCCTCCCCGCTCCGGAAAGTAGCCACGCCATCCGCGTCGCTATGGACGAAGCCCTGGAATGCAAGAAGACAGGCGAAGCGAAGAACATCGTGTTCGGCCTTACCGGCACGGGTTACTTCGACATGATGAGCTACGCTCGCTTCAACGACGGTACGATGGGCGACTACATCCCGACCGACGAAGAAATCCAGGCAAGCTTCGCTAAAATGCCCCATATAGACCGCTAGCGCTAAGGCTAAAATAACCGCTGTTATGCGCTAGCTCTCGCGAACACGCCCGGTTAATACCGGGCGCTTTTCGCTCACGGTAGATCTGTAAACAACGCAAGCATGCAATAAACTGCGCAAAAATTAAAAGATACCAGCCAAAAAGGCAGAAATGCGAATTTGGCTGGTATTTTTTTTGTTCTTGAGGAGCGTAACACCAGCTAAATGCTAGAAAATTGAATTTTAGCCCGTGTGTTCAAAGCAAGGGCTCGTTTTGGCACCAGCCAAATGCGCGAAAATGGCAATTTAGCTGGTGTCAAAAGCGGATGATAACGAAATTCAATGGTTCATTTGGTGCTCTTTGGCAACAAGACACCAGCCAAAACGAGGAAAAACGTTTTTTGGCCTGTGCCCGCTGTGCAAAAGCACTGTTTTGGCACCAGCCAAATTTGCAAAATAGTGAATTTGGCCGGTGTTTTCAGATTTCAGCGGAATTTTTCAGATGGTGTTGGGCAAATTTAGAGCCTTATTTTCAAAGTTTTATGGCTTTGCGAGTCTTGAATGAGGTAAACTCCGCGAGGAGCCGCAAATGTTTTAAGCATATCGCGTGCTTCGGTAGCATTTTTAGCTTTAACTTGTCCGAGGAATTTCCCGTTCACACTGAAAACGTTGTACTGTGTTTCGGCTGTTGTCAATGGAGCGAATGTTTGGACGATTGTGGTATTGTCGCCTTCCCCGCCTTCGGAGCCTGGATCCGAATCAACCACAGAATCTTCGGCGATGGCGTACCATTTGGCACTTGCGTAATCTGCTGTGGCATCGGTCGGCGGTTCCGTCAGGTTTGCGCCGAAGTTTGCGTTGTTCAGCATGTCGGTATTGACCATGCCATAGAACACGCCCTTCGTGATTTCCCTGTCAAAATTGTTTTCGAGGTCGCCGCGAATTTGTGCGGTTCCGCTGAGTTTCTTGTCGGTCACGGCCCACATCACGCCGTAAACCTGGGCGTCGTCTGCGATGGTGCTGTTCACGATTATGGAAATCGCACCGACTTTTGCATTCCCCGAAATGGAGCCGCTCACAAGCCAGGCGTCATCTTCCAAAATGGCGTTATCGCTGATGGTACCTGCACTGACCAAGGCGCGGCCGCGAACAACAGCCTTACCGCTGATGGTTCCGCCATCGACCACGGCGAAATCTTCGATGCGGGCGTTTCCGCTAATGGTTCCGCCGTTTACCACGGCATTCGGGCCCACATAAACGGTAGCATCCACTTTAGCCTTACTGCTCACCATGCCTCCGCCATTGCTGTGGGCCGTATAGCCGCTTCCGCTCGGCTTCCAGAAATCCTTGTTGTAACCTTCGGGGCTGCCGTTTTCAACTTCAATCATGTACGGGTAGCGGTAAATGCTGTAGTAGAACTGGTCCCACAAAATCAGCTGCATTTGTTTTGGTGCGGCAGTCACCACGAGCCAAAGCGCCTTGTCGTCTTTTTTCGTGTCGAGGGAAATGTTCGCCGCGGTATCGAGCACGAGTTCGCTGTAACGCGGAGTTCCGTCGCTTCCTTCGGCCACGAGCGCAAATGCCCATTGGCTCGCCGGATCAGGGAGTGCGTCGGGGGCGTAGTTGCACCAGTCGTAATGCTTGCCCATGTAATCGTCCGTATTGTCACCAAAGCACTTGTAGCCATTCACGGTCTTTTTACTTTGTACAATGCCGCGGAATTTTACAGTCACCTTCCCTACGGAATCCGGATAAATGCGCACCAGGTTATAGCCCCAGCGCTGCGGAGCCCAGTAACTCGGCACAACATAACGCGCGGGCACGCTTTTTGCGCCGACATTCCCTTCAACGGAACTGGCATTTCCTTCAACTTCGTCGTCCGCAATCATTTTATTCAGCATCGTAACGCGAGTGTGCCTGCGGTAATTGTCCCAGCCCGAAAGGTCGCGGCGGGTCTTAAATTCGTAATCGCCATAAGATTTTTTGTACAGAGCCTTTTTCGCAGGGGCATACTCCAGCGTTGCGTTCTTCATGGCGAACTTTCCGAATTCCCTGTTCAAATCCTCGAGCGACCAGTCGTAAACCATCATCATTGCCGTAAAAGGCGTCTGTTCCATACGACCCTGCTCACCATCGTGTATGGATTCCATCCAGATGCGGTTCACTTCGGCGGCGCCCTTGTTTCCACCGCCAAATTCCTCCTTGAGGTGCTCCAAAAATTGCCAGTTGCAGTAACGGTCGCGCGTCGAGCCGTAGTAAAGGTACGGGTAATTAATCAGGTATTCCGAGCAGTGCGCGTCGTTCGGATTGTACTGGTGCGCCATCCAGTTGGCGTGGCTTTCCGCAAACCAGCCCGCATGGGAATTGTTCCCCATCCATCCGGCGACGCCCTGCAATCCGTGGGCGAACTCGTGCGAAGTTCCCCAGTAATCCTTCAGGGAACCTACCCCAATCCACATTCCGGGCCCGTATTCGCCATTAAGGCCCTTCACGTAATCCTGGCCGCCATAAAGCGACGACATCACGGCATTTTCAAAAACGTAAATGTTGCTCTTGAGTTTCTTATCGGGGCTTTTCGGGAACGGAAGCATCCATCCGAGCGAATCCGTGTAGAACGTAAAGACCTTCTCGAGCGACTGGAGAACGCCCTCGGCATCGGCCTCCGGGATGGAAACGTTGTTCGGGGCACCTTGGTCGGTTGTCGGTTTTTTGCACACTTCGAAGTGCGCCGATTCCTTGATCTGCGTGAAGCCGTTACTTTGGCACTGGTTTTCCCAAGTCACGGCAAAAGACAAACTCGCAACTGCAGCAACGTTTAAAAAAAACTTTACTGATAATTTTCCCATTTTCGTCTCCACAAACAACCCCAAGGAAAACCTTGGATGATTATAAATAGAATATATGTAAAAAAGCCTTACGAAGGTAAAGCCATTAGGATTTTTACAAACAATAAGTTTAAAAAAGCATTAAATTAGGGCTTGTTACGGCCTAAATTTTTGAAATCGGGTAAAAGCTTCACACAATTCGTGTCTTTAGGAGCGTTCCTGTAAAGAACGAGTTCCTGCGTAAAGAAGCCCTTGCTGCTCGAAGAAACGGTCCACTTTGTGCCAGCAGGGCAACTATTCAGCGGCACATTCGAAATGGCAGTAAAACGGCTTCCTGTTACCTTGTACGTAAAATATTCCGTCGATACGGAATCAGGCAGCTGAAGCGCCTTCGGCCCCCCGACAACCTTCTTTTTTGCAAAATAGTCCTTCTGGGCATTGATATAGACCAACGCCTGCTGGTCCAGTTCCTGCACGGCGGCTTCGACATTCGAGGCTTCAGCAGCATTGGAGCAGGCACGCACGCACAAACTCACCACCAATATGGCGATAATGATCACAGCCACGACGGCAACAACCTTTGCCGACGGACCATGACATTTCACATTTTTTAAAGCTTTCAAAGATTCGCCTGTTTCGGAAACGGATTCGCCCTCAGCACATCCGCAATCCGTCCACCTGAGCAACTTGAGCGCCACAAGTACATGGCCAAACTGCCTTGGAAGAGCAAGGCCTACGACGGCCACCACGAGCAAAACCACAGCCAAGACCATCAGCACGATCAATGCCGTATCGGCCGTTGGCAAAATGTTTTCCACTTCTTTCAGCAATCCGTAAAGTTTCTTGTCTTCGGGGAAGTTTTGCAGAGCCATCCGGCCAGTAAAGTTCGAATAGCGCGCAATCCCCATTTTCACGCCCTCGCCGGCCACCTGCAAAACGGTAACGAGAATGCGCTCGATAAGCAAGCAGAACATGCCAAGCAAAGCTATGCAGCTTGCGATGACACGTGCGGTTCTGACGGGAGTAAAGCCTTTCATGACTACTTCTTTTCCACGAGTTCCTTGGCAATCTTCTTGGCCGTGGTAAAGTCGGCCTTGCCGGTGCCGAGTTTGGGAATGGCTTCCAACTTGAAGGCGATGGAGGGAATCATGAGTGGCGGCATTCCGCTACCGCGCAACTCCGAAATCACGTCGGAAGGTTCCTTTTCGCCCTGGTACAAAAGCACAATCTTTTCGCCCTTGGCGCTATCCGGAATGGACGTGATGACGTAATCCTTGCCTTCGAGGACCTTGGTATCTTGGATTTTCTTTTCGACGGCGCCCATGCTCACCATTTCACCACCGAGTTTTGCAAAGCGGCTGTAACGGTCCACGATAGTGAGGAAGCCGTCTTCGTCAAGAAATCCCTTGTCGCCGGTGCGGTAGTAGTCGCGACCATCGATGTTGGTCATGACGCTCTTGGTGCGTTCCGGGTCCTTGAGGTAGCCTTCCATCACTTGGCAGCCGCCAATGAGAATCATGCCGGCTTCGCCTGTTGGCAGCGGTTCATTGGTATCGGGGTCCACAATCAAGAAGAGAGAGCCTGGGAGCGGCATGCCTACGGTACCGGGCTTGTTGTTCACCTGCATGGTCATGTAGTCGCTGCGGAGCGTGTTTTCTGTATTGGTGGAAGCCACCGGAGCGGTCTCGGTGCAGCCGTAGCCTTCGAAGATTTCCTTGCCGAACTTGAGGCGGAACGCAGTGGCAAGTTCCGGACGCATGGCTTCGGCACCGGCGATGATGATTCGCACGTACTTCATGGCCATCGGATGCACGTAGCGGCTGATGGTAAAGGCGCGGAGGAATGTTGGCGTCGCTACAAGGGCGGAAACCTTGAATTCGGCGCAGACGCGGGCCATCGTCTTCACGTCGGTGGGGTCCGCCACAGCCACAATCGGGCTGCCTTCCGTAAGGTTCAAGAGCGTCGTCACCGTAAGTCCGAAACTGTGGAACAACGGAAGTTCCGAAAGCATCACGTCGTTGCGGTTCACGTTAAAGATACAGGCCAACTGCTGGATGTTGCCCATGAGGTTCCTGTGGCTGAGCTTGACGCCCTTGGGAGTGCCTTCGGAGCCGGAACTGAACACGATGGCTGCAGTGGAGCGCATGGAAACTCGCTTGCGGAACAGCATCTTGATAATCCAGGCCGGAGAGAACATGCAGAAGAACATGAAGAATGCAATCTTCGCCTTTGGAATTTCCTTCATCAGGTCTTCGGCATAAAGAAGCTTGAGATTTTCATCGGCGATTTGCGTGTAGTCATTTCCGCGACGTTTGAGTTTGTCCATGAACATGCGGCTGGTGATGACAGTCTTGATGTCGGCTCGACCGCTGCAAAGTTTTACGATTTCGACAGACGACGTGTAGTTCAGGTTCACGTTGGTCTTGCCACGAAGCCAGAGGGCCAAGTTCACAATGACGCCTGCGGGGCTTGGCGGAAGCATGATGCCAACATTCTGTTCGTCAGATCCGAGTTTTTTGTTCAAAAGCCTGCTGAACGCGATGACGGCGCCCATGAGCTTGTAACCGGAGAAGTGGCCTCCATCGGGATTGTAAATGGCAGGGCCGTTTTTCACATATTTCTTGTATGTCTTGACCCAGCTTTCGGCGATGGGCTTGAGGAACGACACGGAGTAGTCCCAGGCATCGATGGAAATCTTGCGGATAATGGCGCGGACTTCGTTGGCCGGTGTCGTGTTCGGAATGGTTTCGCCAAAGGCTATGGTAACGGCACGTTCGGCAGAAGCCCCGTACATGTCGGAACCGCTGTAACTGAAGTTGGAACCCCAAAGGCCTTGAATGTAGAACGGTACCACGGGGGCGTCGGTCCCCTCCACCGCCTTGGAGTAATCAATGCTGAAAGGTTCGACGTGAGGAGACTTGGAAACTTCACCAGTGGGGAAAATAACAACAGAATGGCCTGCCAAAAGCTGCTGACGGATGCGTTCCATGGCGTCTTCGGGGTGGCGATTGTCTATACGGATCATGCCCAAGCGCTTGAGCATGGACCTCAAATACCATTTTTCGAAGTGGTCCTTGTTGCTTGCGATGCAAAGCGGACGGGGGCAAGCCATCTGCACCATCGCCCAGTCGATAAAGCTGTGGTGGTTGCCGACCAAAAGCACAGGTCCGTCGTTCGGGATATTACCCACGTTCAAGACGCGAATCTTGTAACGGCTGAACACCAGGCGCAAGAGCGAGCGCACCAGGGCCTGAGGCAAGTTCGAAATGGACCAGAAGAATACGCCCACAGAAACAACGGCGAGCCCGATGAAATAGAACTGACGATTGATGCTGGTGTAACGCACCATCGAAGAGAACAGGAACAGGAATACGATAAGCACCAACGCCTGGATGAGGTTCGCAAGCGCAATCACCCAGCCGGAGTTATTGGGGCGGGTGTTGTACTGCAACAAGGCGTTCACAGGTACGAGGAACATACCGCCAAAAATGCCGATACCTGCATAAATAATGGAGAGAGCGACGCCATTGCCCATGAACGGCACCAGGAACATGCAGATAGATGCGCCAATCATTCCGAGAGGGATAAAGCCAGTCTCAATGAAGTCCTTGGAATTGTGAGCGGCAATGATGGAACCCACCATGAGGCCAGCAATGGCAAATGCCAAGTAATTCTGAATCATTCCAACGGCATTGGAGCCCGACACATCCTGGAACATGAGAACGAACACCTGAGCCATGGCCCAGAACATGGAAAGGGCGATAATACAAGCGCGGAGAGTGCGATGACGCCAACCGAAGCTCAAACGGCGGCGCGCCACGGAGAACTTCACATTCTTGTCTTGATACTTGACCTTCGGCACAAGGAAACTCGCGACAGTGCCAAGAACACTAATGCCCGTCAAAATCCACGGAATCACCACGGACTTCGAAAGAATGTGGCCGACGGCTTCGTACTGCGCGAAAGCCTCCATGTCGATGAGGTTCACGCCGACAATGGCAAGCCAGCAGGCGGCAATCATGCCAGCGAGGGAGAAAATCTGCAAAAAAGCGTTGGCATAGCTCAAATGGCGCACACCGAACATTTCACGCAAAATGGCGTACTTCGCCGTACTGTGAATGGCAAAACCGCAACAAAGGCCGATAGCGAGCCAGAAAGCCACACGGGGGCAGCCGCACGTGACGAGTACCGCCATCGCAATCACAAAGGACGTCATCATCAAGGAAGACCAGGCCAGCACCTTGTTCTTCGAGAACTTGTTGCTGAAGAATCCCGCAGGCCAAATCATGAGCACATAAGGCGCAATGAAGAACACCTGGAGCATGAAGCTCTGCCAGCTTTGACCGCTGCTTGCATTTACAAAAGACGTCGATAGAATCTTCTGGGCGTAAATGAACACTCCCATCTGGACAAACGTCGTCGCGAGAATAGAAAGGAAATACCTAACAGAACCTTTTATTTTCCACATGATTTGATGGACCTATAAAAAAACATTTGTACGAAAGTTAGAAATAAACCAACAAAACGTAGCCCGACAGAGCCACGCTTTGCAATTTTTTTTGTTTTTTTTCAGGTTTTAGCTTACAAAACAACTACAAAGAACTTTCACGGGGGCAACCGCAAAGATTCCGCGCAAAAATCACCGATTTTTCGGAAGCATCAGTTTTTCAATTTCATCAGCTTCGCGCGGGATATTTTTTGAAATGTTGACGAATCCCTTGGCGGTAATCAAGAGGTCGTCTTCGATGCGGATACCGATTTTTTCGTTGTAGCGTTTGCCGTTGATTGTCGCTGTAAATTCGCCGTAGAGCCCCGGTTCGCACGAAATGAGCATTCCCGGTTTGAGCACGACGTCGAGCGACCTCGAGCCCGGATCGCCTTCGTGGATTTGCTCGCCGATGAAATGGCTCACGCCATGAGGGCGCTTGTCGTACAATAATTTGTATGTACCCTTGAAGCCTTGCACCAAGCGGGATTCCAGCTGTTCCATGATGAACTCCCACGGCTTCTGACCGATTTCCTTGAGACTTTCCCCAGGCTTTACGAAGCGCTGGTAGAACTTGCCCGCATCCAGAACAATCTGGTAAAGAAGTTTCTGCAACGGATTGAACTTTCCGTTTGCCGGAATGGTGCGAGAAATATCGCTGTGGAGAGTTCCGTAGCGGACACCGAAGTCAAGCAGTACAAGGCTTCCGCCGCGGAGCGGTTCATCATTTTTGACGTAGTGCAGGCAGCATGCGTTGGCTGCACCGGCTACGATGGTCGGGAAAGCCAAATCGCCATCACCGCCACACTGCATGCGGTAGTTCAACGTCAAGTAGAGTTCACGTTCGTTCTTCATAGAAGGCACTTGAGGCAGAATTTCGCGGAACGCCTTGTCTGTGATTCTTTGCGCCATTCGGGCTTCTCCGATTCGCTCGGCCTCGAGTACAAGACGGTCTTCGAAATGCATGCTGGCGCAGCTGCGGACCTCCATGCCGAACTGGCGTATCTTGGAGCGGAGAGTCGTCGCCATCTTTTTGTTGTGGTCGCCTTCGAACTTTTCAAAGAAATACGCATAAGCGTAGGGTTTAAAGGCTTTTGACTTGGAATAGTCGCGGGCCAAATCCAGGACGAACTTCCAGAACTCGTCAGACGGACGGATGTCGTCGATTCCCGTGAGATTTCGGGCGTCGAAGTCATTTGGCAAGTAACCGATTCGCTTGCCGAACCAGAATTCCTTGAACGGGTCCTTCTTGGGGACGAACAAAGTGCAACATTTGTTTTTAGGGTCAAGAACAAGGTAGCAACCCGCCTGGTTCACACCGGTCAGGTACAAAAAGGCGGGCTCCTGAACAAAACGGGTCCAAGTCTCAGCAAAAGCTTCTTCGGCACCGGGTTCGCGAGGCATGCCGGCAAAGACACAGAAGGAATCCAGTTTTTTCATCATGGATTCTCGTCTTTTCGCATAAATTGCCTTGGAATCGTACTTTTTTGAACAAATAAAAGCCTGAGAATAGGCTTCAAGTAAACTTTTTTGCGTTTGCATCGTGATTTTTTACCTTTTTTAACATCTTTTTTAGAATAACTATATATATTTTAGCCATCAAAGATTAGCATGGAGCTCAAATAATGTCTCTTTTAAAGAAATGGAAAATCATCCTCGCCTCTCTCTCCTTTGCACTTCTCACGGCTTGTGCCGGTTCTTCGGGTGGTGGCGACGACAGCGACTACTCTTCTTACGACGACGAATCTTCTGAAAGCGCCACAAGGTCAGCTCCTAAGAAGAAAGTTGACGAAGACCAGTTGAAGAAATCCGAAAAGGAAGCCAACAGCATCACCGAAGAAAACCACAAGCTTCGCAAGGAAATCTTTGACGCCAAGAACAAACTGGGCATCCCCGTCGATCGTCCGACCGACGATTCCGAAGATGCTGCAAAATAATGAATGAGTGAATTAACTCACTATTCCATTACTGACAACCTGAAGCGAATTGTTTCAGGCGAGAACGAAACGGTTTTCCGATTGCTGGAGAGCCGTTTTTGTGTTGAAATACAGAGCCGTTTGCCCGGTTTGAACATCAAACCGCTTAAAAACGCCGATATGAAAAGCGTTCTGGCAGTGCTGGACCAACTAAAGATGGCCGCTCGAAACGGCGACGTGCTCACGGCAAACCAGGTCGACCGTCTGCTCGGCCCCCAAGTGGAGAACTTCGACGAGTCCATCCCGGACACGCCCATCATCCGCAACCGTTTCGGCATTCCCGTCGCAGCAAAGACTCCTGCACAAGCCAAACTGGTGAAGGCAGTCGAAACCAACGACATCATTTTTGCCAAAGGCCCAGCAGGCACCGGCAAAACATTTTTAGCGGTGAGCCTTGCTGTGGCAAGCCTCGAGCGACACGAAGCCGAACGGATATGCCTGGTGCGCCCGGCAGTAGAAGCGGGCGAATCCCTCGGTTTTCTGCCCGGCGACCTGAAAGAAAAAATCGCCCCGTACCTGAGGCCCATCCACGACAGCCTTTCGGAACTTCTGCCAACAGAGAAACTCAAGCGCTACGAAGAAGCCGGAGCCATCGAAGTGGCGCCCCTCGCCTACATGCGCGGTCGTACGCTGAAACGCGCCTTCATCATTCTTGACGAAGCCCAGAACACCACGATATCGCAAATGAAGATGTTCCTGACGCGCCTCGGCCCGCACAGCAAGGCCATCATTACAGGCGACACGAGCCAAGTGGACCTCGGCAAAGGGCAAGTTTCCGGGCTTCAGCACGCCATGAAAATTTTAAAGGGCATCAAAGGCATCGCCCAAGTTGAATTTACGGCCACCGACGTGCTCAGGCACCATCTGGTCAAGGACATTTTGCTTGCCTACGAGCAAAAGGACAGTAAAAAATGAAAAAGAAGAAAAAAAGAATTCACTTGATCATCGGCTGGATTTTAGTCGCAGCCCTCGCCATCGTGCTGTTCCCCGACAAGAACATCGCCCTGCAGGCCGAACACCCGCACTTGGGCCAGCTGAGTACGCGCACCATCATCTCGCCCATCAACTTCGACATTCCGAAGTCAAGACTCGAAATTGAATCGGAACGCGCCCGTGCCGCCGAAAAAGTGAGCGCCATCTTTGAATTCAACTCCGACGAAACAAACCGAATCTCCGAAGACCTCAAGCAGTTCCTAGGAAAGCTCGAACAATACGGCAAGCTGCAAAACCAGATCAACTACGCCTACGAAGAAGACGACGAACTGGATTCGTCGGTGCAACGCAAAGTACAGCAGGCGTCAAAGCTTTACGAAGTGCTCAAGCAGCGCCTTTCCATCACGGCCATCAAGCCGCTCAGTCAAAATTCCAAGGCCCGCGATTCCATCATGTCGGCCTTCAACACGATGCTCGCCAAGGGCATTTCGAACACATTCGTCGCAAAGACCGAAACAGAAGTCCAACTGTTCAGCAATACGCACAACATTCAAAATGTAAAGTCGCTCATCTACAACAAGCCAACGGTTTCGCTCATCAAGGACAGCGAAGAAATCACCTTGGAAACAGGCGAAATACAGCCGTTGCAGCGCCGTATCGAAGAAGCCTTCAGCGGCCTGCAGAGCGCCTTCCCCACCGAACAGGGCCTGCAGAGCGCCTTCTACGAAGTGCTTTACGTGTTCTCGCTCCCGAACGTATTCTATCTGGAAAAAGAAACGGAGACTCGTAAGCAGGAAGCTCAGAACAAAGTAACGTTAATCAAGGGTATGGTCCCGCGCGGCATGGAAATCGTGACCCAGGGCGCCCCTGTCACCAAGGACATTCTCGAAAAAATCGAAGCCCTGCAGCAGGCCCAGCAAAAAGAAGAAAATTCGCGCACGCTCACAGCCCCCTACGGACAGGCGCTTGTGTTCTTCATCATCATCAGCGCGTTCTTCCTGTTCTTCATGTTTTCTCCAGCCACCAAGATGTTCAAGAGCGCCCGTCAGCTGTGGAGTCTCGTGATTCTCGCCATCTTGCAGTTGCTCGCCTTCTGGGGAATCCATTTCTTGACGGACTCCCTGATTCGCGTCGAAGGCACACTGATTCCCGAAGGTGTCGAAATGATGTGGCTGTACCCGTTCGCCATTTCGCCCGTGATTGCGACGGTGCTTTACGACCAGCGCATAGGCATCGCCTTCACGGCATTCTCGGCGATGATTTTCGGTATCTTGAACGGATACGACCTCGCCGCCATGGTTTGCGTATTCGCCGTGATGCTCATTCTCATTTACCCGCTGGTACGCATTCGCTACCGTGTGCAGTTCGTATGGAGCATTCTCGCGGGCGTGGTCGGACTTGCCGGAGCCATCAGCGTCATGTTCCTCTTGCGCAACCGCCTTGAACTTGAGCCATTCTACCTGACCCTTATCGCCGGAAGCATCAACGTGGTCACCTGTTCCGCCATCGCTTCCGTACTCTTCATCCACTTAATCGAACGAATTTTCGGAATCACGACGGTCCTTACGCTCATGGAAATGTCCGACTTCAACAGGCCGGCCCTCAAGCGCATTTCGGAACTCGCCCCCGGCACATTCCATCACAGCATCCAGGTTTCGAACCTGGCCGAAAAAGTAGCCGACAGCATCGGAGCGAACTCCCTTTTGGTTCGTGTCATGGCCCTCTACCACGACATCGGCAAGACGATGCGTCCCGAATACTTTACCGAAAACCAGAAACAGGGCGTAAATCCGCACAACAGCCTCGACCCGGCGCAATCGGCAAAAATCATCGTCGGACACGTGGAACAAGGCGCAGTCCTCGCCAAGGACTTCAAAATTCCCATGCTGGTCGCATCGGCCATCCAGGAACACCACGGAACGACACTTATTCAATACTTCTACGCCAAGGCCAAGGAACAGGCCGAAATCAACGGCACTACAGCAAACGAGGCCGATTTCCGCTATACGGGCCCCAAGCCGCAGAGCAAGGAAACGGCAATCCTGATGCTCGCCGACATCATCGAAGCCACCAGCCGCTCCATGACCGACCAGAACCCGGAATCGCTCGCCACAATGATTCACAATACCATCCAGGGACGCTTCAACGAAGGCCAATTCAGCGAATGCGACCTTTCGATCAAGGAACTGTTCAAACTCGAAAAGGCGTTCCTCCACAGCCTCGACGGAACCTACCACACCCGAGTAAAATACCCTGGACAAAAATAAGGGACGGCATCAAAAGTTCAAATTTTAAAAATCCACTGAAAAGTGGATTTTTTTGTAAAAAAACACAAATTTTAAGGGATATGTTGTTGACAACCCCCGAAAACTTTTTATATTTGGCGTGTAATCGTAAGGAAGATTAAAATGTTGAATAAAAAGAATATCATTCTTGTTGCAATCGGCGTTTTGCTTCTCGTCGTTGGTTTTGTCTGCCTGGCTTCCGGCCCTGCAGAAAATCCGATTTCTCTTACGGTTGCTCCGCTTATTTTGACTCTTGCCTACGTGGTGGTCATTCCTCTCGGAATCCTCTTTGGCGGCAAGAAGCAGGACAAGTAGAGATACTTTCGGACGATTAGCTCAGCTGGTTCAGAGCGTCTGCCTTACAAGCAGAATGTCAGCGGTTCGAATCCGTTATCGCCCACTACCGAAAATCGGAAACGATTTGGGGTGGTAGCTCAATTTTGGTTAGAGCACCGGCCTGTCACGCCGGAGGTTGCGAGTTCAAGCCTCGTCTATCCCGCGAATAAGTCCTCTCGAAAGAGAGGACTTTTCGTTTATTTTAAGGTCGCAGGAATAGATTTTTTTGCGAAATTTGGGCAAAAAGCCTTGACAACTGTCAAAACCTTTTATATATTTGGCACACACCAATGGGGTGGTAGCTCAATTTTGGTTAGAGCACCGGCCTGTCACGCCGGAGGTTGCGAGTTCAAGCCTCGTCTATCCCGCGAAAAAGTCCTCTCGAAAGAGAGGACTTTTCGTTTTTTCAGCTAAAAATTGCGGTTACCAAATTTCAAGGCCGATTCCGAACATGAAGGATTGCGTGACGAATTTTGAAGAGAATTCCGTAGCGTCGTGTCCGGCCATCCAAGTCGATCTTTCATAATCGACGGAACCGAATTGAACCATGTAGCGGCAGTGAATCAACAAGGCGTAATCCAAATCACCTAAATGCCTAGGACGTGTTGTCAGTAAACGAATGTCGGCGTTCAAGCCCAAGTTGAAGGTGGCCGATGGCGTGACGGACGATTCCCAATCATCGATTCCGTCATCGAGAGAATTGAAATAGATGCCACCAACGCCCACAAACGGCTCCAACCTGAGGAACCTGGAATCAAAGACGTTGAAACCGATATTCAAGCCCATGCTTATAGTCTCGTCGTCTTCGTATTCATCAACCTCGTCGCAATCCAGCTTGTTCACCATGCCATAATAATCATAGAAGCCGACATAGATACGCTTGATTCGCAAATAGACATCGAAGGATCCGTTCTTCGAAAGTTTTTCCATATCAGAAACTTCGCTGGTCAAGTAATCCGAAGCCTCGCCATAAAGCCCTGATATCGCCTTGCCAAACGAAAATCCAAAGCCACTGGTATAGTATTTGTGCTGCAACGGATCCGCACGGAAATCCCTAAGCACCTTCATGAAATGCTGAATATAGGGCAGCGTCTGATCCTTCAGGAACATGTATTCCACTTTTTGCGGATAGTATTCTGCATAGCGACTTGCACGGACGAGGAAGTTCTCGGCCCTGGTCGTGTCGTCGATGGAGTTGTAGAAATGCGTGCGCCCGCCGATTTGAATAGAATGGATGCCGATGGTCACTTCGCTGTAAATGAGTGCCGCATAAAGGTCCTTGTATTCGTTCGAGATGCTTGACGAATCCACTCTAGCGACAAGGGAGTCGGCCTTTTCGACGGTAAATTTATCGAAGCTCCTGCGCAGGTAAAGGCTGAGGCCGTCTTCGATTTTTATGCGGTAGTTGTTGCCGGGTTTATAGAGGGTGTCGAGCAAAATTCGGCGCTCGTTGGCATACATGTCGATGCCCTTTTCGAACTCCCCCATTTCCATGTAAGCAAGATATTCTTCGAACCTTTGAAGCGGAGCTCCATTCTGAACATTCGCCTGGAGGTATTCCAGCGCTTGTTTCGCTTGCGCCTTGTCGCCGTTCTGAAGCGATTCCTTCAGCACGTCGCGAGCCCTTTCGTAAAGGACTTTTTTAGACGTAACGGTATTTTGTTCTTGCGCAACTTGTGGCGATGGCGCCGGCTGTTCAAGCGCAGATTGTTCCTGCGCGGGTTGTTCAGACACAGGTTGTTCCTGCGCAAAAAGCGTACCGCATAAAAGAACTACACTAAGAACAATCCATTTTTTAAGCATCTTTTCTCCCCCACCAAAACTACCAGAAAAGGATTCCTAGCCCAACGCCATAGAAAAGGCTCGCACCTTTTTTCTTGACATAATGGTCGTCGACATCAAGGTATGAAACTCCAAACTTGGTCGCCAGCGAGAACGAAACCAATTTTTCGGCTGACATCAGGAAATAAGCTGTGGCAAACTTGAAATCGACATCGACGGCAAGCGAGTAGGCGTTGAAATTGTCGGCAGACGCTTCACTGATTTCGCCTTCCTGGTAAAATTCGTAGCTCATGATATCGCCATAGTCATCGACATTAACACCCAAATGGTCCTTTTTGTATTCAACCGACATCGCAGACCATCCGATTCGAGCATACGGCCTAATCTTAAAATAGCGGCTGTCATAAACGACATAGCCTAAACCAAAACCCTTTGTCTGAATTCCGCTCGCACCTTCGTCCATAATTTCGAACAAGAATGCAAACCTGGAAATCTGCAAATACACTTCAAAGTTGAGAAACGCCGAAGTCGGTTCGTAAATATCATCGCGGTAATATTCATCGAAGCCGAATGCCATGCCGCCAGAGAGCGGATAGACATTCACGCCAAAGCCGCCTGTATAAAATTTACTGGCAATCCATTCTTCCTTGTTGGCGGCCCTGTCTTCCATTTTCATGTCGTAAACACTCATGCGGGAAAGTGGGCCATAGACGCTTTCATTAAACCACTTGGCATCAGGATGATCCGAATATTCGTTGACGTACTTCTTTCCGAACTTCAAAAAGTCGTTTCGGACCCACTCATTGCCATACGAAGCATTGACTCGTAGCAAAGCAGCCAATTCAAGGCGCTCGGCGCTATTCAAATCGGACGAGTCTATGTTCTTGGTGACTTCATCAATCGTCGAGTGTGTCGAATCGTGTTCGGCGATGTACTTTTTCGTAAACATCATAAGGCCGTCGTCGGCGAGAAACACAGGCTTTTCGCCGACTTGCGGATTGATGACAAGCGTATCGTAACTCGTCTTGTATAAATCGACGTAGGTTTTCAGAAGGTCGCGGTACATTTTCTTCGTCACGAAGATGCTGATTTTTTCAATCGGCTGGATGGCGATTAAATTGTCCTTGTTTGCATCGTTGAGTTCTGCAACCAGGCGGCAAATCTCGGCAGAATCGTTCGCATTGACGGCGTTCATCAATTCTTCACGAAGCCTTGAAGCATGCGTCTTGTCTGGATTTGCATCATCGCGCGCGGCAAGGCTCTGTTCAAAGGCCTCCATCGATGAAGCGGAATCCTGAGAATCCTCCTGGGAAGTTTCTACGGATTCGTCCGCACCATCCTGGGCAAAAACCGGGAAAACCATAAACAGCACAAGGCCAAACACCAAGGCAAGCATTCTGGATTTAAAGCAGGAGATTTTCATTATTTTGCCTCCTGGTTTTGCTTGTCGTTAGCATGATTTATGATGGCTGTCTGCAATTCGCTTTCGGCATAGAAGAAGTCCGCCAGCACAAGGACGCAGGTATATACTTGCGAATAGAACTGCGTGTACAAAAATCCCGTGACACTATTGATTTTTTTGACGTAAATCAGGTTTGCGCCAACGGAACGGGCTTTTTCCTTAAGCGTCTCGACAGTTCCCTTTTCGGAACACCAGCTGGCTTCTTCCGTCTGGATTGTCCCCTTGTACTCGGCTCCCGGCGGAGCAACAGGAACGTCGTAGGCAAATACAAATGCCACCGGAGTGGACGGATCAAGCGGAGTCGTATTTTTTGGAACACGAGCCAAACTGTATGGCGTGGAGCAGCCGACCAAAACAAAAGCAGCAGCGGCAAGGAATATGGCAATCATTTTTTTCATGTTAAATTCCTTCACCTTTTAGACTGACGGTTTTTGTAGTAAATACCGTATTCTTCGCAATAACTCGGATTGTATATGCAAAAATCGCCATCGTAATAATCATCGTAGTAGTCGTCATAATCGTAATCATCGTCGGAATCGTTGTTACGAGAGTCGTAGTAATAATCGTCATCATCATCGTCGTCATCATCATCGTCGTCATCGTCACGAGAATCGCGATTGTCGTCCTCTTTGTAAAAAGGCAAACGATCGAAATCCAAATCGAGTTCCGGATCGTTCCAAGCTTTGAATTTACGCAAAACGACCCACTCCCCTTCGGCGCAAACCGTTATGACATTGTACGAATGTTCGTAAAAAACTTTCCCTTCAAGTTTCTTTGTACAAATAGGAACAGACGTAACCTGGTAATCGACATCCTTGCCTTCGTACTTGGAACTCGGGTCGTAACCGCTGTCAGTGGTACAGGCGGCTAAAAGGCAAAATGCCACGACAGCAAAGAATGCCCCCGATGCCCATACAAATGAATGATTCAAACAAAACTTCATAAAAAACCTTATTTTATACCAAACGTAATAAATATAACAATATGTACAAAAAAGCCACCCCGAAAAAATCGGAAGTGGACTTTTAAGTTATTAATTATGAAGTATGAATTACGAGAGTAATGTCGCGACTCTGTCGCCTTACTTTATCTCGTAACTCATAACTTGTAATTCATAACTATCGATTGGCTCTGCCAATCAAATTACGAAGCATGAATTACGAGAGTTATAGTCGCGGCGTTGCCGCCTTACTTTATCTCGTAACTCATAACTTGTAATTCATAACTATCGATTGGCTCTGCCAATCAAATTAGCAGCCCAGCTTTGCAGCGAGGTATGCTTCGAGTTCGTCGATCTTCACGAGTTCCTGCTTCATGGAGTCGCGTTCGCGGACCGTCACGAAGCCGAGCTTTGCCGGATCGGATTCGCCTTCGCCAACGGTGTCGAAGTCGACAGTGACGCAGAACGGAGTTCCGAGTTCGTCCTGACGGCGGTAACGCTTACCGATGGACTGCGTTTCGTCGTATTCCACGTTCCAGCGGCCGAGCAGCTTTTCGTAGAGTTCTTCGGCCTTGGCCTTCACCTGGCCCTTCTTCACGAGCGGGAGCACGGCGACCTTCACCGGAGCGACCTTCGGGTCGAAGTGGAGAACGGTACGTTCGTCGTTTTCGAGCTTCTGGACTTCGTAGGCGTCGCAGAGGAGCACGAGGAGCAAACGTTCCACACCGAGGGACGGTTCCACAACGTACGGGATGTAGCGCTTGTTCTGCACCGGGTCGATGTATTCCTGCTTGACCTTGGACTGGTTCTGGTGCTGGGTCAAGTCGAAGTTCGTGCGGCTTGCAATGCCCCAGAGCTCGCCCCAGCCGAACGGGAATTCGTATTCCACGTCGGTCGTGCCGTTAGAGTAGTGGGAAAGTTCTTCCTTGGCGTGTTCGCGGAGGCGGAGCTTTTCCTTGTTCACGCTCAGGTCGTTCACGAGCCAGTCGAAGCAGTACTTGCGCCAGAAGTTGTACCAATCAAGTTCGGTGCCCGGTTCGCAGAAGAATTCGAGTTCCATCTGTTCGAATTCGCGGGTACGGAAGATGAAGTTACCCGGGGTGATTTCGTTACGGAAGCTCTTACCGATCTGGCCCACGCCAAACGGGATGCGCGGACGGACGTTGTCGACGATGTTGCGGAAGTCCACAAAGATACCCTGTGCGGTTTCCGGACGGAGATAGACCTTGGAGCCTTCGCCTTCAATCACGCCGATTTCGGTGCGGAACATCAGGTTGAACGCACGCGGCTTTGTCCAGTTGATCTTGCCGCAAGTCGGGCATTCAATCTTGTTTTCCACCATCATGTCGTGGATTTCGTCAAAATTCTTGCCGGCGCAGCAGCCTTCACCGAGCTTGTCTTCGAGAAGGTGGTCGGCGCGGAAACGTTCATGGCAATCGAGGCAGTCGACGAGCGGGTCGCTGAAGTTGCCCACGTGGCCGGATGCAACCCAGACGTTCGGGTTCAAAAGAATGGAACTGTCGAGACCCACGACATCCTTGCGGGAGGTCACGAACTTCTTCCACCAGAGGTTTTTGATGTTCCTCTTCAGTTCCACGCCGTACGGACCGTAGTCCCAAGTATTGGCGAGGCCATCATAAATTTCGGAACCCGGGAAAATGAATCCACGGCGCTTGCAGAGGGAGATGATGTCCTTGAGGGCATCCTGAACTTTCTTTGCCATATATAATCCTTTTTCGGCCGAACCCGCTTCGGGGCATAACCTTTGGCCGGACTAGGAACCTACCTGGATGATAGGCCCTGACGGGGGCAAATATAGTAATAATTGTTACGATTATGCATAAAAGGACGACCCATCAAGTCATACTTTTTGTTCAATCGCAAATCCATCTTATTGAGCATCGGAACTTTTTTAATGGAAATCCTGGATTCTTCGTCGGAAACGCCCGCCCCCTCTTTCATCGCAACAAACGGATCGCCCAAAAGGGATTCAACATAGAACCAATCGTAAATTCCAGTGCCCTCGTACCTGTTCTTTTTTATTCGCTGGTTCACCCAGCTAAGATACGCTTCACCAAGCAAACTATCGCGAGCCGTATAGTACATGAGGTCGTCAAGTTGATTGTCTCCGCTGGTTTTCGTCGCCCCAACGGCAGCAAGTCCGCCCTTTGTCGTCCCAAATATATGGGCGCTACCAACGGAAATGCTGTAATGATTGCCAAAATAGTCATAAACATACATGGGGCTACACGACGCAAAATGGAAAACGCGAGCAGAGACTTCGTAAGGGTAAATTATGTCGCTCACATTAAATCCGTTGGCGAGCCCAAGTTCATTGCCGTGCCCTACATAAGTCACCCAATCGTAATCCAAGGCTATACTTTGTGCATAGGAACTACCGTTCACACGCAAGACATTGACGTTTTCTTCGGGATAGATGAACCTCAACCCATCCAGAAATTTATGGTCACTCGGCTGCGTTGTATCGGCATCCTCCATTACAAAGAAGGCGGCGTTATTCGAACGTGCCCATTTTTCATGGCTTAAAGCAGCCTTTTCGAGCCATTGCAAAAGCAAAGTTTTCGGAGAAGAATAGATGGAAGCCGTATAAGGGTCCACTCGCGAAACCCATATTTCAAAAGAATCCGAGACTGTTCCATCCTTGGAATAATGACCGTCGAACACGCCGTTCGGGACTCCACTTTTCCAGCCAGGCTCTTC
Source organism: Fibrobacter sp. (assembly GCA_024398815.1). Classification (GTDB taxonomy): domain Bacteria; phylum Fibrobacterota; class Fibrobacteria; order Fibrobacterales; family Fibrobacteraceae; genus Fibrobacter. The sequence continues at coordinate 22,550 of JAKSIL010000021.1, forward strand.
GCCCGCATGGTCGATGGAATCCTTCAGAAACATGTTCGCATAATAAGTCGCATTCAGGCCAGGCTTGTTTCCGTCTTTATCCTGGAACCACACCGAATTTTGCACCAGTTTCCATTCGGAATCCCCTTCATATTTTTGATAAAGAGTAAAATATGCACCGCCATAAGCTTCGACGTACTCTATTTTTACGGGATAGAGCCTGCCAGCCTCTAGTCGCACAGTTCCATAGTAAGGCCTGTCGAAGTCGTTTATCCAGGCATCAACGACGGTCGTATCTCCCACAAAAATACGACGATGGTTGTCGGAAACAACCTTCAACGAACAAAGGCCGGTCTGGCTAGCCTTGATAAATCCGGAAAAACGAATCGAAAAAGAATCAGAGGGAGCTCCGGCAAAAAGCGATTCACTTCCGATGTCAAACATGGGCGACTGCACAACGGAATCCTTTATCTTTCCGCCGAAGTTATGGAACCATCCACTCGCCGTATCAAGCCATTCCCCATCCACGTCCATATAGTAATAGTCCGTAGTCCATCTCTGGTAACGGAATCCATTGGCATTCCATTGAGGATATTCCATAAGGGGTCGCGGCAAATCCCCTATCAACACGACACCTTCAAGCTTTCCGCCATCAGCACTTTCCCAGGAATTTTTTATCGTCTGTTTAAGCGAAGAAGCCGTTGCCCCCGACGTGGCCGGTGACGACGCATATATTTTAATGTTTATTCCATTTTCTGCATGAACGGCGGACGCATAACGTTCAACAGCAGATGCAACCTGCGCATCTGAATAAAGAATACTATCGACAATAATGTCTACCCGATTGCCGCTGCGCGATATTTGTGCAAAAGCGGAAATCGCAAGGAAAAAGGAAAACCAAAAAATTTTTTTCAAAGAAGGCATATATTTCGCAATTTCAAAAACTTACAAAAAACTCATAAATGGAAAAATACAAATAATTTTAATAGGAAATTTGTCAAAAAAGCCAGAAAAATGTAAAAAGCCGTCCAATCAAATTCCAAATAGTGACAAAACGGGAAAAAATAAGTATCTTTCGCCCATTATCATGAAATTCTCAACCGTTGCCATAACTTTAGCCTTGCCCATAGCTCTTTTTGCCAATGAAAAAGTCATTGAGTTGAACGAGCCCGTCAAAGACAAGGCCATCCAAGAAAGTGAAATCAACGGTACCGCCGAGCAGGATTCCATCCATAATGGCGAAGGAGCTTCGATGAAGTCCGTCGCCAAGGCTTCTAATGTAACGGAAAGCGAATTTTCCGGCAACCTAGCCATCGATACCGCAGACGCAGGCAACATCGACGCCCCTGCTTCCGCCATCAAGGAATCAAAGGAAACAAGTGAAGCCGTCGCCGCAGCAGACGACGCAAACAACGAGGCCGAAGCCGACAGCACGAGCGAAGAACCGGAAATGAGCCAGGAAGAAGCCGACGCCGAACTCGCCGCAGCTTCCGCAGATTCCCTCGCCGATTCCACGCAGAGCAAAAATCTCCTTGAAACGCTGAACCTGGACATGACCACGGCCATCATACCGACCGAAAGCCGTCGCATCGCCGGCCCATACGGAATCCGCACCTACCGCATGCATCGCGGCGTCGATTTGGGACTCTGCCACGGCGAAGACCGCACCATCGTCGCTGCATTCGCCGGTGTCGTGAAGCTCGTCCGCAACCAGGGTCGCCGTCGCGGTTACGGAAAATACGTGATTATCGACCACGGCAACGGACTTACTACGCTTTACGCTCATTTGGCCAAGTGGAACGTGAACATCGGCGATACGCTGCAGGCCGGCGACACCATCGGCGTTGGCGGAAATACCGGCCGCTCCTTCGGCGCCCATTTGCACTTTGAAATGCGCTACCAAGGCATTTACATCGACCCGACTACAGTGTTCGACTTTGAACAGGGAACGTTCCGCGACGTAGTGGCTGTCCTCGACCCGCAAAAACTGCAGGCCACCGAAGACGAATACCAAAAGGAACTTTCGAAGCACCGTTACTACAAGGTGCGTCGCGGCGATTGCCTCGGAAAAATCGCCCGCAAGTACGGGATTTCCGTCACGCGGCTAAAGCAGTTGAACAAAATCAAGGGCAACATGATTCGCCCCGGTCAAGTGCTGAGATGTTCTTAAAAAAAGTATCGGCAGTCATTTTGGGTTTGGCCGTTTCAGGCTATTCGCAATTGGTAATAAAACATCAGGAACCTAATAAAGTTCCAACCATCAAGCTAACGTCATTTCAAAACGAAATAAAACCCTGCCCTGTCCCATGCGTTGAAATACAATCAGATACAATACGACAAAAAAAAGACGACATCGCGCGGAATGAAACAGAAAATGTCAATCAAAACAACGTAAAAAATTACCACGAAGAAAATGACCCCAGCTTATTTGAATTGATGCTCAAAACAACAATTGCAATCGAATACGTCTATTGCACATTCCACAACGACAAGAATTGCAAAGAAGAATAAAATTCTCTAATTCTGATTTACAATGCGGTCATACGCCTTGAAAATGGCGTCGTGGCTTAGGGTACCATCAAAAACAATCACCAAGGCAAATTGTACTGAACGTTCAGGCCCCATCCACCCAGGAAAGGCATTTTGTTGCTTACCCCTAAAATGTACTGCTTTGTGTAAGTGACGCCTACCATGAATTGCTGATTGACCCTATACCCAAACCTAGATCAATAATTAAAAACCCATTCTTTGTACACCCTTGGTGCATAGGGACTATAATTTATACCGGCAAAATTTTTTCCAATACCTGCATAAGCCTCTACATATAAATTCCGCCACCATACAGTCCAAATAAGGGGTTTGAATTCTATCTCCCAGGAAACGGCTTCTTTTTCACCATCGTAGTAGGAATATCCATATCGGCGAATTCCTAAGGCAAGCGTATAATCTATGGTGTTTTCTGTTTCATTGAAAGCCCCCACTTCAAAGGCGAATCCGACAATGCCTTGCGGTTTATACACGGAGTTGTCGCCAACAATACGGCTATCCTGGATGGTCGCATCTACGAAAAACGCATTAGCGCAACTACATAGAATAAACAGGGCGAGAATCACTCTTCGCATATTTCCCACCCTTTTGAAGAATATCCATCAAAATATTTGACACCTTTTTTTTCATAAAATTCAGTAGTATGTCGATACATGTCAAAATATGAAAAAATGTTTTCAAAGATTCCCTGTTGCCAATAATTTTCCGCACTGTCTTCTGGTTTGAAAAGAATCACTTGTTTCGAATCCATTTCACCTGTACTTGTCGTGGATTCTTTTACAGATGGATTTTTTGTCGACCATTTTTCTTTTTTAGAGAATGAGGTCAACGTTTCATTTTCACCTTCAATGCAAAGTTTTTTACATGTTAAAAAACTTTGCATCGAATCTACGCTTACATATTTTTGGGAGTTGTAATCCCAATGCGTGATGAGATTTTCCTCGTACGATTCGTAGTAATAACATCCTTGGACATCTTCTAAGGTAAGCGCATCTGGAGCATCGCTTTCTCCACTGACAAACGGGATAGAACAGGCGCAAAACACCATGCAGGCAAAAAACAAAAGTACACGAAATAACTTCATATATCGACAAATATATCTATATAATTTCAAAGTGAATCAATAAAAAGCACATCATTCTACACTAAACAAAGCTATTTCATTTTCACAATCTTGTCGTACGCCTTGAAAAGGGCGTCGTGGCTCAGGGTACCGATGACTTCGCCGTCCGCGTTTTTCACGCAGAGTTCCGAAATCCTGGACTGCACAAATATGCGAAGCGCCGTGTGCAAATCCGTGGAATCGGTGAGCATCGGGGCCTTTACAGTGCAGTCGGAAATGAGCAAATGCTGAATCAAGTCCGGCGTAGAGATGTAGGCGGTCTTTACGACGGACATGTCCAAGAGGCCGATGTAACGGCCCTGATCGTAGACCGGATAGACGTAGTTGACTTCGATGTCCTTCAATACGTCAATTAGCGAATCCTCGGCGCGCAAGACTTTAATTTCGCAGTGTTCCATCACGTCGCCCACGGTCGTTATGCGCAGAACGTCCTGGTCCACATCGCCACGGTGCGCTGGGCTTGCGAACTTGTTCAAGACCTGGCTCTTGTAAATGCTCCACGGGCGCGAAAACGCGATGTGCATTACGGCGGCAATCAAAAGCCCCGGCAGTAAAGTGTAACTGCCCGTCATTTCGCAGACCATCACCACGCCTGCAATGGGTGCCTTGGCGGCCCCCGCGAAGAACGCAGCCATACCGACAAGGATGAACATCTCCGGCACGCGCATGGTTCCCGGGAAAATCAGTTCACAGGCACCGCCAAAGGCCGCTCCCAAGACTCCGCCGATGAACAGCGACGGCCCGAAAACGCCACCGCTTCCGCCCGAGCCCACGGTAAATGCGGTCGCTACGATTTTTGCCACGACAATGCCCACGAGCAAAAGAACGCCCGCCCAGGTATGCGGCATGAGCCCGCGCATCACTTCGCCAATATATTCAAATCCGCCACCCGCCACTTCGGGGAAAAACCAAATGACGGCTCCAACGAAAATCCCGCCCACCGCAGGCTTAATCCAGTTCGGTGCCTTCCAGCGAGCAAAACGCGTTTCGGATTCGCTGTAGCAGCGAACATAGAGGTACGAAAACGGAAAACACAGAATGCCAAGCAAAGCACAAGCCAAAAGTTCCACACCGCTGGTAAAAGGAATCATCGGCACACCGCCAATCACGGGCTCCGCCCCGACAATGGCGATGTAAACCGTAAAGGCGACAACGGAACTCACGATGGATGTGACAAAAGCGTTGGATTCAAAGTCCTCTCGGTAAAGGACTTCGACCGATGTGATAGCCCCTGCGAGCGGAGCTTTGAAAATGGCGCCGAGGCCCGCTGCCGTCCCTGCCAGCGTAAAAATACCGCGCATGGATTTGGGCATGTTGAACAGCCTACTGAAATTTGAACCGATTCCAGAACCAATCTGCGAAATGGGTCCTTCGTAGCCGGCGCTACCGCCCGTGGCAAGCGTAATGATGCTCGCGATGAACTTGACCGGGGCCACACGCTTGCGGACGATTCCGCCTTCGTTGTGAAACGCGCGAATCATGTTGTCGGTGCCCTGCCCAGCCGTTTCAGGGGCTTTCGCAAATACGTAGACAATCAAGCCCACAACAAGCCCGCCCACCACAGGCACGAAACTGAAACTCCACCAAGGCAAGGCGTTTTCGCCAGTCCAAGGCAAGCTCGCCAGTTTTTCGGCAACGGAAAGTACCACATGGAACGCGACCGCAACAAGCCCCGTGAAAAAGCCGATAACCGCCGAAAGTGCGATTTTCGGCATGTATCCGTTGACGATGAACTTGCGCGTCAGATTTTCTTGCTTTCCAGGCATTGCAGGCCAAATTTAGAATTTTTATATTTAGGGCATCATGAATCAAGTTACGGAAAACCTTGTCAAAACCGGAAACGAGTCCAAGGACTCATTCTCCCCTCTCTGCATCATCACTGGCCTGATGGTCGCCTGCTACCTCACGAGCAACGTGATGGCGGTAAAACTCCTGAATATCGGAGGAGTGACCGTGTTTGACGTGGGCACGATTACCTTCCCCTTCGCGTACATGCTCGGCGACGTCCTTACCGAAATCTGGGGATTCAAGACTGCGCGGAAGGTCATTTGGCTCACTTTCGCCTGCGAAGTGTTCCTGACCGTGTTCACTTACCTGGGCACATTCCTCCCCTATCCGGAGTTCAATGCCGAAAAAGCGCTTGCGTACAACGCCGTTTTCAGTTTTGTGCCGCGCATAACGGTCGCTTCTCTAACGGCATTTTTAGCGGGCGAACTGTTAAATGCATGGGTGCTCATCAAGATTCGCGAAAAAACAGGACGTAGGCTCCTGTGGGTGCGGACCATCGGATCGTCGGTGGTGGGCTACCTGGTAGATACGACCTTGTTCGTGCTGATTGCGTTTGCGGGCACGGCGCCGGTGCGCGACTTGGTTAGCATGATAGTGGTGCAGTTCCCGGGGAAACTGGCGATAGAAGCCGTCTGTGCGACCCCCATCGCCTACGCGCTCATCGCTGCGCTTCGGAAGAGATTGGGAAAGTAACCGAAAAAGCGCCAGGGAAGCAATTTTACCCCCGAAAATAGAACTTTTTGCTGGTTTGATGGAGGAAAAGTTCTATTTTATTTAATTTGTAAGCAATGTTACATTGCTTTTTTTGCGTGTTCGTAGAACTTTTTTCGAATTTTATCCCCAAAAGTTCTATTTTTCGAACATCGGTTAGCACAAATCCTACAAACAACGTAACAAAAATAGAACTTTTAGCAGTGTATTACATTCAAAAGTTCTATTTTAAGGCATTTTTTTTCTACAAACAGCCTATAGTGATTATTAAAAGCCCGCATGGGAAGACGCTTGCAAGCATAAACGGACCGCGAGCATAAGTGCCCGCAAAGATAAACCGCCCGCAAGTTTACGGTTTTGCAATGCTGTACGGCGCGAGGGTGCCCTTCGGCTGCTCGATTTTCTTGACTTTGTCGCCGTCGTATGTATAAACCGCTTCGGCCCCGTATGTGCGGTCGCCCACATAAAGCATTCCATTGTCTTCGTCGAAGAACAGGCCGCCTTCGGCATCGGCGATATCGATTTCCTTCACCTTGCCCGATTCGATGTCGTAAGCGATGAGCGGTGCGTCGCCCATGGTCTTGTAGATGGCTGCGTAAATGACTCCCGATTTTTTGTCGAATGCGGCGTTGTAGATTCCTCCGCCGAGTTTTTTGCCATCGATGAGGAGTTCAGCCATGTCCGCACTTTTTTTACCCAGGTCGATTTTTTCGATGCCACGTTTGCTGTCGGCGTCGGTGCCCCAACTATCGTTGTATTCGCCGAGCGTTGTCACAAAAAGGGCTCCATCGATAAAAGCCATGGAATTCGGGTTCTTGGTGTTGAGTGGAATCGTGTCGAGGAGTTCACCCTTGTCGAGCGTGTACAAAGCGACAAGGCCTACGGCAGGCAAATAGGTGTTGTACGTTTCACTGTCGAAGGCGTAGCGCTGGAAAAGTGCGAAAAGGGTGTCGCCATGCGTTTCGAAGTCGATGAGCCCGGGCGAAATTCCATCCTTCTGCGTGAAAGCGCCGGTTTTCACAGTCTCTTTGACTTTGCCGTTATTGACATCGATTTTCACGAACTTTTCAGCACCTTCCAAAGCGACCCAGGCTGTTTTGGAATCGGCCATGACGATATCCTTCGGGTTGCTGGCGTCGTCCAATGCCGTTTGCCATTCGACTTCATGAGTTTCAGCATTCACGAGAGATATGTTGTCGGCGCCGTAGCCTTCAAGCACAAAGAGATTGCCGTTTGCTGCGACGAGCTTTGTATCGCTACCGAATTCCAAGGATTCCTCGGAAATTTTTTCATCGGTAATCCAGCGGAGTTCACCGGCGGAATAGTCCGTGCCATAGACAAAAACTTCACTCGTAGCGGCGTTTGCGCAGCCTTCGCAAGTTTCCACACAGCCTTCGCCTTCGCAAGATTCGCCCGAAGCGCTGCTGGAGTCATCACTGCAGGCCTGCATCGAAAACGCTACAAGCGCGAGAAACGCGATGTTCGCCGCAGCCGCAAATCTGCAAATTTTGCAAGCGACGTTTTTTCTGTTTTCTTTTGATTTCATTTTTTTCATGTTTTTTCCTTTTCATGTTTTCGCATTACTTTTTCGATGCTGTTTGCCATCTTTTAAAGTACTGCGCGGGGCTAAAACCCCTGTGTGATTGTGATTTTAAATTCTCTTCCGGGCGTCGGGAACGGCGAATAGATGTTCCTGTAAGTTTCGTCGCTGATGTTATCGACCGCAGCGATGATTCTCGTGCGTTCAAGCGGGCTGAAACCGAGCGCGGCGCGGTACCGTGGCGTAGCGGGCTGTTCGATTTTGTTTGCGCGGTCGGTGTATATTTTGGTGCGGTATTCCGCCGAAAAACTAGCATCCAGCTGCAGCGGCAAAAGCAATTGAACCTCGTTGAAATAACTGCGCGCGGGCTCGCCAGGGAGCATATTGCCATCGTACAAGTCGTGACCGGAAAGGTCTTCGGTGTGCTGGAACGTGGCGCGCATGGTGTAGTTCACGAATTTTGCAGGGTGGCTTTGCAATTCCAGTTCCACGCCGCGCACAAGCGTTTTATCGAGGTTCATCGCCTTCAAAAAGTTCGCGCTCGAAAACCAGTAGATTCCATTTTCGATATGGCTTTCAAAATAGGTCGCCCTCAGGACACTCGTATTCTTGGGGGTTGCAGCGCTTAATCCGGCCTCAAAACGAATCGCCGATTCTTCTTTCAAATCCGGATTGCTCACGGTTCCCGGGCTTACCCCGTAAAGTTCCATGATTTCGGGCTGGCGGTAGAATCGGCCGATGCTGGCGTTCGCGCCAAACGAAGGGCGAGATGCCTGTGAGGAAGGTGTCTGTGAGGCCGCAGTTTGTGAAGTCGCAAATTTCACGAAGCCTCGCCCGCCATAAGAAATATCGCGGTCATCGGCGTTCTCTATCGCCGAAGTCCCCGTGGGCATCACGAATTTACCGCCGTGGATATCGTCCTTTATCGCCTGCACCGAGCCTTCGCCGCCAACCGAGACCGCCTTGACTACGTGGTATTCAAAATCGCCTGCCGCATTCCCCGAGTACCGCGACAAGCGCCAATCGCTAAAGCCGCCGCGGGCTTCGTAACGGTCCAGGCCACCGGAAATTCGCAAATTCGCATCCAGGTTATCGCCCACGTACGCTGCGGTGGCCTGGGGAATCAGCCTATAGCCCGCGGCGCCGTATTCCAGATAATCCGCCGATTCGTAGCCTATATGGTCCAGCGGGTAGTAACTGTGGGAGACGTCCTTCTGGAATCGGCCCGCGATTCCGGCGCCCAGCCAAAGCGAATTTTCGAGCAGTCCCGGCGCTTCGAAACCGTACGAGAGTTGCGCTGTTTCGCCTTTGTAGCCCGCCACTTTCGTCTGGTAATCTTCCCTGCCCGGGTTGCCGCCTTCCGACTTCGTAACGTTCGCACCGATTGTAGAGAAAGCCCCATTGCCGTGAAGCGTGCGATACTTGAACAGCCCCGCGTATTCCGTGAATTCCGCATTCCGCCTAACATCGGTAAAGTCGTCGTCTTCGTTGTAGGGCGTTCCGTTGCGGTTTGTGAATTCGTAGTCGTTGTCGCTGTGTCGTGCCGAAATCGCAGTGGAAAATTGAGTGCTATCGGTAACGCTCACTCCGATTTGCGCGGCACCTTCCCAAAAATTGTGGCTCCCGTAACTCACGAGCACCTTTCCCGTGGCACGATTTTTGCCGAGATTCGATCCTCTATTTTTTCCAGAATTCGATTCACTGCTTTTATCGAGATCCCCCGCGCTATTCATGTCGCGGTTCGCACTCTTCGTCACGAAATTCACGGCTCCGCCAATCCCGGCACCACCGAATTTCGCAGGCACCCTGTCCCTGTAGACTTCCACCTTTTCAATTTGGTTCAAGTCGATGGTCGCCAAGTTTACCGCACCGCCGCTACCATCGTTTACGGGCACTCCGTCAATGCAAATCACGACATCGCGGGCCGCAATTCCACGAATACTCACCGACTCGAAACTCCCAAGACCGCCTTGCCTGTACGATTGCACGCCCGGCAAAGTCCCCAAAAGTTCCGCCGCCGAATAAGGCTTGCCCTCCCACGCCTCGGCGGTGATTTCTTCGTAACTAGGAGCCTTTTCTACGGCCGAGGGCATCGGTGCGGCAACTTCGCTCACCCCCAAATCGCGGACCGGCGCAGAATCGTCCAAATGAACCGACGCGGAATCGTCAACTGTTTCTGCGGCGCTTGTCTCAACACTTAAATAGGCGCTTGTTTCGGCACTTAAAACGGTATTTGTTGCGGCATATTCCTGTTGCGCAAAAGCATGCACGCACAAAAAAAGCATAGTGCCCAAGGCGACTATGCGAAATTCATCAAAACGTCCGCGAACCTTCGCGGCGATTCCCGTCGATGTCTCTCGCACTCGACAAAACCAGTGGCGCTAAGCGCCCGTTGCACCTTACAGTTCTTCTGACTCGGGGATCGCCCTACTCCCGGCTCCTTCACACCTGCTCGGCACAAGCTTCGCATGGCATTGGTTCTTGCCGGTTTCGTCCTCCCTTACAGCGGCGGGACCGTTCCCGGATTTGCCTTTAAGCACTCGCAAATTGGCAGCACGGGATTCTCTTGCTGGCTCGCGGGAACCGCAAAACTAGCAGCCTTTCACAGCATAAGGTAATTCGGTGCGAAATATAAAAAATATTTCGCCTTCGCAACGAAAAAAAACATGTACCTTGTACCCTGCGGGCCATTTTTCACGTTTAGGGTACAAGGCAGATGAAATTCCGCGGCCTCTACGGCTTTAAAATCAACTTCTTGTTTTTCAGGTAGCCGTCATTATCGAAGCGGACCGTCGGGTTCTTGCCGGCCTTGAAATCTTCTTCGCTTTCATAGAGCGAAAGCGCAACATTCACGCCTGGGAGCGCCGAAACATCCGTCTCGCGCCCGGAAACCGCATAGACAAACGAGAATTTCTGCGTATCGCCATCCTTGAACGTCTTCTTCGGAATCTTGACTGTCTCGCCAAGTTGCGCAAGCGCCGTACCCGTGCTATCCACGAATTCCGCGACCATGTAAATGTCAAAGAAGCAAGGGGCGACACCCGTATTTTTCACGGTGATGTTGAGCGTATTCTGCGTTTCCTTTGCGCCAGCAACAGTCGATAGCGAGGCATCGGTAATCCGGAAGTTATACCCAATCACGTGCGTCATGGAGTCGGCAAGTGCCTTGTTTTCTTTATAGAACTTGTACGCGCAATCGCTTTCCTGGTCCAGCACATAATAGGTCAAATGCGCCGTGGTAATCGCACTCACCCAGCGTTCGGGCGTCCATTTCAGGTACCCGCCCGGAATAATGTCGTTGTACCCAAGCATGATTTCGTAACCGCCCAGGTTCTCGGCAATAGTCGGCAAGCCCGCTTTATAGGCTCGCACCAGGGAATCCGCAGTACCGGGAATGCCAATGAGCCCATCGTCGCGCTTCGTTATGCCGAGGCTTAGCGCATACGTATAGATATCCCCGTAACCGTCAGACGTCAAGACAAGTTGCGTCTTGTGGAAAAGGGACGCGTAATGTTTCACCATGTCCTTCTGGATTTCGAGCGAAGGCATTTCGCTCCCTTGCAAGTGCGACACATGCCATTCGCCCCATTCGCCAAAACTGCGGATATCGATGTATTCAATGCGCGGGTCGCCATCGTACTTGGCGGCGAGCGCCTCGGCGAATTCCTTCGCGGCCTTCAAATAGATGGAATCATCCCACACAGGGACTTGCGCACGGTAACCGTCATCCGTAATGGCCGTTATCTTCTTCGCGCCCTTTTCGTATAGGTACGGCGGCGTCCAGTCGTATTCCTCGGTGGGCGTATCGTTACCTTTAATAAACGACGGCGTGTACGGAAACACCCGCAAGGCGTACCCCATGCCGTGACTCGCCAGAGCCTCCAGCAAAGCATCCAGCTCGGACCAGTCGTATACGCCATCGCCTTTGTGCAAATCGCTCCACTTCTGATAACCGGAGCCGTAAGTGACCAAGTCCCAAGCCCCGTTTTTCCACTCCCCATAAGGGCCGTATTCAACAGCCGGGTCAAAAATCCAGGTGCCTTCGGTCGGGACGGTGAAACCCTTGTGCGGGTTCGCGAGAGGCCCTTCGAAAGGCTTTAATGTGAAAGTGCTTACCAAGGAATTGAATTTTTCCTCATGCGATTCAGGGACGACGTCGGAAGACGACTCCAGAACGCTTGCCGAAGACGCGGGCTCCTGATTTTGAGCGGAACTCAAACCGGCATTGTCACTTGAAGCAGCCACTTCAGTAGAACTCGTTGCTGCATCGGCGGAAGAATTCTCGGTGATGTCTATGGTAGAAACTTCATTCTCGGGGTCGACGCCGCTTCCGTCGGCGCTGCTCCCGTCATCGCCACACGCCACAAACCCAAGAACCGCAAAAAGCACACCGTACAATGCCAAACGCTTCATTCTTTACGTCCTCAAAACCTTCTTTGAAAATACACTATTTAAAGCGAAAATGTCGAATTTTATTTTTCCACATAATCAAGACCGGCATCCGCCATGCACTTTTGGGCGAAGGCATCGGCCTCGGCCTCTTTCACGGGGTTCTTGTTGCCGTGGTACATGTTCTTGATGAAAATGTCCTTTTTGCCGTGCAGAATGATGTGCGAAAGTTCATGGAAGAAGGTGTACCAGAACGCCTTGCGATTCTTAAAGCGGTCGTGCAGCTGGATTACGGGAATGTCGCGGTACCAGCGGGCCATGCCGTGGATGGGCGCCGACTTGAAGTTCTGAACATAGAGGATTTTCATGCCGAGGCTCGTGCCGAGTTCCTGCAACTTGAGCATCCCCTCGTCGATTTCGCCCGGCTTTCCCATCGTCCTTTGGGCGCCGTAGGCCTTTGCGAGTTCAATGAACTGCGGCAAAGCCTTCTTGATGATTACGCGCTGTTTTTTGTCGTTCTGCTTTTCCATCTTGATAGCATCGGCAAGGATTTCACCGCGGCGGAGCCACACGGAGGCGGCGAACGGGTCCTGCGCCTCGGCCAGTGAAATGCGAAACGCCACTTTGAGGCTCGCATTCGTGTAGTAGTTTTTCCAGGCCTTCGGGCTTGCCACGCCAAAGAAACGAAGCAACGGCGAAATTGCGTCTTCCTTGTTGTTGAGGTCGTTCACCCAATTGCGCGGCGAAAGTTCGGCCAGCGGGAAATCTGCACGCCACACCGACTGGTCGGCGAAGGACTTCTTTATTTTTTTGCGCATCAAATCTTCTTCGTAACGACGTTGCAGATCCATCCATCCTGCAGCCGAGATTCCCGTCGCATACTCAAGATTTATCGCCATTTCCATCGTCACACGGCAAAGCCCTCTTAAAAGTTCGTTGACCGTCTTTGGCGTATAACCGATACGGGCCGCGAACTCATTCACGTCCATGTTCATTTCTTGCATTTTTTCTTGAAGGATGTCGCCAGGCGAAACAACACCCCAAAGAGGCAATTTTTTTTCTTCTAACATAGCCATCTCCTCAATGATAATCCACTATTTCCAAAATTTCAGCCTCGTCCACCTCCGACCAAATAACCACAGTATCCGGCTCGGAACCCTTCATAATCAAACGGTACGGCTGATCCAAACTGCAAGCCCATAGTCCTTTTCGATTACCGACGAGTTCATGAAATGAACCCGGATAATTTTGCAAATCCTTGAAATCGGTAGCAGACTCAATGGATCTTAACCTTTTCAGGTAAATTTCAGCCCGTTTTGCCCCCAGACGGCGCTTGGCAAAAGCCTCGTCTATGGCACAACGCTCCAAATCCTTATCGGCAAATTCAACTTTCGTGACACCCCATACGTTACTTATTTTTCTTAAATATACTCAAAACTTTTGAATAACGCAATAGGTTTGTCAAAAAAAATACAACTTGTAAAAAGAACAAAAAAGACCCGCATCGCTGCGGGCACCGGCTAAGAAATCAGTATTTTTAAACAATCCATAGTTTCGTGTAATATGCGAATCACGTAAACATCGCCATCTTTTATGCGATAAAAAATTATGTAATTACAGGCTCTCAAATGTCGATAACATTTTAAAGAAACCGATGCAGCCCGTAATTCGCCTCCTAGTTCTGGATAATCTGCCAATTTTTCGTAGGCGTCTATAATTTTCAAGACAGTTAATTTCGCCGCTTGAGGACATTCTAGTTCATTCTCGATATAGTCCCTTATGCCGTCCAGATCTTCGGCAGCCCTAGGAGAGACATATACGAAGGACATCTAGACCTCGTATTTCGCGCGAACGTCCGCGGCCATGAGCCAGCCGGAATCCTTTGCGGAATCTTCCCCCTCGTCCAGGGCTTTCTGCAGTTTGCGCTCCGCGGTCAGGCGCTCGTATTCCTTGATATCGATAACGGCGTAGCAGCCTCGCCCGTTCTTCGTCAGGAACACGGGAGAGCCATCAGAAACATTCTGAAGGACTTCATTGTAGTTTCGCAAGTCTGAAACAGGAAGAATACACGGCATAATGACCTCCTCCCTAAATATACAAAATTCATCGTAAGATATTACGAAGAATTACACAAAAGGTTTTAAATCAAAATATCATCCATTGCCTATTAGACCATTCATCAAAGAACTTTGTCTCAAAAAAAAATTACTTGCCCACTCACTGCAATTTTTATAGTTTGTCCATATTCGCCGGGAAACCGGCAAACATCGTGTATTTATAGATCGCTACCTGCCTAGGAAACTCCGACCGCAGAAGCGGTCTTTTTTTGGGAGTAAAAAAGACCCTGACAGTAAAAATTTCGGTTATAAAAAAACTCCCCATTGCCAAATGGTCCTTTATATATTATATTAAATACATACTTGCTATTAAGTGATTTGCATAAAAAGAACTAAAGGAATTGCATACAATGATTGCCAGGTCCATCCATGAAACAATTTGCGAAAAAGCGGGAAAATTCCCCGTTTTGGTCTTGACCGGTGTTCGGCAATGCGGTAAGTCCACCCTGCTCAAAAGCAGCTTTCCTGACTATACCTATGTTTCCCTTGAGGATCCCGACATTCGCGCTTTCGCCAGCGACGACCCCCGCGGTTTCCTAAACCGTTACAGCACCCATACAATCATTGACGAAGCACAGCAGGTGCCGGAATTGTTTTCATACATTCAAACGATTGTGGACGCCAACAACGAGTGCGGGCAGTTCATTCTCTCAGGCTCTCACAACTTTCTTTTGATGCAGAGCGTATCCCAAAGTTTAGCCGGCAGAGCCTGCATCCTGGAACTGGAGCCGCTTTCGGCCAAGGAATTGAACGAAGCCGGTCTGCTACCCGATGTCGACAACTTTCTAATCAAAGGCGGCTTTCCCCGACTTTACGACAAAAAAATTTCGCCGAAGGAATTTTTCACCTCTTACACGCAGACCTACGTGGAACGGGACATCCGCATCCTTCGAAACATTTCCAACTCGGCAACCTTCACGCGCTTTTTAAAGTTGTGCGCCACTCGGGCGGGAGCCGTACTTAACGTAACGTCGCTTGCACAGGACTGCAGTATAAATGTTGCAACGGCAAATTCATGGCTGTCCATTCTAGAAGCGAGTTATGTTGTATTCAGACTTCAGCCATACTACAGGAATTACGCAAAGCGTCTGGTAAAATCGCCAAAACTCTATTTTAACGATACGGGACTGCTTTGCCACCTGCTCAATATCCACACCAAGGATTCCCTGTTTAACAGTGGACTACGCGGAAACATCTTTGAGAACATGGTCATCGGAGAATTCATAAAGAAATGCAATTTCTGCGGTGAAAAGCCCCAGATATACTACTGGAGGGATTCCAACCAAAACGAAATCGACCTGCTTGTCGAAAACGACGGCGGTCTCTTCGCCTACGAAATAAAATCAGCGGAAACCATGAATTCCAAGTTCTACGAGGCTTTGGAAAAACTCATGGAAAGAGCAGACATACCTTCGGATCATGCCGCCGTAATCTACGACGGCGAGGCCTCATTCCGCGGGAACAAGCGCAATTTTATCCGATGGGACGAGATATAAAAAGGTTCCCACCCTTCCAAAGCAACCATCACATCGCCACCGCCAAGGCCGCCAAGGTCGACGCAAGCGAACTCTGAAACCGTTATTTCTTTGCTCCGGGCATGAACATATCGAAATCGCGCTGGATTCGTTCGCCTGTGGAGTTGTAAATGTTTTCGCCGAGATAATAATCGCAGACAGTCTCGCGCATACGGGTGAATTCCTTAAGACTATGCTTGCCCCGCTGTGCGTCTATGGTCAAATACCTGTGCGGCCTCTTTGGCTTTCAGGCGTTCATAAGTCGCCACATCCTCTTCCACCTCGCTCCAATCCATGTCGAAATAGGCAAAACCCTCTTTGGCGTAAAGTTCGATAAGTTGCCACTTCGTGATACCGAGGATTTCTGCGGCACGACCATGCGAAATGGTCTCGTTCTTCACGAACGGATGCAACAACAGGGCCAACTGTACAAGCTCGCCATCTGGCTTCGTAGCAATATACGGTTCCATAGCCACGGGAACCTTAAGCTGCACTGTTGTCATTTCCATAGGGGCCTCCACCATCAATATATATTGTTTTTACGGGAAAGGCAAGCCTAACTCATGGCACCTTGGCTATTGCAAAAAAGTTTTATTTTGAATAAATACTTAATAAGAAATATTATTTCTGCTAAATAATTTCAGCATTTCAACCATGCTGTTAGAATGGTCTTTTGAGTATTAAACCTGGAATAACCGCAGAAATCCCCAAAATGTATCGTTTTCTTTGCAAAGCCGACTGCGATAATATATATTTAGGAATAATCTTTCCAAGGAGCCGCCTATGACCACCCAGACCCGCCCCTCCCATCCGAGCCGTTTCACGGCTTTCAAGGCAATCATCCTCTGCCTGCTGGCAGGGGTATTTAGCATGGCTTTTGCCCAGTCCACCTATCTAAATTCGGTAAAACCCTCCAAAACGACGATTGACGGAGTGGAATACTACCAGATTTCCAAGTGTCCGGAGTTGGCCTGGTTCCGTGATCAGGTGAATGCGGGTGAAACGAGTATCAATGCGGTTCTAACGAAGAATGTGAACTGCTATACGAATTCGCTGGTCGATACGACAAATGTTTCTAACTGGATTCCCATTGGCAAAGATTCTGCCGGTGCTTATAAGGGAATATTCGATGGGAATAATTTCACTATTTCGAATATCTATATGGACTCAACCAATCTAAATTACGGCTTGTTCGCTTACATAAATGGTACTGTAAAAAATTTGAAAGTGAAAGATTTTTTCTTTGATGTTCGTACAAAAAATATTTTGTCTTTAAGGTTGGGCGGAATTGCGGCGAATGCGTTCGATGCGACATTTGACAATGTCGCGAATTTAAAATTTGCAAATGTAGCTATGTACGACACGATACTCTATTACAATTATCAGAAAAAATTGGAAAAATCCTTGTATCGATATGGTTTGATTGCCGGAGAAATGAAAAAATCTTTCATAAAAAATGTTGTAGTGAATAGAGAAAATGTTCCTGATAAAAGAATAACTCCCGATTCTATGTCTCACGTTCGTTACAATATGTTCCCGATAGTTGGCAAAGCGGATTCATTGATTTTCAGAAATTGTGGAACTTTGGCTGGATATAGTGTCCTTGCTACATATATCGAAAACTCTAGAATAGAAAATTGTTTTTCAACGCGAAATGTGCTCGTGGCAATCAGTGTAAACACGCCAATGGTCAATTCGTATGAAACAAGCGCTGTTTACATTACCACTGATTCGACGTGGTTTCCTAGATGGTGGATTTCAGATGCCTTACTATGTAGAACTAATAAAAAGTGCTTACTTTATCAAGACGTAGAAAAAAAGATAGAAATGGATTCAAGTTTTATTCAGGGAGGGAATTTCTCTAAGAAGCTCTATTTAGAACATAATGATGAATATCCTTATTGGAGTCATTTGGTTGTTCTTTTAAATAACTGGGTTGACAAACAGCCTGATTCTTTATATTCTCAGTATAAACACTGGGTGAAAAATGAAAGTGGTTTTCCTGTTGTGTCGGATGATTATCCTGGAGATCGCTCCTTGTGGACTGATGATGGAAATTACGATGTGTCTTGGTATAAAGAATCGTCTAGTTCGTTCACGATATCATCTGCAAAAGAATTGGCAGGCTTGGCTGTGATTGTAAATGGATACAAAAGTGGTTATCACGACAATTTCTTGAACAAAACGATTAAGTTGTCTGCAAACATTGATAGCACTTCGCTGGCACAACATATATGGGTCCCGATTGGAAACTACGAAAATTCATTTGCAGGAACTTTTGATGGTATGAAATATACTATATCTGGAATTCACACTGACAGTTTATCGCAAAATGCGGCTCTATTCGCTTACAACAAAGGAACTTTGAAAAATATCCATATCAAAGAGAGTCTTTTTTTGGGAAGCTGGGTTGCCGGTTTGGCTATACGCAATACAGGCACAATTGATAGCTGCATTGTACAGGCCACGGTATGGCCTATATATGGGGCTGCCGGTTTGGTTTTGCACAATATGGGTGCAGGAAAAATTCTTAATTCTGAATATGACGGAAGATTAATGAGTTCCTATGTTTCAAGATCGAATAGTGACACATTGGATTTTCCTGTAATAAGAAACTCACCTTTAATGGGGCTTCTTTATGGTGGCATCGTTGCGCTTAATGACGGCCTTGTGCAAAATACGGTGCTAAAGGGAACATCAAATATTCAATTGGGTAACTTGCCATCTATAGGAAAAAATAGTATTACTTTTTATTGTGGTGGTATTATTGGACGAAATACAGAGACTGGGCTTGTTCGTAATGCTACCAACAAGTTAGTTCTTAGATTTGCTAATACCGCAGAAGAATTTTCCAGCGTTAAAGATTTTCCTGAGTATCTTCTGAATTCAGCAGTGGGAAATATTGTTGGGTATAACGAGGGGAGAATAACAGAAACTAAGTCGGAGGCTGACTCGCTGTATCTTAGAAGATCGTTTGGTTATGTTGCTGGCATAGTCGGTGTGAATCGCGAATCTGGCATTGTCGACAAATCTATTAATCTGACAAATATTTTTTTGGACCGTACAGGATCAAGGTCTAGTGGAGTGGCAGGTGTAAATGATGGCCTGATAAAAAATTGCGGATCGGAAGGTAATATTTCGATTATTGCCTCGTCGTCTATAAACAAGAATCTTGGTGGTGTTATTATGACGGCTTATAGTGCTAAAGGACAAGTTCTTAATTCCTATAATGCAGGAGATGTTCAATGCGTAAGCGGTGCTGATTATCAAAAATGTAATTTTTGGGGGCTTGGAAATAACGGCTATTTTGCCAATGTGTATAATATGGGAAAATTTGAAGCTAATAGAAAAGGTGAAAATTACGCCTTTGGTTCTGGTATTAAGGCGTATAATTCGTATGCCTTAGAAGGCTCTGCTGATTCAGCAAGTTCAACGTCAACGATAACGGACTCCTATATTTTTGATGCGTATGCCGCCTTAGGTTCAGGAACAATGACCTACTACAATATGGAAGATGGCGAAGAGAATCAAGGAACGTTGCTTGAAGCACTGAACCACTGGGTTCAATATCGTGCAGAATATCTCGGCGAGTCCTATGTTGCGTGGAAACAAGGTGAAAAACATCCAGAACTTGATATCGAATGGAATGTGTCCGCATATTCTAGTAGTTCTAGTGTAGAGTCGTCTTCGAGCGCAGCGAAGTCGTCTTCGTCTGTGACTTCGTCCAGTAGCGTTTCGAGTAGTTCTGTTGCGTCCAGTAGCTCTGAAGTAAAATTGAGCAGTTCCTTCTCTCAGTCTAGTAGCTCTTCTGCTGCAAAGCCGGAATCGTCGTCGGAGAAGACTTCTTCGAGCAAGGCGGAAAGCAGTTCTTCCGCGAAGTCTTCTTCCTCTGCGAAATCGTCATCTTCGTCGAAGGCAAATAGCAGTTCCTCAAAAGCGAAGAGCAGTTCCTCGAAGGGGACGGATATTGTGTGGAATGCTGTTCAGCCTACGTTCAATCTTGCGGTAAACGGCATGACGCTCACGCTTTCTAACACGCAGGGTGGCGTTGTCCGCATCTTTGATGCGCTTGGTCACATGGTTACTGCCAAGCCTCTTGCTAGTGCAACGACGAGCATCACCCTGCAAACTCCGGGCAACTACATCGTCCGAATGAATGGAATAAGCCGTAGCGTGACGCTCAAGTAAGCCTTATTACCTCATAATGTAATTATTGAGGCATTCTTGTATTGCTAAATAATTTAAACTACCCAGATTTTCGGATAGTCAAGTCATAGTAAACAAAAAGACGGGTGATTGAATATCACTCGTCTTTTTGTAATAGGAGATCCTTCGACTCCACGCCTCACGGCGTTTCGCTCAGGATGACACTTCCTACGGTCTACTTCCTACTGTCTACTAGCTCACGAGCATCATGGAGAACACCATGACGAAGCCTTGCTCCCAAGAACCGCATAAATAAACTGCCCGCAAGTCTTCGCCCCAAGGGGTCACTTATAGAACACTTGGGAGTTTACTCCCTTAGTGTTCTTATCCCCTTTGGGGAATCCCTAACGCAAATGCGGCAGGAACCGCCTTTCATTCATATTTATAAAGATTCAAGCAACTTCTTGAAAAGCCTCTCGCCAATATGCCGCCCGCTGGAACGCAGGATTTCCACTGCCTCACGGATTTCATCGGCAGAAAGGAATCCCTCTTTGTAGGCAGCACTAAAATGCCAATCGTTCCCATTATGTTGAAACCGATGGACTTTGCGACATGTCTCGCGCGTATCTCGTCCACGAGCAACAGGTCGGCTTTCAACCTGTCGGTAAGGACTAGCGCCTCGATTCGCATTCCTGGATTTCGGACGCCTCTTCCGCAAAATCAGGGTTGGCAGTCAGTTCGTCGAAAACGCCCTGCGGAATATGGACAGCCCCGAAAAGGCTTTCCAGCAAATCAAGGCGTCGAATTTTTAGGAGGGAAATTAGCGGCGTGGTATCGGAGACGACGATCATACCTGTGCGGCCTCTTTGGCTTTCAGGCGTTCATAAGTCGCCACATCCTCTTCCACCTCGCTCCAATCCATGTCGAAATAGGCAAAACCCTCTTTGGCGTAAAGTTCGATAAGTTGCCACTTCGTGATACCGAGGATTTCTGCGGCACGACCATGCGAAATGGTCTCGTTCTTCACGAACGGATGCAACAACAGGGCCAACTGTACAAGCTCGCCATCTGGCTTCGTAGCAATATACGGTTCCATAGCCACGGGAACCTTAAGCTGCACTGTTGTCATTTCCATAGGGGCCTCCACCATCAATATATATTGTTTTTACGGGAAAGGCAAGCCTAACTCATGGCACCTTGGCTATTGCAAAAAAGTTTTATTTTGAATAAATACTTAATAAGAAATATTATTTCTGCTAAATAATTTCAGCATTTCAACCATGCTGTTAGAATGGTCTTTTGAGTATTAAACCTGGAATAACCGCAGAAATCCCCAAAATGTATCGTTTTCTTTGCAAAGCCGACTGCGATAATATATATTTAGGAATAATCCTTTCCAAGGAGCCGCCTATGACCACCCAGACCCGCCCCTCCCATCCGAGCCGCTTCTCGGCTTTCAAGACAATTATCCTCTGCCTGCTGGCAGGGCTTTCTTTACCAACCATGCTATATGCAGATTGGGATGGTGGTGTAAAAAAGCCCTCGATTATCGAAAAAGATGGCAAGACATTCTATGAAATCGAGTCAGCCGAAAACCTAGCGTGGTTTGCGACGCAGATAAATAAGGGTAATACCGGTTATAACGCAGTCTTGAAAAGAGATATTGCCATTGTGGACAATGCTGTGGGGGCGAATTCAGTCAAATGGACGCCGATTGGAGATGCAGATAGTGTTAGTTACAAGGGTGTGTTTGACGGTGATGGGCATACGATTTCGGGAGTTTATTCAAATGCAAAGTATGCAGGTTTCTTCGGGTTTATTGGACCTGGCGCGGTTATTAAAAATCTAAATCTTCAAAATGCATTGGTTCAAAGTTATTTTGGAGTAACATCTAGAGCAGGCCTACTGTCTAGTATGTTCTCTGGAGATTCCGTTATTAATGTTTCTGTTGCGGGAACTGTTTCGGATACCACATATGCAGGAGGTCTTGCCGCCATTATCAAGAGCAAGGCTTATATTGACGGCTTTAGGGGCGATGTTTACTTTGTAGGAAAAGCAAAAAAATATAACGAATATATTGTATATTCTACAAAACAAGTTGCTGGTGGTGTCGCTGCGCTGGTGTTGGATTCCGTAAGGATTTTGAATAGTCGTGTTTCAGGAAGTGTGGATAGCACTGACGTAAGGGGGTATGTGGGGGGATTTATCGGAATCGACTCCGCGTATGCCTATTTTGAAAACGATACCAACGATATTAATATGAAGTTGGGCAGTTATCCTTATATCTTGGGTGGGTATGTGACACGAGTGACTGTTAGGGCCGCTGCTGATTTTGTTGGGTGTCTAAATCGGGGTAATATTTTGGGAGCATCTAATAATGTTGCTGGTTTTGTGGGCAAAAATGAAGGAAACCTGTCGTTTTCAAAATCTACGAACGAAGGAACTGTTAAGATGACTGCGTCATCGTTGGCTTATGCGGGGGGATTTGTCGGCCAGTCCCGTTTAGATAAGGATTCTGATACGATTGAGGTTTCTTTTGAGTATTGCATAAATAAAGGTTATGTTTATTCGCCTCACAGTTCCGGTGGATTTGTGGGAGGCTCCTTTTACACAAAGCAGAGCATTACTGCTTCTGAAAATGCAGGTAAAGTGAGCGGGAAGGAATATGTAGGGGGCTTTGTTGGTTATGTATCGAGCCATTTAGCTTACATTGATTATAGCCGAAATACGGGAAACATTGTTGGCCCCAAAGTAGGCGGTTTTGTTGGGGTTACATACGGAAAAGTTACTATTGACCATAGCATAAATGATGGCGATATTTCTGGACTCGGGAGCTATACGGCGGGTTTTATCTCTTGCATAAATAAGAATGCTCCTACAGTTAATGTTAAAAATTCCGCCAATAGAGGGAAAATTACTGCGGGCGACGAATCTGACGTTGGCGGTATTCTTGGTGCAACAGGTGGTTCTAATGCCGTTGCCACAAATTGTGAAAACTATGGAGAAATTTTAGTTGAGTCTACGGATTCTTCTTCAATAGCAAATGTTGGGGGCATAATAGGTAATTATGGAACAGCAAAAAATTGTAGAAATTATGGAAACATAACCACATCGATTGCTTCTCCGCATGTAGGCGGTATTGCTGGTTATGGCGGTCATGCAGAAAGGTGTATTAATAAAGGAACAATTACGGCAAATGCTAAAGGTGGTCAGATTTGCGCTGGCGGAATTGGTGGGACTGCAAGTACGCTGCTTTCGTTGAATGAAGGACGTGTGGTCGCGCATGCAACGAGTTCAACTGCTGCAAAGTGTTATGTTGCCGGCATAACGGTAAGTGTGATTTCGTCATCACGTTTTAAAATGGGAGGAAACATCAATAAAGGAACTGTTGCGGTGGATGGCGGTGTAGGACATGTTTATCCTTTGTTTGGGACTACGACTTCGGCAAGAGCCATGGCAGGTAGTATTTCATTGTCTGATTCCATTGTCAATAACGGTCGACTGACAGCAGGCTCTACACAGCGTGCTGACAAGGACACCGTCGCGATGTGTTCTTTCTTTGATAAAGATGCTTTATTGGTAGAGGATGATTCGCTTGGATTTGGCGTATCGGCAGCTGAAATGCAAACTGAGGAATTTGCGTGGCGTTTGAATACATGTAACGGCAAAATCAAGAATAATGGTTATTGGAGTCAGCGTGGTGAAAATTATCCGATTCACGCAGATTTGGATAATCGTGCAATACGAAAAATTACATTCAGGGATTCGTCCAAGGTGATAAATGTCAAAGATTACATAGTCGGTGAAAGCTTTACGGATTATACTGGAAAAATTATCCATATGCCTGAATCGCCGAATCCAAGCGATGCCGATGAAGACTTGAAATTCGGCTATTGGGCTGTGGGAAATGATATTATAGATGAAAATACTGTAATCCTTGATGAGTTCTCTGTGTATGCCTTCTACGTGTCAAAAAAATCGCCTCCCGAAATTTTGGTATTCAATCAAGATGGCGATATTCGCACAAGTTATGCTATTTATGACAAGACTACAGAAATTTCGTTGCCGAGTGCGCTTTCTAAAACAGGCTACGAGTTTATTGGATGGTACAATGGTGACCAGTTTGTGGGTACTACAGGTACAAAAATTATTCCAAATGGTTTGTCCGTACTAAATGCAAAATATGAGCCGATTTTATACAAGATATCTTTTATAAACGGATCGGAAGTTTTACAGATGGAAAATCTCGCTTACGGGAAAATACCTGAATACAGGGGACAGAAACCGTCTAGTGGCAATGCCGATTATGTCTTTGATGGATGGACACCTCTTGTTGCGGCAGTTTCTTCAGATATAAACTACTATGCGCATTTTGCAAGTATTGTCGTTGAAAGTTCCTCAAGCGTTGCATCGAGTTCGTCACAGATGCCGAGTAGCAGTTCTGTGATTGCATCTAGTTCTTCTGAAGAGTCCTCTTCGAGCAAGGCGGAAAGCAGTTCTTCTGCAAAGTCTTCTTCCTCTGCGAAATCATCTTCCTCGTCGAAGGCAAATAGCAGTTCCTCAAAAGCGAAGAGCAGTTCCTCGAAGGGAACGGATATTGTGTGGAATGCTGTTCAGCCTACGTTCAATCTTGCGGTAAACGGCATGACGCTCACGCTTTCTAACACGCAGGGTGGCGTTGTCCGCATCTTTGATGCGCTTGGTCACATGGTTACTGCCAAGCCTCTTGCTAGTGCAACGACGAGCATCACCCTGCAAACTCCGGGCAACTACATCGTCCGAATGAATGGAATAAGCCGTAGCGTGACGCTCAAGTAAGCCTTATTACCTCATAATGTAATTATTGAGGCATTCTTGTATTGCTAAATAATTTAAACTACCCAGATTTTCGGATAGTCAAGTCATAGTAAACAAAAAGACGGGTGATTGAATATCACTCGTCTTTTTGTAATAGGAGATCCTTCGACTCCACGCCTCACGGCGTTTCGCTCAGGATGACACTTCCTACGGTCTACTTCCTACTGTCTACTAACTCACCAGCATCATGGAGAACACCATGACGAAGAGTGCGACGGTTTCGCCGACACCC
>JAKSIL010000022.1 GCA_024398815.1 Fibrobacter sp.
GCAAATTTTACCCATTTTTTAAAATTATTGTTCTAGCCCAGTATTTGCAAGGGTCTGAGGCAATTTTGGGTATCCAAATGACACATTAGCCGAAAAATTTGATTCCTTAGGTGAAAAAAAAACACAAAAGCGAAATTCAACTAAAAAAAAAGAATCAAAAGCGAAAAACAACGCCTCAGAGCCCGCATCCACCCGAACCAGATTAGCCAATGGCGAGCCTTCTTTCTACAGAATGCGACAAGCGTCTTTTGACCTCGCTCTCGACGGACTTCTGGAGAACGTCGAAACAGGAGGACATCTACATCAGGGGCTATGAAACGGTAACCTAGTGCAGGCAAGGCTTGAAGGTGTTCATGACTCGCTATAACGACGTCAGGTTGCATTCATCCCTTGACTGGAACACGCCTTCGGATGTATATTTTAAAAGGGTTCGTCTAGACAATGTCGCCTAGGCCTGAAAAATCAACTAGGAATACAAATTTTTCTGTTGGAAAAAGTGAACCACTAAAAACTATTTACAGGGGCGATGTCAAATAAAGTTTGCCATTCATCAAGTGCTCTTCAAAGTCTGTTCAAGTTCATCTAATCAAACAGGAAAGGCCCCACCCTCACCGTATTTTTCTCTTTTAGCTTTACCTTTACTTCTTTTGACTCAATATGCCCATCTTCCGGGAACTTGAAGGAAACATAGACCGTCATATAAACCTCCTTGATGTCCCTTGAAATTTCGGGATAAGGAAAGTAGGCATATACTTCGTCATTTTCTAGAAGTTCAAAATACTGCGACTTAAACACTTCTTTTTGCCAAACTTTATTATTTCTGGCATATTGAAATTTTGGTTTGTCATTCACTTTTTTATACACACTATCACCAGCCATCAACACCAGCGAATCCATTCGAACCGCCATATTTTTCAAAGAATCGTCATCCAAATATTTTGTATCAATTTTCAAGCGAGCGTCACAATTGATGTAATCCTTAGCGCTGCATGAATACAAATCGTATGTCGTAGCAATGATTGACCAATGTTCCATAACAGGGACATCCCCTTGCTCCGCTACAAAACTACGAATCTTGCAATAGCAGCCTTCCTGCATCAAGAGAATCAATATCAAAGCGAAATAAACAAACTTTTGAATCATCACGACAAATTTTCCTTTACATCAAAACCACTTTGTCTCGGCATTTTCCGTCAGTTTCATTTTCACCTTTCCCGACTCAATGCGACCATCTTCCGGATGTTTGACAGAAACATAGGCAATGACGTAGATTTCCTTGATGTCCCTCGGAACAATTGGGAAAGGGTAATAATCATATGATTTATGCTCATCTATCAGCTGGAATACATTGGAATAGAGCCTATAACCGCTGTAATTGTAATTCTTTCTTGCATATTCAAAATCATTTTTTCCGTTGATTCTTTTATACACGCTGTCCCCCGCCACTAACTCCAGGGAATCCACTCGGATGGCCTCATTTTTCAAGCTATCTTCGTCCAAGAATTTTTTTTCAATGCTCACGATTGCATCGACATTAACATGGTCACTTTGAGAAAAAGAATTACTATCGTGAGCCCTAAAAATAACAGTCCAATGTTCAAAAATCGGCACATTGTCTTTTTCAGCATCAAAATGGCGATACGACCAACATCCATTAAGGGAAATGGACAATAAAATCAATGCAAGTAAAAGAACATTTTTCATAATTGATTTTCCAATTTTACGAGACGTAATCAGATTCCCTCTCTATCCCAAGGAGTCCATGTTACACCGGTTTTCTCGTGCAATGTCATTTCAACCTTTTTGGATTCAATATGTCCGTCCTCTGGGAACTTGAAGGAAATATAGACAGTCATATAGACTTCCTTGACGCTACGGGGAATCAGAATAAAAGGGGATTTGTTATCAATATTTAAATGCATAGAAAACCATTCTAGGCCTCTTGATTCCTTATATTTTACAGCATGTCTAAAATCCCTTTTTTCATTAATATTTTTGTAAACTTCATCTCCGACAACAAATTCCATGGAATCAATGCGAGAAGCGACGTTCTTTAGCGAATCCGGTCCTACATACTTTTGTTCTATGGCTAAGCAAACATAACAGACAACATCATCCGACTTGCTACACCTTTCAATGTCAAATACTTTCGGTTCAACCACCCAGTGGTCCAAAACAGGGACTTCAACGCCCTCAACGACAAAACCGCGCCATTTGCAGTAACACCCATCTAACACCAAAGACAATAGAATCAAAGTACGTAAAAGAATTTTATGCATAACCAGTACTCTCCTACCAGAACAGAAAACCGTCCACGACTTCTAATGTAATATTTTCCGGGATGGATGAGAACTTGTTCACACGAATTGGCTGGCCAAAAGGGTTGTTCAAAGGAAATTGTCAGATTCCCTCTCTATCCCAAGGAGTCCATGTTACACCGGTTTTCTCGTGCAATGTCATTTCAACCTTTTTGGATTCAATATGTCCGTCCTCTGGGAACTTGAAGGAAATATAGACAGTCATATAGACTTCCTTGACGCTACGGGGAATCGGAATAAAAGGATTGTAATCATATTCCTTATATGGCTCCTGGAAATGCAAACTTTGAGAGAACCAATCCACATTGCCTTTTACAGTATATTCGAAATTTTTCTTTTCATTGGCAACCTTGTAAACTTTATCCCCGACCACAAATTCCATGGAATCAATGCGAGAAGCTACGTTCTTTAGCGAATCCGGCCCTACATACTTTTGTTCTATGGCTAAGCAAACATAACAGACAACATCATCCGACTTGCTACACCTTTCAATGTCAAATACTTTCGGTTCAACCACCCAGTGGTCCAAAACAGGGACTTCAACGCCCTCAACGACAAAACCGCGCCATTTGCAGTAACACCCATCTAACACCAAAGACAATAGAATCAAAGCAAACAAGAGAATTTTATGCATAATCAGTTCACTCCTACCAGAACAGAAAACCGTCCACGTCTTCAAATGTAATATTTTCCGGAATGGATGAGAACTTATCGTCTACTTAAAGTGCGAGGAATAGGCCAGGACAACTCTTGGATTCGGAACATCCTTCAAATATTTAATCTGTTTAAACTTTATCCGCAATGTTCCTCCAGTTTCAAGGTCGAATCCCTCCGGCACATCAAAATAAACTCCCGCGCCGCCATCTATTGGACATGCAAATGCTGAAACATGGCAAATCAACAAATCATTCGACGTTGAAAAAGTTGAGTCCCCTATTGAAAAAGTCATATAATCTATACGGTCATTTTTATCATAATAGTTGTTACATCCTGTAAAATTAAACGATTTATCCCAGCAAATCGAAAAATTTGTGCCATACCTTATATAAGGGACCTCAAAAACCTGTTCTTCTTCGGAATTCATATCAACTGGAGCCTCCCAAATTATATCAGATCTTGAAAATGGGTTCCTATAATATCCATCAATTTTAATAGGAGAACATCCACCCATGATTAGGCATAATATTGTCAGAGCAATTTTTTTCACCAAAGAACCCCCTGTAAAGAAGTACTATGCATATAGCTATAAGGAGAACCCCTCTTATTAGACTCCACAATGATCCACGCTAAACCGATGCGTTAATCCGCTTCCAGCCTTCTTCGGGGATTTGCGCGCCCATGACCTGCACGACTTCGTTCGAAACGACGCTTCCGAGTTTTCCGGAGCGTTCCATGTCCCAGCCGTTCATGTAGCCATACAGGAATCCCGAAGCCCAGAGGTCGCCGGCGCCGGTCGTATCGATAGCCTTCGCGGTTCCCGCCGAAACACGGGTCACGACACCATCCTTTGCAATCAGGGCGCCGCGCTTTCCGATTTTCACCACGGCGACTTTCGCCTTTTGCTGAAGCACTTCGAGGGCGGCCTCTTCCTTGACTCCGGCATAGGCAAAAGCCTCGTCTTCATTCGCGATGATAATGTCAATCATCTTCCTGTCGAAAAGTTCGTCGAAGAGGCCACGGCAGGCATTCACCACGTTAAACGAGCTAAAATCAAGCGCAGTCTCCACCCCCAGCGAACGTGCGAGTTCAAAGGACTTCTTGAAGCATTCCCCGTTAAACGCGCGGTAGCCTTCGGCATAGAGCAGGCCCACGCCATCGTAAAGCGCCGGGACAAAGTCGTCGGAGCCCAAAAAATCAGAAGCGCCAAGATATGTCCACATGGAGCGTTGAGCATCGGGCGTCACCGCAGAAAACACGCAGCCCGTCGCGGCATCCGAAAAGCCCATCCTGGATTCCACGCCGTTATTCTTCAGGTGTTCCTGGAACAGCCGTCCCAGTTCATCGTTTCCAATCTTGCTTATAAACGCAGCCTTGCCGCCCAGGCGCGAAAGCCCGACCATGGTGTTGCAGGTGGAGCCGCCGGGTACGCGCAGGGGCTTTTCGAGATTCGAGAGGAACTTTTCCATCTGCGGCCAGTCGACCATGTTCATGCCACCCTTTTGCACGCCCTGCGCAGCAATCCATTCGTCGGAAACGTTCGCGAGAATATCGACCAGGGCAGCGCCCATGCCAAGCACCTTTTTCATTACATACCTCCGCGGCGACGGCGAAGCCTTTCGCCGGCCTTGAGCAAAAATTGACGTTCGGTTTCGGTCAGCGAGTTGAGTCCGTCGCTGTTCACCTTCCTTAAAATTTCGTCCATGCGCTTCTGCTCATCGACGTAAAAGACTTCGCCTTCCAAAACTTCGGGTTCATCGGCCCCGCGGGATTCATCCGCCTCGCGACGATTCTGCGAAGAAGAACGCCATCCGCCATCTTCCACGTGCATCCTGGTTTTGCGGAACCCGCCCTGCAACTTGCGGAAACCGCCCCCGTACAATGCCATGTAAATAAAGCCTGCGGCAACGCCGCCCAAGTGAGCGAAGTGCGCCACCCCGTCGTTGGAATGCGCCATGAGCAAATCGAACAGCACCATGACCCACATGGCGTGCTTGAGCTTCATGGGGATAAAGAAGAACATCAGTATGCGGCCTTCGGGGAAGAACTTGTAGCAGGCCACGAAAATGCCCATCAAGGCTCCGCTCGCACCGATAATCGGATTGTTCGTAAGGCCAAGGGAGCAAAGGATAAAGCTGAAGAACGCCGCGAACACGCCGCAAAAAAGGTACATGGCGGTAAAGTGCTTAGCGCCCATGTATTCGCAGACACTGCTGCCGAACATCCAGAGCATGAGCATATTGAACACAAAGTGCCAAAAATCCACATGCACGAACATGTAGGTCACGTAGCGCCAGGCCTCCAGCGGGCTCGTCGGGAAAAAGGCGCCAAAATAGACGATGTAGTCGCGCACGTTGCCGTAGCCGGCTCCGGGCAGGTTCAAATGGAGGCCCATCATGGAGCCCAGAAAAAAGGCGACTGCAAAAATCACGGCATTCGCAATCAGCAGCACGCGGATGGCCTTGGGTAAAAATCTAAAGGGTCTCATTTATTCTTTCCAAATTCAGACAGTAGTTTCGCCACGACACAAACCGGTACGAACTTCACGAGGACCTTTCGCAAATCCTTTCGAGAAGAACCGCACTTGACAAGTTCACGCACGGCGCTGCTGCTCACGGACAGGTGCTCAGGCGCGCTGAACAGCAAAACAGTTTCGGTTTCGGCGCAAAGCTTTTTGTTGTTCCACGCGACGGTCTGTTCGTAGTCGAGGTCGGCAGCACCGCGCACGCCACGCACCAGGTAGCTTGCCCCCACCGACTTCATGAAATCAACCGTCAAGCCTTCGTGCACGGCGACCTTCACGTTCCTGAAATCGACAACGGCATCCTTGACAAGGTTTGCCCGCACGAGAGCATCGAACATGCATTTTTTACTCGCATTCTGGGCGACCACAATCCAAAGGGTGTCAAAGAGGCCAGAAGCTCGTTTGACAATATCCAGGTGGCCCAAAGTAAAGGGATCGAAAGAACCGGCAAATACTGCAATTTTCTTCATATACCACAATTTACAAATTTGCGCGGTATATCAACAAGGACGATTCGCCATATTTGCGAATGTCCACCTTCTTTTCCGCTTCATCCAGCTTCGCCCAAAGAGGCAAATCGCGGCTCGGAGCCTCGAACACGGCCACACCGCCCGGATTCAGCCATTCTAGGAAACTTCTCAAGTCCGGATACTCCATGCCCTTGAACGGCGGGTCGGCGTAAATCAGGTCGAAGCCCTCGTTTGCGCAGAGTCCGTCTTTCGGAAGCGCAAGGGCGTTCTTTTCTAACAACGTAAGTTTCGATGAAAGGTTCAACGACTTGTAGGCATTGTAAACCAGGTGCGCCTGCGAATGGTTCAGCTCGACCGCCACGACGCTCGAGGCACCGCGCGAAATCGCCTCGATGCCCATGATGCCCGAACCGGCAAAAAGGTCGAGCACGCGAAAGTTTTCGACACCCTGCAAAATGTTGAAGAGAGCCTCCCTTGTGCGAGAGGCCGTAGGCCTTGTCTTGTTGCCATCTGGGGACGGGACGTTTCGCCCCCGCAGGCTTCCACCGGTTATGCGAATAGGCATTTTACGGAACTACGAGGACTTCCATGCGAACGGAGGCCTGCATGTCCCTCTTCACGAGTTTCAAGTCGACCTTCTGGATACCCACGCGAACCTTGGATTCGGCGAGGGCCACGGCGAACTGCTGCAGCTGCGGGAAATCTGCGACGAACGAAACCTGGTAGGCATAGCGCTTGTACACGCCGAAGTCTTCAACAGAGGGTTTCTCGAGACCACTGAACGTTATTTTGTTCGCAACAGCCAATTCCTTGAGCGCCTTGATTTCTTCGGCGAGTTCAGCCGAGTGAACGAACGTCGTCACGGCGTCGAGCTTCACATTCTGCACATTGAACTGGCCAAAGGCCGTGATATCCGTGGCAGGCGCGTTCTCGGGAAGCGGCGGAGTCTTGAAGTTTTCGCTGACCGTCTTAATACGTTCCAGGAAGCTGCGCTGCGAAGTGGGCTTGGCCGACACACCGCGAACGTAGTAGAAGTTGGGAGACTGGAATACGCAATCGGAGAATCCGACGTCGTCGGGCGCAGCCGTGTTCAAGAACGAAAGGAACTGCGCAATAGCGGAGCGCTGGAACGAAAGTTTTTCAAGCGGCAGGAACGAGAAGAAGTCCTTGCGGTTGTTGTTGTACAGAGCCTGCGGGTTTATTTCGCCCACGACCTGCTTGACCGTAAGGGACTCGCGCTGCTTGATGGCGGCATCCGCCGCGGCAGCCTGGGCTTCGAGAGAACCGCCGGCAGTCGTAGTACGACCGGAACCCAAGGTCAAGGCGGCACGACTCGGATCTTCGGCTCCAATCAAATCAAGGTACGGTTCGGGCAACAATCCCTGCAACTGCTTGGGAACGCCAAATACGCTGATGAAGCAACTGAAGGCGACCACGGCAAATACGGCCGCGACGAGAACCGTGATGGCCTTTTTCTTGGACGACTTGCCCTGGGCCGCAATGTCAGTGACATGGACCGGGTTTACGTTGTCGAGGAGCGAAGCCTTTTCGGCGGCTTCTATCAAATTCAAACGAATCATGCGCCCTCCATCAGATTAAGCGCGGCACCGATAGCGCCCGTGCAAACGAGAACGTTCTCGGCATCGGCAGCTTCGACCGGCAGTCTAAGATTGGTGAACGAATCCATAAGCACCAGCTGGTAGTCGCCAGCCTTGGCGCGAAGAGCCTCGACGAATTCCTGAGACAAAGCCAGTTCGCCGCACAGGTGCAGATGCTTTACATCCAAAGTGGCATTTTCGTCCTTGGCGAGCTGCATCTGGTGAATAATTTCGTCGGCAAGCATCGAGAAGGCTTCTTCGGCGGACTTGTCCACGAGGGGCAACGTCGACACGCAGCGGAGGCCCTGCAGGTTATCCTTGGTCATCCACATCAGCACCACGCCGATGTAGTCGGCCTTGATGATGCATTCCAGCTGCTGAATGTTTTCGGCAGCGTCCATGAGGTTCATGAGCGAAAGTACGTCGACTTCCATGGAGCGCGGAGTAAGAGCTTTCATGCGGAAGCCCTTGCGAAGACCATCGACCCAAGGACGGCGGACCGCCATGAGCAGTACGGTGTAACCGACGTTGTCGCTACCGCCAAGAACTTGATAGTCAACGATGTAGGCGTTCTTGTCGGCATTGGTGATCATGCCCAGGTACCACTGGAGGTACTCGTTCATCCTGGAAGCCGCCTCGGCAGGAACATACACCTGGCGAATGACCGAATGAATTGCCGGGACCGTCACGGAGACTGCCTCGACACCTTCGATCTGGTTATCTTCCATCCATTGCTGGAGGGAGACTTCCAATGTATAGATGTCGTTCATCGGGTTCGTCGGCATCGGAATTGCGGCTGTCTTGAGGACTCGCTTTTCGGCGGGGTCCATCAGCGCAATTTTCAGGGACGTAGCACCCAGTTCTATACCCATGTAATTCTTCGTATCACTCATATACTCAACGACTTATGAAAATTGTTCAGTATAAAACTAATCAAAAATCACCCCCAAAAGTATGCCCTCCGCTTTTTTCTTACCGATTCCGGGCACTTTTTCGAGATCAGCGCCGTTTTTGAAGGGTCCGTGGGCGTCGCGGAAGGCAATAATCTTGTCGGCGAGCTTGGGACCGACCCCTTTCAGGGCGCAAAGTTCATCTTGCGACGCCGAATTGACATGCACAGGCAAACGTACCAAATTTTGCTTTTTTTTGCGTTTTTTGGATTTTTTCCTGGGCTCAGCCCCCTTATCCGCGTAAGTTACTTTATCTGTAACCAGGGCGGTGTCGGCAAGGGTGTCGGGAACAAAGACGACCTTTTGGGGCGTATATTCCATTTTGGACGAAACATCGACCTGGTCAATAGCCGGAACGCCCCAGGGCAAAACCCTGACGACGACCCCTACCACGAACAGAACCAATGCAGTGTGAAGGATTTTCTTCTCAGCAGAATTCATTGGGCGCCACCGACTTTTTAAGTTCAACGGGCACCGAATGTATTAAACAAGAAGCAAGTCCCTTGATTTTTTGATTTAGCATAGCTACCTCAACGACTTACGTTCATGTATCAAAGCTTCCACCGCACTCGCGTCGGAAGGCACATCCACAGAAATACTGGGGAACGGGCTCTGTACTATGCGTATGGGCGTGCGGCCCAGAATACGCATCTGCTCCAGCGAGCGATCCAGCTCTACAGCGTTCTGCGGCAAGGAGGAAAATTCATCGCGGGAGCGCCTGGAATAAGCGTATATCCCTTGATGCTGGTACCAGCGGGGAGCTTCCTCCATGCTCAACTCGCGGGTAAAATCTACGGCAAGGCCGTCCTTTACAAGGACCTTCACCACAGTCTTCGCCGAAACGTCTTCGCGCTTCAAAGGGCAGGCGACCGTCACCCAGCAATCCGGATGGCTGGCCAGGTCTTTCGCCACATCAACAAGGACGGACGGCTCCACCAGAGGTTCGTCGCCCTGCAAGTTCACCACCAGGTCCAAGTCCAGCATGCGAGCGGCCTCGGCCACGCGGTCAGAACCCGTTGCGGCAGGGCCCGTCAAAACGAACTCGAAACCGGCGTTCGAGACGACCTCGGCAATTTGTTCGGAATCGGTCGCACAGACAATGCGTTCAAAGCACTCGGCCAAAAGTGCGCGTTCCAGAGTGCGCACGATCATTTCCTTGCCGCCGATTTTTATCAGCGGCTTGCCAGGAAACCTCGAAGACCCCATTCGAGCAGGAACGATGCAGTTGACCAGAGACATCCGAAAGCGGAAACTAGCCGCCAATGACCTTGGGAATGGCGAAGTGGTCGTTTTCTACAGCCGGGGCGTTGGCAAAAGCCTGGTCCAGATTGAAACCCTGCACGGGTTCGTCTTCGCGGAGAATGGTGGCGCCGTTTTCAACAGCGGTCATCGGTTCCACGTTGGAAAGGTCCAAAGCCTTGAGAGCTTCCAAATGGTTGAGCATCTTGTCCAAATGGCCCTTCACCGCCGGAATTTCTTCTTCAGAAACACTCAGGCGGGAAAGCTTAGCCAACTTCAACACTTCTTCTTTTTCGAGCATAAAAACCTCTATTTATTTCACAAAGAAATATATAAAAAATTGTTTTGCCTTTTTCAGACACGCGATAGCCTACCCCACAATTTGCAGCGCGGCGTACTTGAGAATAATGGTCCTGACCACGCCATCGCCATTAAAGCGAACATCTACGCGGGTGTTTTCGCCGGTACCGTAACATTTGACAACGGAGCCTACGCCGTACTTGAAGTGGCGAACCCTTACTCCCGGACGGTAGGGATTCTCGTCGCTGAATTCATCGTACACTACACGCGGGCCAGACTCCACTGGTGGATTCACCTTGATGGGGTTGCGATACACGATGCGCTGGTCGTTCTTGCGGATGGACGAAGGAATTGGCGACGACGGGCGAACCGTAGATGGCCTGGAAGATACCGGCTTATGGAACATGCCTACGGGAGGCGCGTTGTAGTGAATCTTTCCGCCGGCGCCATAGCCCGAAGAACCGAAACCGGAGCCACTGCCGAATGCCGGGCGATCATCGATGCAGGGCGTAAATTCGACCACCGACGGATCGAGTTCCTTCAGGAATCTGGACGGAGCGAACGGACGAATCGTCCCCTGGAAGAATCGACGTTCCGCATGGTACAGATAAAGTTTCTTTTCGGCACGGGTGCAACCCACGTAGAACAGGCGGCGTTCCTCCTCCATCTGCTCGCGCTGTTCCTGGTCGGCCATAAATGCGGAGCCACGGACCAGCGGGAAGATTTCCTCGTCGCAACCGGCGATGTGGACCGTATTGAATTCAAGGCCCTTCGCCATGTGGATGGTCATGAGCGTCACCAAGCCTTTGGACTTGTCGACCTTCTTGTCGCCGTCGGTCAACAGCGAAATATCTTGCAAGAAGGAATCCAAGGTGGCACCCGGATGTTCTTCGTCAAATTCGCGGATGGCGTTCACCATTTCGTCCACGTTGCCGATGCGCTCGTCTGCCGTGAGTTCATCCTCTTTGCGTAAAAAATCCTTGTAGCCGACATCGCTAATAATGCGTTCCGCAAGAATCGGGAGCGGAGTTTCACCCTCCTTGAGCAAGTCCTTCCAGGCCTGTATCAAGTCGGTAAAAATTTTGAGCTTCGGAGCCGCACGGCCAGTACCGTTCGCTTCGGCCACAAGCACTTGCCAGAACGTCCCTTCGCCATTGCGAACACGTTCGAGGACCGTCTCCACCGATGTCTTGCCGATGGAGCGCGGAGGAGTGTTGATGACGCGCAAATGGGCGGCATCGTCCTTTTCGTTGGCAAGCAAACGCAAATACGAAAGGATGTCGCGAATTTCCTTGCGGTCCCAGAACCTCGTACCTCCAAAAATCACCGACGGGATTCGATTGTCGTTCAAGGCCTTTTCAATCACACGGGACTGCGCGTTGGTGCGGTAGAAAATGGCCGTCTTGGAATACAGTGCGGGGCCCGCCACAGAAATCAGGTTTGCAATCTGCTGCGCTTCGGAGCGGTCGTCCATCAAATGGCGTACGCGAATCGGGTCCCCCGCTTCTTCCTTGGAGAAAACCTTCTTGACCATCTCGGCAGGGCGAACATTGTGTGCAATCACGGAGCCTGCGCCCTTCACGATATTCGAGGTGGAGCGATAATTCCGTTCGAGCTTAACGATTTTTACCGGAGCAAAATCCCTATGGAAGTTGCGGATAATCTTGATGTTGGCACCACGCCAGCCGTAAATGCTCTGGTCGTCGTCACCCACTACGGTAACGTTACGTTGTTCGTTAATCAAAAGTTTCAGGAGTTCGTACTGTACGTCGTTCGTATCTTGGTATTCATCCACCACCACGTACTGGAATCGTTCCGCCAGCTGGCCTGCCAAATGGGGAACCTTCTGCAGAAGCAGAACCGTATTGAACAGAAGGTCGTCAAAATCCATGGCATTGGACTCGCGCAAGCGCTTCTGGTACTCCTTGTAAATGCGCGCACGGCGTTCCTCGTCGGCGAACTCCGCCCGTTCCAATGCCACGTCGGGAGTCTGCAGCTTAGGGGAACCGCTCTCGTACAGCACCGTATTCTTGTAGCGCGAAATGGCTCCGTGAATCTTCTTGACTTCGGAGGCTTCGTAGTTGTCGCCCAGTTCCTCTTTTAAAATTTCCTTGAGGATGCGTTTCTGGTCGTCGTCATCGTAAATCGAAAAATTGGCGTCGTACCAGTTGCCGCCAAGAACTTCGCTCACAAAATTCCTGCTCAGGCAAAGTTTCAAAAGCTTTAGGCAAACGGAATGAAAAGTCCCCATCCAGCTGAACGCCAGACGGCAATCCAGCAACTTCTGGATACGGTCCTTCATTTCGCGGGCGGCCTTGTTGGTGAACGTCACCGCAAGGATTCTATCGGATTCCACATTGTGGTACGAAACCAAGTGCGCTATCTTGTACGTAATGGCACGGGTCTTTCCCGAGCCGGCACCAGCCAAGATAAGCATAGGCCCTTCAATCTTCTTTGCCGCATCCGCCTGTTCCGGATTCAACTCCCTGTCCAGAACATCAAAGTCAACAACATTCGCCATTCAAAAAACTCCACATTTATACAAATGTGCAATATAGCAAAAAAAAAGAAAAATTATTCCAAGGTATTCAATAAAGAGTCCAGCCTGTGCGAAAGCTGTTCTGCGCCCAGATAACTGAGATGGTCATAATCATAACCCATGTCATCCGTGTAATCATGATTTCCCCATTTATTTTCATCTAGCACCACAATATCATAACGGGACAGGCTATCGATAATGCCCTTGGCAATAGAACGTGCCGGGCCATATGCGCCAAAAGTTCCCGTAGTCGCATATCCCGGATGCCTTGGACAAATTACGGCAACGACCTTTGCGTTCATAGAATGGGCGGCATCAACAATGTCCATGAAATTTTTATAGTTCTCATCATAAAACATGGCGCCTTTGGACTTCGAAACCATGGAATCAAGCATTATATCTGCAGGGCCCCAGGTTTTTATCGGGAGCAAGTAATCTTCGTCATAAGGGAAAATACTCGTGTCTTCAATTTTGGGGCCTGCTTCAACAGCTTCAATAAAGCCTTCGGGAATACCGTCTTTCCAAAAATCATGCTTTTCATCATAAGGATAACCAGGATTACTTTCGTACGTTGGATTCCAGTGCGAATCTGCAATTCTCAAAAGAAACATATCCGGAGCCATTTCCAAAATCAAGAACTTTAGATTTTTCACATGGTTAAAGATATAATTTTGAAAAATGAAATTTGCATCGAACAAATCGGCTCCGGCATAGGCCATATTCAAGACGACCCGATTCGTAAAATACTTGCCATTTATGCCGTACATCACTCTTGAAGAACCCATAGCCACCACAGTCACCGAGTCCTTCGTCTTCCAGAAAGTTTCCATTTTGTCGCGCAACTCGTACATGAACTCCTGACCGTATTCATGGTAATAAACACCAGCGCTATCGGAATACGGCAAAACATTCTCAGACAAAACCGAGTTGCGAATGGTCCAAAGGCACGGATGCCATAGTTCATCGCCTTCTACAAGATTCGTGATGCTGCTATCGGCAAGGTCAATCAAAACAATCTTGGAATGAACCCCCAAAGCATTCGTGAGCGTAGCCACAATCAAGTTTCCATCGACCCATTCGGTATGATCGAAAGCAAATCCTTCAGGGGCCGCAATACTTTGAATCAATCCTCCAGTACTGTCGACAACAAACAACCTTTCATGAACCCCATACGATTCATCTGCAGTAAATTCGTGACCAGTCTTACCCGAAAATTCAAGGAACGACGTTCGCTTCGACCCGTCCCTGAAAAGCGAAACATTGCAAACTTGTTCCCCATTATACCAAATCGTGTCTATATGGGAATCATCCTCAGAAAAACTTCCGATACGGGCCCTAAAGCGCTTTGAACCGGAAACAGCAAACCGTGAATCATCGCTAACGCCGTCATGGTACGCTCCGTCAAAAAGCTTTTCAGGAATTCCAAACTTGCCGTCCGAAAAAACGACCTGCCAAGTCGAAGCCGACAAAAAAGTCACGGAATCCGTATTGTCGCCGGAATACGACACGTAAACAACAGCCGTATCACCATTGTCCAATACTCGCCAGCGCGGTATCGCCGCCGATTCCACATCTAGTTTAATAGCCTTACCAGAAGCATTTTCGATATTCCTCACATACACTTCCGATTTTTGCGCAACACCTTCGATTCCCGTGCAGAACGCCACCCACTTTCCATCGGGCGAAGCGTCGGGATGATAGACATCCAGGGAATCCTCAATTTCGACAACGGAATACTGGGCCTTAGAGTAATCAACGTAAGACAAGGCTCCCGACAGGTCGTTCCGGAAGAACAGCTTCGCTTTGTAATTCTTCAATTTCGACCTGACAGTCTGCGCGCTGGCAAGTACACGCATGTCATTTTTTTTCACAACCCCGCCGATGTCCATCCAAGTCGGATCGGGAATCGCCCCCAAAGCAAGCCGGAAACCGACATAATCAGTTTTCGTCGCAGACGTGACAACGTAGATATCTCCTCGGCTATAAATCTTTATAGAAGACGATGGATTGCGGAAACTGCCGCCCTTTACGACGCGCTCTCCCGAAGCTTTACCATCAGGAGCCCCGATATAGTTAAAAACAACGGTGTCCTTAAAAGAACCTTTCCAGTCGTTAACCCATTCCATCACATTTCCGGCAATATCGCACACGCCACTGGGGGTCCCAGATTTAGAACAAACTTTATGCGGCAAAAAATCAGAATTGTCTGCAGTCCAGGCTTCTTCCATGTTCCAGTTATTCGAAGCCACCAGCATCCATTCTGCTTCAGTCGGCAAACGATAGCCCTCTATTTCTGGAACAAAAACATATCCCTCTAAATTCTGGCAATGCCCTTTTGAATCAAAGTAAGCCTTTTCGTACCTGTACACCGTATCCAATTTTTCGGACTTGCTGCGAGCATTGGCATAGAGCACGGCATCGAAAAAGGTCACATCGCTTACCGGAAGCGAATCGTTTTCACATTCCACTTG
This sequence comes from Fibrobacter sp., assembly GCA_024398815.1. Lineage (GTDB taxonomy): Bacteria > Fibrobacterota > Fibrobacteria > Fibrobacterales > Fibrobacteraceae > Fibrobacter. Next base: position 15,067 of record JAKSIL010000022.1, read on the forward strand.
CAAAGTCATCAAATGGTTAAATTCACCACAAGTTGTTTCGTGCACATCTACGAAAAACTCATAATTGAACTTGACCTGCATTTGAGGAAATTCGCTTACCTTAGCATTCGCATCGTTCGTGCCTAAAACCGTTCCCATCTCTGCAGGAACGATACGCACCATCCGTCCATCTCGACTATTTTCGACATCAACGGAATTCTCCGATGAATCAAGATCAGAACAACTTGCAAATAGAAACAAAAAAAAGCTTACGATAATTTTCTTCACAAGTTGTTCGTCCAGAAAAAAACATTAATCGTCGGCTGCAGATGCACCCACGGCCTGTTCGAGCGTCGTGTGTCCGTTCAAAGCCTTCTGGATACCGTCCATACGCAGCGTAATCATGTTACATTCCTTGATGGCGCAACGTTTGATTTCGTCACCGGAAGCACGCTTAATCACGAGGTTACGGACAGATTCATTCGGAACGAGGAACTCGTAGATACCGCAACGGCCCTTGTAACCGGAACCTTCGCACTTTTCGCAACCACGGCCATGATAGAACTGCATGTCGGGGGTCAAGTGAAGTTCTTCGCGAAGGGAATCGGAAATTTCCATGGGTTCCTTGCAGTTCTTGCAAATACGGCGCACAAGGCGCTGTGCAAGCACGCCCTTGATAGCGGTTGACACAAGGAAGGGTTCAAGGCCCATTTCGAGCAAACGCGGGAATGCGCCGGCAGCATCGTTCGTATGCAAAGTACTGAAGACCAAGTGACCCGTCAATGCAGCTTCGATAGCCATTGAAGAGGTTTCCTGGTCACGCATTTCACCGATCATGATGACGTCAGGGTCCTGACGGAGAAGCGCACGAATGCCCGCGGCAAACGTAAACCCGGCCGCATTGTTGATCTGCCCCTGGTTGACGCCGTCGATGTTCAATTCGACCGGGTCCTCCATGGTAGAAATGTTGATGGTACTATCAAGAATCTCACGAATGGAAGCGTAAAGCGTGGTGGACTTACCGGAACCCGTCGGACCGGTCACAAGCACAATGCCGTTAGGAGCGTTAATGGCATCGAGGAACTGTTTAAGCACACGGGAGTCAAATCCCATGTCCTTAAGCGGGAACTGACCCGAATTCGGGTCCAAAATACGCATAACGATTTTTTCGCAGACGCCGCGCTTACGCAGCGAAATCGGGAACGAGCTCACACGAAGGTCAACTTCGGCCCCCTTGTAGCGCACCGTGAAACGACCGTCCAAGGGGCGGCGCTTTTCGGCGATGTCCATCTTGGAAAGGAGCTTGATACGCGAAAGAATCTGCGGCATAAGGCGCGCAGGAATCGGAGACTGCACCTGCAAATCACCATCGATGCGATAGCGGAGTTTGAGGAACGTCTCCTGCGGTTCGAGGTGAATATCGGATGCGTGGCGCGCAATGGCTTCGTGAATCAAGGTCGTCACGATTTTCACCACCGCGCGGCCTTCTTCGTCGGACAATTCCGGTTCGTCGGAGGCGGCATTGCCGCGTTCCACGGTTTCAAGTTCTTCGCCGTCCTTGGATTCGCCAATCAATTCCGCCAAGGATTCTTCGGCAGGGCCGTGTCCGCTGAAAATGCGCTCGATGGTCTTGAGCACGTCGGCTTCCGACGCCATGACCACGTCCACTTCCATTTTGACCTTGAACTTGACGATGTTGATCACACGCATGTTGGTGGGATCGGCCATGGCCAGAGTCATGGAAGTGCGCTGGAAGCCGCGTTCGTCGTCGCCCTTGGAAATGAACAGCGGTGCAATCTTGTACTGCTTGCACAAGTCTTCGGGCAGATACGTGTAGGTATCGGCATCCAAGTTAAAGTTTTCAAGCTTCACGTAGGGAACTTCGAACTGTCTGGAAAGGATTTCCACAAGGCGTTCTTCGGGCATGTACCCGAGATCCACCAGGATTCGGCCAAGCTTTTTACCGCTGGTCTTCTGGTTTTCAAGAGCAAGGTCCAACTGCTCCTGGCTAATGTAGCCCTGTTCCAAAAGCATTTCGCCTATACGGCGCTTCGCCGTGGTCGGCATGTGATGTCCAAGGATAGCCGTGAGCTGTTCCTCGGTCACCATCTGGAGCTTCAGCAAGATTTTGCTGACAGCCAAACCGGTTCGCTTGTGTTCGGCCAGCACGTGATCCAACTGGTCTTCATCGAGAACACCCTGACGAATGAGCAGCTGACCTATATTCATTTTTGAATTGTTTATCATAAATGTGACCAAGCCTGTGCGTTTACAATAACTTTTCCTCCCTCCGGGTCCACCATATAGACTCCGCTTCCGTCAAAAACGGTCCCTATACAATGCACACCTTCGGATACAACTTCATTTTGAAATATATCATTTTTTACAGAATTGGAAAAAACGAGTTGATATTCCTCACCCCCATTCATCGCAAAATCCATGGGATTCAGGCCATAATGGCGGCACATTTCTAGAACTTCAGGGTCAATCGGCAAATTTTGCCTTAAAATCTCGATTTTCACCCCCGACGAAAACGCAAGATGGTTCAGTTCCGACGAAAGTCCGTCGCTTACATCCATGCAGGCTCCACATACACCAGCCTGCAAAAGTTTCACGCCCATGCGCTCGTCAATTTTCGGAGCCAAATGGTAGTCGACCAGCCTCTGGAAACGGCCAGCGTCTTGAGGTCTGTTCATCAAGATCCAAAGCCCGGCCCCAGACTTGCCCAATGTCCCGGCAACGTACACCCGGTCGCCAGGCCGGGCACCGCTGCGCAAAAGAGGCTTACCCGAAGGCAAGGTGCCAAGCAACGTTGTCGAGAACATTCCCACCTCGCCCGACACCGTGTCGCCGCCAATCAGCGCAATGCCGCGACGGGAGAACCCTTCCGAAACGGCCTTCACCACGCGGTCGCGCAAATCCGCAGGCCACGATTTATTCACGCACAAACCGAACAGGGCAAAACGAGGCACGCCCCCCATAGCCGAAATATCGGACACATTCGAAACGATGTGCTTTTCCACCGCCTGTTCCGGCGTGGACCAGTCCATACGGAAATGGACATTTTCTACGGACAAATCCTTGGTCGCAAGCCAACCATCAAAAATAGCGCAGTCATCCCCAACATTGAGCCAGTCGCGGTTCACGGGTCCGCTATGTTCAAAGGGGGCCGCATTTTCAAGAATTTTGTTTACTAAACGGAATTCACCAAGATCGGGAAACATGCTAAAAATGTAGCAATTTAGAAGGGCAAAAAAATAAATTGGCGATTTCTTGTGGATAAGTCGGGTAAATCCTTGTCATCCAAAATAAATTCCAAATTTTTTCCTTTTGTTTATTCACAACATCCATTAAATATCCTATTTTTAAGCCCGTGGGACACATATTCTTCATAACGCCTTCGTCACCCGGAAGCCTCGACAAGATGAGTCAGTGGACTCTTCGTTGGCTTTTGCAAAACGATTTGGCCGAAGACGCCACCATGTACACCTGCAATACCATCGAAGACGCCCAAAACCTTTTGGAAACGGCTCTTATCGAAGGAGAATCTCCGTCGCTTATCGTTTTCGACCATGCGGAACGCTCCAAGGCCGAAAACCTGAAATTCAGCAAGAAGATTCACGAAAGCATCCCCGAGTCATGGATTGTGGAAATCGTCCCCGACGACATGCCTATCGAAAAAAACGACGGAAGCCTCTACTGGATTCGCCGCCCGGTCAATGAAGAAGAATGGGGCGAAACCCTGGAGCAAGTGCTTTTGCGTACGCCCACCCCGCAGTGGGCAGAAACATGATCAAAGGCGTAAGCTATTTCGGAGTGCGCTCCCCGAGACTCGCTCTCATGGACATGGAAGGCATCAAGGCCGCCGGTTTCAACGCCGTGCTCCACACCTGGAGCGAAGAAGACCAGCAATACTACTTCGACACCATGAAGCAAATCGTGGACGGAACCGCCGACCTCGGTCTAGACGTTTACGTGAACCCCTGGGGAGTGGGCCGCGTCTTTGGCGGAGAAGCCTACTCGGAACTCAGCGCACGGAATCACGACTTGTGCCAGGTCGCGCTGGACGGAAAGCCGAAAGTCGCCGCCTGCCCGAACCACCCGGAATTCCGCGCCTACATGCACAAGTGGATCGAGACCGTCTGTGCAACCAAAGTAAGCACGATTTTCTGGGACGAACCGCACTTTTATTTTGAAAAAGGCGGACTCCAGAACTGGAGCTGCCGCTGCCCCGTGTGCCGCGAAAAGTTCCACAAGCAGTTCGGCTACGAAATGCCCGCGGTCACCTTTGACCAAATGCCGCCGGACCAGGCTCGTGACGTAAAACGATTCCGCGAAGAAAGCCTTATCGACTTTTTGAAAGAAATGACCGACGACGTGCACGCCCGCGGAAAGCGGAACTGCGTTTGCATGCTCCCGCCCTGGTTCCCCGCAGGCCTCGACGACTGGAGCAAAGTCGCCCGCCTCGAAAGCGTCGACGAAGTCGCAAGCGACCCCTACTGGGAAAAGGGAGCAAGCGAGGAATGGGTTCGCGAAAAGTACGCCGAAACCGCCCGCAAGTTGACTGAAGTCGCCGCAAAACACGGCAAAGCCGTCCAAATGTGGATCAAGGCCTACCAGATCGAAGCAGGCCGCGAAAATGATTTAGCCATCGCCGTCGAAGAAAGCCGCAAGGCCGGCATCGAGAACATCTTCGCCTGGAGCTACCGCGGCACGGAAACGCTCAGCTGGCTCAAGAGCGACAGGCCCGACGAAGTCGCAAGAGTGTTCAGGGCTGCGCTGAAGTAGAAGCCACTCTAAGTATTCAAGTTGAATCAAAACAAAAAGCCCTCGGTTTGAACCGAAGGCTTTTTAAATAATTCAATTAAGAATTACTTCGCGCGTTCGAGGTAAGAACCGTCGCGGGTATCCACGCGGATCTTGGTGTTGTTTTCGATGAACAGCGGAATCATCACCTTAGCGCCAGTTTCAACGGTGCATTCACGGAGAACGTTACCGCTGGTGTTGCCCTGGACAGCCGGAGGAGCGTCGATGATCATGAGGTCGACGAAGGTCGGCGGGATAACTTCGATAGCCTGGGTAGAGAGGGTCTTCGGATCCTTCCACCAAGTGACTTCGACGGTAGCACCATCGAGGAGCCAAACTTCGCAACCGTTGAGGTTGGCCTTGGCAATTTCCATGGTTTCCTGAGTTTCGTTGTCGAGGAAGAACCAAGTTTCACCATCGTTGTAGAGGTATGTCATTTCGGTGTATGTCACGTCGGCTTCTTCAACGGTATCGCCGCTCTTCCAAGTACGTTCAAGGGTACGGCCAGTCACGAGGTTCTTGATGCGAACGCGGTTAAAGGCCTGGCCCTTACCCGGCTTCACGAACTGGTTTTCGATGATTTCGTACGGCTGACCATCAACCATGATTTTGAGTTTCTTGCGGAATTCGTTGGTGCTTACAGTACCCATATTATCCTCTTTTGGTTTTTTGAGCTAAATTTAGCATATAATGGAAGATTCTGTAAAAGTTTTTACGAAAATTGACGATTTTTTTGAGTATTTGGGAGCGGATTTCGCAGCAAAAATCGCCGCAAGCGCAGGCATAGACCTCGACGAAACTCCAACTTACCCGTTCAACTGCTCCAGGCACTATGCGACTTTAATCAAAAAAGCCAATGAACCCGAAGCGCTTTTGCGTGAGGTTCTGCCATCGCAAAAAGAAAACGAGGCCGTACCGGGTTTCGTGGACGACCCCGTCGGGGACCTCCCCGCAGGCAAATGCGACAGCATCATCCAAAAGTACGACAACCGCGCGCTCGTCGTTTCGACCAGCGCCTGCGGTGTGCGCTGCCGCTTCTGCTTCCGCCGCAACTACCCCTTCCAGAGCGTCGCGGATATCGCCGCAGAAGTTTCGAACTGGCTCGACGTGCATACCGACATCTGGGAAGTGATTCTTTCCGGCGGCGACCCTCTGATGCTCTCGCCCGGCAAGTTCCGCGACCTCGTGGAAGCCATCGCCATGCACAGTTCCGTCACCACGCTCCGCATCCACACAAGGCTCCCCATCATGCGCCCGGACATCGCCATGCAGCACTTCGAAATGCTGCGCGAACTGCCGGCCCGCTTCGAATGCGTACTCGTGACGCACGTAAACCACCCCGACGAACTGGACGAGGAATCGCAGATGATTTTCGGGCAGCTCAAGTACGCCGGCTGGACACTTCTGAACCAGAGCGCACTTTTGAAAGGCGTGAACGACAGCGCCGCCACACTCATAAACTTGAGCCGCAAACTCTTTGAGCAGGGCGTACTCCCCTACTACTTGCACCAGTTGGACCACGCCAAAGGCGTCGCCCACTTCGAAGTAAGCGACGAATGCGCCCGCGAATTAATCTCGCAAATCCGCACAAAACTCCCCGGCTACATGGTTCCAAAACTCGTCCGAGAAATCGCCGGTGAAAAAAGCAAAACACCAGTGTAGATGAGGTCGGCCTCCGGCCTTTGAGGTGTGAGGTATGAGGTATGAGGTATGAGGTGTGAGGCGTGAACGAAGCGAAAACAGCCGAAACCGGTTTCGAACGAAGTGAAGAAACGAGCGGAGAACGGCAGCCACCGACAAAGCACGAGGTATGAACCAGCAACCTAGAACAGCGTCTTGACGCCGAAGCCAAGGATACCGTCGAGGTAGTCGCAGCCGTTACGTAGTGCGTAATACAGGTTCACGCTCCAGTTCTTGCGGTACTGCGTAAAGCCCACGCCGTAATCCTGTTCGCGAGCCCAGCCACGCCCCGGAGAAAATCTGCGGTAAAGACCCGGCTGATAGAAAAGTTCTATGCTCAAGTCGTAGCCGTCCTGCCACATCACGGCAAGTTCCGAAAACCCGTAAGCGCGACTCCGCAGCGCATGGTACTGCAAACCCTTGAAATCATCGAGGCCACCCAAGGCAAACAGGTCCGTGCGCATCAAACTAGCATCCGTCGGGAAAATCCCGCCCGCGGCACCTTCGTAACGCGCGATAAAGTTTCCATACAGCGGGAAATACGCTTCAGCGTGCGCATGAGCATTCAAATAATTGTCCAGCGAATCGGGGCGATCCATTTTCCATGTAAAAGAACCATCCAAACGTAAGCCGCGACGAGGCAACACAAAGCGGTCCAGCGAGACATACGACATTTCAAATGTCGAATGTTTGTCATCTTCAGTAATGCCGAAAAACACACCCACGGTAAAATCAAAGCCTATATCGCGAGTAACGCCCACCTCGCCCAGAATCAAGCGTTCAATGGTCTCCCCGTCGGATTCCTCGCAATCTTTATCGTCGCTATTGCAGACTATCGGTTCTTCATAAACGGTTTCTTCGTCAAACAATCCACGCAACACGACATTCCAAGCGGTCCCAAAAATCCAAGGTTCCTTATAACTACCTTGCAAATGGCGGGAATCTTCGCCCGTAAAGCCCTCGAGAGTCAAATCTCGTGCGGTTCCTGCGATATTGTACAAATTAACATCTATTTGACCTTCCCAAACATTGTCTTCGCTAGAATATGTAAGCACGCCTTCGGCCTCGCTCACGTTCGCCTTGCGCATGCTGAACGCAGGATAAATGCGATTGCGCACAGGGTCGCGGAACAGTCGCGTCGGGGCGGTCATTTCAAAGTATCCCACGCGCGAAAGTTTGCGTTCAGAGCGTTCCAAGTCTGTCAACGAAACAGGTTCGCCTTCTTCGATGCCACTCAAGCGACGGAAAACTTCGGACTTCGTTCCGCTGGAATCCAAATTCTCGGCAGCCGCCCAGACATAGCCGGCGCCCCGTTTAAATTCAATCGTCAGCACGCCATCTGCGACATTTCCATTTACTTGCGCAGCCAAAAATCCACGGTCTTCATAATAACGCACAAGTTTATCGGCATATACCCGCCAATCTTCGCACGGGGCGCCGACTGCAGCAGACATCTGCGATTCATCAAACTCAGAACGTTCGCCATTCCACACTATCGATTGAATGCGACACGAACAGGCAGATTCCGCAGCGGTAGCATCGACAGGTGATTTTGCCGCCAAAGCAGAATCGAACAGCGAACACAGCAGTAAAAGCACAACCGCAATCCAGTTGCACAAGCCTTTACAAGATGTATTCACCGACATATTCATCATCGTTCACCTAAAAATACGCCCTAGCCTCGGTCGTCAACTTCTGAAAAATATTTTCTTCCGCATCGCCAAAGCGCAGCACATAATGCAAACCAAAAGAAATATTGTTGTTTATATCGACCGACACAGACGACTCCAAGCGATATGTCCGTCCATCGCTATAGCCCGACATCATCTGGTAGGGAATCATATCGCCATCGCTTTCCATTTGCACGGCAGAGAACTTGACATAGGCATCGGCCACGTCGGGCTTTACATAACCCAAGCGAAGCGAGGCTTCCCAAAGATAGGCGTCAAATTCATTGTCCATATCATCGTTTCCTTCGCCATCTCGGAAACGGCCGCCAGGTTCCACATGAAATCCATCCCAGAAGCTAAAGCGGTAACGACCTGAAAAATCGCGGACATTCCATTCCAAGTCCTGGAGGGCATTCAATTCCGACTTTTCAAACAAGGCGTCAACTCCCACGAGATGATTTTCGTTTATCTGGTATTCGCTTTCCACCTTGTGATGGAAACTGGATTCAAAATACGAAATGGAACTGAGCTTTTTATCATATTCTCCGCCCGGTTTATACGCAACCGACAAGCCTATCGGATGTTCCCAGCGAAGGCGGGTTTCCCAATCAATAGTTCCCGACGAAATCTTACGAAGTTCATGAGGAGTCGATGCAGGGAAATACAATTTTTTACCTGTAGTATCTTCGCCTACAGCGTTGTACGATCCGCCCAAAGTGATGTCGCGTAAAATTCCCTCGTAGATTCCCAAAAAGAGTCCGGGATTCCAATCCAAATCAATGCCAAAGGCCGCATTGGAGGCGAGCACCGCTCCAACGGAATCGTTGCGTCCCATACCCTCGTAAACGAAATCGCCATTATCGACACCCTCAATGAAAGCGCCCGTCAGGCTATCATAGCGAACATCGCCCGTCCCTTTGGCTACAGCCTTGTAAACGGATGTATAAGTCTGTTCCTCGGTGAGTCCCAATTTGTAGCTGACGCTTCCGGAAATGCCTTTTTCTTCGTTTCCAAAACGTGAGTCCAACTCGCCCACCCAGCTGTTTTCTGCGGCACTGGAATCAACGCTGCGCCGTTCGTACTGCAAAAAATGTTCCACATCGACGTAGCTGCCATGCCAATCCGCAGTCTGCGTCCAAACAACGGACTTCAAGGAATCGCTCCAATCGTCACCATAGCTGTCACCGCGGCGCTTGGCCAATTTCGTTTCGACGCCTTCGCTCGCCTGCCAACTTTTTCCGACCAGCAAGAATCCGGAACCTGTTTTGCCGTAAGCCACTTCGTCTTCTACGCCATTTGCATCGATATCCGTATATCGCAAATCAAAATTGCCAAAAGGTCTCCACAAGCCCTGTAAAAATTCTGTAGAGCCCGTAGCCTGATAGCGTTCCTTTTCAGCATCCTGAACGCTGGACACACGCGCGACACCCAAATCACTCGTCACCTTCCTGTTTTTATGGACAAGTGAAACTTTCGCTCGCGACGAATTCCAGTTTTCATCTTCGCCCTGGCGGTAGCCCCACAAAGCGTTCGCAAACCATTCCGAGCCCAAGCGGAACCGCATACCGAATTCATCATGGCGCAAATCGCCCGAAAAAACGCCTGCACTGTCCAAGTCCCATTCGTCTTTCAGCTTAAACGAATTCCAGTCGTGGTCCATTCCTTGGAAATCGTTGATTTCGAATTCACTTTGTACGTAATTCCCATACACGGAAAAAGCGACCGGAAATTTTTTCATAAATTCCGACGAATCCGTCGTCAGGAACCATCGATAGGCGTTACCCCTTGGGCCATCGACATCGTCCGATACCGAGTTGGAATCATGGCGGTTCACTGCCATTTCCAAATCCATGTAATAGCGATTGTCCTGCTGCAGGCGCAATCTCGTTCCCATGCGGTCTGTGCGCTCGGGCCGTTTCAGCAAAAGGGTCGAATCAACACCCCCGGGCAAACTGTCGTTTGACCTGTAAAGATTTCCGCCCTTGTCCTTTTTGAGGCTTTCATATTCGACATCGCTCCAAGAGCCTCGTTTCATGCGCTCCCTGTCGTTTTCAAGTCTGAATCCGGAAACGTCCAAATAAAGGTTCGGGTGCCTGTACTTTCCGCTCGCCGCATAAAGATTGTAAAGATTGTCACTATCGTAAGCATCGTATTCTACGCGGATTTCATCGTCGGGCCCGGGAATTTTTGCGCCCTTGAAATCCAACAGGCCGCCCGCATAGTTCACCGTATAGTCGACATCACGAGTCAATTTATTTCCATTGACAAATACGGCTTCGGAGTTCGGCACGACCGCCAGATAATCTCCGTTGTCGCTTATGGCATAGCCGCTCCGTTGGCCGCTTACACCATTGAACACACGACTTATTCTCGTCACTTCGTCCGTGCCTACGGCCCCACGCACATCCGTATAGCCTCCGCGAACGCCCACCATGGCACCAAGCGTAGAGCGTTCAATCGAAAAAAGTCCCAGGTTTTCATCGGTCCAAGTCAAATCGCCCAAATGGACCAACCAATGCTTGGATTCCGCCCTAAAGTAAACCTGGTCCACTTCCTGGAGCGTCGCCGTCGTCTGGTTTCCGGCCTTGCGATCGACATCGCTGAGCAAAGCGTCGATATACACGCTGTCGCCCACAACGCCCTGTATAGACAAACGAAGTTCCTGATCCACCTGGGTTCCGCCATCGCCCACAGTCACCTGCATCGTCTTGTAGCCGTGAGTCTGCAACTGCGAGTTATTTACGTTGTTCAAACTGTCAGGATAATTTTCAACGTGATTGTACCGGACCAGGTATTCAGGATGCCACACCGGAATGGAATCAACATTCATGGCAAGTGCATTGCCAAACGCAACGAACGCAAGCAACACCTTTAGTCCGCTGGACCTGCGCATAGATTTTACCTTTCGGCAGATTCAATCACGAACTGTTTACTTGAAAGGAGCTTTCGACCGGCAATCAAGTCAACGCTCCACTCGCCCGGTTTTAACAGTTTGGGAGAAATTTCCGTATGGCAGGCGCTAATGTCCGTTTGCGGAGCGTCGGACTGTTCGTCGATGACCTTGTGGCTCTCGGCCACCTTGATTTCGCAGGGCAACACTTGGATGGTATCGGTTCCCCAAAACCACACATGCCGCAAAGTATCGGCAGAATAAAGCATGGCATTCGAAATGGTCGAATAAAAATAAAGTCGCGTATTTTCTTCAAAGACGCTATCGACGCCAAAAGGCGTACCGCGCACGACATTGCGGCAAACTACGCTCTGCGCAGGCGACAGTTCCGTTTCGGCAACATCGGGAACAGCATGGTCCTCGATCCAGAAACTAATGAACCTATGCACAAAAAAGCCAAGGAAAACAACCAGCACCAGCACGGTCGTCTTTCTCAAATTGCGAAGTGGCGGAAACGCAGCCACAATAGCCTCTTTTAAATAAGCTTACTCGTATTCTGCGTAAATGCAGGAACCGCATCCACCAGCTTTTCCACCAACAGGCGATTGAAGTCGTCGATACGGTTCGGAAGACGGGAGCCGGTAAAGACCTGCACCAAAAGAAGCGATTCATCTACGGGAGCAATGTAAATCGAACGTTCTTCTCCAGTATACGAAACAGCCTGGAAATTCACGCCACCGAGCATCATGCCGACCTGGCGGGCAGAGTCAAAAGAAGCCGTACTCAAAACAGCAAGCGGGGTCGCATCGATTCCAAGGGAGCCTACTTCGGCAATGATGGAACCATCGCGATGGCACAAGACAATATAGTCGGCCTTTACGCTGGCCTGATACGCAAGCATCAAGCGGCGAACCTTACCAACATCTTCAGAATAAATGGTAAAATCACTCATGGGGCACCTACAATCTTGTTGAAACTATTTCTTTTTCGGGACGTACGGACGAAGTTCGATATCATCGTCGGAGACTTCCTGCGAAGGCTTGTCGACAACACGGCCGAACGTGGGCATACGCGGAACTGTCGCCGCAGCGCGAGGACGTCCAAAAGGCGATGCCGCGGCGGCACCCCTCTGGAACAAGCCCGAACCACTACCCGCAGACGGGGCTGCACCAGCGGCAGGCGGCTTGGCTGCAAACGAAGGCATTTTGAACGGAGATGTCGGAGCGGCAGCATTTCCGCTGAGCTTGGGCTGCTGCGAAACGGAAATACCTTCCTTGGTGAGAGACACGTCGTGAACGCCGGTATTGTTGGCGTTTTCAACAGCCTTGTTGAGCTGTCCCTGCTTCACGTTGAACTTTTCGATAACCAGCATGGCGATGGTCTTGAGTGTCGTAACCACACCCTTGCCGTTATGGGCCGTAGCCGGATAGAAGGGAACCTTTCTCGGATTGAGCTCGGCGTTCATTTCGTCGAGCGTAAAGACGTTTTCCATATCGCGCTTGTTGTACTGGAGCACGAAAGGCATATCGTCGAGATCCATGCCGTAATCCTGCAGGTTCTGGCGAAGGTTCTGCAAACTTTCAATGTTTTCGGCCTGGCGCGAACGCTGGGAATCGGCCACAAAAACAATTCCATCGACACCGCGAAGCACAAGCTTACGGGTACTGTTGTAATAAACCTGACCAGGAACGGTATAAAGCTGGAAACGAGTCTTGAAGCCCTTGATATCACCCAGATTCAACGGCAAAAAGTCAAAGAACAAAGTACGGTCGCCTTCGGTAGCGAGCGACACCATGTCGGTACGCTTGTCCTGAGGCATTTTTTGGTGAATGACCTGCAGATTAGTGGTCTTGCCACTAAGACCGGGTCCGTAATAAACCACCTTACAACTAATTTCTCGTGTAGCAAAGTTAATCGAAGACATTTCAATTCCTTAATACTCTACAACTTAATCTAGTAAAATTGCAGACGACAAGGATTTACACTGTTTCAAAAAGGCGCTTTTTCGGAATAAATCATTATTCCACAATAGATTAGAAAAATAGGACAAGTTAAGAAAACACAAAACACCGGTGCACATACGTGCATCGGCATTTTATTTCCGATAACAGAATCGCTTAATTAAGCGAAGCCGTTAATGACTTTAGCGACCTTGGCCTTGTAGTTGGCAGCGCGGTTAGCATTGAAACCGGCGCGCTTGGAACAAGCAGCCTTGTCGAGCATGCTGAAGAGCTTCGGCATTTCGGCGAGAGCGGCGTCCTTAGTGGTAGCGGTGCGGATCACCTTGAGGCTAGCACGAATTTCAGAACGAGCTGCGCGGTTCATAGCATTGGCCTTTTCGGCCTGGCGCAAACGCTTTTTGCAAGATTTATGTTGCGGCACTTTAATCTCCGGGTAAAAAACCTAATTAAAAATTTTGTAGGCACAAAGATAGTAAAGCTTTGGATTTTGTCAAGTCCCCTTATCTGCCCCAAAATTGCTATTTTTGGGAATATGATCCCCTTTGTCAACCTAATTGGCCAACGAAACGCCTACAAACCTGAACTGGAACAGGCGGAACGGGCCGTTTTTGACAGCGGATGCTTCATTGGCGGCCCAGCCGTAAGCCAACTGGAAGCCAATCTGGCGAAATTTTGCGGAATCGGGCACGCCATTGCCTGCGGAAGCGGCACAGAGGCCCTGACCGTCTCGCTCATGGCCCTGGGAATCGCTCCCGGTGACGAGGTCATCGTCCCGGACTTCACGTTCGTAGCCCCCGCAGAATGCGTGGCCGCCCTCGGCGGAATTCCGAAATTCGCAGACATCGACGCGGAAACCCTGCAGATTTCCCCGAAAAGCGTAGAATCGCTCGTAGGGCCTGCGACTCGCGGAATCATCGCGGTGGACCTCTTTGGCCAGTGCGCCCCTTATAAGGAGTTGCGTGAAATCGCAAACCGCCATGGGCTTTGGATTCTGGAGGACAGTGCGCAAGCCTTCGGTGCAAGCGTTGCGCAAAGCCCTCATTTGGAACCGCGCCGTGCCTGCACGTTCGGCGATATCGCCATTACAAGTTTCTACCCGAGCAAGCCGCTCGGCTGCTACGGCGACGGCGGAGCCATCTTCACCGACGACGCCGAACTGGCAAGGAAGGTTCGCCAAATTGCAAACCACGGAAGTTCGGAGCATTACCTGCACGAAATCGTGGGCGTGAACAGCAGGCTCGATGCCATCCAGGCCGCCGTATTGAATGTGAAACTCACGCATTTTGAGGAAGAACTCTGCAAGCGCAGGGAAAACGCCGCCAAGTACGACGCCTTCTTCGCCAATGTCGAAGGAATCCAACCGCAGCGCATCGCCAAGGGAAACACGAGCACCTACGCACAATACACGCTCTTGGTAGACGACAGGAACGCCTTCATCGAAAAATTGAAGAAGGCGGAAATTCCTTATTGCATCCACTACCCCATGGCGCTGCATTGCCAGCCGTGCTTCGGCGAATTGAGCCACGCAGCAAGCGCCACCGATAATTTGAACGGTGCCAATGCTACCGCCACTTTGAACTGCGCCAGCGAAAATGCTACTTTGAACTGCGCCACCGGAAATGCTACTTTGAACTGCGCCGAAGTCGCAAGCACAAAGGCCATAAGCCTACCCGTATGCGCCTTCACCGACGTCGACACCATCATCGAAAAACTGAGGAACGTGCTATGAAGAACACCGGACTGATTCCCGAAATCGCAAACGATTCGACGCCCCGCAAAGTGAGCGAATCCGCGCTGGAAAGCCACGCCATCGTGCACCCGGTAGACACGAACGCCCTGAACCAGGCCTTCGGCGGTTACTTGATGTCGTTGATGGACGAAGCCGCCTGCGTAGTGGCCTTCAGGCACGCCGGCCGCAAAGTGAATACGGTTTCCATCGACAGCGTGCGTTTTTGGAAGCCGACCGATGTGGGCACCATCCTGAACATCCACGCGAGCATGAACCGAGTGTTCAACACCTCCATGGAAATCGGCATCAAGATTACCGAAACGGACCCTTCGAAAAAAGAGGAAATCCCGGTCGCCCGCGCGTACTTCACGTTTGTAGCCATTGGCGATGACGGACGACCCGTGCCGGCCCCTGCCGTTGTGCCCGAAACCGCCGACGAAAAGCGCCGCTACGACGAAGCGCTCGTCCGCAGGGAAGCCCGCATAGCACTTGGCAAAAAACTGACGTAAACGCGTCAACGGCAAAAGCGCTCAGCACCGCAAGAACCGTCGCCCTGTATACAGGCGGAAACAAAAAAACATATTTATGGGTCTTCCCGCGAGAGTCCGCAATTGCTAAAATTTAGGCATGTCCGGCGCCGTTTTGGAAGTCAAAGATAGATCGCTCATCAGCCTTTCTTGGCCGCTTATCTTGACGTTTGCCGTGGGCATGATCCAGCCCATGATGGACAGCTGGTTCCTTTCCCGCACCTCGGAAACCGCGGCCGCGGGCGTCGGCGCCATGATGCCTGTTTTGGGCGCTCTTTTTACGGCTCTCCACGCCTTTGCGCAATCCGGCGCGAGCATTACTTCGCAGTACATCGGTGCAAAGCAGAACGGGCACGCCCGCAGCACGCAGACCATGGTGATTTTCGGAAGCATTTTCTTGGGCGTGGCGCTGAACCTCTTGATTTTTCCACTTTCCGGCACGATTCCGCAGTGGATGGGCCTTACCGAAGGCCCTGCCGAATACGCGCGACAATTTTTGAGCATCGTTTGCTTTGGTTTCGCTTTCCGCGCCCTGCAAACGATTTTGACAGCCCTCATCGCCACCCACGGACTCACCGTGTGGAACCTGGTCGGTAACGTACTCACCATCGCAAGCAACGCTCTTTTGAACGTGATTTTCTTGGAAGGGCTCTTTGGGATTCCCAAACTGGGTGTCTACGGGGTAGGGCTCGCCACGGCACTTTCCTGGCTGATTTCCTCGGCCATTCTCTGGATGGTGCTCACGTTCAAGGTCAAGCACCACAGCCACCGCCGCGACTGGAAGCGTTCCAGGGTGCTGCTGCCCGACTGGATTCGCATTGGACTCCCCGCCGCAGCGGAGCCCATCAGTTTTCAGCTGTTCCAGGTGTTCATTACCGCGATGGTCGTGTACGTGGGCACCACTGCCATGACCGCGCGCGTGTTCGCCGGAAACTTCGCCGCTTTGTCCGTAATTCTAGGCGTCGGTCTTGGCAGTGGTAACCAAATCTTGGTTGCCCACCTCGTGGGCGCCCACGACTTTGCGAAAGCGAACAGGCGCGTATGCCAGACTCTTGCCGTGGGCATTACTAGCGGGCTATTGCTTTCGATTATGGTGGCGCTTCTGGGCGAACATTTGATCCGACTTTACACCGACAACCCCGAAGTGATTCGCCTTGGCAGGATTTGCCTCTGGTGCGATGTGGCGGTGCAGCCATTCAAGGCGGTAAACTTCATCATCACCACTTCCTTGAGGGCCGCGGGCGATTCCAACTTCCCCGCCATCGTGGGTAGCGCCATGATGTGGACCTTGGGCCTTGCGACAGCACTCATTCTCGCATTTGTAGTGGGCCTCGGACTCCCCGGACTCTGGCTCGGCATGGCCGCCGACGAACTCTACCGCTCGTTTGCGAACGCATGGCGCTGGAAAAGTGGCCGCTGGAAAAGCAAAGCCGTGGTTTAGCGATTCAGCAAGCCAAGCCAATCAGGTCAAAGTACATCACGCGAGTGGGTCTTTTTCAAGTTCCATAAAAAATGTATGGATCCCGTCGCCACTTCGCGGCTCCAGGATGACGCAGTACTCATTCAGTCACCTTGGAGTGAGCTCCGCAATGATCCAAGAAAACGTCTTTGATAAGAAAACAATTGAACAACGTGATTTGTTTTCGTTCAAAGCCGTTTTCGAAGTCAACTTACTTATGGGGCACACGATAAAAAACTATATTTGGCGGCATGCCCTTTTACCCGAACGAAGTGATTCAGCAGCTCAAGTCGCAAGCGGATATTTCGCTTGTGATTCAGCAGTTTCTGCCCCTGAAAAAGACGGGCACGAATCGCTACGCCGGTGTTTGCCCATTTCACGATGACCATTCTCCCTCCATGAGTGTCAACCCGACGCTCGGCATTTACAAGTGTTTTGCTTGCGGTGCCGGCGGCGACGTGTTCAAGTTCGTTCAGGAGCACGAAAAAATCGACTTCAACGGCGCGGTGGAATGGGTAGCAAATTTTGTAGGCTACGACTTGCCCAAGTTCAGTTCCAAGGAAAACGCGGAAGTCACCGAAGAACGTGCCATGGTAAGGAAGTTGAACGAACTCGCCTGCGAATGGTTCGAACAGCAACTTTCCCTTTGCCCCAAAGCATTGCAATACTTGGCCAAGCGCAACATTTCCGAAGCCACTCGCAAAGAATTCCACATAGGCTACGCGCCCGACGGTCGTGAAGGCTTTATCGGCTATGCCGCAAGAAACGGTTTTTCACCCAAGGACTGCGTGAAGGCAGGCCTCGCCGTCGAAAAGCAGAACGGCGGAATTTCGGACAAGTTCCGTGACCGCCTGATGATTGCCATCCAGAATCTTTCGGGCGTCGTCGTCGCCTTCGGCGGTCGCGATTTGGCTCCCAAGCAAGAAGGATTCGAACGGCCGAAGTACATGAACAGCCCCGACACGGCACTGTACAACAAGAGCGACATTCTCTTTGGTTTAAACCACAGCCGCAACGCCATTGCAAAAGAAGGCGCAGTCATCATCGTGGAAGGCTACTTCGACTTGATTAGCCTTTACCAAGGCGGAGTGCAGAACGTGGTCGCTGCCTCGGGAACAGCTCTTACCGAAACGCACGCCAACATTCTTTCGCGATACGCAAAAACAGCCTACCTCGTATTCGACGGTGACGCCGCCGGCCAGAAGGCAACACTCCGTTCGCTGGAAATCGTTCTCCCGAAGGGAATCAATCCGAGAGTCTTTGCACTCTCGCGTCCGGACGGCACAAAAATCGACCCGGACAACTTCGTGAACGAACGCGGCGCCGACGCCTTCCGCGCAGAGCTTACCAATGCCGTAGACTGGCTTGACTATCTTGCCAGCCGCAAGAAACTGCAGAGCATCGAAGACCGCGCAGAATTCATCACCTACGCCAAATCCCTCGTCAAGAGCATCGAGAACAAAGAACTGCAAAACCTGTACGCGAACCTGATTGCGGAACGATTCGACACAAGCCGTTCGCTGAGCGGAGTCAAGAGCATCAAACCGCAAAAAAAGGTGCAAGCACAGCCTCCGCCGCCCATGCCCGACGAATTCGGCGGAGAAATGCCTCCACCACCCCAAGAGGAAGAAGTAAGCGTCCCTTGGGAAATCCTTTCGCCCATCGAAATCCGTTTTGCAAATCTCTTGGTGCACAACCCGACGCTCATGGACCGCGCCTGCGAATACTTCGACATGGACTTTGCCGCGAGCGGCATCCAGATTTTCGAATCCGGGCTCATAGACGAGTTCGTGAACACGATTATCGCAAGCTACATGGAATCCGGATGTTTTTCACCCCAGATGCTCTACGACCAGCTCTCGCCCACCCTGCAGCTGTTCATGGAGAACCTGCCCGACGAAAGCTGGCCGCCTCCAAAAGAAATCATTGAATTTTACGAAACCCTGATGGTGCTCACGCAGAGATCCTGCGACCGTTACAAAAAGTCCATTCCGTTGGACACGAACGAGAACATCCAGAAAAGGCTCAAGCTGAACAAGTTCACCCAAGACATGGAAAAACTGGAAGGTCTGTACAAGAACGGGACCCTTTCCATAGACTATTTGGCCGACCAGCTCATAAAGAGCAAACAGCCATTAATCCAGATATTGGGGAACATGTGACACGACGGCAAAAAAGTTTAAAGAGGAAGCTATGTTATCTATAAAGAATCTTAAAGCAAGCATCGAAGACGGCACCCAAATTTTGAAGGGCATCAACCTGGAAGTGAAACCGGGCGAAGTCCACGCCATCATGGGCCCGAACGGCTCGGGCAAGAGCACGCTTTCGAAAGTCATCGCCGGCCACCCCGCCTACAAGGTCGACGACGGCTCCGTTGTTCTCGACGGCAAGAACCTGCTTGAAATGGAAATCAACGAACGTGCGAATTCCGGACTTTTCATCAGCACGCAGTACCCGACCGAAATCCCGGGCGTGAACAACGTCGAATTCCTGAAGATGGCACTGAACAGCAAGCGCGCCTACCTCGGCCTCCCGGAAATGGGCGACGAAGAATTCAAGAAGCTCTGCGAAGAAAAGATGACGCTTTTGGAAATGGACGAGCGCTACCGCGACCGCGGCGTGAACGAAGGCTACTCCGGCGGCGAAAAGAAGCGTAACGAAATCCTCCAGATGGCAATTCTCGACCCAAAAGTCAGTTTCCTCGACGAGACCGACTCCGGCCTCGACATCGACGCGCTCCGCATTGTAGCGAACGGCATCAACCACATCATGAGCCCGGAAAAGGCGGTGATTCTCGTGACGCATTACCAGCGCTTGCTGGACTACATCAAGCCCACCTACGTGCACGTGCTCCGTCACGGCAAGATTATCCTGAGCGGCGGCCCGGAACTCGCCTTGAAACTGGAAGAACAGGGCTACGACTGGATTGAGGAAAAGTAATGGACGCCATCACTCGAATTCAACAGCTGGGCATGCCTCGCCGCAATAACGAATTGTGGACGTTCTTCCCCGTGGCAAAAATTCCGGCGCAGGAATACGCATGCGCATGCGACGACAGCGAATTTTCGGACTTGATTGAAAAGGAAACGGATTTTGCAGCCCTCCTCCCGATTGCCAAGGGTGCAAAGCCCATGGTGCAAAACATCGCCGACGGCGCAAGCGAAATGGCGATGCTCAAGTGCAACAACGACTTCGGCCACACGGTATTGAACATCGGCAAGGGCGCCAAGGCTAGCCTCGAAATTCTGGACAACAAGGTCGTCCACGAGATTGCCGCCGAGCGCTTCGACATAAATGTCGATGAAGGCACCGACGTGGAAATCTTTTTCGCGAACCCCGCAAACGACGTCCCGCTACGCTTCAGGCATTTCCGCATTACGCAGGCGGCGAATTCCACGGTGCGTTTTTCGAGCATCGAGCGCGGCAACGGTATCACCCGCGTGAGCATCGACTGCTTTTTGAAAGGCGAAGGCGCAAACTTCGAAATCCGCACTTTGAACAAATTAAACGGAACTTCGGGAAGCCACCACAGGCTGCACATCTATCACGAGGCACCGCGCACCACAAGCACGCAGTTTTCGCGCAACCTGCTCGACGGTAAATCCAACGCGAGCTACGACGGCAGCGTCATCGTTGAAGAGAACTGCACCGGTGTAAACTCCAGCCAACTGGTGAACACCATATTGCTCGGCGAAGAAAGTTCCGTGTCTGTGAAACCAATCCTGAAGATTTACCACGACGACGTGGAATGCACCCACGGCAACACCTGCGGCGAACTGGATGCCGAACAGATGTTCTACCTGGTGAGCCGCGGAATCCCGAAAGAAACGGCCAAGAGCATGCTCATGGCGAGTTTCGCGAAGGAACTCTTCCAGGCACTCCCCGACACGCCCGCAAAGAAGCGCCTGCTGCAGCAGTTCTAAGTAACTCCATCAGCGTCAACGACTTACGCGAACAAAAACGAAAAGAAGCGGCACCCGTTAGGGGCCGCTTCTTGGTTCTATAGGAGGGAATGAGAAACGATTAAACGATGGAGGCCATGAGGAAGAGGACCACCCCGGAGAAAGCCATAACAAAATTCACGAAGAATCTGTTGGATATTATTCTCTGATCATCTTGGTTTTTCATGACGTATTCCTTCGTTAACAACCATAATATAAATAGGAATATTCCTATTTCAAAGTAACGGAAATCACACTGCGATTTTCGTCACAAAATGTCAAAATACTTACGAAAAAACGCAGTTTTTGCAAGTTTTTCAACGCAAGCACCGCCAATTTTCGCCACTTTTTGTTCCACCCTAAACAGCGTCCCAGCACCGGTTACTTCTGCTCGTTCTCTATTTTGCGCACGGGCTCGTCCATCATGCGTTCAGTAATAACCTCGGGAGTTCCTTCGGCGATGGCGGCATTGGATTCTTCGGGCATCCAGGGCTTGTCAAGGCTCTTTTCCCAAGAGACCGTAGGCGCCTGCACAGGTTCCGCGGAAGGGTCCACCACGGGAAGTCCCAGGATTTCTCGAGCGCGGTTCAAGGCGGCATCGATGTTACCCAGAGCGTTTTCTTCGCCAAGTTGCTTCAAGACGCCCGCGCGAGTCAAGGCCACCACAGGCTGGGCGTGAACACCGCTCAAAAGCAGTTGCGTTCCTTCGCCCTTGCAGCGCATGAGCAGGTCCTCAATCATCTGGATACCCGCGGCATCAATGCTAGAAACGCTGCGCATACGCAAAATCAGGATTTTCGGCTTGTCTGAAATACGAGCCATGGTATCCTTGAACTTGTCCACGGCACCAAAGAACAGGGAACCCGCCAACTCGTAGACCACCACGCCCTTGGGCACCTGGCGGCTCAATTCGTTGTGGGCAGCTTCTTCGTCATCTTCCTTGAGGGCCGAGGTGACTGTCTGCATTTCAGAGACATCGCTCATGCGCTTGATAAACAGCACTGCCGCCAAAAGGACGCCCACTTCAATCGCCACGGTAAGGTCGATAATCACGGTAAGGAAGAAGGCCACGAGCATCACGGTAACGTCGCTCTTGGGAGCCTTGAACATCTTGATGACGGTACGGTAGCCGCACATGTTGAACGCCACCTGGAAAAGCACAGCGGCAAGGGCAGCCATGGGAATCATTTCGGCGTACTTGCCAAGGACGAGCATGATTAAAAGAAGAACAACAGCATGCACCAAGCCCGAAATAGGGCTCACGGCACCGTTACGGATGTTCGTCGCCGTACGAGCGATGGCTCCCGTAGCAGGAATGCCTCCAAAAATCGGGCTCAAGATGTTCGCGATACCCTGACCGAAGAGTTCCGTATTGGAACGGTGCTTGGTACTGGTCATACCATCGGCCACCACGGCCGAAAGCAGCGATTCGATGGCACCGAGCATGGCGATGGTCAAAGCCGGCTGGAACACCTTCTGCATCATCTCCAAACTTATATTAGGCAGGTGGGGCATAGGAAAACCGCTAGGAATGTGGTTTTTCATGCCAATCGTCACAACACCGTGAACAGTATCCCATCCAAGGACCTTGACCAGGACCGTCGCCACAATAATGGCCACCAGGGAACCCGGAATCTTGGTGGTAATCTTGGGCCACACGATGCAAACCGCCAAGGCGACAACACCCACGATCACGGAAAACGGGTTCAAAGTACCGAAGGATGTGGCGTACAGCTTGATTTTGCCCACGGCGTCGGCAGGGTCGGCCCCCGAGAAAGTCAAGCCGAAAAAGTTGGGCACCTGCCCCAAGGCGATGATGATGGCGATACCCGCCGTAAAGCCCACCGTGACGGGGTACGGAATGAACTTGATGATGGCTCCGAACTTCGCCAAGCCGAAAATGACAAGGAAAATACCCGCTAAAAGCGTCGCAGAAGCGAGGCCGTCGTAACCGTACTGACTCACGATGCCGTAGACAATAACAATGAAGGCGCCAGTCGGACCGCCAATCTGGAAGCGGGAGCCGCCCAACAGCGAAATGGCAAAACCAGCGATGATGGCAGTATAAAGTCCCTGTTCCGGGCCAACACCGGAGGCGATGGCAAAGGCGATAGCCAAGGGCAGCGCCAAAATGCCCACAATAACACCGCTCATCAAGTCGCTGGTGAAATCCTTGCGCGAATAGCCGCGCTTAAGGCCACGGGCAAGTTCCGGGGTAATCGTTGCAACAACGCCAGTCAAGTAACTCTTGACGGAATCCTTGGCGTGAATACTGGTCATCTAGGCACTCCTCCATAAAGGCGCGCCCAAATTTAGAAAAGTTTACAATTTCCGTTAAGGGGGTGAAATAAAATTATAACAAGCCCTTCTTTGCGGAGCGCATCAGGTTCCTCACCTGCTTCTTGTCGAGCTGCGGAACGTCGGCATCGCGTTCGCTGCGGCTCTTGGGAGCGCATTCTTCGCAGAGATGCTTGATAACTGTACCGAAACTCGCGGCACCGTTGCCCATGTCAGTCTGACGGGAGCGGTACGAACGGAGCAAGGCTTCCTTGTGGCATTTGTCGCAAACACCCATCTTGGGGGCGGCAGGTTCTCTACGCTTATCCTTTTTGTTCTTTTCGTCGTCCATGGCCCATGCACGGGCGCTGGCGGCATTTTTCGAAGCGAAATGATCATCAAACAAGCTCATAAATACTCCTTATCTTATTTTAATACCTTTAATATACAATCTTGCATGAACAAAGACAGCAACGTCAAGTACAAAGATGTGGGTTTTGCGTCGTCCGAGAACAGACTACGGGCAAATTTACCCCTTTCCAGTTGTTTTTTCTTGAATACTTCCACATGGGCATCAAAGTCGTCCACATGGATACGGTCAGCGGACATGCCGGCAAATCCACGGATCGACTCGTTCAGCACGTCCACCTGGTCCGGCACGGCAGGCAAAAGATCCCTTGGCACCGTTATCAAGTGAATCTCGGAAACGGTCTTGTTCAGGATTTCATCGACCAGCTTACCGTAGGTTTCGGCCACCTGGCGGCCATCACCACGGGCAATGAGCATTTCGCCGTACCCAAGCCCAAAGACGGTGCGACCCGCACGCTTTCCGATGATATCGGAGGAGGCTCGCGCCATGAGCTGCCCCATGGAAGTAAGGCAGGGGGCGTTCAAGGAAAACTGCATAGGACGGTTCGGCCTTACGCAAAGAAGCATTTCGGAACAACGCACGGCAGCCTCGCCATGCTCGCCAAAAAGTTCGTCGCCAATGATCAGTATCCTGTTTTCCATGTCAATAATCTACTCTTTATTGAAGTGTTTGACTACCTGCAATCGCCAATATTCCTGTTTTTTTTCACGGGAAACGACCTCGTGACCATCGGCGACCAAGGCTCCAGGAACGTTTTCTATAGGAGAGCCTTCGTCGAGCAAGATATTCAAAGTCTTGTTCGCCGGATAGCCCGCCATGACAAGCCTTGCGCGGACTGCGTTCAACGGGCACTGCACGCCTCTCAAGTCCAATTCGTCAACAGGCTCACGTTTCAAGGCATCCGGAAGCGGCAAGGTCTTGATTCTATCGCAAAAGTCGGCTATTTCCATGCAATAGTCCCTAGGGTTTTCAAGCCACTGCGCCACCTGGAACTGCGGGAGGCGGGCCAGGAGCACCCTTGCCAGAGCCTCGCTGGATTCCAGAATTTCGCCCGTTGCGCGACGGAACCACTCTACACACGCATACGAAACAAGCGTTTTTAGGGCCTCGTCAAAATTAGAGAGGCCGCTATTTGCCGAAATCCACCTTCCTATGGATGAATTTTCTTCTTTTCGCACGTTTTCCATAAGCAATTCCACTTACAATTTAATTGCAAAGTCCCCCAAAAAACAAGAAAAAAGGGCTTTTTTTTCAAAATGCCAAGTTCATCAACATTTTTTGCGTAAAAATAGTGGTTTAACGTAGCAAAGTTGGCAAATGGTTTCTATATTTGCGCCCAAGCATTCAAATATGCAAAGGTTTTTATAGGATGAGTACTATACTTCTCTACGCGATGTTCGTAGTCTATGTTATCGCCGGTGTGGGTCTGGTGATTTATGGGTTTAGCTGCTATTACAGCATTTACCTCTTCTTGAAGAACAGCCGTCATACACGACTTACCGACAGGAAGAACATTCTCAAGTATTACCGAGAGCACTCGATGAACGACCTCCCCCAGGTCACCACCCAACTCCCCGTATTTAACGAAGCCAACTGTGTTGAACGACTCCTTGAAGCTGTCTGCGCTATCGATTACCCCAAGGACAAGCACGAAATCCAGGTTCTGGATGACTCCACCGACGAATGCTACGAAGTAGCGAAGAAGAAAGTCGAGGAACTTGCCGCCAAGGGTTACGACATCAAGCTCATCCACCGCACGAACCGCAAGGAATTCAAGGCAGGCGCTCTGAAGGAAGCCATGGAAGTCGCCAAGGGCGAATTCCTCGCCATCTTCGACGCCGACTTCGTCCCGGAGAAGGACTTCCTCCTCAAGACCATCCCCTACCTCGTCATGGATGAACAGATTGGTCTCGTCCAGGGTCGCTGGGGCCACTTGAACCGCACCGAATCCGGTTTGACTCTCGCACAGTCCATCGGTATCGACGGCCACTTCGTCATCGAACAGTCCGCCCGCAGCTGGGGCAAGCTCTTCATGAACTTCAACGGTACCGCTGGCGTGTGGCGCAAGCAGGCCATCTATGGCGGTGGCGGTTGGGAAGGCGACACCCTGACCGAAGACATGGACCTTTCTTACCGTTCCCAGCTCGCCGGTTGGCGCATGAAGTTCGTGTTCGACGTGATTGTCCCGGCCGAACTTCCGAACGACATCAACGCTTTCAAGGCACAGCAGTTCCGCTGGGCCAAGGGTTCCATCCAGACTGCAATCAAGATTCTTCCACGCGTTCTCCGCGCCAAGGTTCCTCTTCGCGTGAAGATTGGCGCCATTCTGCATACGACGCACTATTCGATTCACCCCTGCATGTTGTTTACCGCCCTCTGCGCTTGGCCGCTTCTCGCCTTCTTTGATCCGGTCGCACACATTCCGGCATGGGGCTACACCGTGGGCTTCAGCTTCATCTTCCTCGCCGCAATCGCTCCTTCTGTTCTTTACTTTGTCGCACAACGTTGCTCCGGCTATACCGGTTGGAAGATTCGCCTCTTGAGCCTTCCGATTCTCATGGCTATGGGCGTGGGTATCGCAGTCAGCAACTCCAGAGCAGTGTTCTCCGCTGTAACGGGTCGCAAGGGAAGCTTCGTCCGCACCCCGAAGAGCGGCGGAAGCAAGAAGAAGGCCAAGAGCCACTACGCTCAGAAGTTCCCCTGGCTCGCTCTCATGGAAATCGTCGTCGGCGTGTACTGCATCTTCGGTTTGATCGAATACATCGGTGCGCAGAAGTTTATCATTGGACCGTTCCTCGCCCTCTATGCTGTAGGTTTCCTCTCTGTTGGTGTTCTGAGCTTTATGCACTACATCAGCAACTTGGCCGAAATGCACAAGGTTCGCAAGGAAGCCCGCAAGGCAGCCAAGGAAGCCGCACAGGCTGCATAGTTCAAACTAGAATCGACTTTCGAGACGCCCGCCTAATCCGCGGGCGTTTTTCATTACCTTGCGAATATCATCCATTTGAATTTCAAACTGGGTTCCGTAGTCGGACACTAGGCGAACAAAGGTCCCATGAAAAAGAGAAAAGCACTGCCATACAGAAGCGACAAGAATTGCAGAACAGGCAACCGCCACCATCAGTTCAATCAACGTAAAGCCTTTTCTATTCATTGCACTTGACCATCCGATTCAGTTCAACAGTGCCGGACTTGACCGAAAGCCACAGCAGACCTTCACGAGCGGTCCGCTCCATACTCGAGAGGACATTCAAAGAATCGCGAACCAGCGTGTCGGAACATGCCGGAGGAAATTCAATGTAATGTTCCAGTTTCGCGGAAGCCTTCACAAAACTTTGTACATAATCCCGTTCCCGCTTGGAGACCTGTGCATAGCCACTGACAAAGCGCAGCAAAGCCGACGACGCAAAGGCGAGCACCAATGCGGCAACGCAGACTTCAACCAGAGTAAAGCCTCGTTTCATTGTACAAAGTTCCTATTGAATACAAATTCTTCGGTTTCGTCGAAAGCTGGCAAAACCCTTGTCGAAGAATCGTACAGGGCGGAACTTCGCAGTGAAACTTCGCCACCGGGAGCGACAAGCAGGCCCGCAAACGAAGCCTTGTCAGCAAGCATGCCGCGAGCATTGCCAAAACCAACAGCCACGGCGAAACTAGGGTAAGCAGCGACGGATTTTCCGCCGATGACAAAGCCTTTTTGCGAAAAAACGACACCCCTGAAATTCACGTTCCCGCGAATTTCGACTTCGTCCGAAGCAAATACTTCGAGCAAGGAAATTTGCAGATTTCCGCCAACATCGACTCGGCCCTGAGCAAAGATTCTAAGCGTATCGTACCGCGCTTTACCCGATACTTTCACATCGCCATCCACGATAAAGTTCGCCGAGGGGACGCGGCCATCGACATCAAGTCGCAAGTCGCCATCGACTACGTGCAACGAAAGCGAAGAATCCAGCGAAAAGATACGTTTGTTTCCAGATTCACGACGATGCGCCTTCGCAAATTCCACTCGACGATAAAGCCCCGTTCTGAATTCACCGGCAAAACGTTGCCATTCCCTATAGCCCATGTCGCGGTAACGGCCGACAGTCTGCACACACAATCTACGGCATGAATCGGCCAAGGACTCCCCCAGCGGAGCGCATATTTCACGGTACGCCCCAAGATTTCGGACCTCGACAGGCAAAATTTTTCGCACGGAATCCTCGGGAACTCTATAAAGATGCGACATGATTGCCGATTCGGCATCGTAAATTTGCTGCAGTTCCTTATGCGCAAAGTTCACATAACCGTAAAGGCGCCCAGGCACCGAAAGCAGCACCGTAAAAAAGCACGAGACAACTACGACGACCATAAGCACAATCACAAGGGCATGTCCGCGTCTATACGCCACTGAACACATCGTAAAACACGCCTCCACATTCAAGCACCACCCTGTCGCGACCGATGGATTCTACACGGAACCCGCCAACAAGTTCGCCCTCGCGCAGCCACGAGCTAGTTCCGTCCGGCCCATGCAACTGGCAGATTTTCCCTTCCACTAGTCCCCGGAGTTTAAATTCCGGCTGATCGCATGACGGGCGCTTCACAGACTTCGGCAAAGATTCTGCAATCGCGCGAACTTCAAAGGATTCAATCGGCTCCGGCAAAAGAAGTTCCGGAGCCTCCGCTTCAAGCACCGATTCATTTGGCAAAAGACCTTCGCTCTCGAAAAACGCAGTGAGAGTGGGTACAAAAACAACCAACGAAACCACAACAGCAAGCAGAAACGTCACAAACGCAAAGCGCACGTGCGAACTTTTATCTGACGGAGTCAAGCTTTTCCTTCGCCAAAAAGGGTCGGCGGCGGCACGCAGAAATTCTTCGCGCGAAAATGGCGAAGGTCCATCGTCGCAACCGCTTTCAAAGGCGAATGATTCCGCACGCGAAAACAAATCGTCCTTTTCAAGGAAATGGCGAAACCGTTCCAACCTCTCTTCAATTTTCAGAGCGACATCCGGATTTTCAAAAGCGTTTCCATAACCGAGTTCCTCGGACCAATGGCACAGACGCCCCTCCAAAAACACCAGAATATAAAGTTTGCCTGCCACGGTCGTGTAATAGCAAAGGTTTTGGAGACCATCGCCCTCGCGCATTATTTTATCGCAAATTCTGTACAAAACAATAGACAATGGCAACTGCCAAGAATTTTTTCGTTTCAACGATTCATCTTTTTCTTTCAAGGCCACCAGATAACGATGTCTTCGTCCATTCAAGCCGTTAAAGCTTACCAATTTGAAAAAAACAGGAGTCTTGTCGGCGAATGCGTCGCGAAATTCTTCATCAAACCGCGTATGAAGCGTTTCCTTTGGCAATTCTTCATCAAATCCAGTCACAACTTCCCAAGTGAACAGCGGGACGTCGGCGCTCTGAACATTATGGCGCAGTATTTTTTGCAACATCTAGATTCACCTCGGGAGTAATAAAAATGGCAAGTTCGCTTTCATCGTCCTCTTCGCTCACATAGCTGAACAATTTTCCGATTAACGGAATGCTCCCTAAAAAAGGGATTGCCGTGCGCACCTCGTTTTTGCCCTTGCGACGCAGCCCGCCCAAGCACAGCGTCTCGCCGTTTTTCAAGACCACGGTTGTTTTAAGGTTCCGAGTACTGATGTCACGAGGTCCATCGCCTGTCGTGCGGCCAGCCGTCTTGATTTCGGGAGCCACCTCCAAGGTAATCACGCCCGTCTGCGTCACTGAAGGCGTAAGTTCCAGCGAAATGCCGTCGTTAAAGCTGCGATAATCAGTAATGGGATATCCGTCTGCAGAAACTTGGCTGACCATGTAGTAAACCGTATTGGTCACATTGAGCTCCGCCTTGTTGCCATTTAGCGTAGTCAGGCGTGGTCGCGCAAGCACCTGCGCCTTGCTGTTCTCTTCGAGGCTAGCCAGTTCCATTTCAAATCGATCCGGCAAGATTCCAATTTTTCCAAACGCTCCCGATTTCGAGACGTCGTTACCCAAGAAATCGTAGAACCCCCTAAGTCCAATACTCCCTTCGGCTGTTTTTCGGCCGGTTCCACTGCGAAGTCCGATTTCAAAAGACTTTCCGCGTTTGAATTCCACAAGGATGCACGAAAGCGTCACCTGCATTGCAGGGACATCCACGAGCTTCAAGAGATTCTCGGCAGCTTCGATTTCACTCACCGAACCGGAAAGCAAAATCGCATTCTGCTCCTTGACCTCGCTCACGACAAAATTTCCAGCGGGAAAAACCTTTGATAGTTGAGCGATTGCCTTTTCGGCGTAGATGTATTTCAAAGGATAAAGTCGCGTTGTCGACAGCGGGTTCTGCGCCCCCCTTTCTGATACGTACAAGCCCGACGAATCCAGGGAATAGGCGTATTTGCTACCCTTGAACAACGATGCCAACAAAGATTCAAGGGTTATTTCAGAAAAATGGAGCCGAACCGTTTCGTGAACCTCGGCATAAAGAGCCAAGTTCAAATGCGACAAACGAGCCACCTCGTAAAGCACTTGGACTAGCGACGCGGAGTCCATGTCAACGGTGTAGAGATTGTCGTCGAGCCGGATATCGGGGACAGAATGCGACGAATTCTCCGTCGAACGCGGCATGTCCACACGAAGGCAGCCGTTCTCGTTGTAAACCCTGTAACCGCAAGCTTCCATCAAGGCGCGGAAAGCGAGTTCTGCACGCATGTCGCGCAAGTCCCCAGAAACACTCCCTGACACGGACGGCGAGAGCAAGATATTGAGACCCGTGTTCATTCCGTACTCATGGACAAACTCGCGAACATCCTTGTCTTTTACCGATATGCTCACCAAGGAATCCGACATGGAAAAATGATTCTCGCCACGATTTTGAATCCGCCGTATGTGAAAGACCTTTCCTTCCTGGACAACTTCCAACCCCTGCGACGAACACAGGGCCACAAGTCCTTCAAATACGCCCACTCCGTCCAAATGGAACGTGACACGATTTTCAATTCCCGAATCCACAAGGATGGGCGTATCGTAAGCAAGCGAAAGAGATCGCGCCACCTCGTTTATGGGAGAATCGACAAAGTCAAAAGTCGCTGGCAAGCACTTTGACACAAATGCAAGAATAGCGGCGACAAGCAACGCCACCGCAGGCTGAAAGCAGCCCTGACTGTTTTGATTTTTTATTGGAGGCACAAAGCCACCCCGTGGAATGCATGCCCGCAAATGCGGCCCCTGCCCGGGATGTATCAATATGGAGCGATTTGCTCCAGCCTAGACGGGCGAAAAAGCCCGACAACAATCATAATTTATAAAAAAAATTGTGAACGCGCCAAACCAGGCCTTAAATAATGAGAATATTTCTCTCTATTTTAAGAACCGTGTCAAGTGCATTCACAAAAGCATTCACTTTAGCACGAACAAGTTAATCTTTCTT
>JAKSIL010000023.1 GCA_024398815.1 Fibrobacter sp.
GTCTTGTCTTCGCCGTGCTGGACGGTTGCTTCGTACTTGAATTCCATGTGTACCTCTAGTTTAGACGAAAGACGATAGACGAAAGACGGTAAATGTCTTAGCCTAAGGCTCACGACTATTGTTAATATGTTACGGGGGGAAAAGTACAAAAAGACCCGACCATAGGACGCGGTCTCGGCAGAAACCATGCCTTTTTTTGCAAAAAAAAGCCGATGAAAGGACATTTTTCCCCATTTTTTGGGATTTTTTTTCAAAATTTTTGACATTTCCCCTACAGAAGTATTATTTTTTGAACATTAAAATTTTTTAACTAACAAAAAGGAAAGATTCTCATGATGAAGAAGATTTTGCTTGCTACCGTAGTTGCAGCCGCTGTTGCGTTCGCTGCACCGGCCGCCAAGGCCGCCAAGGCCGCTCCTGCTGCCAAGGCTGCTCCGGCTAAGACTGAAGCTGCTCCCGCTGCAGCCCCTGCTGCTGAAGCTCCGAAGGCTGAAGCTGCTCCTGCTGCCGCTCCTGCCGCAGCACCCGCTGCTGAAGCTCCGAAGGCTGAAGCCGCTCCTGCCGCAGCCCCTGCCGCTGAAGCTCCGAAGGCTGAAGCTGCTCCTGCTGCCGCCGCTGCTCCGGCCGACACTGCCAAGAAGGCTGAAGCCGCTCCTGCCGAAGCTGCTGCTCCGGCTGCCGCTCCTGCTGATTCTGCTGCTGCCGCTGCTCCTGCCGCCGCTCCGGCCGATTCTGCTGCTGCCGCTGCTCCTGCCGCCGCTCCTGCTGATTCCGCTGCTGCCGCTGCCGCCCCGGCCGACTCCGCCGCTCCTGTAGCTGCCGCTGCCGACACTGCAAAGGCCGACACCGCCGCTGCTGAAGTCCTCGAAGCCAAGAAGGAAGAAGCTCCGGTAGACTCCGCCGCTCTCGCCAAGGCTGAAGCCGACAAGAAGGCCGCTGAAGAAGCTGCCAAGGCCGAAGCTGAAGAACAGAAGAAGATGGAAAGCGAAACCATGGGCGCAAGCGCCAAGACCACCATCATGGAAAATCCGTGGGAATTCCTGATCGTGTCTGCCGCCTTCGTTGCATCCGTTCTCGTGATTATCTTCACTGGGGACTGATTCTAGCTTAGCGCTAAAGTTTAAAGACGCCTGGCCATACGGCCGGGCGTTTTTTTTGCACAACGCGATGAAAAGTACATCGACAGGCACGTCGGAAAGAACATAGACAGGTGTGTCAAAAAAAACATGCCAAAATAGAACTTTTTGGCACCGAACCAAAGCAAAAGTTCTATTTCAATTACTTTGTCCACAAAACAAAGTCTTCAACAAGGCATTTTCAGGCGCATACAGCCGTGATGCGAAGCCATAACGCAATCCAAAGTTCTCAAAAACAGGCTTTTCAGCACATATAAATTAACGAAAATAGAACTTTTCGTTCGCAAGCATAGGCATAAGTTCTATTTTAAGCACTTTTTCCGACCACGCTCCGTTTGCTGTACAAAAAAAGACCTCGGGACGAACCCAAGGCCTTTTCCAAGTTTATCGAAAGATTCCGTTAACGCACGACGCAGATGGCCGTCACCGTAGCTTCGATGGTGAACTTCTTGCCGGCACAGCCGGATTCCAATTGAACGTAGGCAAAGTTATCCAGCGGAGCATTGTTCCACGTAAAGCTCAAATTCATGTAATCGCTGCCGACCTTGGGTTTGCATCCCATGATGCACTGCGTGGCGCTTGTGGGAATCTGAACCGTCATCGGAGTTTCTGCAGTAATGAACAGTGAATCCGGCAATGATGTGATAGCCGTTTCGCCATAGGTCGCGCTGTTAATATCACCCGAAGGGAGCACCAGGTCTACGGATTCCGGGTCAAGGACTGTAGCAGCATCGCATACATATCTCTGCACCGTATTATCCGCATTGGTAATAGCCACTATCGCAGATACTTCTTTTTTGTGCATGGAAGAGATGGCCTGCATAGAAGCCGAAGTTCCGCTTCCTGTAACCGTAGCGCCTTCGAACGCCGTGGACCATTCGTAACCGAGAATCTCGGATTCCGACGTAGCGTCGACCGTCCAAGAGATGGTTTCGCCGGCCTTCACGCTTGCTGCGTTAACAGTGCAGGAATTCACGACGATAGGCACGCCCTGCACCTGCAAAGGATCGCACTGGACCGTAGTTCCGTCAACGCTCAAGGAAGCAGTATACTGTCCGGCTTCTTCGTACCTGACGTTCACTTCTTGCATTCCATTGCCCTTGAGGGTCTTGCCGTTATCGAAAGTCCATACGAAGGGAGCCATGATTTGGTCGAACACATCGCCCGATGTGCGCAAGAATTTCCAAGTGGCAAGGTCGCCTTTATTAATAACATCGACCAACGGCCCGCAGGTGCCAAGCACCAACTGTTGGGCTTCATTCAATTCTTCTTCAGCGCTAGTGGTCTCGGTTTTCTTTTTAGAAGCCGAGCTTGCAGGAGTCGATGCAGAACCGGAAGCCGACGAAGTCACGCCGCTCTGCTGATTACCGGAGCCATTGTCTCCGCTATCACCGCCCTGCTGGTCGGAGCCAGTGTTACCAGAGTCATCACCCTGGTCGCCACCATCCTGGGACATGGGGTCGGAAGCATCGCCATTAGAGGCAGAAGACGCATGGAAAACAGTTCCACCTTCATCGTCACTACCCGTAGAGGTATCAGAACCACAGCCGAAAAAGCCCATGACAAGGCCTATTCCGCCCACAACAGAAAACACGAAATTTTTATTAAACACTCGCATATCCTTGAATATAAAAAAAAGACCCGCTTTTAGTCTATTTTTTTCTTCTTTTTAAACAAAAAGTCCCAAAAATGGCTATCTTCACCATAAGTGTGGGATATTTATGTTTAAAGGAGGCGTTATGCCGTTTTTTGTTGTGCCCATTTTGCTTTTTGCAGCAATGGCTTTTGCCGTTGAGCAGGAACAGCCGACTCCGTACGATCTGGTCCGTCCCGTCTGGCCGACGGTCTGGGACACCATACCCACCGATGAAGGTGGTACTGTCGAAAGCTTCAGTCACTTCTCTGGGAACCCGGTAAGGCACAATACCGTACCCCCTGTAAGTGCAAGGCCTCAAGATTTCAAACCCAATGAAATCATTCCGGACTCATTGAACCAGGCGTTCCGCGATGCCCGCAACCTGCGCATCGGCCGTATCCGTATCAACCAGGCCGGTTATTTGCCCGACGACCCCGAAATGCAGTTCTATTATGTATCTGCCGGTACTTGCGAAGAAACCTATAGCGTTGTCGACCTCAACGGAAACGTCATCGCCTCGAACGGGAAATTCAGATCCTCCGGCAAGGCAGCCCAGTCCCATTGGGACATTATCGGCGGAACCGACGCAGCCGTGGCACAGGACAAGCAGTGGCGCTACAAGACCGGCGCCGATGGTCCTAAGGGAACTGTTTGTATTGGTAACTTGACCGAAGTCGGAGACCTCCCAAAGAATCAGCGCATGCGTGTTTCTGTCGGCAAGCAGCTTTCCAGCACTTTTATTGTTAGTGAACGCGTCTACTCCATGGTCCGCGACGCCATTTTGAAATTCTACGGCATCAACCGTAGCGGAAACTCCGAATCCTGGTTCCACAAGCCGAGCCACACCAAGGACGGCGCAGGCAAGTTCGTCGCAGGCAAGGAAGCTTCCGCAGTGAACGGATTCACCAGCAAGGAAGGCGCCCTCCAAGGCGGATGGTACGACTGCGGCGACCACCTTAAGGAATCCCAGACTCAGGCTTACGCATTCCTGGTACTCGCGGTGATGGCAGGTAGCGACCCAGACCGCGACGATGACAATTACGCTTACAACCACGGCCAGACCGTGGTGACAGACGGCATTCCCGACATTTTGCGCGAAGCAAAGCACGGCGCCGACTTTTTCTTAAGATCTTTCGCATTTGCAAACGGTGTCGTCGACAACATGGTGGTTTCCGTGGGTAACTTCGGTGCAGACCATGGTTGGTGGGGCCGCCCAGAAAATCAGGACGCCCTCCCGGCAACTCTGACCGGACGTGGCGGTCCGCATGAACGCGACCTTCGCCTCGGCGAACTGGGTTCCAATATTTCGAGTGAAATCGCCGCAGGCCTTGCCATCTTGAGCAAGAACTACGCCGAATACGACAAGCCCTTCGCTGACAGTTGCTTGATGGTCGCTAAAAAGCTTTACGACTTCGCCAAGAACCTGCAGCTCGGAAACAAGACCTACGACGGCGGAAAACAGATTGTCTACAATACGGTCCCCGCAGGCTGGTCCAGCGCAGCTTACAACGGCAACAACGAAGCTTACGACGACTTGGCCATTGCCGCTGTCGCCCTGCATTACGCCACCTACGAAGAAACCAAGGACATGACCTACTTGAACGACGCCGTAGAGGATAAGCAAATCGGTTCGGATCCCGAAGCATCGATCGGATTCTTCAATGGCGGTTGGATGCAGTACACCCGTGACGGCATGCGCAAGTCGAGCAAGAACACCAGCTGGGCCAACGCCTATACGTACACGCTCTACGGATTCTACAAGCTGCTCTTGAAGGACAAGGAAACCGGCGCCCGCTACGGTATCGACGACAATACCCGCTTGAAGTACGCCGAAAACGTGGCCTTGATCCTCGGTACGAACTTGAGCTATCTCGGAAAGACCGGCGGAAGCTCCATCACGATTCCCACCTTGAACGGTCCGACTCCGCTTTCTTACGGCGATCTGTGGTACGACATGCAGACCGACCAGACCTGGATTTACAACCGTTACCAGGCTGGCAACATCTTTGAAGTTTTTGCCTACTACGAAGTCACGAAGGACCTCGAAGGAGTGAAGCTCCCGCAAAAGGGAGTTCAGAACTGGAACGCCGAAGCCATGAAACAGCTCGGCATCAACCAGTTGAACTACCTGCTCGGCGTGAACCCCTGGGATGTGTCCTTCCTCCTCGGCGTGGGTGACAAGAACGACGCCCATCCGCATCACCGCGCCAGCAACCCCGAAGGCAAGAACATGCCGGGCGCTGCCTACAATTACACGCCTCCTACCGGAGCTTTGTTCGGTGGTGTGACTCCGGACCAGGATTGGACTCCTTCGACCATGAGCTGGGAAGACTACCATCTTTCTGAAACCTGTATCGACGGTACGGCCATGTTCCTTGCGGCAGCTACAGTCGCCATCAAGGAAGAAGACCGCAACCGCGCCCCGTCTGACATCAGCGTAGAAATCCGCTATGCAGGCTATGATTCCGCTATCGTGGTCATCACCCAGGATATCCGCGGCCAGGCCATGATTCTCTACAGCACGAACGAAACGGGTCCCTTCAACATTCCTGTTAAGGATACCGTCCCTGCCATGCAGCACGAAATCCACATGACAGGCCTGCAGAACGGCACGACATACTATTTCAAGGTCATCGCCATCAACTCTCGCAGCGAAGCCTACGCGACCAAGTGGCTGGTCGACAGCACTTCTACGCCTTATTCGTTCACGACGCTCGTTAGCCCCCAGGGCCCTGCCGACATCCAACACGTGAAGGTCTGCAACCTGAGCGCCGACAGTGCCGAAATCATGTGGTACACGCCCAACGGCCAGTATGAATCCAAGATTTACTGGGACACGACTCTCACGAGCTACGACAAGATGCAATGGAATACGGGCGACATCAATGCCGACGTTTCCGGGATTCCAACAAACTTCCACTACGTAAAGATTGGCGGGCTCCAAGAAAAAACGACTTATTATTACTGCGTTGAAAGCAACGGCGTACAACGATGCCAAGACGACAACAACATGCCTCTCAAGTTTACAACTCCTGTGACCCGCTACAACTTCAAGGTAAGCGTATATCAGTATGAGTTCGGCGGCATGGACTTCATGAACCTGAACATCGTGAACAACGAAGAAAGAGCATTCGACAACATCGAACTCCGCATTTATGTGACCGCAAGACCTGAAGAAATCGAGCCTGTCCCCGGTGAAAACAACCAGCCGGGCTCTTGCCCGCTTTTGATGGACTCCGATATTTGCCAGGCCTACGACGAAGCCGGTTTCAACAATCCCTGCCTGAACACTCAAGGGCAGAACGTTGACGATACCATCCGATACAATTTAAGACACGCCGTTCCTCAAAAACTTGAAGACACCTACAACTCCACCACGGGCACCTACGACTGGTACATTCCCATCAATCTCGGCGGAACGCTTATCAAGTCCTCGTCCCGTATGCGTATCGATATCGGTTTCTCTTCGGGCATTTACCAGAACGGCGGCTGCGAAACATTGCGCAACCCGGCTGTCAAACGCTTCACCGCCAATTCCGACGACTGGAGCTGGAAAGCCCACACCCGCGAAGTGGATGGAGCTGACTTTGACGGTGTGCCTTCTTGGGACAAGGACCAGGGCGATATCGAAAACGCCCCCGAGAACCCCTACATCGCTGTTTACCGCAAAGATGAATTCATTTCTGGCTTCAGCCCCTCGTACATGGAAATGGCCAACAAGAAGGCCGACTACAAGATGACCGTTTCTCTTGATCCGCCGTTCAATCTGGAAAACAATTCGTACATCCAGATTGACTCGACCATCAGCACCATGCACGTAAAGGGAACAGCCCTTATTACGGAAAGCGGCTACGTGACCGACATTTGGGTCAACGGTGTCGCCCTGAGCAAGGATCAGTTGAAGACCGCAGCCGTCTACAATTCCGAAACAGGAAAGTACGATTTGGACATTCCTGCCAAGATGACCATCGGAACAAACAAGGTTGACATCACCATATTTGCCGGCCCCAGCCCCTATTGCGAAGAATGCCAGGAAAACGGCGGATGCGCGTTCGTGAACCGCAGCTACTATGTGCAATTCAGCAAGGGTGACCGCACAGCAAGCGCCATCCAGTTGCTCAAGGAAGACGGTTCGTCCGTCATGACGCCTGCGGCAACCGACGGAACGCTCAAGTTCCACGTGCTGGTCAAGGACAAGGACAACCGCGACAACAGCTCCATCAAGGTCAAGATGTACAACACTCGTACACAAGACTCCACGGAAATAACGCTCAACCGCACTGATGAAGTCCTCGGTTACTTCGAAAGCGACCTTCTCCATGCGATACAAGAAGAATCGGTTTCGCTCCCCAACATTTCGTTCCTGGGTGGCGATACGGTGAAGTTCGTCTATGTTGACGGCGACGACGAAGAAGATATTTCCATAGCCTCCTTCACGGCTCCGCCGACTCATCCGGTGCCGCAGACGGCTCTGCTCAAGAACAACCCCTGCACTTCTACAGACAACACCCTCGCCATCGCATTCAGCGGAAGCCAGTTCAACGGAATCACGCTGGTGCTCGATAGTGTAAGCCTCCAAATCGATTCCACAGCAACGACCAGCAGTGCTAACATCATGCTGGTTCCCTCCGGAGCGATTATTGGAAGCGAAGCTATATTCGAACTCCCCGATGGTTCTCTCCCGGCAACGGCGGCCCCCTCGGGCAAGGTCATCGTTTACATGTCCGAAGAAGGAAAGGCGACAAGCTCCGAAGTCAACATTACCGATGGCATCAATCCGACTCTCGTCAGCCTCACCATTCTCGAAAACGAAAATCACGCAAACGTCCAGGATACACTCAAGGTCGTGTTCTCGGAACCTGTAAACTTGGCCAACAAGACCTCTTGGCCCTTTGCCATTATGGACGGCTTAAACGACGTTCCGCAATCAAGTATCGTCGTAAAGAACGTCACCACCAAGGACAACAAGAGCTGGCAATACGTGATTGAAGGCAACACTGATGGAGCCTTCATCAAGCAAGGCTTTACAGCAAAGATTTCCGCCGACTTCAGCGTTTACGACAACACATCGAACCTGCTCACAGTCTGCTCTCCGGTCACCATTACCGAATCCGTGCGCCCCGTGCCCGTACAGTACGCCAAGATTAGCGACTTTGAAGGCGACGGTCAGCCCGATGAAATTTACATCCAGTTCGTAAAGACGCTCCGCGAGAAAGACATGCTCGACACCATCGATGTGTACTGGGGCAATCCAGCAGTTTACCACGCCTTCCCGAAGCCCGAAAACGGCTGGACTATCGACACGCTGCAAGGTTCCAAGACTGCAAGAGCAGTCACACGAATCGACTCGACCAACGGCACTTGGAGCATCCGTTCGAACAAGACCTGCGGAACGAAGGACGTGACCACCTACACTTACGACACGACTTTCGTCAAGGATTCCATCACAGGGCTTGCAACTGAAGTCGTTGACCACATCGATTCCATTCCCTCGACAAAAACCGTCGAAGACAAGAGCAACTGCACAACGGTTGCCGACTCCACGTTCATCCCGACGGTCGACACTGTAGGTTGGGACACTATCGTCAATACTGTTTCTGTAATCAGGATTCCTGTCACTGGCGGTCTGTACAAGAACAACACCTACGGCAGCAAGGACGGCAACGGGACAGTCTTGCCGAGACAAGGTCCTCTTGGCGGATTCTTCGACGACAACACGGCGACACTGTTCGACAACTGTCCGCCGGTCATTGTAAAGGCC
Organism: Fibrobacter sp.; assembly: GCA_024398815.1. Classification (GTDB taxonomy): domain Bacteria; phylum Fibrobacterota; class Fibrobacteria; order Fibrobacterales; family Fibrobacteraceae; genus Fibrobacter. Next base: position 8,534 of record JAKSIL010000023.1, read on the forward strand.
TCTTGGATTGGTTATGAACTTTCCGATGGTCAGATTGACAACTTGATGGTCACCATGTCGGAACCGTTGGATTCCATTACCACGCATCCGTATATGATTGAACGCCGCCGCGAAGGAAAGACCGGTGTTTATGTGAGTTCGCTCCTCAACCCGAACACCAGCATGACCCACAAGACTGGCGATCCGACCGGCTACACGTTCATTTACAACCACGAAGACATTGACGCTCCGTGGATTGGCGACGACGTGCGCCTGGTGCCCGACACGGCTATGAGCTACTTCAAGGACGCAGCCGGGCTCTTCGCCGGAACCGAAACACCTTGGGTTCCTGTGGTGGGTATCATCAAGAATGTGAAGATCCAAATTTCCATGCAAGAAAACATCACGACCGGTGGCGTCGCAGGAGCCTATAACGGAGCAAAACTCGGCGACGACGAAATGTTCCGCCTGACCGTGAAGAACAAGAACGAAGAAGACGTCTTGATTGCCGCAGGCAACCATACGCTGCATCCGGTGACGGCGCAGCCGGTACCCGGCTACATCCATGGAGGCCCTGTATTTGAAATCGAGCTCACGCTGCCCGAAGTATTCGACATCACTGCTTCCGGCGAACAGAAGCGCGATTACAAGGTCAAGCTGGACATGGGCATATTCAACAACTTGGGTTCCGTGGTGAACAACGCGTACTACAGCTTTGACGTGGCTCCGCTCAAGGACTATATCACGGCAAGCAGCACTCTCACCCTGTATCTGGAATGGTGCGCCCCCGAAGGAACTCCGCTCAGCAGCGAAGGCAAGAAGATTGGCTCCGGCCCGTACATTGCGAAGTTCGACATGTCGGCCAAGGGTTACTACAATGCCCAGTCTCCCGACGACGGTGACAATCTTGATACCAAGTACAGAAACGTAACATCGACTAAGACATTCGGATTCCGTAGGGCTCCGCAAAAATAGCGGTATTCCCTACATTAGGAGAGGGAATGAAAAAGCTGTTGTTCATTTTTTTAGCACTGGGTCTGTTCTTTACAGACCTGGTTTTTGCTTTTCCAGATATTGACCGTACTTGCAAGGACTGCGACCGCAGATACTTGGATTCCATCAACGTGTACGCCAGGCGCCCGATTCGCGTGAACCAGGTGGGCTTTAGGCCTCAGGATCCGCACAAGTACGGGCTTGCCGCCGACTACCCCGAAGGGACGAAGTTCAAGGTCATCGACGCGAACAGCGGAGCTTCGGCCTGGGAAGGCGTGATTACCCCTCTCGTCGAGAACGCCCCGAAATCTGGCATGTATGTCAAGGGTGCTTTCAACTCCATTAGCGATGTCTACCACTTCCAGGTCGGCACGATGGATACCGTCAAGGAAATAAAACCGAGAGAGGACGGTAACGGAGCGGACACCATCACATACTATACGGCTAAAGAAAAGGAAAATGTTTCGAGAGTCGATTTTTCGGATTTGCAGACTCCAGGCAAATACTACATCGTCATTGGCAAGGACACTTCGGCATCGTTCTTTATCGACGAAGAAATCTACAACGCCATTTTTGAAAATGCTTTGAAGTTCTTTGGAATCCAGCGTTGCGGAAATACGAATTCGCAAATGCACAAGGCGTGCCACCTCAAGGACGGTTCCGCCGTAAAGCACGACTTGACAGGCGGTTGGCACGACTGCGGTGACCATTTCAAGGTTTCAGAGACATTGGGCTACGCCGCCTACGCACTCGCCACCACTTACCTCGTTTACCAGGACAAGGCCGAGGACCGTTACGGAAATTCGTACGACGACACCGTATTTACCGACGGCATCCCCGATGTACTTTACGAAGCAAAAATCGGTGTTGACTTTATATACAAGCTTTACAAGGCTTCAAAGGCAGATGGTCTTATCGCCAAAAACGACATGTACCATTCCGTTGCCGTAAGTGACGCCGACCATCAATTCTGGGACGTGCCCGAAAAACAAGATGTACAAGCACCAGAAAAAGGCGGCCCCAACCGCCCTGTCGCAACCGGCATCGGGACTATTTCAGGTATCTACGCAGCCGCCCTAGCCTATTTTGCAATGGGTTGGCAAATCTACGACGCCAATTACGCGGACTCCCTCATCGAAGCGGCCAAGGACATTTATGCAAACGTCATGAAGCCCACATTCCCCAGAAAAGCGGACCAACTTTACGGTTTCTACAACGGCGGAACCACCATTACCAATGAAATTGACGACGCAGCGGCAGCAGCTCTCGCCCTGTGGTATGCGACAAAAGACCCGACCTACCAAAACGACCTGTACAAAAACACCGCCATCAACGACAACTCCACCAATTACGGATACAACAACGAGCCCAACGACGCAGGCCCCTATTTCAAAGCAGGGTACCTTGGACTCCAAAGCGGTTTCTATCCTGGTGGATGGGTGACCGACTACGAGAACATCCATTCCTACGTTCTCTTCAGTTTTGTAAAGTTGATTCTTTCGAATAAAAATACCGCCCAAGCGTACGGGGTTGGGGAGCTGGAACGTGACACCCTTTTGCAACGTGCGACAAACTCCCTGAGACGCCTCACCGACGACGGCACGCAGGGCGACTCCATCGTTTACACGAACCGTTTCGGCAACTTGACCGTAGTAAAGCCCTACAACCTCGTCTGGACCTCCAGCCACTGGGGTTTCAACCGTTACGACATGGGAGCTGCAAACGCCGTATTCATGATGTCCGAAATCACAAGTGGAGAAGAAAAGGAAAAGTACCTAAGCGTTGCCCTCGACAACTTCTATTACAACCTTGGCGGAAACCCCTGGGACATTTCTTTCCTGATGGGGGCTGGCGAAAAGAACTTGAACCACCCCCACAACCGCACGGCAAACCCCGACGGATACAACGCAGGAAGCCTTCCCTACAAGTACAGATGCCCGCGAGGCGCCCTAATGGGAGGCACCGACCCTGCCAGCTTTTTGTTGGATGACTGGAGCGACTACACCGCCACGGAAACTTGCATTGACTTTTCGACCCAGCTTTTGATACCGGCCCAGAGTTTAGCGAAAGTTCTACCCGTCGATAACGATGGTCCAATGTTCAGCAACATCGTAGGCGTCCCTATAAGCGACACTTCAGCGGTCGTGAGCTGGGATGCTGACGAAGTCGCACTGGTCACTGTATTCTACAACACCTCGCCCGATGCAGACGGAGCCAAATCCGTAGCCCAGGTAAACCCCACCAAGGGAGGTTCCGTAGTACTTCCTGGCCTCGCCCTCGGACAGACTTACTATTTCTTCCTGGAAGGCATGGATACCAAGCGAAACCTCACCACCGATGACAATCATGGTCAATGGTATTCGTTTGTCATGACAGGCGCAAGCACGAACATCAGCGACCCCGTCATCTGCCAGGTAGACGACCACAGTGCAAAAATTTACTGGTGGACCAGCGACCGCACCAACGGCATGGTGAATTTCGGCACGCAGAGCAAGAACTACACGAACACGCAGTCCGCCACCGAAGGAGCGGTTCTCTTCCACGAAGTGACTCTCACCGGACTCACTCCAGGGACAACCTATTACTTCAATGTAGCCTCGGGAACATCCACCTCTACAGAAAAATCGTTTACCACGGAACAATACGCCTCGTTCCCGGACTTGAGCGTATACATCAAACCGACATCTAAAAATTCAAGTTGTTCAAACTGGGAAGACTGCAACACGTTCTTCGTTCTTGTGGCAAACAACGACACTATCGTTTACGAGGATCTTGAAATTCGTTTTTACGTAAAGAACCCCATGTCGTGCGTAAGCTACATGCAAAATATTCTTGACGGTAAGGGATATCCCACAGGAGAACAGAATGGCATAAGCGTCACATGCGGAAGCGCCGTAAGCGAACCTGTCAGCGGAGGTTATTACGTACCGATGACCCTTCACGGCCATCTGTATGTTTCGGGCAGCTACCAGTTTGAATTGAAGTTCGACAAGACCTTCAAAGATATGGACGGTTCCTGGACTTTCGCCCCACACACGCAAGAGAGCGACCCGGAAAAATTCAAGGGAATCGACTTGACCCGCGGCCCACATTATTCCCAAAGCGAATCCCAGTATGTAGAAACAGTCAACGGAGTCAACGAAGAAGGCTATAGGCTAGACCCCTATGTAACAGCCCATTACCACGGCAAGTACATTTACGGCTACGGCCCCGATTACGACCCCGACGCCAACAACGGTCCGCAAATGCCTCGCACCGTAAGTATCAGCTTTACAAGCCCGTTCGTAAGCCCGCGTTATTCCGTCGAAAAAGTTGATTACCTCACCACCTACACGGGCTCAAGTACAGTCTCCCCAAACGGAAATCTTGACGCCCTCGAAAAGAACGGCGTACAAACGGGATTCCTCTACGACAATCCGCCCAAGAAGGATAAAATATTCTTTAGCGAAGACACCACTTTAACCCTGGGCAACAACTACATTGAATGGGTCAGCTGGCACAACCGCAACGCAAACAGCAATGCCGAAAACAAATACGACTGCGCCTGCGCCGTAGTCCGTTCCAACGTGGAAATCGACACCATCACCACCCCACTTTTGCAAAGGTTCCTCAATTTTGACAAGTCGGAGTACACGGCTTATACCGGAAAAATAACAGAAGTCAAAGTGGAACTGCTCGACACGAACTTCATGGTCATTGATTCCGTGACTATGACTCTTGACATTTCCACCGAATCCGGAATTCCGCAAATCTTCACGACGGCAACATCCACGGTCCCCGTCACAAGCATCACCCTGCAAAACGGGCGCGCCACGTTCTATGTGAAATCCGAAGATTCCACCTCCACGATGATTTACGCCTACGGACAAAAATCCACCAAGTACGAATATGTGCCCGCATCGGCAAAGCTCACGATTCAACAGTTACCGCCATGGCCCATCATTGATGTCGCCAAGATGATCGATACGGACTGCGACAACATTCCGGACGCCTTCGACATAATGCTTTCCAACGAATACACCGATGGCAAGACTTTCAATTCCATAGCTTTCACCTACGGCACCGACTCGCTTACTTCTGCAAATGTCTTAAGCCAAGACGGCAAGCACATCGTCGTCGCCGCAGGAATCAAAGACACGACCGTCAACACAGTGCCTTCCGGAAAAATCACGCTTAACAGCAATGTAGACGGTGCCGTCAAAAGCGAACCCGATTTCTACAGTGATGGAATGCCACCCACTCTAGTTTCGATATCTGTTCTGGAAAGGCTCGACACAGCACAAAGCGACCGAGTCTATCTGCAGTTCAGCGAACCTATTTCGGCACCGGGCAATGAATGGCCCATTCAACTGTACGCCACCGACGGACAAAGCACGACTCCCGCACCTGACGTAAAATTCAGCAAAATATACAACGATTCCCTGAACATCTGGGAATTTGAAATCGCATTTGCAAGCGACAATAGTTCCCTCGTCAAAGAAAACATGTTCGGGCAGCTCCTTGCGAACAAGGGAATCGAAGACAAGGCCGGGAACCAGGTCAGCGCCACGTGCGGCCAGCCGAAACTTCCCATAGCCTTGAAGATTCTCCCAATCCCCATGACTTACGCCAGCATTTCGGACCAAGACGAAGACGGCATTGCCGAATACACACAAATTGAATTCATACAAGCCGTTGACCAAAAGCATGTGCCCGAAAAAGTCTCCATCATCTTTGGGACTTCAGCCCCCGAAACTCTGTGGGTCGCCGGAAGCGAAATGACGTTTAACGCAGAACGCACGGCAGCCTCCATAAGCAAACCTTTCTCGTATGGCGTCACGAACGGCGAATACAATGGTTTGTACAAAGGAACGGAACTTGTTGGAGCCGGCATGGTCATCCAGCATTTAGGAACTGGCGCCGCTTACGAAAGCAACAACATTCTTGCCGAAGACAAGGCGGGTCCCGTATTTGTTTCTGCAGATCTCGTCTCGGAAGGCATCGAAGTCCTTTCACTGTATTCCAGCGAGCCCCTTCTCGTTGTCGATTCGAACGCCACGCTTTATATGCGCGAACGCGACATGAAGAGCATTTACAGGACACAGGTGACGCCGACAATCTCCCAAGAAAACACGCTCATCAAGACAAGGTACACAAGCGAATCCGACATTGCCGTTATCGAAGGCGACCGCGTTAAATTCGCACCTCTCACCGAAAGTGCCTTTAGCGACAAGAGCGGAAACCTGCCTATCACCAACAACCCGTGGGTAACCGTCGGAAGCAACAGTTCTCCCAAGATCAAGATTGACATTTCTTTAAACGGCGACGTCATCCCCGTCAATTCAAAGATTTCGACAGAACAGGAAACCGCTCCGATTTCAAGAGTCTACATTTTGAACCCGACCACACATAAGCTGGACCTCATCGAAAACGGAATTGTCATTGCAGCAGGTCGTGACACACTTCTCGAGCCCCTTAACGGAATCGTTTGGACAATCGACATGAGCGTTCCGCGCGGATCTTCGTTAAACGAAGCTGCCGCATGGAAGAATCTCACCGTCAAATACGACATTCCCGTTTACACAAACCTCGGAACATTTGTAAACCGCATCCACGGCACATACAATTTAACTCCGGACACGTACCTTTCCAACACCAACAAGGTGACTCTCTATATCGAATGGGTCAACGTTTACCAGAAGGGAGTCCGCTCCCAGGAAGGCAAGGCCGTTGGCACGGGAGCGTACATTTACAAAGCCGACATATCTTGTAGATTTGACCCGAATCCGGAAAAGGACCAAGAAACTCAAGAAAGATTCACTTCAAAAAGTTCCAAAGACAAGACACAGGTATTTGGCATAAAGAGAATAAAGTAGATTTAACGGACAAAGATGGACGAAGTATTATTTCCATATTCGCCAACGACACTAGTCCTTTCATTCATAGGACTTTTGGCGTCTATTCTTTATCCGTTCATGCTTGGGCAGAAAATAAAAATCAAGCAGCTGCCCAAGCCTCTAAAATACTTTGTGTGGATTATGATTTCCTGGAACGGTTTTGCCGTCATCGGCACTCTGTTTTTTAGCGAGCCCATCTATAGCGTTCCAAGACAAATCATATTTGGATTACAAGCGTTAAGCTGGATTCAAATCGGCTATATCATTTCACGCATAAATGAAATCAATCTGAAAACAAGGCGCCATCGATTCGCAACCCTTTACAATTTTTTAGGCATTTGCGCCGTAATTGCCACCACCCTTGTTTTTTGCATCACTCCGGAAAAGATTACATCGATTAGCATTTTGGACAGCGACGTTTTCAACGACCACGCAGTGTTCATCACGCATTCCATTCTGTTCTTTGTATTCGTATTCCCTTATTTCTTGACGACCATTTACGCACTTTTTCGCAACTGCATGCAGACCAGCGACAAGGACCTTATCCAGATTGGCTTGTACATGTTAGCCATCTTTATCTTCTTTGTGGTTCTGTCGACTTTCTTCGATTTCATTCTTCCGTTTACCGCCTATTTCAACCCCAAGGTTTCGAATTTCCAATTCTTGCAATGGTTTCAATATTCTTGCGTATTCGTTGCCATTCTTTCGGGGCAGTATTTTACTTCGATATCGTTCAAGAACAAAAATTCTTTTTGGTTTTTAAACACTCTTATCGACCATATCGGTGACTGCGTTCTTTACTTTGAAAAAAAGGGGAACATCATTTCGGCCAATGCGGCTACGCACCTTTTGTTCCAAATGAACGAAGAAGAAATTCGAAGCCTTAAAATTCAGGACTTTTTGCCCGGCATCAACTTTTCAGAGGAAGGGCATTTCAACAATCTCAAGATAAAGATTAAAGACGAACTGCACACTTTCAACGTCAGCATATTCCACATCCGTCAAACCATGACGGCTTACTTGAACGCGCTTGTACTCAGCGACCAGACTCACTCCCTATTCTTCCAACAGCGAGTCAAGGCCATGAACAAGCAGATTGCCGGCTACAAGCAGGAATTTTTGAGATACCAGAACCGTTTGAACATCTCCGAAAAAAAGATCAAGGAAACGGAAAACGTCAACGCCACCCTCATTAACGCTCTGCCATTCCAGTTCTGGTCAAAAAACGAAAACGGCGTTTACCTGACGCAAAACCAAAAAGACATCGCCATCCGTGGCAACCTGAGCAAGAATACCGACGACCCCAAGACCATCTCGGAATATGAAACCAACGCCAGGGAAGATGGAAACGGCAACACCCACATCAGCTACGAAAATTCAAATCACGAATCCATTACCGAAGACCAAGCCAACTTGGACATCAAAAACGGCAAACAGGTTTTCATATACCAGAATCACTTCATCCCCATCATTTCGGCCATTCCTCCATATAAAATCATCGGCCTTAAAATTGACATTACAGAAGAACGTCGCTTGGAACGAGAAAGGAACCTTTTGCGCGAGCAAAAGAGCATTCATTCACGCTTGGAAGAACTCGGAACCATTTGCGGAACATTCGCCCACGACTACAACAACATTCTCGGATCGCAAATCGGCTTCTGCGAACTCGCTTCCGAAATTTTGAACAAATTAAACAACGAGACGGATTTGCAAAAAATCCAGAATTTCTCCGCAAAGGCTTCCAGCTTTGTCATTGAAGCTACCAAGGCAGCCAAACGAGGCAAGGAATCGCTGAACACCCTGCTCGATACGGTGCGAGGAACTGCTGCCAAGAAAATGGAATCCATTTCGTTCGCCCCCTATCTGGTCATCGAAGATGTTATCAAGAAGCTGGTGCTCACCCTTCCTTCGAATATTCAGATTTCCTCCGAGCACATGGACAAGAGCGTCAGGATCAATGCACAAGTTCACTCTCTCGACCGCATTATCAGCAACCTGGCAAGCAACGCCATTTACTCCATGAAAGAAACTGGAGGAACGCTCACATTTAAAATTGAAAAGGAAACACTGTTGCAGCAGATTGTTTCACCCTACGCGCCGCCCATTCCTCCCGACACCTACGTCAAGATTTCCATCGCCGACACGGGCACGGGAATGGATTCCGGAACGCTAGAACGTATTTTCTCTCCATTTTTCACAACAAAATCACCTGGCGAAGGGCTGGGTTTGGGGCTTTCAAGCGCCTTGAGGCTCCTAAAAGAGGGAAATGCGTATTTCACTGTACAAACTACGGTAGGCAGTGGCACCATTTTTAATCTATATTGGAAGTTGTACAAAGAAAAGAACGATCAATCAGAGGAAGCATAGCCATGTCAACTATTCTTATCATTGATGATGACCCGCAATTTAACCTCGTGCTTAAATCCGCTATGGAAATGGATGGTCACGAAGTTGAGACCGCATCGAACGGTCGAGAAGCCAAGGCTCTCTACCAGAACAAGAAATACGATGTCATTATCACCGACATCATCATGCCTGACATTGATGGTTTTGAAGTCATTCTCGACCTGCGTCGCATGGGAATGAGCGACAGAACGATTGCCGTAAGCGGTGGCGGAAGGACATCGGCCAACGACTACCTGGACGCAGCCCAGCACTTTGACGTTGCAGCTACGTACCACAAGCCCGTAGACCTTCAAGCCTTAAGAGCTACTGTCGAAGAAATAATCAACAAAAACAAGTAATTCAGGATTCTATGAACATTCTGATCGCCGATTTGGACAAGTCCTTTATCAGCGACATCCAGCGTTCGTGGTCTTTGACAGAAACAAAGCTGTTTACCTGTAGTGACCTGGATGCTCTTATGCCTATTGTCAAGAGTAACTCGATAGACCTAGCGTTTATCGAAGTTCCTCTGCTTACTTTGGAAAACATGGACATGGTCAGTTTTTTGAAGGAGCGAAACCCGAACATTGAAATTTTTGTTTTGTGCGAAGACAAGAACTGGCCAGGAGCGGCAAGCGCCATCAAGCGTGGAGCCAACAGCTTTTTGATGAAGCCAGTCACGGTAAACCAGCTTGAAGAGACGACGCACAAGATCCAGGCCAAGCAGGATTCCAAAAGTACGCACCAGCTCATGGAATCGCAGGTGCTCGACAGCCTTTTGGGCGACACCGCCGAAATGCGCAAAATTTTGAAGACTGTTTTTAAAATTGCGCCAACCACAAGCACAGTACTCATAACTGGCGAATCCGGTTCCGGCAAGGAATTTTTAGCAAACGTCGTTCACCGTTACAGCAAAAGGGCGAACGAACCGTTTATTGCGGTCAACTGCGGAGCCATCCCCGAGAACTTGGTTGAAAGCGAACTTTTCGGTGCGAAAAAAGGGTCGTATACGGGTTCCACCGCCGACAAGAAAGGCCTGTTCGAATCCGCCAACGGCGGAACCTTGTTCCTTGACGAAGTCGGAGAACTTTCTGCAGCCACCCAAGTCAAATTACTGAGATTTTTGCAAAGCCGCGAAATCAGGCGTGTCGGTGAAACCGAAGCCCGGTATCTGGACGTACGCGTCATTGCCGCGACCAACAGGGACCTGCAAAAATCCATGGAAGAGGGTTCGTTCAGGGAAGACCTTTACTACAGGCTCAACACATTCCACCTGCATCTTCCTCCTCTCAGGGAACGCAAGCCGGTCATTCCAACGCTAATCCGTTACTTTATCCTAAAATACAAGGAAACCCACGGAAAAGAAATTTTCAATTTGGAACCTGCTGCACAATACGCCCTCACAAAGTATCCGTACCCTGGCAACATCCGCGAACTTGAAAACATCGTGGAGCACGCCATTGTGCTCTCGGAAAACGGAATCATCAGGCTCGAAGACCTTCCCGAAGACGTGCAGGAAGAAGCCCGCGAAAAGCAATTCGCCATTCCTCACATCAAGGAAGACACAAAGCAGCAAACCGTCGAGGCCATTGAATATCCGCAAGAACCGCAGAAAAAAGCGGAAGTTCCAACAACCGAACCAGATTCCGACGAGATTCTTTCGCTTGAAGAAATGGAACGCAGGCATATTTTGCACGCCCTCGCTGTTTGCAAAGGCAACCAGACGGAACTTTGCGAACGCCTTGGAATAAGCCGTTCTACACTGTGGCGCAAAATGAAGGCCCTCAAAATCGAAATGGAAGGCAACGCTCAATAATGCGTATAAACAAGTTTATATCCCTTTGCGGAATTGCAAGTCGACGAGCCGCCGACACGCTTGTGGCCGAAGGTCATGTCCAGGTCAATGGAGAAACCATAAACGACTTGGGCCACCAAGTGGACGAGACCAAAGACCAGGTGACGGTCGATGGCAAAATTGCGAAGCTTCCCCAAAAGACAAAAGCAATTTTATTTCACAAGCCTGCCGGATGTGTTTGCACCAAGGACGACCCTCAGGGGAGACGCACTGTTTACGATTACCTGCCGCCAGGCTACCAGAGTTTCAAATACGTCGGTCGACTGGACTTGCAGAGCCGCGGACTTTTACTGTTCACCGACGACGGAGAGCTTTTGCACAGGCTCACCCATCCGAGTTTTGAAATTCCACGCAGCTATTACGTGTGGACCACAAAGCCCCTCAGCGAAAATGCCGCTCAGAAATTGGTAGATGGAGTCGACATCAGCGACCCCGAAGATCCTAACACCGAAGAAGACATCGCCTTCGCAACAGACGTCTACCTTGAAAAAGGTTTTGCCGAGTTGGTGCTGATTGAAGGCAAGAACCGTGAAATCCGTCGCATGATGCGTGCCATCGGCTACGAAATTCGCGATTTGAAACGCGTCAGTTACTGCCACATTCAACTGGGCGATTTGGCCGCCGGAGAATTCCGCGAGCTCACCGCCGACGAAATGAACAAGCTAAAGCAAGCCGTTCATTTGTAAACGCCGCATGAATAGAACTTTGTACATAGGCGACGTTCACGGATGCGCCGACGAACTGGAGCGAATTATTGACGCCTTCGGATTCGTACGCGGAACCGACACGCTCTACCAGACAGGCGACATCATCAACAAAGGGCCGGACATGATGCGGGCTCTTAAAATGGTTCTCGACCTTGGCATCTTGACTGTCCGCGGAAACCACGAAGAACACTTGATTCGAATGATGAACACGCCTCCTTCGCAATGGACAGAAAAGCAAAGAACTCGTTTTGCTCGTTTGCCTCTCGAAGACTGGAATTTCATTCGCGACACGGTAAAGGAATGGCCTCTGTGGCGCGACACGCCGCATGCACTGTTGGTGCACGCAGGTCTTGAACCCGGCAAAACTCGCTTGGAAGACATGAGCCCGGAAGTTCTTCTTTCTGTTCGCAAATGGAACGACGAACCTTGGTACAATCAAGTCAAATGGCCTAAGACGGTCGTTTTCGGACATTGGGCAAAGAACGGCTTTGTAAACATTCCCGGCTTTATCGGGCTTGACTCCGGATGTTGTTATGGCAAGTGCCTTACCGCCTGGTGCCCCGAAGAAGACAAGTTCTACGAGGTTCCTGCGGCTCGAGAATACACGCCTATCAAGGACAAGGCAAAAGAATCCGAAAGCGCCCCTTGCAAAGTGCTTGGCGACAACAGCCCGGATTCGCAACCTCCACAGACATTTGAAGAAATCAAATCGAAGATTTCGAACGGAGACATCGCCATCGCCGACGATACCGCCGAAAAAGCCAACATTCGCAAGTCCAGTCCTTCCGTCAGCGCCGAATGGGCTGGGTATTAACAGCCACTTTTTGCTATTTTTGATATCATGACAGCCGAAGAACTTTACAATCGCCTCAAGTCTGTACAGCCGGGCACTGTACTCTGCAACTACTCCATGGAAAAATGCGAGCAGATGCTTCCGCTCGTAACCGAAATCAACGAGCGCAAAAAAGACCAGGACACCGTCATTTTGGCCCACGCTTACTGCGCCCCGGAAATCATCCTGGGAGTGGCCGACTACACCGGCGACAGCTACAAGCTCAGCGAAGACGCCACCAAGGTTTCGCAAAAGAACATTCTTTTTTCTGCTGTGAGATTCATGGGCGAAACTGCCAAGATTTTGAACCCGCAAAAGAACGTATTGATTCCAGGCCCACTCACCGGCTGCAGTCTAGCAGACTCCATCACAGGTGCCGAAGTCGCCGACCTCCGCAAAAAATATCCGGATCATACATTTGTCTGCTATATCAACACCACCGCCGACGTGAAGGCACAATGCGATGTCTGTGTGACTAGCGGCAACGTCATGAAAATCGTAGAGAACCTTCCCACAGACAAAATCTGCTTCGTGCCGGACCGTCTCATGGGACAAAACATCATCGACGAAATGAAGCGCCGCGGTGTAAAAAAAGATATCGTTTTGCATTCCGGTTTCTGCTACGTTCACAAGACCTACGATCCGGAACTCATTCAATTCTTCCGCAGCCAGAATTCGGACCTCAAAGTGGTCAGCCATCCGGAATGCATTCCGGAAGTCGCCATTTTGAGCGACTACGTTGGAAGCACCGGCCAGATGGTGAGCTACATCAAGGAGCAGCCGGCAGGATCCACATTCCTCTTGCTCACGGAATGCGGACTTGTCGCACGCATGCAATACGATTATCCCGACAAGCATTTTATCGGCAGCTGCAGCATGTGCAAGTACATGAAGAGCAATTCCCTCGAAAACATTCTCGAGACTCTCAGGCATCCTGAAAAAGCGCAGAGCATCGAGCTTGACGAAGCCACTCGCGTCGCCGCAAAGAAATGCATTGACGCCATGTTCCACTACGCAGCACTCTAGAGCCATGAAAAAAATCTTCCAGTTTGCGACAATCGCCTTGATAGCCATTTTTTGTGCTGTTCCGAGCATGGCTTCGGACGACTTCGAATATGGCGACGGATATTGGCCCAAGTCCTACTTTTTGAGCGTTGGCATGGGCGCCACATACACTCGTGGCGACTTGAACGAGCATCGTGTCTCGTTAACGGATTCCGCCGGAAACAAATCCAAGGTTTATCCGCCTTCGATGAGTTTCTTTGCAACTCCGGACTTGACGATTGGCGTAAACATTCGCAGTTTCACTCTTGATTTCAATTTCCAGTATTGGAAATCTTCTCAGGAATTGACAAAGCTGGACGAATCCGAGGAAACGAAGATTTGGCGAGCCGGTTTTGAATTTTCATACAACCTATTTTGGCCGGAAGACTTCCAGGTCGGTTTGGGCATAGGCTATTCGTACACAAGCCTTACTGCAAAAAATAGCGCCATCCACAAGGATCGCAAGGAACAAAGCAACTTTATGGGGTCCGGCGCAGCCTTTATCGCAAACGTCCGCTATTACCTAAACGACTATGTCGCCATAGTCCCTGCAGTAAAAGTTTACGAAAACTGGTTCATGGACGTGAATACAAGCCAAAGCGGCACCTGCGATTTGGATCCGTTCATCTGGCAGACCTATATTTTGACCTCACTCTCGCTGCTGATTCAATTCTAGCATCGTAAAATTTTTAAATTTGCGCACGTATGAGAACGTTCGCAAAAATAGCTTGCACATTAATTTTGGGGACTGCCGTTTACTCTCACTCCATGGATGAAGAGGGGTGGGCTTCGATATACGAATCCATCGCCGCCTTCGAAAACAGGACTGACGCCAGTGCCGCCATTTGTCCGGGATGTTTTAACCGTCCGGGATATGTCAAGCCCATCATAAACAATCTAGGGAATATCCTTAACAGCAACTGGTATGTAAGCGCGAGCGTACCGCAAAGCATGTCGATGGAAGCAGGACTTCCGCTTGCCATCATTCCCATTGGCGACGACGACAAGACTTTTAGCGAAAACGGCATGAGTGTGCCCACCATTTTTGGCGATCACGGTGACCCTCTTGTTCAAACAGGTTTGATTTACGGCAACGAAACTTTGAACGGCCTTGGCGTATTCCTTTATCCGTATGCGCAAGTCGGTTTCGGAATGTATCACGCCAGAGCGGTCATGCGCTTCATGTATCTGCCGGCCATCAGCGAACTGCAAAGATTCAGCCTTTTCGGATTTGGCTTGCAGTACAGTTTTGGGCAATTCTTTCAGCACAAGTTACCTGCAGCCGCAAAGCCTCTTGACGTGAGCCTTGTCTTTGGCTACAGCATGAGCGGCATCGGATACCAGCCCGAAGATTACGAGGGCCAGCTGGACCTGGACGTGTCGGCATTTACCATCGACATGGTCATAGGCTACAAGCCCATAAAAATGTTCGAAGTCATGATGACTCTTGGCTACCAGTATGCCAACATGGAATCGTCGGGTACGCTCACGTGCGCAACCGTTGATGCCGCCGGACAACCCCAAGGCTTTTTCGGTCAAGAGCTTCACCCTAACATTTCTGTAAAGGGAAACAACGGTTTTAAATTCGGTCTTGAAGTGGCTTTCCAGATTGGAGCCTCGTTCCACCCTGTCGCAGGATTTGATTACGCAGGCAAATCCAGCTTTACGACAAACGTTCTTTACTTTAAGCAACAGTTTGGCGAAGACGAAAACCAGACGAAAAACGAAGAAGGCAAAAAATGATAACATTCCTTATCGGCATCGCTATCCTCATCGGAGGATACTTCACATACGGAAAATTCGTCGAGCACGTTTTCGGACCCGATGAACGCAAGACTCCTGCTTTGGAACAGCCCGACGGCGTCGACCGCCTGCCGCTTCCGCACTGGAAAAACATGCTCATCCAGCTTTTGAACATCGCTGGCATCGGCCCTGTCATCGGCGTGATTCTCGGAATCAAGTTCGGCGCCATCGTGTTCATTTTGCTTCCGCTCGGCAACGTCTTGGGCGGGGCTGTGCATGACTACTTCAGCGGCATGATCAGCATGCGCAACAACGGCTACAACGTGCCGGCACTCTCTCGTAAATTCCTGGGCAAGGGTCCGGCCAAGGTGGTGATGGCACTCATTTCCATCGCCTTGATTCTTGTGGGCGCCGTTTTCACAAACACTCCGGCAGCCCTCGTGAACACCCCGATTATCGCAGGCTCTGCAGTTTCGCCCACGCTCTTTTGGATTGCGGTCGGCGTGATTTTCGCCTACTATTTCGCCAGCACGTTCTTCCCCATCGACAAGATTATCGGCCGCATCTATCCGGTGTTCGGTGCCCTCCTGATTCTGGCATCCCTCGGCATTCTGATTGGCATCGCTCCGCAACTTAACGTTCTCGACAACATCAACTTCAACGACTTCGCTTCGAACTTCACGCAGCATCCGGCCCACCAGCCGATTATTCCGATGCTCTTCGTGACCATCGCCTGTGGCATCATCAGCGGCTTCCACAGCACGCAGAGCCCACTTGTCGCACGCACCGAAGTCACCGAAAAGACCGGACGCCAGACATTCTACGGCATGATGATTATCGAAGGTCTCATCGGCATGATCTGGGCCGCCGGCGGCATGTTCATCTACAAGCAGATGCCCGAACTCATTACGGGAGCAAGCGGCGTGAAGGTCTTGAGCACGCTCGTCTCTACAGTGATTCCTTTCGCCCCGATTTCCGTGTTGGTCGTGGTGGGCGTGATTGTCCTTGCCATCACGAGCGGCGACACGAGTCTCCGCAGCCTGCGCCTTACGATTGCAGAACTTACCGGCCTTGAGCAGACTTCCGTGAAGAACCGTCTGATTCTCACAGTCCCCATGTTCGCCCTCTGCGCCGTCATCATCTTCTGGAGCAACCTGAACCCCGAAGGATTCAACATCCTTTGGAACTACTTCAGTTGGAGTAACCAGTTGATGGCCGTTTGCAGCCTTTGCGTTGCGACCGTGTACCTGCGCAGCAAGCGCAAGAACTTCTGGATTGCACTGATTCCCTGCATGTTCATGACGTTCATCACCTGCGATTACATTCTGTGGGTAAGCCCCGAAAACTTGAAGGGAGCCCCTCTCGGATTCGGTCTTGACTACAAGACCGCATTGGTACTCGCCATTCACGACGCAGCCATTCTCGGATTCCTGCTTTGCGTTCGCGGCAAGAAGCTTTCCGAAATGCCGGGCTACAATGCCGACAAATGGAATTCCGCTCTCGACATGGACAAATTTCCAAAGGCGCAGTAACGTAAAAAAGTGCAACTCGAAGGAACCATAAAGAGCGTCACCTTCCACAGCGAACAAAACGGATTTTCCGTATTTCGCATAATCGTGGAAAAAGAAAAAGCCCCCGTCATCGTCACGGGGACTTTTCCCGATTTACGCACGGGTGAAAAGCTCACCCTGGAAGGCGAATGGGGCTACCACCCCAAATACGGCAAACAGTTCAAGTGCACTTCGTTCCAGGTGACAGCCCAGGAACAGGACAACATCCTGGAATACCTTTCCAGCGGAATTTTCAAAGGCATAGGCCCCAAAACAGCCGAAAGCATCGTCAAAGTTTTTGGCGAAGACACCGCCGACATTCTGGACAACCATCCGGACATTTTCCGCAAGGCAAAAATCAAAGGCCTCACCGCCAAGAAAGTGGAAGCCTTTTTAGCGCAATGGCAAGAAAATCGACGGAGCCGTGAGACGCTTCTGTTTTTGTACAGCCATGGCATTGTAGGCGCTGTCGCACGCAAGCTCTGGAACCAGTACGGCGAAGAGACCATTCCGAAAATCAAGGAAAACCCTTACATGCTCTGCGAAGAGGTCTGGGGAATCGGTTTCTTGAAGGCCGACGAAATCGCCATGAAGGTGGGAATTCCGAAGGACAGTCCCATCAGGCTCCAGGCGGCCATCATGTATGTTTTGCAGGAATCCAGTTACAGCGAAGGCCACGTTTACCTCCCAAAGAATACGCTTTTGGAAAAGACCATCCGCAATTTGCGAATTGCCATGGAAGACGAAGATTCCATCAACATTCTGTTGGACCAGTTCGATTCACTCTGCAACCAGGAGCGCATCAAGCGCGTAGGCGACGACTGTTTTTACCCGCCGCTGTTCCGCGCCGAACAGCAAATCGCCGAAAACATTCTTTACCGCATCCAGCAAAACGAACTGCCGACCGAGGGCTTTGAACACGATTTGATAGACTGGGAGCGCGAGCACAAGTTTGCCTTCGACCCCATCCAGCGGGAAGCCATTCGCATGGCGCTTGCACACAAAGTATCCATCATCACCGGCGGCCCCGGCACAGGAAAGACAACCATTCTCAAGGGCATTCTGCACATGGCCCAGAAGATGGACGAAAACGTATTTCTGGCAGCACCCACGGGCCGCGCCGCAAAGCGCATGGGCGACATGTGCGGACTCAAGGCACGCACGCTCCACCGTCTGCTCGAAGTGGACCCCATCACCAAGAAATTCAACCGCTGTGCACAGAACCAGTTGGAATGCGACCTCTTGATTGTCGACGAATTCAGCATGGTGGATACTTGGCTTGCAGCCTCGCTTTTGGAAGCCACCGCCTTCCGCACGAGAATCGTGCTGGTCGGGGACGCCGACCAGTTGCCGAGCGTGGGCCCCGGAAACGTGCTGAACGACCTTATCCGCTGCCCTAGAATCCCGACCACCCGCCTGCAGCACATTTTCCGCCAAGCTCACGACAACGACATCGCCGACAAGGCCGCCAAAATCAACAAAGGAATTCTCCCCTCGCCCATTGACGGGCCCAACGTACACTTTGTTCCCTTTGACGAACCCGAACAGGCGAAGGCATTGCTGCAACAACTCTTGACCACGGGTATCCGCGCAAAACTGGACATCGACCAGAAAACGGATTTACAAATTCTCACCCCCATGCGCAAGGGGCCTCTCGGCACCTTCGAACTGAACTCCTTTTTGCAAGGGCAAATGAACCCCGGCAAAGCACGATACAAAATCGCTGGTGTACAATGGAGCGACGGCGACCGCGTCATGCAAATCAAGAACAACTACGACAAGAACGTGTTCAACGGCGACGTGGGCATCATTTTCAAGGTGGCGAAGGACGGCGAGAAAATCACCGTGTTCTACGACGACAAGACCGTGGAATACGAAGGCGACGAACTCGAACAGTTGAGCCTCGCCTACGCCTGCACCATCCACAAGAGCCAGGGCAGCGAATACCCCGCCGTAGTAGTCATCCTGGATTCGAGCCACTACGTGATGCTCCAGCGCAACCTCATCTACACGGCCATCACCCGCGCCAAGGGGCATGTCTGGATACTCTCGGCACCGGGAGCCCTCGCAACAGCCGTCAGGAACAGCCGAAGCCACCACCGCTACACCCGGCTTACCGAGCGTCTGAGCTAATCCCAAAGCCACTTTTCCGCAAAAAAAGGCAAAAAAGCGGGATTTCAAACATATTTTTTTGTTTTACACATAATTTTACGCAATTTACATGTACATTTTCCCCAATTTTTGTTTATTTTTCAAAAAAAACATACCAGAGGTATTTTATGAACTTCAAGAAACTTCTTTTGGGCACAGCCTTGGCTATGTCTACCGTCAATTTTATGGCCTGCTCCGATGACTCCACGGCAGCTCCGCCTCCGAGTGGTCCTACCAGCTCTGCAGCAGAAGAAATCCATATTCGCGAGAATACCGATCTTTCTCCAATTAAGTTCGAAACGATCAGCGCTCAGTTGGGCGGCAACAAGGAATTTTTCAAGGGAAATATTCAAATTGACATTTTGGACACCCTCAGTTCCGAAAATCCGGACCAGGTGTATTTCACGAATGTAGAATTTACCGTCGGTCGAATTGAAAACGATAAAGCCGTCGAGAGCACGGCCCAAGTCGTTTTCAACCAAATCCAGCCCCAAATGCAAACACTCAACTTGCAGGAAATGGGCGTATCCATCGACTTCAGCGACCCGTCCTTCACGGACTGCGGTACATACGTGCTTATGGTCACCGCCACGGCCTCCGACGATGCGGGAAAACCGGACAAGTTCGTCACCACAGGTCAATCAGAAAAGTTCCAGCGCCCGGAAGCCTACTGCAAGTCCAAGGAACCGGAATCCTCTGCCGCGGTTGAAGTCAAGCAGATCGAAATGGAAACCTACGAAGTCACCCTTGAAACCAATGGCAAGAAGGGCTTGAACCTCGCTGCCGGCACGACATTCACCGAAGCTGAAATCGCCGCTGGCAACGCCGTCCACTTCACCCTCGACAACGTCGGTGGCGTAATCACCATCAACAGCCAGAACGGAACCTTGTTCTCCCCCATCACCAACGGCGATGACAACATCAACTACGATGATGACTGGAGCTTCAACTACTATCCCGAAACTGAACTGGGCCGTTCCGCCTATGTTTCCGACTTCCAGTACAAGGACATCTCCGGCACCTCCATCGACCCGCTGGATCAGACCGACTTGATCTACGTCGCCAAGGCTACCACCTACGACGCCAATACCGGTGCAGGTTTCTTCGCTTTCGTTCTTATCGCCAAGCAGGAACTCACCAACAAGGACTACTCCATGACCTTCAAGGTCTACAAGGCCAAGTAATCCTTAGCGTAACAACGCTTTTAAAAGGTTCCCCCGACGGGGAGCCTTTTTTTATTGCTCTGAAAATGCTATCTTTGACCCCGTTAAGTAACAAACAAAACGGAGTTAAACATGCTCAAGAAACTTTCCAACTTTGCAGGAATCAAGGGCCCCGTCGTCACCATCGTGATGGACGGTTTCGGCATCAGCGCGAACGAACAGGGCAACGCCATCAAGGCCGCCCGCACCCCCACCCTCGACCGCCTTTTCAAGGACTACTCCAACGTAGTGCTCAAGGCTCACGGTCGCGCCGTCGGTATGCCAACGAACGAAGACATGGGTAACTCCGAAGTGGGCCACAACGCCATCGGTGCTGGCCAGGTGTACAACCAGGGTGCAGCCCTCGTGCAGGATTCCATCGTCTCCGGCGAAATTTTCGAACGCGACGCCTGGAAGGAAATCGCCGAAAACGTCCGTGCCAAGAACAGCACGCTCCACTTCATCGGCCTCTTCAGCGACGGCAACGTCCACTCCAACATCAGCCACTTGAAGGCCATGGTCGCCGAAGCCAAGAAGGAAAACATCAAGAAGGTCCGCGTGCACATCCTCTTGGACGGCCGCGACGTTCCTGAAACTTCCGCCCTCGATTACGTCGGCCCGTTCGAACAGTTCATCGCAGAACTCCGCAGCCCGGAATTCGACGTTTGCATCGCTAGCGGCGGTGGCCGTATGCAGATTACCATGGACCGCTACAACGCCAACTGGAAGATGGTGGAACTCGGCTGGAAGACCCACGTGCTTGGCGAAGGCCGCATGTTCGCTTCTGCTACCGAAGCTATCGAAACTCTCCGTGGCGAAACCAAGGCCATCGACCAGGATTTGCCGCCGTTCGTGATTGCCGCTAACGGACAGCCCGTGGGCTCCATCAACGATGGCGACTCCGTGGTGTTCTTCAACTTCCGTGGCGACCGTGCCATCGAAATCAGCCGCGCCTTCGAAGAAGAAAACTTCAGCGAATTCGACCGCAAGCGCTTCCCGAAGGTCTGCTACGCCGGCATGCTCCAGTACGACGGCGACCTCAAGCTCCCGAACCGCTTCCTCGTTCCGCCTCCGGCCATCAAGGAAACCAGTGGCGAATGGTTCGCCGAATGCGGCGTGAAGCAGTTCGCCTGCTCCGAAACGCAGAAGTACGGTCACGTGACCTATTTCTGGAATGGTAACCGCTCCAGCAAGTTTGACGGCGAAACCTACCTCGAAATTCCTTCCGACGTCGTTCCATTCGAACAGCGCCCGTGGATGAAGGCAGCCGAAGTCACCGACGCCATGATCGAAGCCCTGAAGAGCGGCAAGTACCAGACGCTCCGCTGCAACTACCCGAACGGCGACATGGTCGGCCACACCGGTAGTTTCCGCGCTGCCACCATGGCTATCGAAGCCGTGGATATCGGCCTCGCTCGTTTGCTCCCGGTAATTGATGCCATGGGCGGTGTCGCCCTCATTACCGCCGACCACGGTAACGCCGACGAAATGTACGAAATCGACAAGAAGACCGGCATGCCGAAGCTCAACAAGGACGGTTCCTTCAAGGCGAAGACCAGCCACACCCTGAACAAGGTTCCCTGCATCCTTTACGATAACGTAAGCGGTGGCCACCTTGCCCTCAAGGAAGGCGACTGGGGTCTTTCGAACCTCGCCGCTACGAGCGCGAACCTCCTCGGCTTCGAAAAGCATGAGGCTTGGGATGAATCGATGCTCATCATCAAGTAATCAAAACAACCAACATTAGTAACAATTAAAAAAGGCTCCCGCGAGGGAGTCTTTTTTTTGGATTGCGTCTAGGTGCAACGTCATTTAACACCACTGACGCACGACGTTCAGTTCATGGACAAGCGATTACGCCCATTTTCCTTGGACTGGTACAGCGCCTTGTCAGAAGCCTCGTACAGTTTGTTGAACGTATTCTTTTCGTCACTCGAAATCACAGCTCCCATGGAAAGCGTTGTCGCCTTCTCCGCCGAAAGCAGCGACATGTTGATCTTGTCGAATATCTGTTGGGCACGCTGAAGCATGAATTCTTCGGTACATTCCTTCTTGAAGAACAGCGCCGCTGCAAATTCGTCGCCACCCATGCGGCAAGACATGTCATCGTTGCGCAAAGCGCCCGTCAGAGCCTGTGCCACCATTATCAGGAACTCGTCCCCAGCATGGTGGCCATAGGTATCGTTGAACTGCTTGAACTTGTCCACATCGACCATCAGGAGCATCACCTTGGAAGAGCCTTCCAGCAATTTCTGCTCCACGTCGCTCTGGAACGCCGAGCGGTTCATGAGCCCAGTCAGAGCGTCCTTCCTATAGGTATTTTCCCAATAAAGCAGCTGCTTGGCGGCCCTGTCACGCTGTTCCAGGGCCAGCTGCGTTGCGGCAAACGTCTTAGTGGAATCGATGACGGTCACCTCGATTCTAGACGAACGAGAAACGGAATCGAAGAAAAGACGGCCAGTGCAGTACACATACGTAATGTCGCCGTTCTTCTTGAGGAAGCGATGTTCCAAGTACGCCACAGGAGCCTTGGCCAGGTACTCGCCCACCTTGCAGAGGTATTCCGTACGGTCCTCTTCAGGAACCATGTCGCCCTGCGTCAATTTCAATTCATTCACGTCCTGCTGCGTATAGCCCGAAATTTCCTCGAACGCCTTGTTCACGGTAAGAATCCTGAGCGTCGCCGCATCCAGCATGTAGTTCATGAACTCAAGCGCATGCACGCATTCTCTTGAAATGTCGTTCTTTTCAGGCGAGACAATGCCCTCGGATGTACTGTTCGGCTTCAGCGCATTCTCCCCTGCGAACTCCTTGACGTTTGAACTTGGTTTTCCGAGATTCGGATTTTCCTCCAGAATCTGGATGAATTGCGAAACGATGGTCGGGTCGAACTGCATTCCTGCACAGCGGCGCAACTCATTGATGGCTGCCGTTTGCGACATGCCCTTGCGGTAAGCGCGATTACTCACCATGGCATCGTAAGCATCCACCACAGATATGATTCTAGACAGAAGCGGAATAGATTCTCGACTGAGCCCGTCAGGATATCCACGGCCATCCCAGCGTTCATGATGGAAACGCACCATATGAGCAATGGATTTCAGTTCCGGCGAGCTGTTCGCAATCTGGAAACCTTTTTCCACATGGTTTTTCATCACCACCCATTCTTCGTCGCTCAATTTGCTGGGTCTGTTCAATATTTCAATCGGGATGCCGATCTTGCCGATATCGTGAAGCAGGCAAAGCAACGAAAGATCGCTCTGCTGCACATCGGAAAGCCCAAGACGCACACCGAGGGCAGCCCCCATTTCCTGAGTGCGCTTCACGTGCGCTTCCGTATCGCTGTCGCACTCCTGCAAGGCCTTGATGAGCGAAGCCAGCGCCGATGAATGGAGCGACTTCTTGTCCAGCAGCTTTTTCTGGTGCAAGGCGCGGGTCGCATTCTTTATCGCCCCCAAGACACCATCGGGATTGCGGGCACCCACACTCACAGCAGTCACAATGTCTTCCGAGAAATTCTGCTTGACACGCCCCAGAATGGACTTCGTTTCGCCTTCTGTCAAAGTCGTACTCACGACAATCAGGATGGCGTCTTCACCACGGACAAAGTAAGAATCCTTCGGGAAAGACGACCTCAGCATTTCTGCCAAATTTTGCAATACGGCATCGCCAACGCCATGCCCCCTGGATGCATTGATTATCGAAAGCCCATTGACATCGCAAACAGCAACAGTCACCTGGTCGCCATCCATACGGACATTGGATTCCCGCACAAAGATTTCAAAGGCGTCCTTATTTTGGAAACCCGTCAACATATCGGTTTCAAGCACCATGTTGAAAAAAAATGAACAAACGGCCGATAATTTTGGAATGATTGTTCTTTAGCAGACGGTAGTCGCAACGAAACGGAGTCTCCACATCGTCTTTCGTTATCACGCACTGAAACGAGCAGCCGCGTTCAGCATACTCGTCCACAGGAGGAATCGAGCATTCCTGCAGGAACTTCGACATGGAATCGCCCAATTTCATAGCTGGGAGGAAACCGTTCGCACGGCTGTTGTACAAAATCAACTTGTCGTCGCGATCGAAAAGGACGATAATCTGTTCCACGTTTTCGAACACGGAATGCTTGAAGAAATTCAGCATTCCATGGGTTGAAAACCAGTAGCAACTCCAATAGAAAATATATACGCAGAAACAGTAAAGTGGCAGAGTGATATCGGCATAGTTATGGGATTTGAGACCAGGAATTGTACGGTAAAGTACATTCACAAGCATGATAATCACAATTCCTATTCCGGAATACACATACTGCAGTTTGTACTCCTTGGGGACTTCAATTATTTTGTACACAAGACTTAAAATGGCAAGCCCGACAAACACATACGAAAGTCCCAAGTGCGAATAGTACAGAGGGTGGCTAATATACTCGTTCTTTGTAGCGCCTGTACCGGTAAACGTCACCACAATGTCGTAGAAAGGGTTGATGAACATGATAACCGAATCAACGCAAATCAGCCCGAACAGAATCCAGAAAACGACACGCCCTTTTTTAGTGATAAGGCCGTGCGTATAAATTCTGACAAACACAGCCATGAACACCAGCATAAAATTCATGGAGACGAAATAGCAACTGGAGAAGACAGAGTAGGCAAAAACGGAATCCATCAATTGACGGAGAAAATGCGATACGGCGGAAAAAGCGGCAAAAACGCTAGTCAAGGCAAAATACTTGCCAAGGGCATCTCGTTTCTTGATTGCGGAAAGGGCCAGAACTATATTCAGCGTACACAGCCCAATCAAGCACAAGCCAAAAAATGTCATTCCCAATTCATGCATGCAATATAATATATATCAAAAAACATCAACATGCACGCATAAAGTTCATATATTCTATTTCATGAAGCTTTCCGTCTTCAAAGAGTTCACGACTTCCACATCGGCAGGGAGCCAATCCACATTGTCAAGTTCAGATGGAGAAAGCCACTTGGCGGCTTCGTGTTCCAAGAGTTTCAATTCGCCGCCCACCACGCTGCAGAAATAGCAATGCATGGTCAAATGGAAATTCGGGTAATCGCAATCCACGGTACAGATAAAATCGCCGACTTCCACAACAACGGCAAGTTCTTCGTGAAGTTCACGCGCCAGAGCCTGTTGCGGAGTCTCTCCCGGTTCCACTTTGCCGCCGGGAAATTCCCAGCCGCCCTTAAAATCGCCATACCCGCGCTGGGTGGCAAAAATCTTGTCGCCATTCTTGATGACGCCAGCAACAACTTCAATCGTTTTCATAAAAAAAGATATATTAATACCAGGTTTCCACCTACAAGTAACAAATTTATGAAAAATACCGTTCTCTCCACCTGTTCCATGCGCGACCTTGATGCGCAAGCCAAGCAAAACGACCTAGAAAAAGGCTACGCCCTGATGAAGCAGGCGGGTTCAGCCCTGTTCCGATTGGTCACGGCAAAGCCACAGACGAACGTCGCGGTTTTTATAGGGGGCGGGAACAATGGTGGCGACGGCCTGGTGCTTGCGCGACTTTTGCAGCAAGCGGGAATTCCGTTCAATGTTTATTCGCTTGCGCCTGTCGAAAAACTCAAGAACGAAGCCAAAATGGCTCTGGACGATTTTTTGAGCGAGCGCGGAAAAATTGTCTATGTCGGAGAAAGCGAGAAAATTTTTGCGGCAAAACCGAACTTCAGCGTCGTAGTGGATTGCATGCTCGGGAACGGAGCCCAAGGAGAACTGCGCCCCGCCTTTGCCGCCGCGGTCCGCGAAATCAACAGTTGGAACATCCCCGTTATCGCGGCCGACGCCCCCACCGGTTACGACAGCGCGGAACACGGGCGTCGTGAACCCTGCATCGTCGCAAACGAAACGATGCTGTTCGGGTTCCCGCGGCTCGATGCCTACACGAGCGAAGGTGGCCCTGTATTCGGCAATGTGACAGTTGCGAACCTCGACTACCCCGAAGATTTGGTCGCGAAGTTCGACGAGGGAATTTATACAGCCAACGAAAGCAACATTCCGCAAATGCTCCCGAAGCGCAACGAATGGGGCGAAAAACGCGACCAAGGATGCGCCATGATTGTCGCAGGCTCCAAGGACATGCCGGGGGCTGCAGCACTCTGCACAAAGGCCGCCCTCCGCAGCGGCACGGGCCTCGTGACACTCGCGAGCCCCGACGCCGTAATGCCCATTTTGCAATCGAAACTGACGGAGCCCGTATTTTGCAGTCTTTGCGACATGGACGGCCAAGACTGCGATTCCGTGGACGACCGGGCGGCGACTTTCGCCCCCGCCCACATTCCGCAAGTTCTAGCGGCACTCCGCCACAACCAGGCGCTCGCCATAGGCCCGGGCCTCGGCTCAAACGAATGCACGCAAACCGCTGTTTTGGAATTGCTCGGCAAAGTACAATGCCCAACCGTCATCGACGCCGACGCCCTGAACGCCATCGCCACGCTGAACAAGACCGTTGCAAGCGCAACTTCTGGCGCCTACTCGTTCTTGAAGAGCATCAAAACCGCCGCCGTGCTCACGCCGCACAAGCGCGAATTCGAAAGGCTCTTTGGCAGCCTCCCCGAAAAGGAAACCGACATTCCAAACCACCTTCGCAAACTCGCCAAGGAAACCCGCAAGACCATCTTGCTGAAGGGCGCACCCACGTACATCGCCTTTGACGACGGACGCGTTTACGTTCTGCCGGTCTCCAACTCCGGCATGGCGAAGGGCGGTTCCGGCGACGTTCTCACGGGGATCATCGTAGCCTTGCTTGCGCAGGGAATGGGAACGAACGAAGCCGCGCTTCTCGGAGCCCTGTTGCATCAAAAAGCGGGCGAATGCGCCCGTCGCGATTTAGGGAGTTTTTCGATGCTTCCGAGCGACGTCATCCGCAGGCTTCCGGAAGCATTCAAAATTTAATCTTCCAAGAAATACTGGACATTTGTCACTACGCGAATCTTCTTGATGTACGGAGTGTTTTCATCGCGGTCTTCGATGGAGAACATGCCCTGGGTCGCAGTCTTGATTTTCCCAAGACGGCTGTGGGAATCCTTTGCAAACTTTTCAGCGGCGGCATGCGCATTCTGCGTAGCCTCCTCTATCATGGCGGGCTTCACCTGGTTAAGGGCATTGAAACTGTACACCTTGTGGTAGCGATAATCGTTGTCGGTAAAGGCAAGTCCCTGTTTCAAAAGTTCGTTTTGTTTAGCCATGATTTCACGGACAAGTGAAACGTTGGACGAAGCAACCGTCATTACAACCGTTGCACTATAACGAGCCGTATGTTTGCGAGAATCGTAAACTTCGCCATCCGTATCCAAGATATCGGGCGAAGAATAAGATATTTCCTCCTTCTTGATTCCATTGTCCAAAAGGAATTTTTCAAGAATGGCAGACTTGGCCTGCACGGCCTCGTACAAGGAGCCAAGATCGTCGTTCAACTCCTTGTACACAATGGGCCAAATCACATAGTCTGCAGGGACCTCCCTTTCAGCAAGGCCTCGAACCAAAACTGCGCGATCCCTGTCTTTCACATGGGCTTGCGCCAAGAAAAAGAACATACCAAGGCCAAGAATTCCAAGAGCCAAAACAACAGCTTCTTTCAAACGAGATTGCATAGGTTACCTCTTTAATTTAAGTTACCCTTTTCCAGCAATATACAATATTTACTACATTCAGAGTATGGCCGAAAAGACTTTAATACTGCTTGATTCCTACGCACTTGCGTTCCGCATGTTCTACGCTTACAGTCAGAACCCGCTTGTAAACAGCAAGGGCGAAGACGTTTCCATGATGCACGGTTACTGGGGTGCGGTGCTGCGCATTCTCGCCAAGCACAAGCCGACGCATTTCGCAATCGCCCGCGACGTTGCGCACACGAAGACTTTCCGCCACGAACTTTACCCGGACTACAAGGCGAATCGCGGCCCCATGCCCGAAGAAATGGCAGCACAGATGCCGCTCCTTGGCGAAAGCATGGAAGCAAGTGGCATTCCGCTTTTGTCGGAACCCGGCTACGAAGCTGACGACGTGATGGCAAGTACCGCCGAAGCCGCCGTGGCAGCAGGCTTTGACCATGTTCTGATTATCAGTAAAGACAAGGACATGAGTCAGATTGTTACAGATAAAATTCATCTATACCATATTACCAAAGGCGCCGACGGCATTGACTTCGGCCCCGAACAGGTTCTTGAAAAATATGGTCTTCCGCCCGAAAAGATTCGCGATTATCTGGCCTTGATGGGAGACGCGAGCGATAATGTTCCCGGAGTTCCAAAGGTTGGTCCGAAAACCGCCATCCAGTTGCTGGAAGAATACGGCGACATGGACAACTTGTACGCAAACATCGATAAGATTACCAAGAAAGGCTTGCACGACAACTTGGCGAACAACCGCGAAAAGGCTTTCCTCAGCCGCGAACTCGTCACGCTCCAGACAAAGCGCGCCTTCAGCGGCAACCTGGATGCACTCAAGTTCTGCGGAATCCATAGCGATACGCTTGCCGAAATTTTCAAGGATCACGAAATCAACAGCCTTTTACGCCTGCTGGAAACTGTTCCGAGCAAAACAGGATTTGTGGAAGGCGCTACGGCAGACAGCGCTAACGGCTGCGGTTGCGATGAAGAAGTCATCCGCGCCAGTTTCGCCACCGAAGAATTGCCGGAATACATTTGCATCGACACCGACGAAAAGTTCGAACAAATGAAGGCCGAATTTGACGCATCGGCCATTATCGGCCTTGACACCGAAACGGACGGCCTTGACCCGATGCAATGCAACATCGTGGGATTGTGCCTCGCTGCGGAACACAAAAAAGGCTACTACATTCCGCTCAATCACACTGACGACATCGGTTTCCCGTACCCGTGCAGCAAGGGCGGAAACTTTGGCTTTCAAAAAGTGCAAAAGTGGATTCTTGAATTTTGGGACAATTCCTGCGAAGTCTCTACCGACGGAAGCAAAAAACGCAGTTTCGTTTTCCATAACGCCAAATTCGACCTGCATGTTCTGGCACGCACATTTGGCCTTACGCAAAAGCAAATCGACAACGCACAAATCATCGATACGCTCATCGCCGCATGGATGCTTACTCCGGGCCAGTCCGGGCTTGGGCTCGACAACCAGGTGATGCAACGCCTACAGCACGAAATGATTCCTATCGAGAACCTGATTGGCCGCGGCAAAAGCCAAATCACCTTCAACCGCACGCCCATCAAGGATGCCACGGAATACGGCGCCGAAGATGCAGTCTACACGCTTCGCCTCTGGGAGCCTCTGCAAAAAGAACTCGCCAAAATGGATTACGAGCGTTTCTTCTTCAACCAGGAAATGCCGCTTTTAAAGGTTTTGTACCAGATGGAAGGCGTCGGGGCTTTTGTCGATACGAAGGTTCTCAAGGAACTCGAAATTGATTTGCAGCACCGCATCGAAAAACTGGAAAAAGAAATCTGCGACATGGCAGGCGTTGAATTCAACATCGGAAGCCCGAAGCAACTGGGCGAAGTACTGTTCGATACGCTTGGCCTCCCCGAAATCAAAAAGCGCAGCACCGACGCCGCCGTCCTCGAGGAGCTCACGTTCAAGGCGCCACACCCCATCGTATTTGCAGTCATCGAGTACCGCGAACTCAAGAAAATGCAGAGCACCTACGTATCGGTCCTCCCCACGCTGCAGAACCCGACGACAAAACGAATCCACACAAGCTTTATCCAGTGGGGAACTGCCACGGGCCGCCTTTCGAGCCGCGATCCGAACCTGCAGAACATTCCGGTGAGGAGCGACCTCGGCAAGAAAATCCGCGCAGCCTTCGTGCCGCAAGATCCGGAAAACGTGATTCTCGCCGTGGACTACTCGCAAATTGAACTTCGCATGCTTGCGCACCTGAGCGGAGATTCTGCCCTCATCGAAAGTTACAAGGAAGGAATCGACATCCACGCCCGCACGGCCGCCGCCATTTACGGGGTCCCGCTCGAAGAAGTCACAAGCGATATGCGTAGGGACGCAAAAGTCGTGAACTTCGGCGTGCTCTACGGCATGACCGCCTTCCGCTTAAGCCGCGACTTGAAAATCCCTATGGCCCAGGCAAAGGACTTCATCACGGGCTACTTCGACATGTACCAAGGCGTGCAGGAATTCATCGAAGTAACAAAGCAAGAGGCCCACAAGAACGGCTACGT
Source organism: Fibrobacter sp. (assembly GCA_024398815.1). Classification (GTDB taxonomy): domain Bacteria; phylum Fibrobacterota; class Fibrobacteria; order Fibrobacterales; family Fibrobacteraceae; genus Fibrobacter. Next base: position 39,032 of record JAKSIL010000023.1, read on the forward strand.
GGAAACGCTCAGCGGCCGCCGCCGCTACATTGCAGGCATCGATAGTTCCGACCGTATGGAATCGCAAATGGCAGAGCGCATGGCCGTGAACACCCCCGTGCAAGGGAGCGCCGCGGACCTCATCAAGATTGCCATGATTCGCATCCAGAAGCGCATCAACGAAGAACAGCTCCCGCTCAAGATGATGCTCCAGGTGCACGACGAACTCGTGTTCGAATGCCCCCGCGACCGCGTAGATGAACTTTCCGCCATGGTAAAATCCGAAATGGAAGGCGCCATGGAGCTCAAAGTCCCGCTCGTCGCCAGTGTCGGCTTCGGCAAGGACTGGCTCGAAGCACACTAGTCCGTCACGCCCCTCAAAATTGGCGTTTTTGCTTAAATTTCGCCACTTTGTAAATTTTCAAGAAAAATTTTCCTTTTCGAAAATTTCTGTTTATATTTGTAAATGGATGTTAGGACCTTCGAGTAGACCTCGAAGGGATGTTTGGAACGCATACCCAAAGGTCCTATATGCAACAAAAACGCGAGAACACATCCGTACGCACAACTGCCGCAGGCATCGTCTGTGCGCTACTTCTCTCCGCAGCCACAAGCTTCGCGGCAACCCTCCCCACAGCTAAGGAAGTCCAGGCCAAGATGGGCCTCGGTTTCAATATCGGCAATTCCATGGAAGTGCCGAACAATCCGACTGCATGGGGAAACCCCTTCCCGACACAGGACCTGATGGATTCCATCAAGGCGGCAGGCTTCAGCACAGTTCGCATTCCGTGCGCCTGGGATAGCCACGCTCCAAACGGAGTCATCACCGACACTTGGCTCGATTCCGTCAAGACGGTCGTCGATTACGCCATGCGTGCAGGCCTCTACGCGGTCTTGAACATCCATCACGAAGGCGAAGGCGGATGGTTCCAGACGCACATCGGCACAAGCGTCGACCAGGGCGTCAATACGAAACTCAAGAACTACTGGACGCAAATTGCGAACAAGTTCAAGGATTACAACGAACGCCTGCTTTTCGCCGGAGCCAACGAACCCGGCTCCAACGTGGGCGACCAAAGCATGACGCAGCAGCACGTGAACACCTTGATGAGCTACTACCAGACATTCGTCGACGCAGTCCGCGCTACAGGCGGCAACAACGAAACACGCACGCTTGTCATTCAAGGCCCGAACACGAACATCGACAACTCCGTTAAATTTGTCACAACGAACTTGATGCCCAAGGACAAAGCCACGGGCTACATCATGTTCGAAGTCCACTACTACGATCCGTACCAGTACACGCTCATGTACGAAGAACAGGACTGGGGCGCAGGCGAAGCGATTATTCCGCAGTATTTTTACGGAGCAAGCTATCAGGGTTCCGACCCCAAGCGTAACGCCGGTTACAACGCCTGGGCAAAATCCGTTGACGATACTTACTCCAACGGAGCGCACACGAAAGAGCAATTCGCCAAGATGAAGACGAACTTCGTCGACAAGGGATACCCCGTCATCGTCGGCGAATTCGGCGCCAATATCCGTACTCCCGATTTAAGCGGCAGCGATCTGGACAAGCATAAGCAAGGCCGCATCCAGTGGCACAAGGATGTCGCCCAGGCAGCAAAGAGCAACGGCAT